>PAYY01000005.1 GCA_002715465.1 Fidelibacterota bacterium | reverse complement strand
ACAAGTCTTGATTATGATTCCTATGTTGGGCAGATCGCTGTTGGAAGATTAAATAACGGAAAACTTGAGATGAATAAACCTTATTCCCTTTGTTCAATTGAGGATACTATACCAAACCAAAAATTTTCAGCATTATATACATATGAGGGTTTGAATAAAATTCAGGTTGAAGAAGTGGAGGCTGGTGACATCATAGCCTTTGCTGGTATAGAGAATATTTCTATTGGTGATACAATTTCAGATAATGAAAGTCCTGACCCTTTGCCTCGCATTAAGGTAGATCAGCCAACAGTCTCTATGCTTTTTTATGTAAACGACAGTCCTTTCGCTGGTTTGGATGGTCAATATTTAACTACCAGACATTTATCTGAAAGGCTTAACAAGGAAACTTTGAAAAATGTTTCTTTGCAAGTAAGTCAAACTAATAAAAAGGATGTTTTTGAGGTTCGTGGTAGAGGAGAACTTCAAATGGCCATTTTAATTGAGACTATGAGAAGAGAAGGTTTCGAATTTATGGTTTCGAAACCTGATGTTATTACTATAGAAGAAAATGGGAAAACTCTGGAGCCAATGGAAAAAGTTCTTATAGACATTCAAGAGGATAAGGTTGGTGTAATCACTGAAAAATTATCTGTGCGAAAAGGAAAAATGTCAAATCTTCAGAATCACGGAACAGGGCGGGTTAATCTAGAGTTCTCTATACCTTCAAGAGGTTTGATAGGTTTTAGATCTCAATTTATGACCGATACTCAAGGTGCAGGAATAATGAATAAGTTATTTGACGGATATGCTCCATGGTTTGGTCCTATTCCTCAAAGAAATACAGGAGCTTTGGTTTCAGATCGAAAAGGTAAGGTTACAACTTATGCTTGTATTGGTATGGTTGATAGGGGAGAACTATTTATTAATGTTGGTACAGAGGTCTATGATGGAATGATAATTGGTGAAAGAAATAGAGATGGAGACCTTAATGTTAATATTACAAGAGAGAAAAAACTTACAAATATGAGAGCTGCTGGTTCTGACAATACAGTGACTTTACGGCCACCTAAACAGTTATCCTTGGATCAATGTATTGAATTTATTGCTGAAGATGAGCTTGTAGAAATAACTCCCAAAGTTATAAGAATGAGAAAAATGGAGTTGGATCAGAATAAAAGGGTCAAAAGGAAAAGGAGAGAAAAATTATAATTTCNCCCTTTTACTCATAACTCACCAAAATTTTTTCCAAATATATTAGACTCAGAATTATTTAATCTGATTCTTAAAACCTTCCTTAGTAGGGCCGCCTCCATAGTAGGGATAGTTTTCTAACAATTCACCTTTTCCATGCATTCGAGGATCTTTTGTATCTATAAGTTCATTTTTGAGTGTTGCAAACATATTTTCCCTAAGAGTTTTGTAAACTGGATCATAAGCAATGTTAAGTATTTGGAATGAATCTCTTTGAACGTCATATAATTCGAATTCTGGTCTCTTACCAAAGTTTAATTGATAAATTCTTTTCCCTTCGGGAGTACTATTTCCTCTAACTATTTCATTCTTTGTCCCTCCAGGGTCTGCATCACCAAGCCAGATATTATCAAAATAGGCCTTATCCTCATTTGGTGTTCCAGCTGGCCAGCGATTCGGTTTAATATTCCAGATTAGTAGAAAATTGTGATTACGTATAGCTCTTGACGGATATCCACCCTGAATTGGAGCTTCTTGAGCTGGCACATGTCTTTCTTTTCCTGTAATTATAAAATTTCTTCCATCGTGAATATGTTTACTTTTCTCTGATGAAAAGGTTTTTATTAGACTCTTACCATTCATTTCTTTAGGAATTGGTATTCCAGCTGATTCAAGAAAGGTAGGAGCTAAATCAATGAGACTAACAAAATCATCTATAATTCTTCCCTTGTTTTTAATTCTAGCTTGCCAACTAATAGCCAGTGGTACTCGAACACCCATATCATACAGATTGGATTTGCATCTAGGGAAGGGCATACCGTGATCTCCAGTAATAACCACAATAGTGTTATTAAGTTCATTCATTTCTTTAAGTTTTTGTATAATTTCTCCAACCTCACGATCGAAACGTTCTACTTCGAAATAATAGTCAGCAATATCATTTTTCACTATATCTGTAGTAGGAAAAAAGTCTGGGATATTGATCTTATTTATATCAATACCACTATTTTTCCCGCTACCCTTTTCATAGACACGATGAGGATCATAGCTGCCAAACCAAAAACATAAAGGTTTATTTTCTTTCCTTTGGAATAAATATTGATCAAAATCCTCATAATTTTTCCCTGCTGGATTTTGATTCCTTCCTCCAACTTCTATTTTACCTGGACCCCAGCCTTTGCGAGTATATCCAACATGATAGCCGGAATTTTCTAGAATATCTGTGTAAACATTAAATTTGCTATTTAGTGTGGACCAAAGATTAGCACTTTCTTCTAATCGCCAGTGCCATTGGCCTGTAAGAATTGCAGCTCTAGATGGTGTGCATGAAGGAGAAGAGGAATAAGCCTGATTATATAATAAACCTTCTTTAGCAATTTTATCAAAAGTTGGTGTCTTGACAACATTATCACCATAAGAACCTGCATGAGGCCAACCCCAATCATCGGCGATGGCAAAAAGAATGTTAGGTTTTTTAACTTCAGCAGTAAGTATAGTAAAAAGACAAAAAAGGATGGTTTGAATTGTTTTCATATTGACTCACACTTCATAATACATAATTAAACTATAGATACTATATATCATTAGAAAAAAACATGATAATTATAATATTCTCCTTTATAGTAATTTGGGTTATGTTTGAAATGATATCCCTAATTTTGTATTTTGGTATATTAAAATATCATTCGATAAAATATTAGTAAGGAATGGATTAGTTATAACAACATTAAAAAAATTTAGTTCTGAAGTATTGTCAATTGCGCTTGGTATCTTTTTATTATACGTTGGTTTATTGCATTTTATAGATTCCCAATGGTTTGTACCCATTGTTCCGGATATATTACCAGGATCACCCAAATTTTGGGTTTATCTGACTGGTATTCTTGAGTTGGTTTGTGGCTCAGGGTTTTTTATTAGAAAAAGCAGAAAAATTGCTGGTAGAACAACTTCTATTTTCCTTATTGTATTATATTGGGCAAATATTAATATGTGGATAAATGACATACCAATGAATGGAATCATTTTATCAAATACAGGTCATGTTTTAAGGGCTTTAGCGCAAATAGGGATGATTATAGTAGCTGCCTATATTGGTAAATGTATTCCTAAGTCACTTTTACCAAGATTTATTGGATGAAGAATTACAAGGATTATTATGTGTGGTAGGTATTCTCTGACAAATACAAATGCAATAAAAAAAATGTACAATCTTGACCTTTCACCAAGATATAATATTGCACCATCTCAAGAAGTTCTGACTTTTACACATAAACCTAAAATGAGAAAATGGTCTTATTCACCTCTTTGGGCAAAATCCCCAATGAATTTAATTAATGCACGTTCTGAGACATTAGATCAAAAACCTTCCTTTAGAGAAGCCAAGCGATGCATCATCATTGCCGATGGTTGGTATGAGTGGAAAAGTAATGAATCATCAAAAATTCCATACTATCATCATTTAAATGGAGAAATTTTTCATTTTGCTGGTNTATATAACACNGAAGGTTGTTTNATAGTNACTAGAAAATCTTCTCATAATCTATCTTTTGTCCATTATAGAATGCCGGTTTTGCTAGAGAACAATGAAATCAATGATTGGTTGAATGGTGCAAATATTTTTTCTTCAAATCTTTCTAATAGCATTCAAGCTTATCCTGTTTCAAAGTATGTAAATAATACCAAGAATGATGACTATAGATGTTTTAAAAAGATTTGATCTTAATAAAGGATTTAAAATGAAAGTATATAACAATAGATTGAAAATAAACATGAAGATTATTTTACTAATTTTCATCACAACTTTTTATAATTGCTCCAAATTTGTTGCAAAGGATGATCGACCCAATATAGTGGTCATTATGTCTGATGATATGGGTTTTTCGGATCTTGGTTGCTATGGAGGTGAAGTTAATACTCCTAACTTAGATAGATTGGCATCTAATGGCTTACGCTTTACACAGTTTTATAATGCAGGAAGATGTTGCCCTACACGTGGTAGTTTGTTGACAGGATTATACCCTCATCAATCTGGTATTGGACATATGATGAGTGATGATGGTACAGATGGTTATCGAGGAGATTTGTCAAATAATGCTCTTACCATAGCTGAAGTGCTTAAAACAGAAGGATACAAAACCTATATGTCGGGAAAATGGCACGTTACGCCCCATATCAAACCTAATGGTCCTAAATATAATTGGCCATTACAGAGGGGTTTTGATCATTTTTATGGAACAATCCACGGAGCCGGAAGTTTTTATGATCCAAATAGCCTAACAAGGGATAATACCCAAATTTCACCTTTCTATGATGAAAACTATAAACCCCTTAAATATTATTATACCGATGCAATTAGTGATCATGCGGTTAATTATGTAAAATATCATAAAAAGGAATATCCAGAATCACCTTTTTTCATGTATGTTGCTTACACAGCTCCCCATTGGCCTATGCATGCCTTAGAAAAAGACATTGAGAAATATAGAGGTGCGTATGATAAAGGATATGAGGTAATCAGAAATGAACGAATTGAAAAAATGAAAAGATTAAAACTTCTAAATGAAGATTGGAAAATTCCCCCTTCCGCTATGAATTGGAATGAACAAAAATATAAGAACTGGGAAGCAAGGAATATGGAAGTGTATGCNGCNATGATTGACAATATGGATCAAGGNATAGGGCGNTTANTTNCNGAATTANAGAAAACTCGTCAGTTTAATAANACNTTAATATTGTANATGCAGGATAATGGCGGTTGNGCTGAAGNTCTTGGAAGAGGNNAGGCNGAAGTTANTCGTTCANATTGGGAGNAATCNTTAGAGAANAAAATAATGATGTCCNCAAAACCTGATCNACCTGATATGCACCCAATGAAAATGGAAGAATTACAAAAAGANATGATTCCTAAACAGACAAGAGATGGATATTTAACACGTATGGGTCCTAATAATNTGTCTGGNCCTGATGGAACCTATATTGCATATGGAAAAGGTTGGGCTAATGTTTCTAACGTNCCATTTAGAGAATACAAACATTATGTTCATGAAGGTGGAATTTCTACTCCGTTAATTGCACATTGGCCAAGTCAAATAAAAGATAAAGGTCAGTTGCGTCATACACCAGGACATCTCATCGATATCATGGCAACGTGTGTTGATGTGGCAAGAGCTAAGTATCCACAAGTGTACAAGAATCGTCCAATTCTACCTATGGAGGGAAAAAGTTTAGCTTCTNTATTTGTTGATGATACNCTAGAAAGGGATTNNCTTTTATGGGAACATGAAGGTAATCGTGCTATAAGGAAAGGGGATTGGAAGCTTGTTATGAAACGTAGCATTGGTAAATGGGANTTATATAATATTNTAAAGGATCGAACTGAGATGTTAGATCTCTCAAAAAAGAACCCCGAAATTTTTAATNAAATGAAAGAACTATGGACTAAAGAAGCAATTAGAACTAAGATTATTCCTCAGCCTAACAGATTTCTTCCAGCAAAAGGGAAAAAATCTTAATTATAAGTACAGCATTAAGTGAACGATATAATTTCAATAATACATAAATTAAGTATTATGTATTTGGAAAATATATGCTTCTCATAAACAATTTTATAAAACTTCTTTCCNNTCTATTATTCATAGTNACTTGGTCCTGTGCTGATATGGAAGAGAGTAGATATTCAGGTTTCATGAAAATTATAGATATAGGAAAAAATGATTTGGCGGATTTTTCTATACCAACTAACGATGGTGGATTTCTTGGTTTATTGAGAACTGATTATTCTAGCAATTCTTGTGTACTCATAAAAACTGATAATGGAGGGAATATCNTTTGGGAAAAAAGGATATTCCCATACTCTCCTGGTAGTTTTAGTGAATTGAAAGAAACTTCTGATGGTGGGTATATAATGGCTGCTTATGCACTAACAAAAACTGATTCAACTGGAATTGTTAAATGGTCGATGAATGATCCTAATAGTGGGTATCGATCAGTTATAGAAATTGGAAATGAAGATTTTGTAGCCTTAACAGTTAATGGTCTGATTAAAAACATAAGTTCAGAAGGACAAGAAAATTGGGTTNCTGATATTCGTGATCATCGNGCTAATCAACAATATTNTTCAATAGGAAAAATTTCTGNNGGTGGTTACATCGTTGTTGGATTTTCTGGAAGCCCTAAAAGGATAAGGTTGATCAAATGCAAAGAANATGGTTCTATTGAATGGAGTAAGTATCTATTTAGTAACAATGGAAATGATAATTATTTTGCATATAACGTAAGCGAAACTATTGATGGTGGCTTTATAATTGGTGGGGAATATCTGGATCAATCAAATGATCAGAAAGAAGAACAAACTTTAATATTAGTAAAAACCACACCAAAAGGAGAATTGCGATGGTATAAAAAAAGAACAACTGATGGGAAAAAGACTACCAGTTCATTTACCATTGAATCTGATAGAGGGGATTTAATTGTTGTTGCTACAACCAAAATTGAGACTGATGATCAGGATATATGGTTAATAAAATTTGATTCAGATGGTAAAGAATTATGGAATAAGTTCTATGAAACAAACCGAGGATGGGCATCGTCGGTTCAACAGACTTTGGATGGTGGTTTTATTATTTCTGGCTCAACACAAGCTTATGATGATAAAAATAATTCGAACGCATTAATGATTAAAACCGACAAATATGGAAATACAGACTATATCTATAATTAGTATAATTATTAGAAAGTTGAAGTAAGGGAAAAAATAATGTTTAAATATTTTTTCATTATACTAATCATACTTTCATCGTCATCAACTAATCTATATTGTAAAATTATATCTGTACCTAAGGACTATAAAAAGATTCAATTAGCTTTAGATTCGTCTATGGATGGTGATACTATTTTGGTGTCAAAAGGGGTTTACAAAGAAAATATTGATTTTTATGGAAAAAAAGTTATTCTAACGAGTAAATATAGTCAAACTCTCAATAAACGATTTATAAAGAAAACTGTTATTAAGGGTCAGGGCGATGATCCAGCAGTAACATTTTCTAGCAACGAAGATTCTAGTTCAGCGGTAATCGGATTTACTATAACTGGAGGTGAAGGATCTCTTGGAGGCGGAATATTTTGTAGTATGGCAAATCCAGTTTTAAAAGATTTAATTATAAAAGAAAATGAGTCGCAGAAAGGCNGCGGTATTGGTCTTTATTCATCTTCTCCNGTTATTNAAGATGTGAAAATAATTAGTAATACAGCTCTATCAAGTGGCGCATTATTTATTACAGGTTATTCTTCTCCAAAAATTACCAATGTTTTGCTGGCAAATAATAAAACTTATGTAAACGGAGGATCTATTACTGTAGAGGAATACTCAAATCCAGTATTTACTAACGTCACAATTAGTGATAATGGATACCCAGATAAGGTCCATCCCATGATAATTCAATATTTTGGAGAGATGAATCCTACTATGGTTAATGGAATCCATATATCAAATGGCTCCAATGTCTTTATTAAGAGTTCTATAATCTATAGTGAGGCAGATTTAGAGGTTTTATTTGGTGAATATGGTGAAGGCAGTTCTTTAACCATATCTTATTCTAATCTTGATGGAGGAAAGTCTTCAATAATAGATAAATATAATTCTGGCACATTAAATTGGAATGAAGGGAATATTGTTGCAGATCCCAAATTTGTGAATCCCAAAAAGAATAATTATTCATTAAAAAACTCGTCTCCTTCCATAAATAAAGGTGATCCGGATGGCATAATTAAAAATATGGGAGCTAGTTTAGTTTGGGACTAGAAATGCTTAGATCAAATCTATTCAAAAACGCATATTAAAACGGAACTATTATGATTGGTAAATATTCTTCTAACTATTACAAACTCCTATTTTTATTACTATTAGTTTCATTTGCATGTAAGAAAACCCCAGAGGAGGAAGTAGATCAAGAAGCTCTGTGTCTTCCTGATCCTCAATATGTTTCGTTCCAGTCTCAAATTGATGATGCCAAAGATGGTGATGTTATTATAGTAGAGCCAGGTACATATGAAGGTCTTGTAGACTTTAAGGGAAAGAATATTACGGTAGCCAGTCAATATATTACTGATGGAGATACATCCTTTATCTCCAAGACCATTATTGATGCCAAAGGATTAGGTAGTGGGGTCCGATTTGCGAATGGTGAGACCAGTGATGCTAGACTTTCGGGCTTTACCATTACGGGAGGCTTAGCACCAAAGGGCGGAGGAATTTATGCGAAAGAGGCAAGTCCCACTCTTGATCATTTAATTATTACTAATAATAAGACTTTTGATTGTTCCACGGATGACAACTTTTACAAAGGTAGTGGTGGTGGCCTCTATTTTGAGCAGANCACCGCGAAACTTTCCCATATTATGATTCTCAGAAATTCTTCATCTAATTCTGGTGGAGGCATTTATTTAGATCAAGCACAGTTGGAATTAACGGACATGGTTGGAATATATGACAATACAGCTGAAGAGAACGGTGGTGGTGTATATGCATATGTATCAGAAATAAAAACATATCATTCAACAGTAATATGGAACAGAAGCGAAGATGGAGCAGGCCTTTATATGTCAACTTTTTCTAAAATTAATTTGCTAAATAGTATTATTGGAAATAACCAAGCTACATCTGAAGGAGCAGGATTATATATGATAAATTCAGATTTAGTCGCTGTTAATAGCACTATTGCGGGAAATATTGCGGAAGAAAGTGGTGGTGGTGGATATNTTGAAGCAAGTGAATGGAACATATTAAACACTGTAGTTACCTCAAGTCATCCTGATAATGCTGCTTTCAAAAATACTGATGGATCAAATATTACTTTATCCTATTCAGGATTTGGTAGTGGAACTGAGGGGGTTTCTAACGGTTCCATTGATATGGGGGCGACAAATGTAAACTTAGGTGCGTGTTGTGGAGCATTAGATATGATACACCTTGAAGAATATACAGGATATGTAGATTTTTCTGGAAACTTAACGAGCTTTTGTCCGCGTATTCCAGGTTGGGGAACATTCCTTGGTGAATATATTTTTACGAAATCGTCTATGGTTGATGCTGGCAATCCAGATCCCTCATATAATGATCCTGAATGGAGTTTTTGCGTGGATGGTGGAGTACCTAGAGTTATTGATAGTGGTATTGATGAAACTCCTGATTCTAATTCTGTTAGAAATGATATGGGAGCCTTTGGTGGTCCTGGTGGTAATTGGCTTCCATATGGATATACGTACACTTCTGAGGTTGAAGATGTTAATCAGTAGATCTCTTATAGATTAAAAAGGTTATATAAATGCTAAAGGAAATAATTCGATTAATAGCCTGTCTGAAGATCATTTTAGTTCTAAATATCAATACAGTATTTGGGCAGGATCTTTCCAGCATTCCAAAGACAGCATGGAAGCAACTTTTTAATGGTAAAGATTTGAATGACTGGAATTATCATTTTTCTGGTTACGATTATAATGCTAATCCATTTAATACCTTAAAAGTTGAAAATGGGTTATTAATGGTTGATTATTCTGGCTATAAACGCTGGAATGGTGAATTTGGCCATTTTGCAAGGGAGGAGATATATTCTCATTTCCTTTTTGCAGTAGAGTATAGATTTGTTGGGGATCAGACTCCAGGAGGGCCAGGTTGGGCATTTAGAAACAATGGAATAATGTTTCATTCTGAACCAATGAGTTCAATGACAAAAGATCAGGATTTTCCTGTTTCTGTAGAAGCACAACTTTTACAAAGGGGAACAGAAGATAATCCTAAAGCGGTTATAAACCTCTGTAATGGAGCCTCAAAGACGACAGCAAAGGAAACTCCTAACTGTAGTCAAGAATTAGCATCAATATCCTTAAATCATAAAAATGATTGGATTAGAGCTGAAGTTTTAGTTTTTGCTGACTCTTTAGCAAAATTTATTCTTAATGGTGACACNCTNGGTGTNTTTACAAACTTCAAATATGCAGATAGCGGANAATCAATTAAANNAGGTAGNNTNGCNCTACAGGCGGAAACTCATAATACTCATTTTAGGAAAATTGAAATAGTTGACCTAGTTGGCTGTATGGATCCCTCTAATTCAAACTATAAGCCGTATTTTTTCAAAAATGATCCCGACGCATGTAATTGATTAAACCATGTATTACAATGATTCAATCTTCTAATAATTCCAGCATGAAAATCTATTTAGCATCTTTTCTTTTTATCAATTTTCTTATTGCGCAAAATGAATCTATTTCATTAGAAAATCAAAATATTGCTACTCCTGTTAATCTTATTAATGCTCCTGATGGATTTGAGGTAGAATTACTTTATTCAGTTCCATCAGATCAACAGGGTTCATGGGTGGCATTATGCATAGATGATTTAGGTAGAATTATTGCCAGCGATCAGTATGGTGGGCTATACAAATTTGACCCTCCCGAATTAGGGAAGCCACTTGATTCATCTTCTATTAAAAAGATACCTGTGGATATTCGAGCTGCTAATGGAATGCTATGGGCATTTGATGCCTTATATGTAGCTGTTAATGATTATGATTTTATAATGGATAGTGGCTTATACAGAATTACAGATACTGATGGTGATGGAGAATTAGATAAAGTAGAATTTTTGAGGAAAATGATTTCTAAGTATGACCATGGTGTACATGCACTTTTATTATCTCCTGATAAAAAATCAATATATATGATTACTGGGAATAATGCTGACTTAACAAACGTTAATAGTTCTAGAGTCCCAATGCATTGGGGTGAGGACCATCTCTTACCAAGAATACCTGATGGTAGAGGACATAATGTTGATAGATTTGCTCCTGGTGGAATAATATATAAAATTTCTCCTGATGGAGAAAACTGGGAAATAATAAGTACAGGTTTTCGGAATATTTATGATGGAGCTTTCAATAGATCCGGGGAACTCTTTACTTATGATGCTGATATGGAATGGGATTTTAATACTCCTTGGTACCGCCCAACAAGAGTTGTTCATGTGACCAGTGGGTCAACCTGGGGATGGCGGAATGGGGCTGGAAAACGACCGGAATTTTATGCTGACAACCTTCCGCCAGTTGTCAATATTGGGCCTGGTTCACCAACAGGGGTTACATTTGGTTATGATGCAAAATTTCCACCTAAATACAGAGAAGCATTATTTATTCTTGATTGGAGTTGGGGGAAGATCTATGCCGTTCATCTTGAAGAGCAAGGATCAACATATACTGGGACCAGTGAATTGTTTTTATCAGGGGCACCTCTTCCTGTAACTGATGTTATTATACACCCAAAAGATGGAGCAATGTATTTTGCAATAGGCGGAAGGAAAGTTCAATCTGGTCTTTATCGGATTACTTATACAGGTTCTGATACTTCTTTATCTAAAGAAACTAGAGTCCGAGATAAAAATATTGTTCGTCTTAGAAAACAATTAGAGAGTTATCACGGAAAAATTGATCGTAGAGCTATAAATAAAGCTTGGAATCATTTGGACCATAAAGATCGGTTTATTCGGTGGGCAGCTAGAACTGCAATAATGCATCAGCCTATAGAAGAATGGGGAAATAAAGGACTATCTGAAAGGAATCCTAAGATACGGGTTGAAGCACTTTTAGCTTTAGCTAAGGTTGGCGGAATTGATTCAGTTCAACGAAAAATTACTGATTTGCCTATTGACTTAGCTTTGAGGGAGGATTTGATTGAATCACTTTTAGAAATTGATATAAATCGATTAGACGATGATAGTGAATTGACATTTCTGAGGACTTTCCAAATTATTTTTAGTCGGTTTGGCAAACCAGAACCAATCTTATCTCAAAAGATAATAACAAAACTTGAGGATTTATTTCCATCTGAATCATTCCCGAAGAATTGGCTTCTGGCTGAAACACTTTGTTATCTTGAGTCTCCTTTTACTGTAAAAAAAACGATGACCTTATTACGGAATTCTGCTACTCAAGAAGAACAGATAGAATTTGCTAGATCTCTTAGATTTATAGAGAACGGTTGGACAGATGAACTAAGAATTGAGTATTTTGAATGGTTTAATCGCGCCAAGGTTTATAAAGGTGGGGCAAGTTTTGAAAAGTTTATTGAATTAATCCTCAATGATGCACTCGGTAGTGTTCCGAAGGATAAAAGACCAATGGTTGATGCTATCCTTGAAAAGGATCTTGTAGCTGAATCTCCATTTGAATTGATGGCTCAAGACATGATTGAGCGTGAATATGTAAAAGAATGGACTGTAAATGAACTAAGTAGAAAGATTGGAAAGAAATTAAAAAATAGAGATTTTGAAAAAGGACGTAAAATGTTCTCTGTTGCGGGTTGTTTTTCTTGTCATAGGTTTAATAATGAGGGTGGTATGACAGGTCCAGATCTTACTAGCTCAGTTGGAAGATTTTCAGCCCATGATTTATTAGATAATATTATTAATCCAAGTAAAGTTATGAGCGATCAATATGCTCCGGCTGATATTACTATGGACGATGGAAAGATTATAACTGGCCTTATAGTTAATTTAAATCACAATGATGTTATGGTTAACATTGACATGTTTAATCCAAATAATGTTGTCAGTATTGATAGGAACAAGGTACTAGATATTCAAATGTCACTTTTATCTCCAATGCCATCAGGATTATTGTCAATGCTTAAAGAAGATGAAGTATTTGATTTGATTGCTTACATATTAAGCGGTGGAGACAGTAATAGCAGAATGTTCAGGCGAAAATAATTTTTTAAAACTTGCTTGGTCTATAATAAAATTGGCGGCCAATTTCACCTGGACGGCTAATCATTTGTAAGTAAGGCAGTGGATCTGCTAATTCAAAATCAATATTTTTCAAGAAAGGATGAACATTTAAGGATCCAGCATCATTTGTCAATTGATGTTCAAATAGGGGAGCTTCAATATAACAATCTGCAATAGTAAGATTGTCACCATCTGAAGTAAAAGCCTGAAAATACCTTTCTTCATTTCTAAAATTAGTTTCAGGAGAACAATTATTCATATTTAAAATCTTTCCATCTTTATCAGAATAGTCTATTGAAATTGAGTTTGGATCAACAATGGTATCAGTAAGCATCCCATGTATAGGAAGTTTATAGTAATCAGCACTATGAATAAGATGTTCCTGGCAGTTACTTCCTAGAGATAAGACATACATAGCGAATTTAGGTACGCCACGAGAAAGATCAGGAGAAACTATAGCACTAAAAATTAACTCTTGAAATTCCGGTAATTTTCCGTTTAATCCACCAGCAGGAAAATTAAATGCTGTAAGGTTTACTAAACCAATACCTGGGGATACTTCCATAGGATTTATTGTTGAGGGTAAGTATTTATGAAACAAATCTGTTTCAACTTCAAAAAAGGTTGTCAGAGCAAAATTAAATTCCCAAATAATTAAGTCGTCACTAGGGTAGTGTTCCATATTTAAGTCCTTTAGTCATTTAGTCCTTGAAAAATTTATATTCTTTAGCGGCCTTAAGAATAGTTTCAGCACCGATATCAAGTTGTTCCTTTGTGTGCTCAGAAGTAACAAAGGCGCGAATACGGGATTTATTTTTGGGAACAGCTGGAAATGTCATTAATGAAATATCTATACCATTCTTTTGTAAATAATCACTTAGTGGTAGGGTAAGGCGTTCATCACCATAAATAATTGGGATTATCCAACTAGAGGATGTTCCAATATCAACATGATTAGCTAATTTTGATCTTAAATAATTTGCATTTTCTGTAATTCTTTTTCTACGTTCATTACCATCAGAAGCTCCAGCAAGCTCTACAGATTTAATTAGTCCTCCAGCAACTCCAGGATCAAGGGCACAGGAAAACATACGAGACCGAGCATAATAGTTTATATAATTAGTAATTTTCTTTTTTGCATAAAGACAACCACCAACACCACCAAAAGATTTGCTGAATGTTGCAATTATCATATCAACTTCGGATAAAACTCCTTGTTCTTCACATACACCTCGACCTTTTTCACCGGCAACCAACAATGAATGGGCTTCATCCACTAAAACAGCGGCACCATACTTTTTAGAAATATCAATTATATCTCTAAGGGTCCCATAATCTCCATCAGTGCTATAAACACCTTCGCAGCAAACTAAAATTCTAGAATTTTTGTAGTCCAATCTTTTTAACACTTTTTCAAGATATTCTGCATCATTATGTCTAAAAAGAGATATCTTCCCTTGAGAAAGAACTGCACCATCAATAAGTGAAGCATGAGAAGAACGATCTAAAACCACATGGTCACCTTTATGAACAAAAGCTGATATTGTACCAAGATTTGCACCATAACCTGAAGAAAAAAGAGTTACCCCATAATCCTTTTGACCATAAAAGTTTGTAATTTTATCTTCTAATTCTTTATGTACTTGGAACGTTCCATTTAGGATTGGAGAGCCAGTTGCTCCAAGACCATATTTATTAAGGGCTTCTTTTGCACTTTCAACTACTTGAGGATGATATGAATAACCAAGATAATTATAACTAGCAAAACTAATTAAATTGTATTCGTCGCCATTTTCTCTTCTTACAGTAATTTCAGGAGTCTGTGCATTAAGATGGGGTACTTCAAATGTATATTTATTTGCATTGCTAACCTGATCTCGCCAACGGTTGAATTGCATTATTTCTGCATGATCTTTTCCAGTGCTTCTAGAAAACATATCAAGAGAGTATTCTGTATAAGGTTCTTCTTTAATTAATTTGTCAAAAAAGTCAGCCATCTTTCTTTCTTTTGATTATATAAAATATTTTCATTATTGAATTTAAAGTTTTGAGGAGTAATAATTTTAGATAATAGAATTTAGTATGCTAATACGGGCTGAACCAATGGATTTCGTTTCTTTTTTTATGTGACGAAGATCAAACAAAAGAAATAACTAACATTTTAAATTTAAATAAATAGAATAATTAGGTGAATATTAATTAACACGTAGTTAGGTGATTGTTTTATCTAAAAGTAAATTCTAAACTAAATTAATACTATTAAGTATGAACAAAAATCCAAAAAGATTATTTAAAGTTTTTCTAATATTAAAGAATTACTATCTGTTTTTAATTTTTATTGTTTTTATATCAAACCTTTATACGCAAGAAACCATAGCTAGAGTTACAAAATTGCGCGGAGATGTTCAGCTAAAATCTTTAGGTTCAGGAAATTTTACTACTACAAAACCTGGTGGCCCAATCTATTCAGGGGATATTATAAACGTTGGAAAAGAAGGCTTTTGTATGGTTATATACCTAGATGACAAAAGTATTTTGAAAATTAGAGAAGATACACAATTTCAATTTATGGATACTGAAAATACACGTACAATAGATATAAACTTTGGAAAAATTCTTATTGATGTAAAAAAAGATAAGAAAAAAGATTTTCGTGTAGAGACTCCAGTCTCAGTAGCAAGTGTAAAAGGAACCCAATTTTGGTCTATAATTAATCAAATGGGTTTTGATAAATTTTACGGCCTAGAAGGAGTTCTAGATATATTTAATACTATAAGTGGTCAATCTGTTACTCTAGGTCCTGGTCAAATGACATTGTCCACAGCAACTGGTCAAGTTTTATCAACACCAGCGGATCCAGAAGAAATTCCAGTTGACCCTGAAAATGAACCGACAGAAGAAATTCAATCTGAACCAGAAGATGTTCAACTTCAAAATGAAGATCAAGATTTCCAAGAAACGGATGATTCTTCAGTTCAAGAAGATATTCCAGCTGAAGAAAATTTGGATAATGAGAATATGGAAATTGAGAATTTATTTGAAGAAGAAGAAGAAACTAATGAAATTCTATCAGACACCTTGAACCAGACTAATGATACTGATGAAACTACTCCAGATCTACCAAAACCCTTTGGAATGGGATTAGGAGTAGGCTCCGCAACAATTGATGGAAAAATATTTAACCAGTTAGCTCTAAGGCCCGAAATTAATCTTGGTAAATTAGGTATAGGGTTGGATTTAGTTCTGTATGTTGACAATGATGGAAATATCAGAAAAGACGAATGGGATGAAACCACAGATTTATTAGATAAGTTTCTTTATATAAGATGGGCTGAAAAATCAGATCCAATTTGGTTTAAAATTGGATCACTTGAGAATATTACACTAGGGTACGGTGGTTTATTATCTGGATATTCCAATATGATGGAATTTCCAACTGTCAGGCGTGTAGGTCTTAATACTGGTCTTAATTTAAATCGTTTCGGTTCTGAGTTGTTTTTAGCTAATATTAAAGATTTTGTCAGAGGAGGTACAATTCTTGGTCTTAGAGGTACTTTTACTGTTTCTGAGAATATTCCATTGACGTTAGGTGTTAGTTATGTTACAGACATGAACCAGTTTTCTGGTTTAAAAGATACTGATGATGATACTTATCCAGATATTTTTGATGATTTCCCTGATAGTACAAAACTCTGGAATGATACAGATAGAGATGGTCTCCCGGACCCACATTATGGTCTTGATTCATCAAGATGGGATATAGATGCAGATGGAGATAATATATATGATCAATTAGACGATTCTCTTAGTTTAAAACCTACACCATTTAGTATAGAAAAAAATAAAAGTATAGCAAATGGTTTTACTTTAGATATTGGGTATCCAATTGTAAATAGTGAGTCTTTTAGTCTATTGGTATACTCTGAATTTAATCGTTTAAATTTTCCTTTAGTTGATAGTGAACAATTTTCTAGGACTGAACGTTCTGGCACTGGTTTTACTGTACCAGGTTTGCGAGGAACTATTTTAAAGTTTATTACTTTTAGTATCGAATACCGTATTAAGAACGATTATTTTCTACCGAAATTTTTTGATCAAGCCTACGATCTTAATAGAATTTTACCAATATATTCTGATGCTGGCACCGAAGTTTTTACCAAAGACATGTTAGTATTTGCTGATTCAACAACAAAAATAAATACAAAAGGTTATTATGGATCTCTTGGTTTTGATTTGCTAAATATCGCTAATTTTAAAGCTTCTTATGCAAATATGGTAGCTGACACCATCAAATTTAGAAGTTTCAATACAAACATAAATGTAAATACTGAGAATATACCTAAGCTCAGCGTAGCCCAAGCTTTTTTTCAAAGAAACAATGATGAAAATCCATTTGATTTTGAAAACCCTACAATAAATACAGTTTTAGGATATCGGCTAGGATATGAAGTTGCTAAAGGAGTAAGCGTTGTATGGAATTATAAGCAATTTTATCGTGATAAAGGAACTGGGCTTGAACCAATTAAGCAGACTACAATTGAGACAGTATTTGATTTTTAACATTTTATGAAGAATAATGACTTAAAAACTGTATTAAAATTTGATTCTGGAAGGAAGGGTTTTGATAAAGCTGCTAAGTTTTTAATAGCACTATCAATTCTCCTTGCTATTTTTGGTGTGTTTTGGGTGTGTTCTTTTTATAAATAGGAGAAATTATGAAAATATCCATCGAATATTGTAACCAGTGAAATTACCTCCCCAAGGCTTCCAGTTTGGCAAGCGAAATTCTTGAGAAGTATGGTACTGATATTAAACAATTGACCTTTATTCCTTCAGGCGGTGGCGTATTTGAAATTGCATTAGAAAGTAAATTAATTTTTTCAAAAAAACTTTTGGATCGGTTCCCAGAAGATGGTGAAATAATAAAGCTACTTGAATCTAAATAAATATTTTATATATACTTTTATTATATCCCAATTTCTTATTGCTGAAAACAATAAGGATATTATTGTTTTGTCAATAAAAGTGGGCTCATCTATTGATGCGGCAGAAAATTCCTTAATTGGATTGTTTCCTGATATAAATAATTTTGAAAGTGCACAATTTTATAAGTTATCTGAAAATCGTTATATGGCAAAAATTATTTATTCTGAAAATAATAGAAGAAAAATTAAAAAGAGAAGATATTCGTGGCTTCAACTCCAACGTTTAAAATATAAAGCTGGTAGTCATCCATATATATCTAATGAAAACCGTCAAAAACAATTGGATTTATTAAGTTTTTTGCAAGATTATAATGTCATGGATGATATTCCATTAGGAGCTTATTGTTTAATTAAACATAAAAATGGGAAGTTATTTACTGGTACATTTCTTAATTACACAAAAAATACAATCGATTTTCAATCACCAATAAAAAAAATGCAGTTTTCATTAGAAGATTTGGAATCAATATCATATAAACCATTATTAGATGATGGGCTTTTATGGAAAAAAATGTTAGCTTTTGGTATTGGAGCATCTTTAGGATTAACCTTTGCTGAAATTTGGAACATACAAAAACGTCCTAGAATTGATATGATTTGGTATAATAGATTTTTTGGTCTTGGTGTAGGTTTATTTACAGGTAGAGAAATTTTTGAAGCTGTATCTGTACTTGCATCTCCAAAAAAAGTAATTTCTTTAATTCCTTAAAAATTGGTAAAAAACAATTGAAACATATATATTCTTTTAGTATATCTAATTATTGGAGGGCAATTGATGGTTGAAGAACAAGAAGTCAATGTAGACGCACAAAAAGAATTTTTAATGGCTAAAATCAATCAATTAACTGATGGTATTGCGCCAGGGTATGGAGAAGAATTTTTAGAAGAATTGATGAGGCGACTAGAAAAAACAGTTGCTGATTTCAATGATGAGGTAACAACATTACTTGATATGTTAAAATCACAATCCGCAGAAAGAAATGAAAAACTTAAAGAACTTATCGAAAAAGGTGAGGAAAATATATCAGAATCTAAAAAACCTTCAAAAACTGCTGCTGAAGAAGAAATGAGTGATTGGGAAAAACGATTAGAAGCCCAAGGTGATTCGCCTGTAAAAGAAACTATATCTGAGAAAAAATCAAAAAAAGAAGAGAAACCAGCAAAAAAAGGTTTTTTTAGAAGAAAAAAGAAAAATAGTAAATAAGTTTTTTTAATCGACCTTTTTTGAAGAAAAAAATATCATTTGATCATTCTTTATGTTATATATTTTATAAGAACTTTTATTAAAACCTAAATTTTTCAATAATAATATCATATTCTCTGCGTAAGCTAATTTCCCCTTAGCATTCATCGTATTATCATTTTTTAATTGATCAGCAATAAAAAAAAATTTATTACTTTTTAAAACTCTAAATGTTTCCAAAATACCTTTTTTTATATTACCCCAGTGAAAAATGGAATTTATAGCTAATACTACATCAACAGACTTGTTGCTAAATGGAATATCCTCGGCATAACCATAAAAATAATTAATACGGTTTTGTAAAATTTCTTTTTTTGACAACCTTTTCGCAATTCTAATCATTCCTGGAGTTGGATCTATACCAATTACCTTGCCAGTAACTGTAAATTCCGCAGCTTTTCGGCATGAATTACCACTTCCGCATCCAATATCTAATACGACATCAGAAGGTTTTAAATTTGCCAATTGAACTGATAAAATTGTGGATAAATGTTCTCCACAATTTTTTGAATACCATTCAGCATCTTCATCATTCCATGCTGACTCATATGTATTATTTTTATTCAATGCTTAAAGTTAAAATTCTTTATACTTATGTTTACTACAACTATTAATTCTAATTAACTTATCAATTGTTTTTAATAGTACAGAATTTAATTAACTAGTTTTAAAGTACTCTATCACATTTTGGTAGAAATAACTTACATTGAATGGTCGAGTAAATTAGATACCTTTATAACTCGCAAAGGTAAAAATGAGTTACTTAGTATTAGCAAGAAAATATAGACCCGAAACATTCCATGACATTCTAGGTCAAGAACATGTTACACAAACAATTTTAAATTCATTTAAAAAAGATAGGATTGCACATGCCTATTTATTTTGTGGTCCTAGAGGTGTTGGAAAGACAACAACAGCTCGTGTTTTAGCAAAAGCATTAAATTGCATTGAAAGGAATAGTGGTAACCCTTGTAATGGATGTAACAATTGTGAAGAAATATCATCTTCACGTAATATGGATGTTATAGAAATTGATGGTGCATCAAATCGAGGCATAGATGAAATACGAAATTTGAGGGATCTTGTAAAATACTCACCTATGAATTCACGATATAAAATTTTCATAATTGATGAAGTGCATATGTTAACTCAAGCAGCCTTTAACGCATTACTTAAAACTCTTGAAGAACCTCCAGCACATGTAAAATTTATTTTTGCTACAACAGAATCGAATAAGGTTTTACCAACTATAATCTCCCGATGTCAAAGATATGATTTTCATAGAATTTCTGTAAAAACTATTAATGAATGTTTAAATAATATTGCAAAAAAAGAAAATTTTTCTATTGAGGATGAAGTATTTACTTTAATTGGAAATAATTCAGATGGGAGTTTAAGAGATGCTTTAAGTTTAACAGATCAACTTCTAGCATTTTCTGGCAATAATATCACGATGAAGGATGCTATTGAAATGCTTAGAATCATACCAGTAGATATATTCTTTAAAGTTTCTAATTCATTATTATCTAAAAACAGAAATTCTTTATTAAAAATTCTAAATCAAATTTATGTAAGCGGTTATTCTTTGAGTGATTTTATTAGAGGTTTTAATAGTCATTTACTAAACCTATTAATTTCTACTATTGATGAAGGAGAAGAAATTTTAGATATGACATCAGATTTAAAATCTCAATACAAGGAAAATTCCACAAAATGGAACTCTCGAGATATCATTCGAATTCTAGATATTTCGAGTAAAATGGAATCTGAACTAAAACATATAGAACAAACTAAGGTATATGTAGAAGTAATGATGTTAAAATTATTAGAGATGGACTCGTCAATAATCATTGAAGACCTAATTGAAAAACTATCTACAACAAATATTGAATCAAATACTTCAATCGATTTAAAGAAAACTGAAAATATTATCGATAAAAAAGAAATTGTAATAGAAAACTTGGTTAATAATAATGAGGAAAGTCAAAAGCTGAAAAAAAAGGATGGAAACGATTTATTAGTTTCTGATGAAGAATTAAATACTTCTAGTGTTAATTACAAAAACACTGATAATCTAAAGAAAAAAACTAAAAAAATAAATCCTGAAGCTAAAATTGAATCATCAGCTGACTCAATTGAATTGTTAGAAGAAGTTTCTAAAAATTGGAAATCTCTACTTTCAAAAGTATCTGAAAGTGGAGCTTCTATTGGGACTTTTTTATCTAGTGGTAAACCAATAGAAGTTGTTGGATCTAAAATTATTATAGCTTTTTCAAAAAGTAATAAATTTCAAATTGAAGTTTTAAAGAAGAATTCAAGAAAAATTGAAAAAAGTTTAAATAATATTTTAAACAAGGAATTAAGGGTTGATTTCGTAATAAGTGAAAAAAAATTATCAGAGGATAATAAGGAAAAAAATTTAGTGACAAAAAAAATGCTAGAAGTATTTGGTGGAGAATTAAAATTTAAAGATAAATAGGAGAGAAAATGTTTGGTAAAGGAAATTTTCAAAATATTTTAAAACAAGCGAAAAATGTACAGAAAAAGATTGAGGAAACTCAAGCTGAACTTGAAAAATTAGTTTTAATCGGTCAGGCTGGAGGTGGTATGGTTGAAGCAAAAATTAATGGTAAATATGAATTATTATCCTTAAAAATTGATCCTGATTTGTTGGGTGATGATATAGAGATGATTGAAGACCTTGTTGTAGCAGCTGTTAATCAAGGTGTGAAAAAGGCTAATAAAGCATCACAGAAAAAAATGTCTTCAGTATCTGGTAGTATGATGAGTGAATTAGGTAATTTGAATTTACAAAGTGATTCTTAGTGAACGGTTTACCTGAATCATTTAACAGACTTGTATTGGGCTTATCTGAGTTCCCAGGAATTGGTAAAAAAACTGCAGAGAGAATGGCTTTCTTTTTATTAAAGTCAAAAAATCTATGGGCAGAAGAACTTTCTCAAGCAATTAGTGACGTAAAAGCACAAATACATGAATGCCCAACATGTCATAATATTTCTGAAATTATACCCTGTTCCATCTGTTCTGATGAGAATAGAAATAATATGTTAATATGTGTAGTGGAGGATACAACTGATCTGGTAGCTTTTGAAAAAACTAAACATTATAATGGTAAATATCATGTTTTAGGAGGGGTTTTATCCCCTTTAGATGGAATTGGACCAGAAAAACTTCATATTTCTACTCTTCTTGATAAAATTACTGGAACAGAGGAAATTATACTTGCGACAAATCCAAGTTCAGAAGGTGAAACCACCGCATTGTATTTAGCAAAAGTATTAAAAGAAAAAGATGTAAAAATTACTCGATTAGCTAGTGGAATACCTGTGGGAGGTGATTTAGAGTATACAGATGAAGCAACACTTGTGAGTGCACTTGAAGGTCGGAGAGAAATATAATGCTTCCTAATGTACTTACTATTGGCAGGATTTTATTAACTCCTCTTTTCATACTTTTTTTATTTTATGAATCTCCATGGTCAAAACTTTTTGCTCTAATAATTTTTATAATTGCAGCTATTACAGATGCTTTTGATGGGCATATTGCAAGAAAAAAGGATCTTGTCTCAAAAGCTGGTGAGTTTTTAGATCCATTAGCTGATAAAATTCTTGTTGTTTCTTCATTCCTTTCTTTTGCCCTATTGGGGAAAATACCTTTTTGGATGGTCATCTTGATTATTTTTAGGGATTTATTTGTTACTGGCTTGAGGATGGTCTTTATCAATCAAGGAATAAGTTTAGTAACAAGTAAAGTAGCAAAGGCAAAAACAGGAATTCAACTTATTTCAATAGTTATAATTTTAATTTATTTAACTTTTAAAAACTTTCCAGATTTCAACAATTCAATTTATATAGAATTTATTGATAGATTTAATCTAATTTGGCATTGTGTATTATTAACCACAATATTTACAGTTTACACTGGGATAAATTATCTATATGTCAATAGATATGCCATTCGTTTGTTTATAGGTAATTCAAAGCGTAATATGTGAAAACAATTATTTTTTTTGGTGCGGATTTCTTTTCAACTTGTTTTCGTTTAGGATACTTTCCATTTGCACCAGGAACCATGGGAAGTCTTGTAGCTGTTCTTGGCTGGATCTATTTACCAGATATAAAAACTCTTAATCTAATTTTTATTTTATTGTTAATCTTTACAATTGGTGTTTTTTCAACTGGCTTTATTGAGAGAAAAAATAACGTTAAAGATCCTTCTTATATAATTATTGATGAATGTGTTGGGATGTGGGTAGCATTGCTTTTTGTACCTAAAATTGCAATCTGGTTATTAACCGCATTCATAATATTTAGACTATTCGATATATTTAAAATTTATCCTGTTAATAGATTTGAAAAATTAGAGGGAGGTCTAGGTATTATGTCCGATGATTTAATAGCCGGATTATATTCAGGTGTTATAACAAAAGCAATAATAAGTATTACATGAAAAGTTCAATCATAACTATTGGGAATGAATTACTAGGTGGCTATACGGTTGATTCAAATGGTGCTTGGATTGGAAGGAAATTAATTGACATAGGGATTTTGCCAACATGGAGAACAACAGTCCCAGATGAGAAAGAAGAAATCATTAATGCCATGTCTTTATCAGTTGATAAAGCAAATATAGTAATTTGTACTGGAGGTTTAGGTCCTACTAGTGACGATGTTACTCTTGATGCCTATTGCGATTTTGTTAATACAGAGCTAGAAATTGATGAACAATATCTTGAAGATTTAAAATTTCGTTTTAAAACTAGGGGTATTTCTATGCCTGAAGTTAATAAAAATCAGGCTTTAGTTCCTAAAAAGGGTAATGTTATATCAAATCCTAAAGGATCTGCTAGAGGAGTTTCTTGTATTATTGATGATACTTGGTTTTTTCTACTTCCAGGGGTACCAACTGAAATGAAGACAATGATGGAAGATTATATACTTCCTGAATTAAAACGATTAGTTCCAGAAGAACTTTTTGTATCTAATATTAGAACAACTGGAATAATGGAATCAGTATTACATGAATTGCTTGGAGATATAATTATTGATTCTAATGTTTCAATAGGGTTTTTACCTGGATTTAGTGGTGTTGATATCAGATTAACATCAAATGATAAGAGTGCCATATCCATCCTAGCAAAAGAAATATATAAAGTGGTGGGTAAATTTGTATATGCTGAAGATTGGGTTACATTAGAACAATCTATAGGAGAAATTTTACAGAAACAAGGAATGACATTGTCTATAGCTGAATCTTGTACTGGAGGACTTTTGGGCGATAGGATTACAAATATTCCTAGTTCTTCAAACTATTTTAAAGGCGGTGTAGTTTGCTATTCTGATGAATCTAAAATAAAAATCCTAGGCGTTGATGTTGAGACAATAAATAAATTTGGAGCAGTAAGTGTTGAGACAGCATGTCAAATGGCAAAAGGAGTAAGGAAAATCTTCAATACAGATTTGGGATTATCTATTACTGGTATTGCTGGACCTAGAGGTGGAACAGATACTAAACCTATTGGTTTTACCTGTTTTGCTCTTGATGATGGTATTAAACCATATTTTAACTCATCAACATTTTTTAATGATAGAAGATTTAATAAAGAATTATCAGCACAAAAAGCTCTAAATATTATTAGGCTAAGATTAACTGGATTAATTTAGTATAGATTCTTTTGAAGAAAACATTACTTAAAATGCCAGTTTTATATAAGTCTAATTGTATTTTTATGGTAACAACCCGCCTAATTTTAAAGTAGTAAAATAAATTATGATAAAATTCATAGATATAATTCTTTAAAAAAACAATGGGAGAAAAATTGATAAAGACATTTATCTCTATAGATGTTGGAAATAAAATAAAAGAAAAAATCAAAAGATTGAAATCAGAAAACTTTAGAAAAACAGACAATGTTAATTGGGTTAATATAGAAAATATTCATCTAACATTGCGATATATTGGACCAACAGTTAATAGCGAAATCAAAAAAATAAATAATATTCTAGAAAATATTGTAAAAGATTTCAGAGAGTTTTCTTTAGAGATTAAAGGAACAGGAATTTTTCCTAAAATTCAAAGACCACGGATAATTTGGTTAGGAATTAATGGCAATCTTTCAAAATTAAGTGATCTAGAATCTTATATAAACAAAATTTTATCGCAAAATGGTTATCCTAGTGATAATTTCAATAATTTTATTCCCCATATTACACTCGGTAGAATTAGATATCCCCAAACAACTACTCCAGATTTAACATCATTTTTAAATGCCAGTTATAATCCAGTAAAATTTAAAGTGCAAAAGATTTCATTATTTAGGACTGAAACAATAGGAAGTGGACCTATTTATTCTCTTCTTGGTACACACTACTTTTCAAATAATTAGCTATTCAATAATTAAAAACAAATAGAACTTTCGTATATTATAAACTATGGATCGTATCTCTGGGTTTGTTGTCAACAATAAAAATTTCGACGATATTAATGAATATGGAAAAGGAGCATTTTAATGACAAAAAAGCAATCCAACAATAAAACCAAAGCTCTTGACTTAGCGCTTGGTCAAATTGACAAGCAATTTGGCAAAGGTTCTATTATGAGATTAGGTGATGACAATTTAATAGTTGGCGTAGAAGGAATTCCAACTGGAGCTATATCTCTAGATTCAGCTTTAGGTATAGGTGGTGTACCAAGGGGAAGGATAACAGAAATATATGGACCTGAGGCTTCTGGAAAAACAACCTTAGCCTTACATATTTTAGCTGAAACACAAAAATTAGGAGGTTATGGTGTTTTTATTGATGCTGAACATGCTATGGATCCATCATATGCTGAAAAATTGGGAGTCGATATTACTGATCTTTTAGTATCTCAACCAGATACTGGCGAACAGGCATTAGAAATTTGTGATACTTTAGTTCGTAGCGGTGCTGTTGACCTGGTAATTGTTGATTCGGTAGCTGCATTAGTTCCAAGAGTCGAATTAGAAGGTGAGATGGGTGATAGTTTTGTTGGTCTCCAAGCCCGATTAATGTCTCAAGCCTTGAGAAAGTTAACTGGATCAGTATCTAAGTCTAAAACTGCTGTCATATTTATAAATCAAATAAGAGAAAAAATTGGTGTTATGTTTGGGAATCCTGAAACTACACCTGGTGGAAGAGCTTTAAAATTTTATACTTCAGTAAGAATTGATATACGTCGCATTGGTGCAATTAAAGAAGGAGATTCAAATATTGGTAATAGAGTTAGGGCAAAAGTTGTTAAAAATAAATGTGCCCCACCTTTTAGACAGACAGAATTTGATATAATGTATGGAGAAGGAATTTCATATGAAGGGGATTTGCTAGATCTTTCTGTTACAGCAAATATTGTTGAAAAATCTGGAGCCTGGTACTCATATGGAAATGAACGAATTGGACAGGGAAGAGAAAATACAAAAGCATATTTACGGGAATATTCTGATACAAGAGCTAAAATAGAAAATGAAGTAAAAGCTTTTTTAGGTCTTAATGAAATTGAAGAAAATAAAACACAATCAAATGATTCTAATTAACATATCTAAAACTCAATCTAATTAGAAAACATTCAATTTATTATTATGAGAATTTCCTTCTGGTTTTTTCAATAGTGAGTTTTAAGTAATGACTGAAGAAAAGTCTGGGGAGCAAACTATTCATGATTCTGATAATTTTAATGAAAATAGTAATTTTAGTAAAGCAAAGTTTTTAGCTCTTAATATGCTCAATTTCCGTCCAAGAAGTAAAAAAGAGATTACAGATAAATTAATTCAAAAGGGTTGGAGTAACACGATAGTAAATAAGGTCGTATTAGAACTCGAAAAGGATCAAGTTATCAATGACGAAAATTTTGCAAACCTATATGCTCAGTTTAAGGTTAAAAATTCCTTTTTAGGCCCAAAAGCTCTTCAAAAGGAACTATATATTAAAGGAATAAATAATGAGACTATTAAAAAAACTATTCGTTTAACATATAAACAATATCCAATAGATAGTCTTATTAACACTCTATTAAAGAAAAGAGGTTTCAAAAGTAGAGAAAAGATTAGCAAAAAAGATTTTGATCGAGCAAATAGAATGTTATTAAGAAAAGGTTTTTCTTGGGATGATATAAACATTATTACTAATCAATTAAGAATAGATATTTAAAATAATGTAACAAATATGGTTAATTCATCAAATTTGAATTCTGATTATATTTTTATAATGACATCTGATGGTTATAGATTCGTAACAAATTAAATTCTGATTATGAAGTCTACTGAAATTAGAAAGCAATTTTTTGACTTTTTTTCTAACAAAGACCATTCCTTTGTTAGAAGTGCTTCCTTAATTCCTAAAGATGATCCAACATTACTTTTTAACAATGCTGGAATGAACCAATTTAAAGGTGTACTCTTAGGTAATGAATCTCCTAAAAGTTTCAGAGTTTATAATAGTCAAAAATGTATTCGTGTAAGTGGGAAGCATAATGATTTAGAACAAGTAGGATTAGATACTTATCATCATACATTCTTTGAGATGCTTGGTAATTGGTCGTTTGGTGATTATTATAAAAAGGAAGCAATTAAATGGGCTTGGGAATTACTTACAGATATTTGGAAATTAAATAAAAAGAGACTTTGGGTTACAGTATATAAAGAAGATATAGAAGCATACAATATATGGAAAGATTTTACAGATATCTCAACAGATAGATTGTTGTTTTTTGGCAAAAAAGAAAACTTTTGGGAAATGGGAGAGACAGGTCCTTGTGGTCCTTGTTCTGAAATACATTATTATATTGGAAATAATATTTCTAATCAACAAGCTAAAGGGGTTAATGTATCTGATGACTATTGGGAATTATGGAATTTAGTATTTATAGAAAATAATCGTTTAAGCAATGGGAAACTTGAAGATTTACCAAAAAAACATATTGATACTGGAGCTGGTCTTGAAAGAATAGCTGCAGTTTTACAAAGAAAAACAAGCAATTATGACACGGACCTGTTTCTTCCCATAATTTCCCAACAGGAAAAATTATTAGGTGTAAAGTATGAAAAAAACCTTATAGCTCATAGAGCTATAGCTGACCATATTAGAATGCTTACATTCTCGATAGGAGATGGTGTGATTCCTACAAATGATGGTCGGGGGTATGTAGTGAGACGAATTTTGCGAAGAGCTGCTAGGTATGGCAGAAGTTTAGGATATAAAAAACCTTTTCTAAAAGATTTGGTTGATCCTGTTGTAAAAATTATGGGCGATATTTATCCGGAGATATCTGAAAAATCTAAATACATAAAAAAGGTTGTTGAATCTGAGGAATTAAATTTTAATGAAACTTTAGATCGTGGAATTATTCAATTTGAAAACATTTTAAATAATACAACTGGAAAAATCATTTCTGGCAAGGATGCATTTAAACTTTATGATACTTTTGGGTTTCCATTTGATTTAACGGTGCAAATGGCTTCGGAAAATGGTTGTCAAGTCGATGAACTTCAATTTAGAAGTTTAATGAAAAAACAAAAGAAAAAAGCACGTGACAAGGCAAAATTTGATCCAAATAAAACTATTATCTGGACACATATAAAAAAGGTTAAAAAAACAGAATTTGTTGGATACAATGAATTATCAATATCTGCATCAATAAGTAGTTACAATGAGAGCGAAAATAAAATTTCAATCATTTTAGATAAAACCCCTTTTTATGCCGAACAAGGAGGGCAAATAGGTGATACAGGAAAAATTATTGGTAAAGAATTTGTATTGAATGTTATAGATACCATAAAGAATGGACTTCATCATATCCACATTTGCAAATTTGAAAAAGGTAGTAAGATAACTTCAGCTAATATAACCGCAACAATTGATTTAGAACGAAGGTTAAACATAAATAAAAATCATACAGCTACACATTTACTACACAAGGCATTAAAAATTACTCTAGGCGATCAAATTCAACAGGCCGGTTCTTTAGTGGGTCCCAATTATTTGAGATTTGATATAAATCATTATGAAAAAATATCCTCTGACGATCTTAACTCTATAGAAAGAATTGTGAATAAAGAAATTCAAACAAATTCTAAAATTGATATTTCTTTAAAAAGTTATGATGAAGCAAAAAAAGAGGGCGCTGAAGCAATTTTTGAAGAAAAATATGGTGATCAAGTTCGAGTAATTGACGTAAGAAACTTTTCAAAAGAGTTATGTGGTGGTACACATGTAAAAAGAACGGGAGAAATAGGTTTTTTCAAAATAAAAGAAGAGTCTTCATTAGCAACAGGTATAAGGAGGCTTGTTTGTGTTACAGGATTTGAATCAATAAATTATCTTTTAAAAGGTTTTAATAGCATTCATGATTTAAAGATGCTTTTAAATTCTAATGAGGATGAATTAGTGGCAAGAGTTGAATCACTTCTTGAATTAAGAAAAAATCTGGAAAAAGAAATTAAAAAGAAACAAGTTAACATCAATGATGTTCAAATATCCAAAATAGTAAAAAATTCTAGAAATATAGGAAAATATAAATTTGTAACTGGTCTTTTTCAAATTAATGATTTAAACCTATTAAAGAAAACTGGAGATAAAATACGAGATTCATTAGACTCTGGTATAGCCATATTAGCATCTGTCATAGAAAATAGATCAGTAATCGTATGTGTAGTTACAGATGACATTAAAAAGAAATCTTTTAATGCAAATCAATTGGCAAAAATTATTGGCAATCAAATTGGTGGCGGAGGTGGAGGTAAACCTCATCTTGCTACGGCTGGAGGAAAAGGAAAGATTGATTTTGATAAGCTTTTTTCTGAAATGTCAATAATTATAAAAAAACTTGTTGAAGGAGATATGCATAATGGGTAAAAAAATTATTTCTACAGAAAATGCCCCTGAAGCTGTGGGTACTTATAGCCAAGCTGTATCTTTTGAAAATTTTATTTTTACATCTGGTCAAATTCCTATTAATCCAATGTCTGGAAAAATTATTAATGGAACATTTAAAGATAGAGTAAGACAAGTACTAAATAATATTGAAGCAATTCTTTTAGAATCAGATTCTTCATTGTTTAATATTTTAAAGTTTACTGTGTATTTAACAGACCTATCTAGATTTAGTGAGCTTAACGAGGTATTCTTAGAAACTTTCCCCAAGGATCCTCCAGCAAGATCTTCTGTAGAAGTTTGCAATCTTCCTTTAGATAGTGACATAGAAATCGATTGTATAGCGATTAAAAAAGAACAATGAAAATTCTATTTATAGTAAATCCTACATCAGGACGTGGGAAAGCCGCTAAAAAGATTCCAAAATTAGAAACTTTACTAAAAGCCAAAAAGGTAGACTACGAACTTGTTAAAACGACAAAATCAGGACATGCAAAAAATATAGCCTTTAAAAGAAGGGCAGATTTTGATGTAGTTGCTGTTTTTGGTGGAGATGGCACTATGAACGAAGTTCTGAATGGTCTTGTTGGTGGAAATACTCCAATGGCTATAGTTCCTATAGGTACTGGAAATGATTTCGCTAGAAGTGCTAATTTGCCAATGAAAATGAATGAAGCTATTGATGGAATTTTAAATGGTAAAACAGTATTGTGTGATATCGGTTTTTTTAATAAGGAACGTTACTTTATAAATGTCATAGGAATAGGTTTTGATGCCTTTGCAAATATTCAAAGTAGAAAAATAAAAAGAATTCGAGGTACAATGGTTTATGTTGTGGCAGTTTTTAAAACACTACGTCTATGGTCATCAGTAAAAATGAGAATTGAAATGGATGATATAGTAATTAACGATCTATCTTATTTAACATGTATTGCTAATGGTTGGTCTGTTGGCGGAGGCTTAAGTCTTGCTCCTGATGCTAATTTACATGACGGCTTTTTTGACATTTGCCATGTTTCTGATATTAAAGCAGGTAAAATTATTAGACATTTCACGAGATTAATAAACGGAAAAATTAATAATTTTCCTGAAGTTTCATTGAGCCGATCTAAGAAGGTAAGAATTACAAGCAAGCAATCTTTACCCATGCATTTAGATGGTGAAATTATTGAAGGAGATAATAAAGAATTTGATGTAGAAATTATCCCTAATGGTTTTACTCTTTGGCGTTCGTAGTAGTAGATGAAATGCATGGCATTGTTAAGTATAACATTTATTTCTGTCCTTATGTCACAGGATTCAGTAAAGGTAAAAAGCCCAAAACAAGCTGTAAAATATTCAATAATTCCTGGTGGTGGCCAACTATACAACGAAAAACCGATCAAGGCTATTTTAATTTTAGGAAGTGAACTATGGATGATTTATCAATTTCAAATAAATAAAAATTCTTTTACAAATTGGAATTATTCTTTTTCAAAATCAAAAGAATATTATCGTGATAATCGCAATAAGTATGCCTGGTATACTTTTTTTGTATACATATATAATCTTGTAGATGCTTTAGTTGATAGTCATCTTTCAACATATAATGATTTGAATATAGAAACTTCTAATCATACAACTAATAAAAAAGGGAAAGATAGTGAATAGAGAAACTTGGGCATCTAAAATGGGATTTATTCTTGCTGGGGCTGGATCAGCAATAGGTTTAGGAAATATATGGCGATTTCCTACTACTGCAGGTCAAAATGGAGGGGCAGCCTTTATTTTTATTTATCTTTTTTCTGTTATTTTTATTTGTTTAAGTGTTTTGATTGCTGAATTAGCTTTGGGTCGAAATACAAAAAAAAATCCAGTAGGCGCATATAATTCCATTTCCCCACATAGTGCTTGGAAATATTTCGGAATTCTTGGAGTACTAACAGGATGGGGTATTGCATCTTTTTACAGTGTAGTTGCTGGCTGGACTTTAGCTTATATTTTTAAAACTGCTACTGGATTTTTTTCTTCGATGACTTCTGAACAAATATCAAGTTCATTTACAGAATTTGTTTCAAATCCTTTATCATCAATTTCTCTTCATCTAATTTTCATGTCGTTAACAATGGCTATCCTTTTTGGTGGTGTTAAAAAGGGTATTGAAAAATGGTCAAAAATTTTAATGCCCGTCCTATTAGTTATTTTGTTTCTTTTGGTGCTTAGATCAGTTTTATTACCTGGTTCAAAAGAAGGTTTTCAATTCTTATTTAAACCTGATTGGTCCGCAATTACTGGAAGAAGTGTGTTAGCAGCTGTTGGTCAAGCTTTTTTTTCTTTAAGCTTAGGAATGGGAACTATGATTGTATATGGTAGCTATCTTTCCAAGAATGAAAATTTAATTTCTTCAGCTGCTTGGGTTGCATCACTTGATACAATTATAGCTCTTATGGCCGGCTTAGCAATATTCCCTGCACTATTTGCTTTTGGCCTTGAGCCAACAATTGGTGCAGGTTTAATATTTGTAGTTCTCCCTAATATATTTAATGAGATGTTTCTAGGAACTCTTTTTGGAAGCGGATTTTTTATTTTACTTGGTATTGCTGCTCTTACTTCTATGATTTCAATAGTGGAAGTACCAGTTGCTTATTTTATTGATGAATTTAAGTGGTCCAGAAAAAAATCTGTGACAGTTGCTGGCATTGGTGCATTTTGTGCTGGAATACCAGCGGCATTAAGTCTTGGTGCTTTAGATGCTTTATCTAATTTTATTTCCATTGAAGGCCGAAATTATGGATTTTTAGATTTTATGAACCTTATTTTCGGGCAATACTCTCTTATGATTGGATCGGTTGGTGTTGCATTATTTACTGGATGGAAATGGGGAAAGGATAAAATTATTCAAGAAATTACAAATGGTTATGAAAATTTTTCCTATGGATCGTTATATAACGTTTTTATAAAATTTATAGCGCCATTTTCACTATTATTCTTATTAATATATCTTATACTTAATCCAAATGCATTTGCTTGATTCCTTTTTAAGGTCCATATAATAATGCTAATTACACGCTATATAAAAATTGATTCGAATTTATATAAAAAAATTAATGGTTTAATTAAATCATGTGACAGATTATTCTTTATTCGACCAATTCTGTTTCTTATTGTATGGACATTTGTAGCTGCTGGATTAAGTAGGTACTATGGTTTAACAACACCTGAGTTCTATTGGCATAAAACTTTCAATGTTTACTTTTTATTTTTATTTATTGGAATCACTCTAATTTCATCTTCGGCAGCTCTTGTAAAAAAAGAGTTCTTTTCTAATGGTATTGTTTTATTCCTGCTAATTCTAGGCTTATTATGTTTTATTGCAAGTATATTCCTTGATAAAAACAATTCCTTAATGTCTACACAAGTATATCAAGCTGGAGCCTGGATATTGGTCTTTTATTCAATTTGGCGGATTTTGTTAAAAAATCATGAGCAAATTTTTCAAGATAAAATATCATTAAGAATATTTATTGGTTCTTTTTCTTCATTATCACTTTTCATGACTGGCTGGACAGTAGGAGGTGGATCATTTCTAAATGGAATTTATTCTTCCTTACCTTATGTTCTTAGCTTTTGTGCTGTTTTTATTTTTTATCCATTAGCTATTAAAGCTGAAAAAATTGATTATAATGATTATTTGAATAACGTAAATAAGATTACCTTGATAAGTTTTATTTTATTCACCTTATCTACAGCTATAGGATATTTCATTAATGATCCAGTAATTAGTACAGCAGGTGTAATTATTACACCATTTTTTCTAGTTTCATTAATCGTACCAAAAGCTGAACATATTCTTCGAGCATTTAGATATCCTCTTTTTATTTTAGCAATTTTTATCGGTGTTAAACTTCCTTGGTTACTACTTGGCCTTTTTATTACTTCATCAATTATAAGATTGTATAATTATTTTAGGTTTGGAATAGTATTTCCAACTCTTAAAGTCATAAATGATTGAAATAAAACCTAATAAATGTGATTATTGTGGCTGTTGTGTTGGTGTTTGTCCCGTTGATTGCATTGAATTAGAAGAATCTAATATTTCTATAGATAATGATGTGTGTATTGATTGTAAGTTATGCCTTTATATTTGTCCTATTGAAGTTTTTGATTATGTTGAATAATGAGAAATTTGATGTTATTGTTGTAGGTGGTGGCCCAGCTGGCACTACGGCTGCTCGATATGCAGCAAGCGGAGGGTTAAAAGTTTTACTTTTAGAAAAAGACAGAGATATTGGTGTACCCGTACGGTGTGGTGAAGCTGTAAGTGATGAAGGTCTTAGAATTTTCCTGAATCCAGATCCAAGATGGATAAAATCAGAAATAACTAAAATGCGCCTGATATCACCAAATAATCATATAATTGATATGGATTTATCAAAAAAAGGCTATATACTTGATCGTAGAGTTTTTGATTATGACCTGGCTCAATATGCTTCTAATGAAGGAGCAAGAATTATTTGCAAGGCCTATGTAAATGGTTTGTTGTTTAATAATGATAAAGTAGCAGGTGTTAAAGGAAAATTCTCTGATGAACCTTTTCAACTTAAATCTAAAATCGTAATTGCCGCAGATGGTGTTGAAAGCAGAATTGGAAGATGGGCTGGTTTAAATACAGTAGTTAAAATGAAAGATATGGAATCAGCAATTCAAAAAACTATATCTGGCATAAAATTAGATGAAAATCGATTTGATTTTTATTTGTCTAGAGAATTAGCTCCAGGTGGTTATCTATGGATTTTTCCAAAAGGTCCAAATTCTGCAAATATAGGTTTAGGTGTTTCAGGGATTCATAGTAGAAATCGTTCAGCTCAACGATACTTAGATTCTTTTCTAGAAAAAACCTTTCCAGATGGCTCAGTTTTAAGTTCAACAATGGGAGGAGTTCCTTGTTCAAAAACTATGAAAAAATTCATTGCAGATGGCCTGATGCTAGCTGGTGACTCAGCACATATGGTTAATCCAGTTACTGGAGGTGGAATTATACCGGGTATGCGTGGTGGTATGTTAGCTGGAAAAATGGCAGTAAAAGCTATAAAGGCTGGTGATACATCAGAACGGTTTCTATCAGAATATGAAAAAGAATGGTATAAAATAGGAGGTAGAAACCATGAAAGATTTTACAAAATAAAAAATGTAATAAATAATCTCACTGATAATGATTTAGATGTTATTGCTAAATCAATAGAAAAAATAAATCCAAATGAACGGACGATTTCAAAACTTTTTCAAAAAGCTGTTTTCAAAAAACCGGCACTCATTATGGATGTTATGAAGGTATTTGCTGGATTTTAATGGAAAAAGAAGGATTATTAAAAAATCTAGGATTAGAAACTTTTATTGCTTTTGATTTTGAGACCACCGGCCTAGATCCAAAAAAGGATAAAATAACAGAATTCGCCGCTATAAAATTCCATTGTGGTAAACCAATTGATAAATTACAAACTCTTGTAAATCCCGAAATACCAATCCCTTTTGAAATTACCAGAATCACAGGTATATCTGATGAAATGGTTAAAAATGCACCAAAAGATAGAGAAATATCATCTAAAATTTTTGACTTTATAAAAAATCACCCTATTGTGGCGCATAATCTTCCTTTTGATATAGCTTTTCTTAATGTATTAAGTAACCGTGAATTTTCTCAGAATGTACAAAATATTGGATTTGATACTGTTCCATTAGCTCAAGCATTCTTTTTTTTTCTTCCTAATCATAAATTAAGTACCATTGGTGAATATCTTGGTATAAACAGTGACAATGCACATCGTGCTCTTAATGACACAGAAATTTTAGGACAGATTTTTTTAAATCTTGTTTATGAAATTTCATCCTATCCAAAAGAAGTTATAGAAAAAATTCTATTGCTAACTAATGATCGACACTTTTACAATATAAATTTATTTAAAAATATTTTCAGACAGCAAAATATTCTAGGTAATGACAGTAATAATTTAATTGATAGTAACATTGATAAAGAATTTCCCTCCCCTATATTTATATCTAATGGGTCCAATTCTAGCCCAGAATTTTCTCCTTCAAAATTTTTTTCTGATAATGGTCTGCTTAATTCAAGTTTAAATAAGCAAAATTATGAAAAAAGAGAAAGCCAAATACAATATGCGGAATTTATTAGAAATATATTTTCTGAAGGTGAAATTGGCATAATTGAGGCCGGAACAGGCCTTGGAAAAACCCTTGCTTATCTTTTAGTTGCCTTAGAAAAATGTTTTCTAGAAAACAATGAACATGTTATCCTGTCATGTAATACTAAAGCCCTCCAGGATCAGTTATTTCAACATGAAATCCCAAAATTATCGTCAGCATTAAATACAAACTTTTCTGCGACTATAATTAAAGGCCACAAAAATTATATTTGCCGAACTCGAGTCAATAAAATTATTGAAAGTTCAGATATAACTTTATCTGATTATGATATACAATCCATTATTGTAATTATTGTATGGCTTCAATGGACGAGATCAGGCGACTTTGAAGAATGCCCCGGGTTTTTAAAAAGAAGATCATTAAGAATAAAAGAAATGATTCAAAATGAACCAGGCTTTTGTACTAGTAAAATATGTAATTCAACATCAGGTTGTTATCTTGGACCACTTAGAACCGCTACGCAGAAGGCCGACCTAATTGTGGTAAATCATTCTCTTTTATTGTATGAATTAGACGAACAAAATATTTTACCATCTTTAAATTATATAATCCTTGACGAAGCTCATAACATTATGCAATCAGGTTATAATCATTATACAATAACATTAAATAATCAAATTATTCATGACAAACTTTCTCCTTTTAGTAATTCAACATTTAATAATAGAAATAGTAAAAATATTATTTCACTATCTAAAAATTCTCCAGAGGTCTCTAATAGCATTAATCTTTTAATTAATTCTATTCAGGATATTATTGATAGAAGTGATTATTTTTTCAATAAATTGGTAAAATTGGAACAAAACCAATATTCCGTTGATAAACGTTACAATCAAGTAGTTAGAATTAATAATATCAATGAACATCTAAAGAATGCTGACACAGAATTACAATCTTTGAAAGATTCAATAAATCTTAGTCTAAATAAAATTAAAGATTTAAAAACCTTGGTTATTGACTCTCACATTGATTTTACAGAAATTGAAAATTCTTTTAAAATTGAACGAATCAGAAAATCTTTGCAAGAAATTAATAATTTATTAATAGGTATAACAGAAAAACATATGGACGACTATGCTTATTGGGAAGCTGGTACGTTTAATAGAAAAAATATTGAACTAAGTTTAAATTCTGTACCTATTGATATAGGTCCTTTGCTTAAAAGTAATATTTTTGATCCTGCAAAATCTGTTATAGCAACCTCGGCCACACTTTCTATAGATTCAAACTTTAATTATTTCCTCAAAAGGTTTGGCCTTCTAGATTATGAAAAAAAACCAATTAATTGCAAAGAATTTGGCAGTCCGTTCTTTTATCCAGATCAGTGCAATTACTATCAATGGTCTGGTACAATTTCACCAAACGATGGAAATTATTCCGAATTTATTTGCAATTCCATCGAAACTATTTTTTATAAACTTGAAAAACGTATGTTAGTGCTTTTTACCAGTCAAAGTCTTCTAAAAGAGTGTTATGATAGATTAAATTTTTCTGAAGTTGGAAAAATTGCATCTATTTTTCCACAAGTATCCAATTCATCTAGATTGTCATTAATTAAACAATTCCGTAGAACTAATAGTGGAATATTACTTGGAACTAATTCTTTTTGGGAAGGTATTGACCTTCCTGGTGATTTATTAAAAATTTTAGTAATTACTAAAATTCCTTTTGATGTTCCAACCGATCCAATCATTCAGTCCTACAATGATAAACTTCAAAAATCTGGAGGTAATCCTTTCATGGAAAATTCTGTGCCTTCTGCTGCTATAAAATTAAGGCAAGGATTTGGTCGTTTAATACGAAGCATTAATGATGATGGAATATATTTTAATTTAGATAATAGAGTAATTACAAAGCGATATGGAAAAATTTTCGAGACTGTAATTCCTACACCTATGAAAAAATTTTCTTCACTTAAAGATTTGACTTTTAATTAAATAAATATCCACTTAAAGTTGTGGTTAAGGAAAATGTTTCAAATGTAAATTTATAATAGTATAACTTTAGTTATGAAAATGAATAAGAAAATTGAATCTACCAAAACTTTTGATGATGTTCTGCTTGTTCCCCAATATTCAAGTGTTCTTCCAAAAGAAGTTGATTTATCTACAAGACTTACAAATGAAGTAACTCTTAACATTCCAGTTTTAAGTGCTGCTATGGATACTGTTACAGAAAGTGAAATGGCAATAGCTTTAGCCAGAGAAGGTGGTTTAGGTGTAATTCATAAAAACATGTCAATAGAACGTCAAATAAAGGAGGTAACGAAAGTAAAACGGGCTGAAAGCGGAATTATTTTAGATCCAGTAACTATTACTCCTGAAAAAACTCTTAGAGATGCTATCGCTATTATGAAACATCATGAAATTTCAGGCTTACCAGTTCTTGATGATAATGAAAAAATTTTAGGAATTCTGACCGAAAGAGATATTAGGTTTGAATCCAATTTAAATCAATCCGTATCAAATGTAATGACTAAAACTCTTATAACTGCTAAAACTGGAACTACGCTTGATAAAGCAAAAGATATTCTTCAAAAGAATCGTATTGAAAAATTGCTAATTGTAAACAGAAATGGAAAATTATCAGGAATGGTAACGGTTAGAGATATCCTAATGAAAGAACGTTATCCTAATGCAACTTTAGATACACATGGACGATTATTAGTATCAGCAGCTGTTGGAACCTCAGAGGATCTAGATGATAGAGCGGCTGCTCTTGTCGATTCTGGTGTTGATATTATTGTATTAGATTCAGCCCATGGACATTCAAAAGGTGTACTAACTGCTGTTAATTTTATTAAGAAAAAATATTCTAATATTCCTGTTATTGCCGGAAACGTAGCAACTACTGAAGGTACAAAAGCCTTAATAGAATCAGGTGCTGACGCTATTAAGGTAGGTATTGGTGCTGGCTCTAGTTGTACCACTCGAATTGTTAGCGGTGTCGGTGTTCCTCAATTTTCTGCTATAATTTCCGCTGTTTTTGAAGCTAAAAAAAATGATATTCCAGTAATTTCAGATGGAGGGATACGTTTTTCTGGAGATATAGCTAAAGCAATAGCCGCTGGTTCTGATTGCGTTATGCTTGGGAATTTACTGGCTGGACTTGATGAAAGCCCTGGAGAAATTATATTACATGATGGAAGACAATATAAAACCTATAGGGGGATGGGTTCTCTTGGTCCTATGAGAGAAGGCACAGCTGATAGATATTTCCAAGAGAGTAAAATTGGCGGTAAACTAGTTCCTGAAGGGGTTGAAGGTTTAGTTCCATATAGAGGAAGTTTAAAATCAATAATTTTCCAACTTGTTGGTGGTCTTCGTGCAAGCATGGGTTATTGTGGAACAAAAAATATAAAAACTTTGAAAAAGGATGCAAAATTTATTTCTATATCAAATGCATCTTACTCTGAGGGCCACCCTCATGATTTAAAAATAGTTAAAGATGCACCAAATTATCAGCGTCCGGAAAATTAAAATATTATACTAATCAAGAGAATTTAAATAATGGGTAAGAGCTGATTTACGTCTCGCAGCTGTATTCCTTTTAAGAATATTTTTTGTTACTAATGAATCAATAATAGAAACAGCATTACGATATAAAGGTTCTGCTTTATCTTTACTTTTTGAATCTAGAAGATTTTTTATCGCCGTTTTCATTTTAGATTTATTATCCTGATTCCTAATATAATTAGACTTTTGTTGTCTTTGTTTCTTTTTTACTGACTTTGTTTTCGTTGACATTAAAACCTCTTATCTTTCTAATGAAATAATTATATTATAAATTTATGCCAAATTATATAAGAATCAAATGTTCGCATCAAAACTATTTTGAAAATCTTTAATCACTTAGTATTGTAAAAAATGAGTATTTTAACACTACTATCTTCAGTCCCAATTTTTTCAGACTTACAAAATTCTGATTTATTAGAATTGTCATCAAGGATGTCATCAAGAAAGTATAAAAAAAATGAAATAATACTTTTAGAAGATGAATTTGGTGATACTTTTTTTATAATTAGCAAAGGCAATATTAAAGTAACAAGAGTAAGTGAAGATGGAAGGGAAGTTATTCTTGCTATTTTGGGAGAAGGAGATTTTTTTGGAGAAATGTCTCTTTTAGATGGACAAGCACGATCAGCCAATGCGATTGCGAATGATATCTGTGAGGTTATGATCTTAAAACGTCATGATTTTTTAAGCTTTCTTGAAAAATTTCCAAAATTTTCAATTTCTCTATTAATTGAATTAGCAAATAGAATTCGAAAAAGTGACCAACAAATCGAAAATTTTGCATTAAGCGATGCTGAAAAAAGAATAGGCGTAACACTTTTACGTTTGGCCGAGGAGTTAGGAACTATTAAAAACGGTATTATTACAATAGAAAAACTTCCGTTTCAACAAGATATTGCAAATATGGCTGGTACTTCACGGGAAACTGTTTCTAGAATGCTCACACTGCTAGAGAAAAAAGATCTTATTAAAAGAAAAGCGCATAAATTAAATATTCTCGATTATACTAGGTTTAAGGATACTTTTGCATAACCTATGTAATCTATTACTTATATAATAATTTGTCTTTAATTGTAAAAACATAATAAAATAACTATTCAAAGACAGAATAAATTTTATGTCCAATAGAAATGAAATGCCTTTTCTTGACCATCTTGAAGAATTAAGATGGAGAATAATTAAGTCATTGTGTGCTATAATTATTGGAGCTGGATTAATTTTTACATATATAGATCCAATATTTAAAATTTTATTAAATCCTGCAACATCATTAGATAATCCCCCTAACCTTCAAGTTCTTAAAGTCCATGGGATGTTTATGATCAAATGGGGAATTTCTTTTGTTGGTGGAATAATAATCGCTATCCCAGTTATTACTTATCAGATTTGGAAATTTATTGCACCTGGTTTATTAAAAAATGAAAAACGATATGCTATACCAATAATATTTTTTTCTTTTTCCTCGTTTCTTATTGGTGTGCTCTTCGCATATTTTATTGTTATTCCATTCTCACTTAATTTTTTTACAGATATGGGCTATTCTGAAGTAGATAATAATTTTTCTATTAATTACTATTTTAGTTATATCCTATGGGTTCTTTTTTCAGCTGGTTTATTATTTGAACTTCCAGTGATAGTATTGATTCTTTCAATTATTGGATTAGTTACTCCAGATTTTATGCGTCATTATAGACGGCATTCTGTAATTACCATTTTAATTCTCTCGGCCTTGTTAACACCACCTGACCCAATATCTTTATTAATGATGTCAATACCATTAATGGTTCTTTATGAGATTAGTATCGGAATTTCACATATTTTCGGAAAGAAGTTTTAGGAGTAGGCATTTAATAAAGAGTAAATTTTATCTATGCTTGAAACTAAAGAATTAAAGATAATTATTAACCCCATTCTTGATGATATTAAGCTTTTTCAAAAAGAATTTGAATTTGCGTTAAAGTCAGAGGTTCATCTAATCAATGTAATCGCTCGATATCTATTAAAGAATAAAGGTAAAGCTATTCGACCAATACTTACCATACTATCATCAAGGATTTGTGGTGTACCAACTATAAATAGTTATAAAGCTGCAGCAATGGTTGAATTGTTACATCTGGCAACCCTAATACATGATGATGTAGTTGATGATGCAAAAAAAAGAAGAGGATTCCCAACAATTCATAAAATATGGAAAAATAAAACTGCTATTATTATGGGTGATTATATTTTAAGTCAAGTCTTAACAAATTTAATTCGACTACGTGACTTTGAAGCTCTTGACCTTATTTCCGATACAGCAAAACGACTTAGTTCAGGCGAAATGCTTCAAATAGAACAAAGTTTCAAAAAAAACATGACTGAAGAAATATATTTTAAAATGGTTAGCGATAAAACTGCGTCTTTAATTTCTACATGTTGTGAGCTTGGAGTAATTACTACATCAAAAGAGAAAAAACATAAGTTAGCTGTAAGAGAATATGGAGAAAAGTTAGGTGTAGCTTTTCAAATAAAGGATGATCTATTCGATATTTTAGGTTCAACAAAAGAAATAGGGAAAGATACAAATAGGGATGTAAATAAGAATATGATTACTCTTCCTATTATTCATACTCTTTCTTCCTCTATAAGCAATTCTGAAAGACGACAGATTAGAAAATCATTGTCAAATAGTAAAAAGAGAGGTGATTTAATAAAATTAAAGAATATAGTTTCTGATCATGGAGGCTTTGACTATGCTCATTCAAAACTTCAAGAATTCTCGGAACAGGCAATCTTAGCTCTTAAGCCTTTTCCAGATTCTGTATATAAAACATCAATGATTGATCTCTGTTCTTACAATATGCAAAGAGCTAATTAATTATTTTTAGTAACCTTCAATCTATTACCACATGGAAAAAATCCTAATAATTCGATTTAGTTCTATTGGTGATATAATTTTTACAACATCAATAATTGAAGGCCTAAAAGATACTTTTAATTGTCAAATTGACTTTCTTACACTGAATACGTTTGTTCCGATTCTTGAATCAAACCCTAATATAAATAGAGTTATTTCTTTCCCAAAAAATCTCAAAATTTTAGATTTAATAGAATATGGTATATTACTAAATAAAGAAAGATATTCTAAAGTATTTGACCTCCATGGATCATTAAGATCAATAATAATTTCTTTATTAATTAAAAAATCAATTTATAGGAGATATAAAAAACCACGATTTAAACGGTTTTTACTTTTTTATTTAAAAATAAATTTATTTAAAAAAGACTTTGAGTTAACTAATGAGCTTTTAAGTTTTACTGGCATAACTAAAAAATATTTACCAAAAACTTATATTAGTATTAATGAAAAAATAAACTGTAAACAATGGTTAAAAGGCAAGAATCTTTATACACCTTTTATAACGTTAGTTCCAGGTTCAACTTGGCCAAACAAACTATGGAATACAGATAAATATAGACAATTTCTAATAAATTTAAATTGTCAAGTAATTGTTCTTGGTTCAAAAACTGATTTTATTTGTAAAGAAATTTCTGATGGATTTAATCACGTAACAAATCTCCAAGGTCTTACTGATTTACGAACCTCTATGACAATTATAAATTTATCAGAAACCGTAATTGGTGCAGATACTGGTTTACTTCATATAGCTGAATCATTAGGAGTTCCAATAATTATGCTTTCTGGCCCAACATCAAATTATACAGGTGGTAATGTTAGACTTCCTGGGTCATATCAACTATTTTCAGATGTTTGGTGTAGACCTTGTTCAAAAGACGGCTCTCGTAAATGTTTTAGAAGTAATCGATTTTGTCTTAGTCAGATTAAACCTCAATTAATTAATAATACATTAAATAAAATTTTAAGTAATTCAAATTGAATACAATTTGGCTAATTATTTACAATTTTTTCATCTTACCAATAATGTTTTTTGTAGCCTTGATTTTATCAATAGTAAAATCTAAAGTTAGGGAAGGCCTAATATCTAGAATTGGTACTATAAAAAAGACTAAATATTTTTTTGATAAAATAGAAAAAGATAAGATTGTATATTGGTTCCACTGTGCTTCTCATGGTGAATACGAACAAGTAAACCCAATATTAAGTAGTTTAAAGGAGATTCAAAAAAATTGTATTATAATCACAAGCTTTTCTTCACCAGCTGGATATAATAATGTCATTGATAAAAACATTGATTTAAAAATATACTTGCCTTTGGATTTCTTATGGAATACCATAAGAATTATTAAAATAATTAGGCCTCAAAAATTAATTTTTGCAGAATATGATCTTTGGCCTAACTATATATGGACAGCAAAATGGTTAGATATTCATACTACTCTTTTTTCAGCAAGATTTTACCATAAGAATACAAAATTACTACCTACTATAAAGAACTTTTACAAATATATATATTCATCACTTTCTGCAATTTATACTATATCTGAAAAAGACAATCTAATCCTAAAAAAATTTCTAACTAGAAATTACAAAGGAATTTTAAGAGTTTTAGGAAGTCCCAGATATGATAGAGTGAGCATTTTTTCTATTAATTCAAATATTAAAAGTGATAAAGAAAAATTGATTAGACCCTATCGATTAATTGCTGGTAGTGTTTGGCCAGAAGATGATGAAATTATTCTTAATGTTTTAATTGAAAAGGCTCTTTTAATAGAGGATTTTTTCTTTACTTGGGCACCGCATGAGATAAATATAAAGTATATAAATGATATAAAAAGAAAAATCTTCAAAGCAGGACTTGATCCAGTTTTATTTTCTACAATAGGGAAAAATAATAAACATTTCAAATGCATTATTCTTGACAAGATTGGTTATTTAGCAAATCATTATTGGTCTGGAAATTTTGCATATATAGGAGGAGGTTTTTCAAGTGGAATTCATAATGTTATGGAGCCAGCAATAGCTAGTCTACCAATAGTTTTTGGCCCAAAATATCATAATTCACATACAGCTGAAGAACTACTTAAATATGGTGGTGGTTTTGAAATTAATTCTTCAGATGAGTTTGAAAATATTTTATCTAATTTAATTAGAAATGACAACTTTTATTTAAAGTCAAGTCAGTCATCTTCAGAAGTAATTTATAAAAATATTGGGTCTGCTACTAGAGTAGTTAGGGGAATTCTTAGTGACTGAAATTTCATTCAATTTAAATTTCCCTAATGATAAAGTAAAATTTCAAAAATGTAAATTTCAATCCGGAATCCATATTATATATGGAGAAAGTGGTTCAGGAAAAAGTTCTCTATGTTTGGCTATTGCAAAAATGAACAAAATTAATTCTATATCAAATTTTCAACTCTCTAAGTTAAATGGCTTTAAAACTATAATGTTAGTAAACCAAAACCCGGACACCCAAATTGTTGCACCGACTATAGAACGAGAACTTTCATTTAATTTTGAAAACATGGGTTTGAATTCAAAAGAGATTATTAATAGAATTAAATCAATAAAAAATGAATTTCTTTTTTCTTTCTCAATGGATCAGCATCCTGAAACACTATCTGGCGGAGAAAGAGAAATTTTAAATCTATCAACAGCAATTTCTGTTTCACCTGAATTATTATTGCTCGATGATTCATTTTCATTTTTAAATAATTACTCAAAAGAAAAATATTTAATACTTTTACATAAATGGCAAAGAAAAGTCAATTCTGTAATTTTATGGTTTACATCGAATCAGAAAGATTTGCACCTATCAAATAATAGATGGATTTTTCAAAAAAATAAAATATCTAGAGTGACTTATAATTTATTAGTTAAACCATTACCTAAATCTAAATTATCAAAAGGTTCTTTAACCTTAGAATTGAATAAATTACATTTCTCATTTCCAAATAGATCAAAGCTATTTTCAAATATCTCTTGCAAAATTGGCCCATTTAGATCGTTAGGAATAATTGGATCTAATGGATGTGGAAAATCTACATTAGCTTTTCTTATTGCTAATATTATAAAACCTACTTCTGGAAATATTAAAATTGAATTAAATGGGAAAAAACCAAAGATTGGACTCTTATCTCAATGTCCAGAACGAAATTTTGGAGGTTATACACCAAATGAAATAATCGAGATGTTGATTCTTGATCGTATAGCCAAAGAAGAAACAAAAAAAGAAATTGAAATTACATTAGATAATTTTTTGATATCATGGAAGCAAGTTTCAAATATTATTTTTGAAAATATGGCCTTATTTGAATCAAGGATAGTTCTACTTGTACTTATTTCACTTTGTGATTATAATTTGATTATTTTTGATGAACCTATGTTTTCCTTGGGTAGAAATCTTCGAAATAAAATGATTAGATTCCTTGATAAAATTCTAACGGATAAATATCTTATTATGATAACTCATAATGAAGATGAATTAAAATCAATTTGTGATAAATCTATTCAAATTAATAAAGATAATTTTTTAATAACTTAAATAAATAAATTCCATTAAATCAAATAATAAAAAACTTACTGATCCAACAAGAATTATTACTTTGGCAAATTTTTTAAGCACAATGCGTGCTTTTTTAACTTTTCCAATTATCTATTGCTTAGCTCATGATAAAATTTTCTGGGCTGTTATTTGTATAATTTTTGCAGTAATTACTGACTGGCTTGATGGATACTTTGCAAGAAAAGCAGAAGAAATTTCGAGTCTTGGAAAAATTTTAGACCCAGTAGCGGACTCTATAGCAATTGCTGGTGTAGCACTTTTTATAACTTTGGATAATACTAGAAATTTTCCCTTATGGTTTATCATATTTTATGCTACAAGACAATTTACTATAATATTAAGTAGTATTTATAAAATAAACCATACACAGGTTATCTATGGTGCTAATAATTTGGGTAAATGGACAGTTGGAATTACCTCTCTTTCAATCCTTCTCTATGTAGTTAAATATATTGAATTTGGTTATTATGTTCTTATAATTGCTACAATTTTAGGTTCTATTAGTTGGATTCAATATCTAATTAGAAATTTATTAAAATAGCCTATGTTTATTCTAGGACTGCAAGATTTACAGATATATAACCTTGTCATCCTCCTCCTATATCGTTAAATTTCAGTCATAATGTCAGAATTTAAGATTAAATCTGAATTTTCATCTACCATAGATCAAAAAAGAGCTGTGTCTCAATTAAAGGGAGGTTTAATTAATGGTGAAAAATGGCAAACACTTCTTGGGGTAACAGGTAGTGGAAAAACCTTTACCATGGCAAAATTAATAGAAGAAGTACAAAAGCCAACAATAATAATGTCTCACAATAAAACATTAGCCGCTCAGTTATACGGGGAGTTTAAAAATTTATTCCCTGACAATGCTGTTGAATATTTTATTAGTTACTATGATTACTATCAACCTGAAGCCTACTTGCCTGTAACTGATACTTTTATTGAAAAGGATTCATCGATTAATGAAGACATTGATCGTTTACGTTTAAAAACAACTGAATCATTGCTAACACGTGATGATGTTATTGTAGTTAGCTCTGTATCTTGTATTTATGGTATAGGTTCACCAAAAGAATATCAAAATAAGGTTGTTAAGATTGAAAATGGTCAAATAATAAATATTCGCAATTTATTCAGACAATTAATTGAAATTTATTATATCAGAAGTGACAGCGTTTTTGAAAGAGGAAGGTTTCGTGTTCGAGGTGATGTAGTTGAAATATATCCAGCTTACGAAGATCATGGTATTCGGATCGATCTCTTTGGAAATCAAGTAGAGTCAATAAGAATTTTCAATCCATTAACTGGAGAAGTATTATCAGATAAAGACTTAATTTTTATTTATCCAGCAAAACATTTTGTTACAGATGAAGAATCCATTCAAAAAATAATTGATTTAATTAAAAATGAATTATCAGATCGTTTAAATACATTTAGAAAAGAAAATAAACTATTAGAAGCTCAAAGACTTGAGCAGCGAACTAATTTTGACTTAGAAATGATGCTTGAAGTTGGTTACTGTTCAGGCATTGAAAATTATTCACGTTATTTTGCAGGACGTGAACCAGGTGAACGGCCATACACATTATTAGATTATTTCCCCGATGATTATTTAATGTTTCTTGATGAATCACACGTTACTTTACCTCAAATACAAGGTATGTATCATGGAGATCGTAGTAGAAAAGAAACTCTTGTTGAATATGGTTTTCGATTGCCATCAGCTTTGGACAATCGTCCTCTTCAATACCAAGAATTTGAATCATCTTTAAATAATGCAATTTTTGTTTCTGCAACACCATCTGAAAGAGAACACTCTTATACTGGAGGTGCTGTTATAGAGCAATTAATTAGACCTACAGGTCTATTGGATCCAATAATTGAAGTAAGGCCTACTAATAGTCAAATTGATGATTTAATTGGAGAGATAAAGAAAAGAGTTCAAAAGAAGGAAAGAATTCTTATCACTACACTTACAAAGAGAATGTCAGAAGATCTAAGTGATTATCTTATGGGTGTAAACCTTAAAGTCAGATATCTTCATTCTGAAATTGATTCTTTAGAAAGAGTTAAAATCCTTAGAGACCTTCGATTAGGAATTTTTGACGTACTAGTTGGTATTAATTTGCTTAGAGAAGGTTTAGATTTACCCGAGGTTTCTCTTGTAGCAGTTTTAGATGCCGATAAAGAAGGTTTCTTAAGATCTAATAGGTCATTAATGCAAGTTGCCGGTCGAGCGTCTAGGAATGTTAATGGTATGGTAATTTTCTATGCTGATAAAATAAGTAATTCTATGCAAAATGTTATTGAAGAATGTGATAGAAGGAGGAATATTCAAATTAAACATAACAAAAAATATGGAATTATTCCAAAAACGGTAGAAAAAACTACTGACGACGTATTACTATCAACATCAGTTGCTGATTCATTGAATGATCTTGATAAAACAAATTACTCCTACGATAAAAGTATTATAAACTCACTAGAAAAAGATCTTGCTATTGACATTATGACGAATGAAATGCTTGAAGCTGCAGATAATCATAATTTTGAAAAGGCTGCAACAATTAGGGATGAAATAAAAAAATTTAGAAAGAGTAGTAGTTAGATGGAAATTCTTGTTACAGGTGGCGCTGGTTATATAGGCTCACATGTTATTCTTAATCTTATTGAAGATGGTCATAGAGTGATTGTAGTAGATAACTTGATAACAGGAAGAATTGAGAATATTCCAAATAAAGTAGTCTTTATTCAAGGTTCAATTTTAGATGATAAAGTACTAACAAAAGCCTTCTCAAATAATATTGATTTAGTTGTCCATCTTGCCTCTTTAAAAGATGCTGGAAAATCAATGGAAAATATAGAGGAATATTCTAATAGCAATATTATAGGAACAATAAAACTATTAAATGCTATGATTAATAATAACGTAAAAAAAATAGTTTTTTCATCTTCAGCAGCTGTATATGGATTACCTAAATATCTACCTATGGATGAAAAACACCCAACTAAACCAATAAATTATTATGGGTATACAAAATTATTTGCTGAGAAGTCTCTTCATTGGTACAGTCAATTAAAAGGTCTAACATATGCTTCTCTTCGTTATTTTAATGCCGCTGGTTACGACAATAAAGGTAGAGTCTCTACTGTAGAAAAAAATCCAACTAATCTTTTACCAATAATTATGGAAGTAGCAAATGGAGTAAGATCAGAATTAAAACTTTATGGAAAAGATTACAAAACCGATGATGGTACAGCTATAAGAGATTATATACACGTTAGCGATCTTGCTAATGCTCATTGTAAAGCAATAGATTATTTGAGGAACAAAAAAAATATCATTTTAAACTTATCAACAGGCAAAGGTTATTCCGTTTTAGATATAATAAAAACAGCAAGAGATATTACAGATGTAAAAATCCCATACTCTGTAGTTAATCGCAGATTAGGAGATCCAGAAGTTTTAATAGCAAACTCTACACTTGCTAATGAAATTCTTGATTGGTATCCAGTGAATAGTAATTTGACCCATCTTATTAAATCTATGTGGAATGTCTATAGTAATGATAAGGTTTCTTTATGACAATTACCGAAAAAATTAGGAGAGATTCTGGTATTATAGGTAATTCTGATAAAATTCAGGAAATTCTCGAAACAATTATACAAATTGCACCAATTGATATTTCAGTACTTATTTTTGGTGAATCTGGTACAGGAAAGGAATTAATTGCACAGGCAATTCACAAACAAAGTAATCGTAATCGCAAACCTTTAGTTACAGTTAATTGCGGTGCAATACCAGAAGGATTAATTGAAAGTGAACTTTTTGGCTACAAAAAAGGTGCTTTTACTGGTGCCAATGAAGACCGTAAAGGGTATTTTGAGGAAGCTAACTATGGCACACTTTTTTTAGATGAAATTGGTGAGATGCCATTGTCAACACAAGTTAAGTTGTTAAGAGTTTTAGAGTCAGGTGAATATATGAGAGTAGGTGATCCAAAAACACGCAATGTTGACATTAGAATAATTGCAGCAACAAATAAAAATCTTTCAGAAGAATCAATAAAAGGTACTTTTCGCAAGGATCTATTTTACCGTTTAAGAACAGTAAGTGTAAAGGTCCCACCATTAAGAAAGCGCTTAGATGATTTAGACTTACTTGTAGAAAGATTTGCTTTGATATTTTCAAAAACCAATGATTTTATTTTTAGAGGTTTTAGTGCTGATGCAATCAGAATGATGAAGCAATACGATTGGCCTGGAAATATACGAGAGCTGAGAAATTTTGTAGAAAGCATTATACTATTAGAGAAGGGTATGAAAATTTCTACAGATATGGTTCTTAAACATTTAGAACCTTTAGTAGGTCAAATTGGTAATTCACCAAATCTTCCAGTTCCTCTAGATAAGACCTCAGAGCAAGCTGAACGTGAACTTATTCTTCAGCAATTGCTTTTTCTCCGAAAAGATATGCGCGACATTAAGGAGTCATTATCCCAATTGCCTGTTGATTCTGATGCTGAAATTGGCTTTATTAATAAAGAATTTGAAGTGAATGTAGATTCTTCAGAAAGGACTATGGACAATTCAATTAATTCCAAAGCTATTGGAGATCTTAGCTTTAGGGATCTTGAAATAGAATTAATTTCTCGAACTTTAAAAAAACATGGGAATAATAGAAGGAAAACAGCTTTGACCTTGGGAATTAGCGAACGCACTTTGTATCGAAAAATCAATGAATATGGACTTGAAACAAATAAAAGGAGTAATAAGTAAAAAATATTATTGCTACTGATATAATCTATGGTTTATTCAATGATAAAAATATATCCAATAATTAATTTTCAAGCTTTTAAAAGATTTATATACATATTTTGCCTTTGTAGTTTTCTTGGATGCGGTATATACTCTTTTTCAGGATCTATTCCACCTCATATCAAAACTATATCGATACCATTATTTATAAATGAAACTGCTGAGTTCGGTATTGCTGAAGCAGTTACAGATGAGGTGACAAATGTCTTTCTTGAAGAAAATATCCTAAAAGTAAAAGGACAAGGTGATTCAATATTAAAAGGAATAATTAAAAAGGTTGATGATCAACCTTATACATATTCAGAAAGTGAAGAGGTTTTAGAATATAGGTATAGTGTAGGAATTCAAGTAGAATGGTTTGATGTAAAAGAAGATAAAAATCTTTTTACAAAAAATTATACGAATTGGGGTGCCTACAGTTTAACTGCTGATGTTAGTTCCGATGGTATTGATAATGACAATGATGGAAAAGTTGATTCTGAGGATCCCGATGAAACAGGTGATGCAAGAAAACTAGCAATGAAAGCGGCTGTAATGAAGATTTCAGAGAATATTATAAATGATATAGTTTCAACATGGTAAAAAAATCAAATAATACAATTAAAATATCAGCTTTAAGAAAAAATGTCGGTGAAAAAGTTTTTTTAAATGGCTGGGTCTATAATAAAAGATCAGTTGGAAAAGTTTGGTTTATTATAATTAGAGACGGTACAGGCTATACACAAGGTGTTGTTGTAAAAGAAAATGTATCTGATAAAGTCTTTTCTCTTGAACAAGCTATTACTATTGAATCATCTATATCAGTATGTGGTATAGTCAAGAAGGATTCAAGAAGTATTGGTGGTTTTGAATTAGAAATAACAAATATTGAAATTATTCAAATTGCTGATGATTATCCAATTAGCAAAAAGGATCATGGCACAGCATTTTTAATGGATAATAGGCATCTTTGGATTCGTTCAAAAAAACAGAATGCAATCTTAAAAATAAGATCAGAATTAATAAAGGCAATTAGATATTATTTTGATAGTAACGGTTTTGTAAATATAGATACTCCTATTTTTACCTCTAATTCTTGTGAAGGGACAACAACATTATTCAAAACAGACTATTTTGGTCAAGATGCATATTTATCACAAAGTGGTCAATTATATAATGAAGCTAATGTTATGTCTTTTGGAAAGGTTTATTGTTTTGGACCTACATTCAGGGCTGAAAAATCTAAGACAAGAAGGCATTTAACCGAATTTTGGATGGTTGAACCAGAAATAGCTTTTTGTGATTTAAATGAAAACATGGAATGGGCGGAGGGTTTAATTTATGAAATGGTAAAATGGGTACTTAAATTTTGCCAAGATCAACTTATTATTTTAAATAGGGATACAAAACCTTTAGAAATGATAAAGCCTCCTTTTCCAAGAATATCCTATGATGAAGCAATTAGAATTATTAATAAAGAAGAAGAGAAAATTAAATGGGGAGATGATTTTTCTAGTGGGAATGAAACAATAATTACAAATTTTTTTAATAGCCCTGTAATTGTACACCGATTTCCTTCTTCAATTAAAGCCTTTTATATGAAAAAGGATCCAAAAAATAAAAGACTTGCATTAGGTATGGATATTCTCGCACCTGAAGGTTATGGAGAAATTATCGGAGGTGGAGAAAGAGAAGAAGATTATGACGAATTAAGAAAACAGTTATTAAATAATAAATTATCAGAAGATGATTTCCAGTGGTACTTAGATCTTAGGAAGTATGGATCCATTCCCCACTCAGGTTTTGGTTTAGGTTTGGAGAGGGCTATATCTTGGATTTGTGGCCTTTCTCATTTACGAGAATCTATTCCTTTTCCTAGGATGATTTATAGACTTGAGCCTTAATTTTACAATGTTCTTTGCAATAATAGTTTTCAAATATTCTAAACAAAAATTCTCATTCGATTTTAAAATTGACAGTCAAAAATAGGTGTAGAATAGGCGTTTTTGGTGCTTCCGAATGTGATGATAGAATTAGTTCTATTGCTGAAGAAACCGGAAGGATTTTAGCGAAAAATAATTCGATTGTTTATTGTGGTGGAAGAGGAGGTGTAATGGAATCTGTATCAAAAGGAGTAAATGAATATGGTGGTATTGTTGTAGGAATTCTTCCTACAACTAATATTTCAGATGCAAATAAATATATAACAATTCCTATTTTATCTGGCATGGGAGAAGGAAGGAATAATCTAATAGCGAATTCTATAGATGGCGCAATAGCTATTAGTGGTTCATACGGTACTTTATCTGAAATTTCACATACTTTATCACAAAAAAAACCTGTAGTTACTATTCACTCATGGGATATAATGGGATGTATTAAAGCAATTACACCTGAAGCCGCTGTAAGAAGAATTTATCAAGAATGCGAAAAGAATAATATTATTCATTAAAATTTTTTACAAATTCCAATAAAAAATAACTTAATTATATCTTTATTTTTATAGTATCATGAAAATTGCTTTATGCCAAATAAATCAAACCGTTGGGAAACTTGATACAAATAGAGAAAAAATAATTGCTTTTTATAAAAAATCTTTAAGCAAAGGATCACAGTTGACTGTATTCCCTGAATTAGCCGTATCTGGATATCCACCTCAGGATCTTTTATATGAAAAATCTTTTATAGAAAAAAGCATGCAATCATTAGATAAAATCTCCGATGTTATTGGTAATACACCAATTATAATTGGTCATGTTTTGTCTGAATTTGGATCATTATTTAATACAGCATCAATTATACAAAATGGCAGGATAGTTGGTCAGCATAAAAAAATTCTACTTCCAAATTATGATATTTTTGATGAACGGCGTTATTTCAGACCTGGGAAAGAATCTATAGCTCACGAAATTGTTATAGATGGAAACTCAATATCTATAGGCTTGCAAATTTGTGAAGATTTATGGGATGATCGTTATAAACGGAATATTACGAAAGAGCTTGTACAATCAGGCTCCGATTTAATAATAAATATTTCAGCCTCACCGTTTTCTGTCGGGAAATCTAGGTGTCGAGAAAAATTAATTAGAGAAAAAGTTCTAAAATATTCTTTGCCTTTTCTTTATTGTAACCTTGTTGGTGGGCAAGATGAATTAATTTTCGACGGAAATTCGATTTCATTCTCAAGTAATGGAATAATTAACGCTAAAGGAAAGTCCTTTTCAGAAGATATTGTGATAGTAGATCTTGAAAATAATAATCATGTATCAACCAGTGAAATTTCAAAAGAAGAGGAAATTTTTATGGGTTTAAAACTTGGGATAAAAGATTATTTTTATAAAACCAAACACACAAATGCCATTATTGGCCTCAGTGGCGGAATAGATTCGGCTTTAACAGCATGTTTAGCTAGTGAGTCTATTGGAAGAGAAAATGTTCTTTGTGTATATATGCCTACGCGCTATAGTTCAAAACATAGTATGATTGATTCAAAATCATTAGCATCTAGATTAGGAGTGTCCTTTAAAATTCTTCCAATTGATGATTTATTTTCACAATATGAAAATTTGTTTGAAAATGAATTTCGGAATTTACCTAAAGACGTTACTGAAGAGAATATTCAGGCACGAATACGAAGTAATTTGTTAATGTCTTTTTCCAATAAATTAGATTATTTAGTTTTAAGCACAAGTAATAAAACCGAATTAGCATTGGGATATTGTACTTTATATGGTGATATGTCAGGAAGTCTAGCTGCAATAAGTGATTTACATAAAAATGATGTATACAAACTAGGAAAATGGTATAATAAATCAATGGGAGAATCAATAATTCCAGAAAGAACTTTCACTAAAAGTCCTTCAGCTGAATTAAATAAAGATCAAAAAGATCCTTTTAATTATAAAATCGTAAGTCCCTTAGTAAGAGAAATAATAGAAAATGAAAGAACAACTGAAGATTTAATAGAAATTGGGTATGATCAAAAATTGATTAAAGAAATAAAAAAATTAATTAAAAATTCAGAGTTCAAAAGAAAACAAGCTTCACCTGGACTTCGTATTTCTAATAAAGCTTTCGGGATAGGAAGAAGATATCCAATTGTAAATGGTAGCAAAGATTAGTAGTTAACAATGAAATTTTTATTATTTTTATCTCTCTTTTGCTTTAATGTAGTGATTTCTGAAGAAAATCCTAATTTTTCATTTTGGAGTGAACTTGATTTTGACCAAAAAACAAATTTTATAAAGGGATATTACTTAGGTCTATCAAGAAGCTTAAAAACCTTACAAAATGAAGCAACAAGAATGCGACGTCAAGATAAATTTTGGTCTCCTCCATTTTCACATGAAAACTCAGCTAAACGGATGTTAGAATTCTTTTCTGATCCAATGCCCGATTATTTTGAAATTGTAAAAATGATCGATGCATTATACGAAAGTTCTGATAATCATCATATTTCAATTGAATCATCTTTACATATTTTAATGTTGCATAGATCTGGTAAAGAGAAAAAAGCTAATATTCTTTTATTGAGAGAACAAAAAAAACTACTAAAAGGAAAATAATTCTATCTCCATCTAGTATTATGAATAAAATCATTAGGTTAATAATATCTTATATATATTCAACCTTTAAACTAACTGTACTATATATTACACTCTATCCCTTTATTTTTTCTCAAACTAGTAACTATTATTTAGACCATATTGCTAGGGTCTCATTTCCTAATGTCATTTATTCAGAAACAGATACAGCTGGTGGATCTGATGTGTGGGGCTATACGGATAAAAATGGGGATGATTACGCAATTATGGGAGTTCTCAATGGAACCGCAATAATTCGGGTTAAGGATCTGCAATTAATCTCAACTATACCAGGGCCAGATCAAGGTGATCCATATTTTCATAGAGACATGATGACATTCAATAATTATCTTTATATATGCCATGAAATGACTGGTACTAATGAAGGAATACAAATTATTGATTTAAGCCCACTACCAGACTCTATAAAATATGTAAAAAATTACAGTCGAAAAGATGTGTTAGGACAAGATGCTAATACTTCACATAATCTTTTTGTTGATAGTAATACTTCAACTTTATTAACAGTTAGGAAATATTATAATGGGGTTAGGATTATTTCCTTAAAAGATCCTGAAAATCCCGAAGAAATTGGTCTTATTGAAACTCCCGATATACATGATATGTATTCAAATAATGACACTGTTTTTATAGCTGAAGGATGGAATGGTTCTTTTTCAATATGGGATGCTAAAATTAATAAGATTGAACCAGAATTAATTTCTAGGGTTTATGTACCATCCAGTGGATATGTTCATAGTGTGTGGCTAACTGATAATAAAAAATATCTAATGACAGCTGAAGAAACTTCAAATAAAACTATTAAAATTTGGGATATCAGGGATTTAAATAATATTGAATTAATAGGCAATTATCTAGGTCTCAGTAGATTAGCACATAATATTCATATTAAAGACAATCTTGCTTATATCTCTCATTATAGCTCAGGAATATCTATTGTTGATATTTCAAACCCATACAGTCCAATTGAAGTCGCAACTTATGATACTTACAGTAGAAATAATTCTAGTAATTTTTTTGGAGCATGGGGTATATATCCATATTCTGCAAACAATTATATCTATGCAAGCAATATTGAAGGTCATTTAGATATTCTCGAATTAAAGAAAAAACCATCTGAATTAACTAATAAGAATGAATTGTATATAAAGCAGTTCTCTCTTTCCCAAAATTTTCCCAACCCATTTAATCAAAAAACAAAAATTCCGCTTTTGATTAATTCTTCTGAAGAAATTTCTCTTTCCATCTATAATTCTTTTGGGGAAAAGGTTAAAATTTTGATAGATGGTCATTTGAACAAAGGAAATTATTTATTTAGTTGGGATGGATCAAGTTATTCAAGTGGAATTTATTTCTTACGTCTTGAAAGTAGGGATATTGTTCTAACAAAAAAGATGCTTCTAATTAAATAATTTTCTATTATCAGATTAATACAATGCGAAGAAAATTTAACAACTCACAGATCTACTAATTTAAAATGTTTTTTAATTTTTAAATGAAGATGATAAAGTAAAATTCACTATAATTCCAACAAATTAAATGTTTCATAAACTATATAGCTTATCGATTTAAAAACTGTAAAATAATTATATAATGGGTATTTTCTCTTGAAATTAATTGCCGGTGTTGACGAAGCTGGCCGTGGCTCTATTGCTGGTCCTGTAGTTGCTGCAGCAGTAATACTGAAACCAAATATCATAATAAAAGATCTTAAAGATTCAAAAAAACTTTCTGAAAATAAACGTGACTTTCTTTTTAATGAAATATACGATAAATCAATAGCTATAGGAATTGGTGTAATCCATGAAGATATTATAGAGGAAATTAATATTCTAAACGCTACCTATAAGGCAATGCAGTTGGCTATTGGAAAACTAACTACTAGACCTCATGAAGCTCTCATTGATGGTTTCCCTTTACCCGATCAAATAATTAAGAATAAAGGAGTAATAGGAGGTGACAATATAATACCTGTAATTAGTGCCGCTTCGATAGTTGCTAAAGTAAGTAGAGATAGGATTATGAAAAATTATAGTCTTGTCTTTCCCAATTATGATTTTCATAAGAACAAAGGATATGGCACTAAAGGACACATTTCTTTATTACAGAAAAATCTTGCTTCACCTATTCATCGGAAATCATTTCGACCAGTTCCAAATTATATGCCGACTTTTAATAAATTAATCGAAGACAAGAAAATTCTCCAATGGACCATAGGATTAATTTCACGAGAATTGGTAAGGAAAAATCATACTATTATAAATGTTTTTATAAATAATAGTGGTAATAGAAATTTTCATATTATTTCACAAGAAAATAACGTAGTGGTTTTTACAAAGATTGATTCGATTCTTGGAAAAAATAGCGCGTATAAAAAGAAATTTGTGAGAGCCCAAATAGAAGATATAAAAAATAAAATTCACCCTTATAAATTAAACAAATCAAAATATTACCAATATAGGTTTGATAGAGTTTCAATAATTTTTGGTTCAGAAAAACCTATAATTAAATACAAAAAGAAATATATTATTTGATAATATTCGTTCATATTTGTGTCATTAATTAAGTACTGTAAATTTGTATTATGAGAAAGAATAGAATAGATAAGATTCTAAAAGAAATTAAATCTCTTTTTATTATCCTTATTATAGCTTTGTCACTACGTGCTACAATCATAGAAGCATACATAGTTCCAACAGGTTCTATGGAAAATAGTATTATGACAGGGGATTTTTTAATAGGAAATAAATTTGTTTTTGGTATGAGAACTCCTGATTGGATCGGAATCCCATATACTGAACTTGGTCTTCATATTCCTTGGGCTAGATTTCCACATTTTCGTAGGCCACATAATGGTGATATAGTGATCTTTAAATACCCTAGAGATAATTTTCAAAAATATGTAAAAAGATGCGTAGGTGAACCAGGTCAAAATATTTTTGTAAAAAATAAAGAATTATATGTTGATGGGAAATTATCTCCATTATCTGAAAATGGTAAATTTGTTGATAATAATATTTTTAATGAAGAATTAAACCAACCCGGAATTTTTTTAAGAAAAATTTGGAATAGAGATAATTTTGGCCCCATTAAAATCCCCAAGGTTGGAGATACTATTTTGATTAATGAATCTACAGATTGGGATTATCTAATGCCACTGATGTTAATGGACGGCCATCAAATACTTCTTAAAGGTGATGGTATTGATGGAGAGTATATTTTTACAATGAAAGATCCAAATGACATCGCCAGAAGATATGTCTCCGGATTAGGAAGTATAATTCATGGATTTTTTTCTAATAGTAAATATTGGCCAAAAAAGGTTGATAAATTATTTGATAAATATTATAACCCAGGAAATTCAAATGGAAGACTCCTAAATGTTTGGAATTTTAAATTCACTGATGATGCATTCAAATATCTTTGGATTGATGGAAAGCCCATGACCTCGATGGAATCTTATTTAGTTAAACAAAATTATTACTGGATGATGGGAGATAATAGAGATGACAGTGCTGACTCAAGATACTGGGGTTTTGTTCCTGAAAAACTTATTTTAGGCGAAGCCGTTGTGGTTTATATGTCTTGGGAATTTGGTAAAGGTCCAAGATTTCAAAGAATTGGGAAAATAATATCATAATTGGTTTTCCTTTGTATATATATTTTCTTTATGTAGACTTAAATAATCCGAGTTTTTAGTTTAAATAAAAAAAGATGAATTAAATGTTAAGTGCTATAGCTTTCTCTATAAAATTAATTTTTGCGACTATTTTTGTAGTTATTTTATCCTTAGGGAAATCTAAAATAATACCTAAAGATGAAGTAGGTAATTATGCATTACTTTCAATTACACTGGCTGCAATTACCATTGTTTCTAATGAATTAAATATTCCATTTCTAATAACTTCTGTTTTTTTGATAGTGAGCTTTATTTCTTACAAATTCTTTCAAAAAGGTGACGATTTTTCAAAAAAAATACATAAACTTATTCCTTTATGGTCAGTTATGATTTTAGGTGTTTTCGCTGGATCACTAATGCTTCTTCAGGGTGCCGTTTTTGTTTTTATAGCTTATTATATAGTTAATTATTTCCCCTCTATTATAAATAATAAAAATAAGGTTTAGGATAATTCATGAAAATTTTTATAAATATAACATTACTATCTATACTTACTGCCCAAGAAATACCTGATACAACTATTTTTAATGAATCTGATTTTGATCTAGAACAAAATGAGGATGATACATCAGAATCAATTATTGACACTTCCTTAATAATAAAAAAGAATGAAACCTTAAGTTTTGGATACAAAGGTCTTGCATGGGGATCATCTATAGAGTTGCTTGACTCGAATTCTACAGTTCCTATTAATTCAAATGAGGAAACTAATTCTAAGACTATTATTGGGACATTAGGAAATGATTCAGTTAACTATACATACTTCTTTTCAGATTCGGGCTTTTGGAAAGTGGTAATTCAATTCTCAAAAATTGGGGAAATTAATAAAATAGAAAATCATATAAGTGAATTTCATAGAATTGAAAAGGAGTTGTCAAAAAAATATGGACCTCCCATGCGAACAAGTCAGAATGAAATGGGCACTGATAGAGAGTATCTCTTTTCTAGCTTTCCAAAATTGAGCAGAGCCTATTTTAGATCTTCATGGCTCTATGAAGATATTAGCATAGAATTACTATTAGAATCTGTTCAACCTCAAATTTCCGATGATATTCCAGTATTTTTAGAAACTTCTAAATATTTAAGGCTCTATTACTACAATTCAAAATATTACCATACTGTAAAAAAAGATTCTTTAGATATTTTTGAAAAAACTTCAATAAGTGATATTTATTAAAATAACATCACTTTATAAGACTTTTTTTAATAGATATCTTTTTTCATTAGTCATTTTAAGTTCTTCAGGAAACTTTTACTCATGTGATGAAAAACCCCCAATGGTCCGAACTTTCGAGCATAATTTAAATAATGAAGATGCTCTTAGAGAAGCTCAATTAGTATTTGAAAGTTTGGGATACAAAATTTCTACTTTTGATGAAATTGATAATTCCTTTACAACACAATTGAGAGTCATTAATAGACTTTTTCGACCAATCTACTATACAATTTTTGTAAGCGCTCAAGATCGTCTTACTATTGTTGTATATTCAGAGGTTAGAACCTTCAAAAGAGCTTCAGGCGCTGATATCGGTTCAAACAACAATCAAATTATGCAAGATGCCTCAAATAATCTTGGAGATAAATTTCAAGCAGTAATTTTTAATCCAATTATTAAAGCGATAGAAAGTAAGGGTTTTGCAAAATGGGATAGAAAAGAAGATAGCATTTTAGATGATTTATTAATTGAAAGTTCAAGAGAAGCAAATCTTTGGTTAGAAAATGAAAAATATAATAAAATAAAAAAAAGATACGAATCACAAAGAATTAATGATATAAAAATTTTGGAAATGGAACAAGATTATTTACGGCTTCGTGCGATTTTGGAGGCAGAAAATAACATTGACTTTTGGGGAAATTCAGATACCGGTAGATCTCTAGTAGGAATTTCAAAAATTATTAATTCTTATAAAGATAATTTTGATCAAATATTTAAAAACTCTTTAAATTCAATTAGACACTATTATGGGAATTGTCATATACAATTAATCATCAGGCCAGATGGAACAATAGAAGATATTGATATTCTAATTAATAGTTCATCAAGGACACCAGATATAGAATTAAGAGATGCTTTGAAATCAACTTTAAAAGCAATTAATTTTATGAAGGGGGAAAATTATATTCGATTAGAACAATTAATTGATTTTCGAGGTTCCTACAATAATTTGAAGGTTAAGTACAGCAATCTTAAATTAACGGGCTTATTTACAGAAAATCCAATTTCGGATAAAGATGTATTCGCTGACACCTTGTTTAAAATAAAAAAATACAATAAACAAGTTATTCAACTTAAAAATTAGTTGTTGTTACCGAGGAGTTTTGGTAATCTTCACTCGTAATTATGTTAATTTCATATATTACATTAATAAAATGGACTTTAAGTTTATGGAAAATATTATCAGAATTAATTGTATATGACAGTAGATTTAAATAATGCTGATTCTACAAAGAATTATCTTTCTAATAAATTAGATGATCTTATTGAAGGAATTAGTGACTCTTATGGTACAGTATTAATGGATGAATTAATTTTAAGACTGGAAAATACTGTTAAAGAATTCAATGAAGAGGTAGGTTCACTTATGGGAGAATTAAAAGAAAAGGGTGAATTACGCGATGAATTAATGAAAAAAATAAAAAATTCTAACTTAGATGAACCAGAATTATCATCAGAAATTCAATCCAATCCTGCAAAAGAAATGAGTGCGTGGGAAAAAAAACTTGAAGCATTAGATAAGTGATAGGGAGAGACAATGGAAACTAGGGATAAATTATTAATATTAATTGTAATTGCGTGGATCGCTGCTGCAGTATATTTCAAAACCACTACTGATCAAATTTTTTCTAGATTAGATGAAATGGAACAGCTTCAAATAAAACATGTCGATGAAGTAAATCAAGAGTTTAGGAATGATTTAAAAACATTAAATCTTCAGTTTATTGGTCGAGGAAAACATCTGCGCACAGCTCAGAAAGATATAGTATCCAATAATACTTTTATTAATCAAGTATCAGACTCATTAGGACGAAATATTGAAACTGTTGAATTAGATTTGGATAATTTTGAAAGAGATACTGAACAAAATTTTTCTACAGCCAATCAAGCTCGTGAAGATATAACTAAGGATCTAGGTTCGTTTAGACGCCAGCAACGTCGATTTATTGGTGACCTCGATCAACGAGTTACAACTATTGAGACCGATGTAAAAGACCTTAACGAAAGAGTTCCGCCAAAACCTGAAGAGGAAGAAGAATCAAGTAGTCGGAAACGCTAATTTATAGAATATAAAAAGGATGCTTTTGCATCCTTTTTTTTTAGAATAAAAATAGGGGTAGACTTCATTATGACCTCGGAGCATGTGGAAGATCTACCCCTACCTCGCGGGAGAGGCTTTTTAGGGCCTCATTAAAAAATTAAGGTCCTCATCTTATCCATGTCAAGCTTTTTCACTATTTAGATCAATCTCTTTCAGTAAAGGATTAAATCCATAATTCTCCTCGATAAATTCACTTTTTCTTGTTTGTGAAAGTATTTCTTTAAGCTTTTAGTAAACTTTTAAGACTGTTAATAAAGTACTTTATTAAGTTCTTATATACTTATTATTTTATATAATTGTGGATAACTTGTTAACAATTTATTATAATTAATAGATTGTACCGGGAGAGGGACTTGAACCCACACGATGTTTCCATCAACAGATTTTGAGTCTGCCGCGTCTACCAGTTTCGCCACCCCGGCAAATTTCATTTATACGTATCCTTATCTATTTAAACCTACATATGCAAACCAATTTGAAAAAAGAAAAATATAGTTGGGATTGTTTATGGTAGGTTAAAAAATATTATAACATGCAGAAACAATTAAAACATATTCACTTTTCTAAATCTGCCTTAATTTTTGATATATTGATAGAAATACAATACTTTGATAATAAATTTTATTGCGAATATATTAACTTCCTAATAATAGTATTATATAATTCAATATTTAATGAATATGAATAAAAAAAGAAAAGTTTCGGTCCTAGGTGGTGGTTCATGGGGTAGTACAATTTCTCAACATCTTTCGTCTTTGGGTCATGAAGTATATCTTTATCACCGAAATGGAGATCAGCTAAATGAAATGCGAGAAAAACTCCGCCATCCATTACTGGAACAATTAAGGTTTTCTGAAACTATAAAATTCATTGAAGATTTAAATTACTTACCGAAATCAGAATTTATGGTTATTGCCGTACCATCACATGGTGTTCGAGAGTTGATGTTAAGGGTACCTAAAAATCTCCTAGGTACAAAAATTATAAATTTATCTAAAGGTATCGAACAAAATACATTTAAACGAATAAGTGAGATTATACTAGAAACTTCCGATATAATATCTGGAAATATTGTTACTTTATCAGGACCTAGTCATGCTGAAGAAGTAGCTTTGGGTCATCCAACATCTTTAGTTGCAGCAAGCGACAATCTTGAAACCTCCAAAGAGGTACAAAAGTTATTCTCATCAAATTCATTGAGGATTTACACTAATAATGACATTATAGGTGTAGAATTAGGTGGATCTATAAAAAATGTTATTGCTTTAGCATCAGGTATTTGTGATGGCATAGGTTTTGGTGATAATACAAAAGCATCACTTATTACTAGAGGTATTGTTGAAATCTCTCGTTTAGGAGTTTCATTAGGTGGGAAAGCTGAAACTTTTGCTGGACTAAGTGGAATTGGGGATCTTATTGCCACCTGTCTAAGTCATCATAGTAGGAATAGATATGTTGGAGAACAAATTGGAGTAGGCAGACCACTAGAAGAAATCCTTAATGAAATGTCAATGATAGCCGAAGGTGTGAAAACAACATCAGCAACAAAAGAATTGTCAGTACTAAAAAACATTGAAATGCCAATTGTATCTAGCGTTTATTCAGTTTTATATGAGAATATAAATCCTAAAGAAGCTGTTAATTCCTTAATGAATCGTGAACTCATTAAAGAAGGTTATATGATTTATTATTGATTTAAAATTTATATGATCAAGTCAAACCCTTTGCAGTTCTTAAAAAATCTTTTATATAATTGATCTAAGCTATTTATTTATAGGACTTATAACGTTTGCCCCGGTAGCTCAAACGGATAGAGCAACTGCCTCCTAAGCAGTAGGTCACAGGTTCGAATCCTGTCCGGGGTACAATGATAATTTGTGTTGATTAAAAATATTATATATAATTTTGACAAATTCAATTTTTAAATTGGGTATAATATATATTAATAATTGAGGTTTAAATATGCTAAGGCCAAAGAAAAAATTCACAAAAAAAGAAATAAAAAAAGATCCTTTGCTTGAAACTATTTATAAATTTCAAAAATTTTTTGATAAAAAAAGAAGATTGCTAATTCTAGTCAGTACTATTGGAATATTATTAATCCTCGTTGTTGTATTTTTGCAATCATTTATAACTAAAAGAAATTTTGAAGCTAACAAAATAATGACAAAAGCAATGAGCCTATACCAAATAAATAAATATGAAGATGCTTTTTTAGAATTTGATATTTTAATAAATGATTATAAAAATACGACTGATGGAAACAATGCTCTTTACTATATAGCAAAAATCAGGATGCGGGAAAATAATATTGAAGAAGCAAAAAAATATGCTAATGATTATATAAAAATTGGGAAAACTTCATCTTATATTCTAGGCTCTAGATTGTTGCTGGCTGAAATTTCTGAAAGTGAAGGTAATTACGCTGATGCATCAATTAATTACTTAAAAGCTTCTAAAATTTCAAAGGATGAAAATACTAAAAATCGTATTTTAATTAGTCTAGTATCTTGCTATCATTTAAATGGTAAGCTTGATGAAGCATCAAAAATCATAAAAGACCTGGAAGAAAATATATCTAATACCAATCCATTGTATAAAGATTTCGTTAGAATAAAGTCTAATCATCATATACAATTTTATAAATAATATTTACCACATCAATCTTATTTTCTTTAAAATTCAGCTTCAATTGCCTTGTTACCGGCTATGATTTCACATAAATTAGTATACTGTATGTGGGTCTGGAACCCACATTTTTGTATTGGGCTTTTTGAAAAGTTGGTTGATGGATGGAATTAAAAAATATTATTCAGGTTATTTTGAGCAATTCTGATTTGATCCTTTGTGAAAAAATAATTTCTACTGATTATATCAAATTAGTTGTAGATACAAAAGAAGGTGTTACCTTGAAACAGATTTCTGATCTAACAAAAACTATAAAAAATAATCAAAATATTGCCGATATATATCCAGATGGAATAAGACTGGAAGTAACATCTCCAGGCATTGATTGTCCTCTTACTCATGATTTTCATTTTATCCGTAATATTGGAAGAGCTGTAAGAATAAATCATCAAACTTCTGATGTCTACAATCCTTTTGAAGGTGAAATAGTGAAATTCAAGAATAATACGATAACTATCGAGAATAAAAAACAATTCGTCACTTTTAATCTTTCTGAGATAATTAATTGCCATCTCATCTTCCAAAAAACTTCTGAGGAGTAAAATTTGGACAAACAGCAAATAATTCAAGGTTTCTCTGATATTGCAAAAGAAAAAAATATCGATAGAACTGAAATAGGTACGATACTTGAAGACCTATTCAAATCTCTAATTGAACGTCAATATGGTCAATCTGATAATTGCGATGTAATTGTGAATATAGATAGAGGAGAACTTGAAATATATCAGAATAAAATTGTTGTAGATGATGTTGATAATCCAGGAACTGAAATTTCATTAAAAGATGCTAAAAAGATCGAACCTGATATGAGCATTGGAGACGATTTTGTCGATGTTATTGATCCCACATCATTTGGAAGAAGATTAATTGTTGCTGCAAAACAATTTCTAAATCAACAAATACGCGACGTTGAAAAACAGCACACTTTTGAAAATTATTTTAATAAAGTTGGAGATGTGATTCTTGGAGATGTAAGACAAGTTAACAAGGATAGTATTCATATTCATATTGAACAAAGTGAATTAAGAATGCCACGTTCAGAAGCAATACCCAATGAGAGGTATAGAAGAGGTGAAACTTTAAGAGCTTTAGTAAAATCTGTAGAAATGACATCTAGAGGTCCTGACATAGTTGTCTCCAGATCTGACAACCAATTTTTGGCGAAACTTTTTGAAATGGAAGTTCCTGAGATAGAAGATGGGATTATTGAAATATTAGCTATTTCTAGAGCACCTGGACAAAGAGCAAAAATTATTGTTCGTTCTCACGATAGAAGAATAGATGCCGTAGGCGCCTGTGTTGGTATGAGAGGAAGCAGAATTCAAGCTGTTGTTCGAGAACTTAATGGTGAAAAAATTGATGTTATTAATAAAAGTGAGCAAACAGAAGTTCTTATTTCAAGAGCCCTATCTCCAGCAAAACCTTTAAATTTATATATTGATGATTCTTCAAATTATTGCGTTGCTGTATTTGAAGATGAAGAAATGGATTCTGGAGTTGGAAGAAATTACCAAAATGTTAATCTAGCAGCCGAGGTTACTGGATACAAAATTGAAGCTGTTAGTGAAACAGAGTATACTGGAATTTCAAAGAAAAAGTCTAAAGAAATTTATCTTGAACAACTTAATTCTTTAACTGATAGGATGGTTGACCTTTTTAGTAAGGCCAATGTTAATACTGTTTCAGAGTTCCAAACAGCTTCAAAAGATGATTTACTTAAAATAAAAGGCTTGGGCAATAAAATGATAGAAACTGTTTCTCATAGAATTGATACTTATTTAAATGACCTTTCAAATTCAGTGTCAAAAGAAAACTCTGATGAAATAAAAAAAATTCCAAATACAAGTTCAATAACTTCAAATTCATTAGAATAATTTCAAGATAATACAAAAACTAAAGAATCTAATTAAAAAGGCACATCAAATTGACTGAGACCTCAACTGGTAAACGCAGAATTGTCCAAGTGGCAAAAGATTTAAATATATCTCATCGAGATATAATTAATTTTCTTAATAGTAGGGGCTTAAACATTAAAAGTCATATGAGTCCGTTAAATGAAGAGTCCTATCAATTAGTAATTGAAGAATTTGAAAAAGATCTTCAAACTGTTGAAAGATATAGAAAAGAAAAAACACGGAAAGAAATTCATTCTCGTATGATAGAAGAAAAGATGACCGAAAGTTCATCTTTAGAAATTTTAATGCCTGACGATGAAGATAATACCGATATTACAATTGATGATAATGGTGATAGTGAAAATAAATCTCCTGACTTAAAAGAAACTACTGATCAGAATGAGAAACAATCTACAGAAGATTCTGAAGAAATGGAGTCAAATAACCAGTTAGATGAAAAAATTTTAAAAGATGAGATATCAATAAAGAAGAAAAAAATAAAAAAAGAAGACGTTGAAAAAGATCAGTCAATAGAAAAAATTGTTGGTACATCAGATAAAGATCTAAGTGAAGAATCTCCCAAGGAGAATCAAACAAAAACACCAAGTCAAAAACCAAGGTTTCGAAAAATTGATTTGTCTGATATTCAGTCAAAAATCGAAACACCTCGCCGTAAAGCTGGCAAACCGATTGAAGAAAGCGAAGAAGAAGAAGAAAAAGAACCAAAGCAGGATTTATCAGTCAGCTCAACAATTAAGAGAACACTTGCCGCAATGGATCATAAGGCAAAAAAGAAAAAATATCGAAAAGATAGAGATGACGAAGAAGATCTGATTTCTGAAGAGCCAATACAAAAAATAAATGTTCGAGATTTTATGAATGTTCAAGAACTAGCCGAGGTTCTTGATGTTAGCGCTACTGATATTGTAAGTAAATGTCTTGAACTAGGATTTATTGCAACAATAAATCAAAGGTTAGAATTTGATACGATTTCATTAATTGCTGAAGATTACGGCTTTAATGCAGTTTTAATGGAAGAAGCAGTTGATACTACTATCGAAATTGAGGATATCGAAGATTATGATCCAAAAGATTTAAACCCTCGAGCACCTGTAGTAACTATAATGGGTCATGTTGACCATGGAAAAACTTCGTTATTAGATTATATAAGAAGAGAAAATGTTGTAGCAGGAGAAGCAGGAGGGATTACTCAACATATTGGTGCATATGAAGTCTTTTTAGAAGAGGGTGGTAGGAGTATTACATTTCTAGATACTCCTGGACATGAAGCATTTACAGCAATGCGTGCTCGTGGTGCACAAATTACAGATGTTGTTATACTCATAGTTGCGGCTGATGATGGTGTTAAGCCACAAACTGTAGAAGCTATTGATCATGCAAAAGCTGCTGGAGTTCCTATCGTAGTAGCAATTAATAAGATTGATAAGCCTAATTCCAATCCTGATATTGTAAAAAAAGAACTTTCTGAGAATGGCATCCTTGTTGAGGATTGGGGCGGGAAAGTTCAATCTGTACCAGTATCGGCTAAAACTGGTGAAGGAATATCTGATTTATTAGAGTTACTAGCATTAGAAACTGAAGTTCTCGAATTAAAAGCAAATTCTAATACCTTAGCAAAAGGAACAGTGATTGAATCTCGATTAGATAAAGGACATGGCGCCATTGCTACGGTATTGATTCAAAAAGGTACACTTTCTGTTGGAAATATCTTTATTTGTGGAAATTTTTATGGAAAAGTTAGAGCTCTAATGAATGAAAGAGGATCACGAATAAACTCTGCAGGTCCATCGCAACCTGTTCAAATTTTAGGCTTTCAAACTGTTCCTCAAGCTGGTGATATACTTACAGAAGTTACTGATGAAAAATTAGCTAAAAAGATTTCTGGTGAAAGGGATAGAATTCAAAGAGAAATTGACCGTCAAAAAATTCATACTATCTCTCTTGATAAACTTTCTGCAGATATAAGGGATGGAGCTTCAAAACTGCTACCTTTAGTTGTAAAAGCTGATGTTGATGGGTCAATAGAGGCTCTTATTGATGCCCTTTCAGACATTCCTAGTGATGAAGTGAAGATAGATGTTGTTCATAGAGCTGTCGGGATTATAACTGAGTCTGATGTGCTTCTTGCCGCCGCATCTGGAGCTGTAGTGATTGGTTTCAATGTAACAGTAAATACTAATGCAACATTAGTTGCAAAAAACAATGGCGTAGATATACGTGTCTACAATGTTATCTATGATGCAATAAATGAAATTAAACTTGCTCTTGAAGGACTTTTAGAACCCGAAATTATAGAAAAGCCTTTAGGTCAAGCTGAAGTCCTTCAAATATTCAAAATAACTAAACTTGGTACTATTGCTGGCTGCAAAATGTTAGAAGGATCTATATCAAATAAGGATACAGCAAGAGTTCGAAGATCTGGTGAAGTTCTTTATGAGGGTAAAATCACATCACTTAAACATTTTCAAGATGATGTAAAAGAAATTTTTGCTGGAAAGGAATGTGGTATTGGAATAGAAGGTGTAAAAAACTTTAAAGAAGGAGATCTAATTGAAGCTTATACAAGAGAAGAAATAAAGAGAACTCTTAGGGATTAATAATTATGTTAATTAGCAAAACTTATTTTCAAAATGAAATAACAAACTAGGTTTATGGTTGTAGAACTCAAACAAGAATTTTATCACTTTAATAGTTTTAATTTTTAACCTTTATTTTATTTTTACCTGCAATCCTTTTTAACTTATTCTTCAATTAAAATTTTTTTTATTATATAATTAAACATATCAGATCTTATTAGAGATTACCATGTCTAAGGTTTACTTTTTATCAATAAAATATAAAATTAAGTGTTTAGGTCTTTTATGACTATTAAACCTTTTTCTAGGAGCGAAAGATTTGGGGTAGAAATCCAAAAAATATTAGGAGAAATTTTTTATAAAGAAATAAATACCTCTTCTATAGGTTTTATTACAATTACTGAAGTTAAAATGACTAATGATCTAAAAATTGCAAAAATTTATATAAGTTCAATCAATAGTTTAAAAAGTGAAGATTCCATTGTTAATTTTTTTAATAAACGATCAAAATATATAAGAGGTTTCCTTGGAAAATATTTAACATCCAAATCTGTTCCTGAATTAAGATTCTTTTATGATAATACTGAATTTGAAGCAGAAAAGATAGAAAAATTATTTAAAAAGTTGAAAAAGGACCCAAAATAAGTGATTGTAGCAATCAATAAACCTATAGGAGTAACTTCCTTTGATGTAGTAAAAAAGGTGAGAAAAATAACCCGCATAAAAAAGGTTGGGCACGGTGGCACTTTAGATCCTTTTGCTGAAGGAGTTTTAATTATTGGTATAGGAAGAAAGTCTACACGCCGTCTTGATTATTATAATAATAGCAATAAACAGTATATTGCAGAATTACAATTAGGATCTAGCACTGACACTTTAGATTTAACTGGAGAAATTATCGAAAAGAAGGAAATTCCTCAATTACAAAAAAGTATGATAGAAAATATATTTTCACAGTTTATCGGACTGCAGAATCAATTGCCACCAATGTATTCTGCAAAAAAAATAAATGGAATAAGATTGTACAAATTAGCTCGAATGAAAAAAACAGTGAAAAGAAAACCTAACCAAATAACCATAACTAGTCTTGAATTAATTGATTATAATTCTAAAAAAATCAATTTTTCCGTATCATGTTCGAAAGGTACATATATAAGGCAACTTGGATTAGATATTGCAAATAAACTTGGTACTGTTGGACATCTAACAAAATTAAATAGGATTAAAGCTGGACCTTATACTTTAGATGATTGTATTAGCATCTCAGCTATTGAAAAAACATGGATGTCTTCACAAATATAAATAAAATTCCAAAAATTAATGGGAGCGTATTAACTATAGGCTCATTTGATGGGCTACATCTAGGCCATCAGGAGGTTATTAAAAAGGTCGTTGCCTATTCCAATGCATTGAAAATTCCCTCTGTTGTAGTAACCTTTGAGCCTCATCCAAAAATGATTCTTTCAAAAAAGAAAAATTTTGATATTTTAATGAATATTAATGACAAAATCTCTCTCTTAGAAAAGTTTGGAATTGATGCTACTTTTGTCATTCCTTTTAACTTTAAATTTTCAACAACCCCAGCAAAGTTATTTTTAAAATCTATAATAATAGAAAAATTCCATCCTACTAAAATTATAATAGGTTATGATCATCATTTTGGTTTTAAAAGAAAAGGTGATCGCAAATTACTTGAATCTGAATCAGCAAAATATGGGTATCTCATAGAAGTGGTTTCAAAGGTTGGTCATAAAGAAAAAATATATAGTAGTAGTAGTATTAGGCGATTAATAAAAAATGGTGAAGTAAAACGAGCATCATATGATCTCGGTAGAGCTTATGGTTTTGAAGTAACAGTTGTATCAGGATCAGGAAGGGGACTCGATCTAAACTTTCCAACTGCAAATTTTATTCCTAGATTTGAGTCACAATTAATACCGTTTTCTGGTGTTTATTTCACTAGGGGTAAAATAAACGGAAAATGGTTGTATGGCATGGCTAACTTAGGTACAAGACCTACGTTTAAAGAAAAGAACTTTACTATGGAGATGAATTTTTTTGATGTGGAATTGGATATCGTTTCTGATAATTATTTCCAAATACAGTTTTTAGAAAGAATTAGGGATGAAAAAAATTTTAATTCCTCTAAAGATTTGGTGAAACAACTGATTAAAGATAAAATGTATTGCCTAAAAAGGATTAATACATACAAATGAGGAGAGAAAATGACAATAGGAGCTAGTAGAATTGCTGAAATAGCAAAAGAATTTGGTGAAAATGAGAAAGATGTAGGATCTGCAGATGTTCAAATAGCTATCTTAACGGAGAGAATTAATTCACTAGATGCTCATTTTAAAAATCACAAAAAAGATAATCACTCTAGAAGAGGTCTAATAATAATGGTAAGCAAAAGAAGAAGGCTTCTTAAGTACCTTATGAAAAGAGATCACAATGCTTATAAGGAATTAATCAATAAGCTAGGAATAAGAAGGTAGTATAGACTAATAATAAATTTTAGAAAGAATAATAAAATGGAACCTAGAAAAAAATCAATAGAAATTGCAGGAAAAACACTAACGCTAGAAACAGGTCTTATGGCTAAGCAATCATCTGGATCTGTAACAGTAACTTATGGAGAAACTGTAGTCCTTTGTACAGTTAATGCAGAAAAGGAGCAAAAAAAAGGTATTAATTTTTTCCCTTTATCGGTAGAGTACAGAGAGCGATTTTATGCTGGTGGAAAAATCCCTGGAGGGTATTTTAAAAGAGAAGGACGTCCTGGAGAAAAGGAAATACTCTCAGCTCGTCTAACTGATAGACCTATTAGGCCTTTATTTCCAAAAGAGTTTCAATGTGAAACTCAAGTAATAATAAATCTACTGTCTTCTGATCAAGAAAATCCTGCAGATATTTTAGGAACTATTGGATCTTCAGTTGCTATTTTACTTTCAGATATACCATGGAATGGTCCTGTAGCATCTATTAGAATTGGACTCATAGATGGAAAGCCAGTAATTAATCCAACGTTTGATGAAATTAATAACAGTCTCCTTGATTTAGTAATGACAGGCACTGAAGATGCGATTGTTATGATGGAAGCAGAAGCAAAAGAAATATCTGAAGAAGATATTTTAACAGCTGTTCAATATGGTCATGAAGTAATTAAAGATTTAATAAAATTTCAATTGGAATTTGTGGAAGGAATTGGAAAAACAAAACGTGAAATTTCAAAACAAATTCATGATGAAAGTCTTGTAAAAATAGCTTCTAAAAAGATAGAAGCAGAAATTCCAAAACTAATAGCAAATTCAGATAAAAATGATAGGCGAAGTAAAATTGATGCATTTAAATCAGAAATTGTTGAATCATTTGAAGAAGATTATCCAGATAATTCTAATATAGTTCATTCAATTATTGATGAATCTGTAAAAAAAGAAATTCGACGTCTAATTTTGGATGAAGGGAAAAGATCAGATGAAAGAAAAATGGATGAGATTCGCCCAATTTCTATGTCACAAAATATTTTACCAAGAGCTCATGGGAGCGCATTATTCACAAGAGGTGAAACTCAAAGTTTAGCAACAGTAACTTTGGGGACTAAGGCTGACGAACAATTTGTAGATGACCTTGATGGAAAATTCAAAAAGCACTATATGCTGCATTATAATTTTCCACCATTTAGTGTCGGCGAAGTTCGAAGGTTTTTAGGAGTAAGCAGGAGGGAGGTTGGCCATGGAAATTTAGCCGAAAGAGCTCTTAGATATGTTATGCCTGAATATGAGAAATTTCCCTATACAGTCCGCGTTGTATCTGATATATTAGAATCTAATGGCTCCTCTTCTATGGCCACAATTTGCTCAGGTTCACTAGCACTAATGAATGCTGGCGTTCCTATAAAATCACATGTTGCGGGTATAAGTGTAGGTCTAGTAAAAAACAATGACAAATATGTATTAATGACCGATATACTTGGTGAAGAAGACCACTTTGGAGATATGGACTTCAAGGTTGCTGGGACTAGAGAAGGTATAACTTCAATTCAAGTCGATTTAAAAATTGATGGTCTAACAATAGATTTAATTAAACAAGTTTTTGAAAAGGCCTACAAAGGTCGTCAGTCAATTCTTGATCTAATGGAATCAGAAATAAATCAGCACAATTCTAATTTGTCTACTTTTGCACCGAAAATTGACCACCTTCAAATAGATCCAGATAAAATTGGGGGTATTATAGGTCCTGGAGGAAAAATGATTCGTTCTATCCAAACTGATTGTGAATGTGATGTAGAAATAGATGATGACGGAATTGTAGTAATTTCTTCCTTAAATGCATCAAATAATCAAAAAGCAAAAAGTATAATTGAATCAATCGTTAGAGAACCAGAACCTGGAATGATCTTTGAAGGTGAAGTAAAAAGAATTATGAATTTTGGTGCTTTTGTTGAATTTTCTCCAGGAAGAGAATGTCTATGTCATATCAGTGAGTTAGCCTATTCTAGGACAGAAAAGGTTGAAGATGTAGTTAATGTTGGAGATAAAATAAAAGTAAAAATAATAAAAGTAGACGATATGAACAGAATTGATGTCAGTTTAAGAGCTCTTAAAGATCCACCCGAAGGATGGGTCGAACCTAAAAGGAACGATAAAAAGTTTGGGCCAAAAGGCCATAGTGGTTCTGGAGGCAGACGATCAGGAGGTCGACATCAAAAAAAATTCTTTAAAAAAAGAGAAGATTAAAGTTTTAACAACCTTTAATTAATAATAATGGAAAAAAAGATACCTTTAAGTCATCGAACGGCTGGTATCCAATATGCTATACGTGATGTTGTAGTACCTGCTCAAAAACTGGAGCAGCAAGGTCACAAAATTTTAAATTTAAATATAGGCGATCCTTTGTCTCATAAAGGATTCTCAACGCCATTACATATGATTGAAGCTTATAAGAAGGCTTTACAATCTCAAATTAATGGTTATTCACCATCCTATGGAATTCCAGAACTTAGAGAAGCAATAGCATACGATGAAAAGGGAAAGAATAATGGTGGCTGGAACTGTTCCGCAAATGATGTTTATGTGACAACTGGCGTTACTGAAGCACTACAAATAATTTTTGCAACCTTTCTTGAACCTGGTGATGAAGTACTTATTCCTGGTCCATATTATCCACCATATATCGCTTATCCACCAATTTTTGATGGAATTGTTAAAGAATACAGACTTAACTCTACAGATGGGTGGAGAATTGATTTAAATGACTTAAAAACAAAGCTAAACAACAAAGTAAAATTACTCATTTTAGTAAATCCAAATAATCCCACTGGCGGAATTGTTAATAAAGAAGAATTAGAATCAATTCTTAAAATGGTTAATACTTATCCAAATTGTTCAATTATATCCGATGAGATTTATGATTTATACAATTTTGAGAATAATCATATTTCAACAGCATCAATATCAAGTGAAACTCCAGTTATTACTCTGAATGGAGTTTCAAAAGGATATTATGCACCAGGGTGGAGAGTTGGATATATGGCCATACATGACCCAGAAAATAGATTGATTGAAATACGTAAGGGAGTTGAGCAACTATTAAGAAGTCGACTATGTGCACCAACACCAGCCCAATATGGGTATTTAGCTGGATTAACTCAAGATAAAGGTTGGATGCAAGAATATTTATTAAAATTGTTAAAGCATAGAGATTATGCATTAAATGAAATAAATAAAATCCCAGGTTTACAAACAGAAAAACCTAAAGGGTCATTTTATATGTTTCCTAAAATATTAGATGATAAATATTCAAATCATGATAAAAAGTTTGTTCTCGACTTACTTAAAAAGGAACATGTTCTTGTAGTACATGGATCTGGCTTTAGTAAAAATTTTGGTGCTGGGCACTTTAGAATAGTGTTTATACCTGAAATAAATACATTAAAGGAAGTATTTAAAAGAATAAACCGATTTATTAACTAAAGATATTAAATTCTTGTACTCTAATAACTTTTTCATTAATATCAAGTAATACTTTAAGAAAACAATGCTTGAACAAAAAGTTGAAAAATTATATTATTCAATAAGTGAAGTAAGTGATATAACTGACCTAAAACAGTATGTTTTGAGATATTGGGAGACTGAGTTTACTCAACTAAGACCAAAAAAGAATAAGGCTGGCAATAGAGTTTACAAACAATCTGATATAGATATTGTACTTGCAATAAAAAAATTACTTTATACTGAAAAATATACTATTGAGGGTGCAAGAGATAAACTTAAATCTGGGAATAATACAAAAAGTTCATCAAAAGAATCAGATTTATATTTAAAAACATTAAAGCAGATAAAAAACGATCTCTATCAGCTTTTAAAAACTCTTGAATAACAATCAATTATATTTTTTCTTTATCATTCCATTAATTAACAAATAGTATATTAAGTTATCATACGGAGCGTGGCGCAGTCCGGCAGCGCACCGGCATGGGGTGCCGGGGGTCGGGAGTTCAAATCTCCCCGCTCCGACTTGTGTTCACTTAATCTATAGAAGAAAAATCAACTCTTCAATTCCTACTAAACAACTCTTTCGATTTATAGCCTACCAATAAAAGAAGAGCCCATGCTGTTTGACTTGTTAGTTTACTATAGCATGGTGTATTTATAAGGGGGTGGGTGCAAAAGGGATACCGATGGTGGGGTGGATATCTAGATTTACTGATAAAAAGCCACAGGATCATGATGGAAAACGCTCTATTTACATAACTCATCAAGTAATACACTCACTTTTCTACATACTTAACTTATTTCAAGTCTATGACAGAAGTGTTATTATTGAATTGAAATAAAGTTTTTCATGACTATTAATCGTAATTTATAAGTGTAATAATCATAAATATCTGAAGAAAAAGTTGAATAAGCCAAATCAAAAAAGATTTATACCCATATGTCTTACCTTAAGCATATATATTGTAATTCAAGGGTGTAATAATAATTCTGAAAAATTAGGTCGTACATCTGATATCAATCCCGTTTGGTCTGTTGAAAAGGCGAAATCATGGTACGAGAATCAAGAGTGGATTATTGGTGCAAACTTCACACCAAGTACCGCTATTAATCAAATTGAATTTTGGCAGGAATCTTCTTTTGATCCTCAAACTATTGATCGAGAGTTAGGATATGCTTCTAATATTGGCTTTAACACAATGAGAGTATATTTGCACTATTTAGTATGGGCTAGAAATCCTAAAGAAATGAAAAAAAGGATGGAAGCATTTTTAGATATATGTGAAAAAAATGGTATTCGCGTAATGTTTGTGCTCTTTGATGATTGCTGGAATGACAATCCGGATTTAGGTAAACAGCCAGAGCCAAAACCTGGCGTTCACAATTCAGGTTGGGCACAATGTCCCGGGGGTTCTTTGGTAGATGATAAATCCTTATTTCCTGTCTTAAAAGCTTATACCAAGGATATTTTAAATCATTTTAGAGAAGATAAAAGAGTAATTATGTGGGATCTTTATAATGAACCAGGGAATTTTGAAATTCTTGAACGTTCACTTCCACTTTTAAAAAATATTGTTCAATGGGCTAGGGAAGTAGATATCAAACAACCTATTACTATTGGTCTATGGAATTGGAAAGATGAATTTAGAAATTTTAATAAATTTCAAGCAGAAAATTCTGATATTATTACTTTCCATCATTATAATGATCCAGAAAAGTTGAAGGTAAAAATATCTGAGTTTAAAGAATTTGGGAGACCAATGATTTGTACCGAATACATGGCAAGGACTAGAAATAATACTTTCCATAGTCATTTGCCAATATTTAAAAACGAGAATATTGGAGCTATTAATTGGGGTTTGGTCAGTGGAAAAACAAATACTATTTTTATGTGGGATTCAGTTTATTCTTCCGAACCAGATCTTTGGTTTCATGATATTTTTAGAAAAGATGGTTCTCCATTTGATTCCTCTGAAATCAATTTAATTCGCAATCTAACTGGTAAAACGAAATAATATATTAAAGGAACTACAATGATAAATCGACATTTGTCTCTTCGATCAGGAAATCCAGCACTTACAGCTTCGACCTTTACAAACCTTGGAGCGGATATAAATAGTGAATCCATGACTATCCAGGGAACTGTAAATAAAACAGCTTTATCACTTTTAATGGTTATGGTATCTGCGTCTTACACCTGGGGAATGCCAGTTATGGATGGTCGTTTNGCCGGTNTATGTATTNTTGGCGCTGTTGGTGGTTTTATAGTTAGTATGGTAACAATATTCAAGAAACAGTGGTCCATGTATACTGTGCCAATCTATGCNGTNCTTCAAGGTCTAATGCTTGGCGGAATATCCANATACTTCGANGTNTCCTTNCCTGGCATTGTAAATCAAGCAGTTTTTCTTACGTTNGGTACACTNGGAGCCTTACTACTAGCATATAAGTCTGGANTAATAAAAGCTACAGAGAACTTTAAATTGGGTATTTTTGCCGCTACTGGTGGTATCGCCATGCTTTACCTAATCAATATTGTAATGAGTTTTTTTGGTTCAGGAATTGGTTTTATTCATAATAATTCTACTTTTGGAATAATTTTTAGTTTTGGCGTAGTAATTATCGCCGCGCTTAATCTTGTACTTGATTTTGATTTTATTGAAGAAGGGTCTGAAAGGGGGGCTCCAAAATACATGGAGTGGTATGGTGCCTTTGGTCTACTTGTTACACTGATCTGGCTTTATCTTGAAATTCTTAGGCTATTAGCAAAACTTCAATCTCGTCGATAAAGACCATTTTTAAAGGCAAAATAATTTCAGATATTTCCTTTGCTAAAAATGACCTATCAATCAATTGAAAAAATTCTTTTGAACAGAAAATTGCCATTGTTAGAGCCATTATTTCTTTATAAAGATAGTTTAAAGACTGATATTGACAATTTAAACTCATCTGATTTAATTAAATCTGCCCTTCATCTATTAAATGATGATCTTTATAGTAGTCATAATTTATCTCAAAAGATTTTATCCAAGGAAGGTAGTTATTTACATGCAATTATGCATCGACGTGAAGGAGATTATTCCAACTCTAAATATTGGTGCAATCAAATAGGTAACCATCAAATATGGGAAACTATGTCACGAAATTTTGATGAATGGGATCCTTTTTCATTCATTGATTGGTGTCAAAAAGCTTCAAAAGGACATAATAAAAAACCCATGAATTGGTTACAAAGAGCTCAATTCAAGGAATTGTCTCTTTTATTAGATGGTTTTAATAATTAATTACATTAATTAAAGATTATTAATAAGAATTAACTATAAATGAAAGTAACTATTCTTGGCTCTGGTGTATTAATACCTTACCCACAACGTGGAAATAGTGGGTACTTTCTTCAATCTGAAAAGAAAAAAATACTTATTGATGGAGGGTCAGGAACTCTTTGTAGAATTGCAGACAATGGGCTTAATTACCGTGAGATAGATACCATTTGTTATTCTCATCTACATCCAGATCACACTATAGATTTAATCCCATTATTATTTGCCTTAAAACATGATCCACTAGTTACTAGACCTAAATCTGTTGATATAATTTGTCCAAATTTATTTAAAGAACATTTCAATAAATTAATTGAGATCTATGGTAAATGGATTCTTGATGATAGTATTCAAATAAATATAATAGAAACTTATCAAACTGAATTAATTATCAATAATCTATCAATTAGATGCAATCCAACTGAACATAGTGAAAATAGCATAAGTTTTAGATTTGAAGAAAATGGACGCGTCCTTTTCTATTCAGGAGATACTGATATTTGCGATGAATTAATTGATGCTGGGAAAGGGTCAAATGCAGCCATTATAGAATGCTCGTTTCCAGACGATCAGAAAACTAAAGGCCATTTAACACCTTCAGAATGTGGCCAAATAGCATCCACAATCAATTGCGAACAATTGATATTAAGTCATTTTTATCCCGAAGTTCTACAAACCAATATTGTTAAAACTGTATCTAAAGAATATGATGGAAATATTATTTTAGCTGATGATGGAATGACATTAGAAATATGATTGAATTATCTTAACATTTATAATAATCACACATTAGAGAATTATTATAAAGGAACCATGATCATTCACATAATACCATTCTTAATAGGTATTGAGTTCAATTATTATAGCAAATCAAATAGAAAGCTTACAAAGGTTTCTTAGCCAAAATATAATTAACCATAGAAATTTACGCATAAGTGATATTATGTCTACTCATTACAACAGACTAAAAGTAGACCTTTAGTTGACTATTAATCTTTATTTCATTAGAAGCATTTTGCGTGTCTGTCTAAAAGAACCGGCCTTTATTTGGTACAAATACATTCCTGTCCCTACCTGTTGACCGTAATTGTTAGTTCCGTCCCACATGATTGCCTTAAAACCAGCATTCTGAACTTCGTTTACCAAATGTTTTATCTCTCTACCCATAATATCATATATCATGAGTGAAACTGATGCATTTTCAGGAAGATCGTAATTTATAGAAGTAGTCGGGTTAAACGGATTGGGAAAATTCGCATGTAGTTCAAACTGATCTGGAAGGAAGTCACCGTTTTCAACGGATAGGCCAATTGCATCAATAGTCAACTCAAAAGGACCATTTGCTGAATATTGCACTCCTCCTTTCCATGAAGCTCCATGGATGGTTCCGTCATTGCATGAACAAATTTGACTACTAACTGTAGAGCCTGAAGCTTCATCAAGTTGCCAATATCCAAGAATAGAGTCAGCTTGAGCCGTTATGGCGGATTTTCCTAAACCAGAATTGTAAAGCTCAGAAACTTCAGTTTCTGTAATTCTTCCATTATAAATGGCAATTTCTTTTAATGAACCAAGAAAATAATTTTTGCTCTCGCTATTATTAGGTTTTCCAATATAAATAATATTTTCTTTAATATCATTACCGTTGGCATTATAGCTTGAAGATGCGGTGGTTTCAACACCATCAATGTACATTTTTCCAGTGCCCGTGCTGCCTGAACCAGAATAATCCCATACAACAACTACGTGATGCCATTTGCCATCATTTATACTTTTATTTCCCTGGATATAATCTCTACCATAACCAACCCAATTAGGAAAGCCAGCACTATCCAAATACAGATGAAACTCACTTTCACTCCAAGTGTTGTCACCATTACTTTTTAGCAGGATTCCTTGTGAGGCCTCACTTGTTGTTCTAACCCAGGCTTGAACTGCAAAATTGTCTGTCGTGAAATTGGTACTTAGTCCATTCCCCAAATCTAAATAGTCATCGGCACCATCGAAGAATAGACCACTTGATTTACCTTCTGATCTAATATCCCATGTTCCAGTGGCTTTAGCAATATTAGCGTCATCCATATATTTTTTGATGTGATGATAAGGAATTTTCCAAACATTATCAGTTAATTTTACGGGCATTAAAAAGAAGTTCCCCAGATCACCAGTAAATTCAGAATAATATGTAATATCACCGCCACCATAAATATGATCGGCACTTTCCCATGCAAACAGGAGAGAATCCGTCCATGCATTATCAGAAGTAATTTCAATTACAGATTCGTCACCAGGGAAAATTTGGTCAAATACCAACTCTGTCCTACTTCCAGATTCTCCATCAAAATCGTGTGTGGCAGTGAATGAAATAATGAAGGATTCAACGTCATTTTCTCTACGCGACGGGTACGACTGGTACCATGCTGAGTAAAGAAACCGGCTTGGCAATCAAAAGTATGATTAGCGGCCCTATGGGTGGTGACCAACAGCTTGGTGCACTGATTTCTGAAGGCAAGATTGATGTATTAATCTTCTTCTGGGATCCACTAAACGCCGTGCCTCACGATCCAGATGTGAAAGCACTACTGCGTATTGCCAGTGTTTGGAACATACCTGTTGCGACTAACCGCGCCACTGCAAAATTCATCATCGAATCGCAGTTGATTGAACAAGAAGTCGATATCGAGATCCCAGACTACGAAGCCTATCTGGCTAATCGTACATAAATAAGCGTAATAGCCCGTGTTTTTCACGGGTTTTTTATTTATTGCCGCTTCCCCACGTATCGATCATATCCGTTGCTGTGAATTGTTTGCGAATTCTCGACAAACTGCATGTTTTTGACGCTTGATTAGACCAAAATCCAATTGTAAGCCGAATGCTATGCCGCTAACCTGTCAATGAATAACAAATAAATCAATAAAACATCGAGTCTGTTTGCCGCTGCCAAGAGATACCGCTATGGATAATAATGATAAGCTCAATGAAGTTCTGTGCTGCCCCCTGTGTGGCAGTGAAGAGTACTTACTGTCTGAGAGTGACAGTATGCTTTGCGCCGAGTGCGGTTCCTTTTTCGAACACGTGACCGAGCTGACATCAAATCCTCCGATGCCAGCGTTTAAGTTGCAATGTCTTTCAATTCCGTCAGTGAGTCATTGACTATAACTCTTGCTCTAATTCGCTGAGGTGGTTGATCTTCTTTAGATCAAATAGATGTTCTCGGTCGTTAAGACCTGTCAGGTGAACTGAACGCACCCCCGCACGAACGCCCGCTTCAAGCCCTTTGGGTGTGTCATCAACATACAGGCACTGCTCACGGGTAAAGCCCATGTTCATGACGCAGTATTGGATAAGGTCAGGCTCTGGCTTCCAGCTGTTAGTATCAAACGCTGAGAAGACTTTACCTTTAAAGAAGGGCAACAATCCGGTTAAATCAAGGCATCGCTCTATTTTGTCTTTTGGCCCGTTAGAAGCCACGCAATACTCAATTCCTCGCTTATCGAGCAACTCAAGTATATCAAACACCCCTTCCATTGGCTTTAATTGCTGCTCAAACAGCTGGTCCAGAATGTCGCGGTAGACAGGCTCAAGCTGATCGATAGAAACTGTGACATCTAATCGCTGCTTGGTAGCGGAGAGAATATCGGCTAGCTTGCCTCCTTCAAAGTGGCTTACCGCCTCATCAAAACTCAGGGTTGCTCCAAAACGAGCAAAGGCGTCGCACAGTGCCTGGCAGCAAAGTCTCTCACTATCGACGAGCGTACCGTCACAATCAAAGATTACACACTGAACTTGGGACTCTGCCATACAGGATACCTTGTTAATTCGTTATGAGAAATAATAAGGTAGTTCAGAGTAAATGAAATGATGTGCTTAACACTTCCCTATTTAATTGAAACTTTATGTCAGATTTTTCGACGATGTCACCATTTACCACCGCGTAAATGACCAGGCCATCACTGCTCGATAACTAATGGGTGACTCTCATCAACCTTAAGATCCAATTTATCGCACAGACCTGCTACAAAGTCCTGTTTAGTAACTGAATCAAAATCACTTTTTATTGCAATATCTGAAATAAGAACGGTCTGTTCTTCGCGAGTGACTATGGCTGCTGAGACCGCCTCACCCTGTTTAAAACCGAGGTACAACGAACAAGGAGATGAATAGATGATTTGAGTTAAGAACTCGACGATCATCTGCTGATCAGACTCACTCTGCCACATACTCGACTGAAGCAAAGCAAACATTCTGGCGACCCAAAGTGCGA
>PAYY01000004.1:0-25000 GCA_002715465.1 Fidelibacterota bacterium | reverse complement strand
CATTCCCTAATTTTGAATGGAATGGGTTTGAAAAAAGTAAATTTATTGAACAGTTAAATGATGATCTTAAAAATAAAATCAAAAAACATGGTATAAGAAATGCTACCCTTTTGACTGTCCCACCTACTGGAAGCGGTGCAATAGTGGCACAAGTTACATCTGGTATAGAGCCTGTTTTTCAAACATCATATTTTCGACGAGTAAAACAGAATGATGGCTATGGTAATACATTCAAAGAATTCAAAGTTTACCACCCTACAGTAAAAGAACTTTTCGGAAATGATGACAATCTACCTGAATATGTTGTTACTTCTCATGACATTGATCCATATTTCCGAGTTAAAATGCAGGGTGTAATTCAAAAATATATTGATACATCAATTAGTTCAACAGTTAATCTTTCTGCTAATGTTAATAAAGATACCGTCGCTGATATCTATATGAGAGCATATAAGGCTGGTTTGAAAGGTATAACTGTTTACCGTGAGAGTTCAAGAGAAGGCATCCTCATATCCGAAGAACAAAAAGCTAAAGAAAATGGAGAAGAGAGGAATGTGAACTCACAGGAAATAGTTTCACCTAGACGAGCTAGTGGAGATCTTCGACCTAGAGTAAGACCAGGAGAAACTAAAGGTGTAACAAAACGAATTCGTACTGGTGAAGGATCTCTTTATATCACCATCAATGAAGATAATAAAGGACTTTGTGAAGTATTCACAACAATTGGGAAAGCTGGAGGAAACGCTGCTGCACAATCGGAAGCAATAAGTCGCTTAATTTCTCTAGCACTTCGTTCAGGAATCGATCCTGGGGACGTTGTTAAACAATTAAAAGGCATAAGTGGGCCAAATCCTACATGGGAAAATGGTCAACTTATTCTTTCTACTCCTGACGCAATAGGAAAAGCTTTAGAATCTTATCTTTTTGACCGACCTATAGAAACTGATGGTACAGTCCAAGATGGAAATAAAACTCGGTTTACTATGGTTGAGACACCAGGAATAAATAAGGAAAACAACTATAATCCACGTACTATGGTTACCTGCCCAGATTGTGGTAGTGATATCTTTCATGAGAATGGATGTGTGACATGTCCTAGTTGTGGTTACTCCAAATGTGAATAGTTGTTTCTTTATAGATCAAGCTTAAAGAACCTGCCAATTTAATTTTTATTAATTTGAGAATCAGTACAACTGATTATTTTGATCTACGGCTTACTTTAAACAGTGGTCAACTGTTCCATTGGAAAGAAGAAAGTCCAGGAATCTTCATTGTCATAAAAAACAATACTGTGTTGAGAATACGACAGGAAAACAATTTTGAGATAAGGTTAAATCAATATGGTAACATGGTTACAAAAAATGAAATTATAAAATTAATAGGTCTTAATAATCAAAGTACTATACAAAATATTTTATCAAAAGATCCTCTGGTAAACTCATTAATAGCTGATTATCGTGGACTAACAATTATGTGCCAAGATCCATACGAATGTCTCATCTCATTTATAAGCTCATCTATGTCAAATATTCCTCGCATAATGCTAAATCTAAAAAACCTCCGTAAAATGGGGAACTCTATTATAGAGGGAACATCTGAATATTTATTCCCATCTGCACAACAGATAGTTTCTTTAGGGGAAAATAAACTACGAAAAATTGGATTTGGCTATAGGGCAAAATACATTATTCAAACATGTAAAAAAATTATCCAAGAAAAAATAGACTTTCAAAGTTGGCAAAACAAAAGTGATGAAGAATTAAAGTTAGATCTAATGAATTTTTCTGGAGTAGGGAATAAAATTGCTGAATGCGTAATGCTTTTTGGCTTTGAACGATCTAGATCTTTTCCAATAGACGTTTGGATGAAACGAGCAATATTCGCTCTTAAACCAAATTTAAGAGAACTTACAAATGAAGAGCTATGTATTTGGGGGAAAAGTCGCTGGAAAGAAAATGCTGGGTTAGTACAACAAATACTGTATACAGCAATAAGAAGTGGGAAAATACCCAATTAAAAGTTCCTATTGTTTGAGTAATTCCGTCTCTTTTACAGATAAGAGAGAGCCTAGTTCTTCTATTTTTTGATTAGTTAGTTTCTGAATTTCATCTTGGGCATAGCTACTTTCATCTTCCGAGAGCTCATGGGATTTTTCAGAGTTTTTTATTTGATTATTTATATCTTTTCGCACATTCCTAATAGATACACGCCCCTCTTCCGCAAGATTATTTATGTATTTAACTAATTCATGGCGTCGCTCTTCAGTTAGAGCCGGTATAGGAATACGAATTATATTCCCATCATTATTTGGATTAAGACCAAGATCAGCAGATTGTATAGCTTTTTCAATATCTTGAATGGAAGTTTTATCAAAAGGTTGAATTACTAAAAGACGGGCATCTTGAGCAGTAATTGTAGCAAGAGTGTTGAGAGAAGCTAAACTACCATAGTAAGATACTTTAATATTCTCTACAAGAGTTGGGGTTGCACGACCCGTCCTAACTTTAGAAAGCTCTAATCTACAGTGTTCTACGGCTTGAGTCATTCTATGGATAGCGTCTTTATTTAAAGTTTCAATATTCATTTTTATTCTAGAACACTTGTTCCAATTTTTTCCCCACACAATATTTTAACAAGATTTCCTCTATTGTTTACATCAAAAATAACAATTGGAAGCTTATTCTCTCTTGCCATTGCAACAGCTGTCATGTCCATGATTTTTAAATCTTCAGCAATTACTGTTTTATAATTAATAGAGTCAAATCTTTTTGCATCCTCGTATATCATTGGATCTTTATTATATACCCCATCTACTTTTGTACCTTTAATTACAGCATTAGCTTCAATTTCAGTTGCCCGAAGAACAGCTGCTGTGTCAGTGCTAAAATAAGGATTCCCAGTACCACCAGCAAGAATGATTACACGTCCTTTGTCTAAATGACGAATTGCTCTTCGACGAATATAAGGTTCAGCAAGTTGAGAAATAGAAAGGGCTGATAAAGTTCTAGTTTCGCAAGATTCCTTTTCAAGAGCATCTTGTAAAGTGATAGCATTAATTATTGTGGCAAGCATTCCTAAATAATCCGCTGAAACACGATCCATTCCTTGTATCTCAGCTAATTCACCTCGAATTATATTCCCACCACCAATTACTATTCCAATATCAACACCTAAATTTTTTGCCGATTTAATTTCACTAGCAAGTGACTTAGCTGTCTTTGGGTCAACACCAAAACCTTTATCCCCAGCAAGAATCTCTCCACTCAATTTCAGGAGAATTCTACCATAAACAGGTTTTGACATTATATTCTAATCAGTTTTAACGTTAGGAGAAAGTGCTTCGCCAACTTCGTAACGAGAGAAGCGTGGAATAGATATATTTTCACCAAGCTTAGCTATAGTTTCATTCACAACATCTTGTACTGACTTATCATTATCTTTTATAAAAGATTGTTCTAAAAGGCAAGTTTCTTGAAAAAACTTTTCTATCCTTCCTTCAACAATTTTTTTTATAACATTTTCTGGTTTACCAGTATCTTTAGCTTGCTCATTATAAATTTCTTGTTCCTTTTTTACAATTGAAGCTTCTAAGTTATCCCTGGATACAGCCAATGGATTTGTGGCTGCTATTTGCATAGCTATATCCTTAACAAATTCTTGGAAACCATCAGTTTTTGCAACAAAATCTGTTTCACAATTAACCTCAACAAGTACTCCAATTCTATTGCCAGGATGGATATAAGAATGAACAACACCTTGATCAGCTTTCCTCCCAGCCTTCTTTTCAGCTTTTGCAATCCCTTTTTTTCTAAGAAAATTAATAGCACTATCAACATCACCATTGCTTTCAATGAGTGCCTCTTTACAATCCATGATTCCAGCACCCGTTCGAACTCTTAAATCTTTTACTATTTGTGCATCTATCGACATTTAAATCTTAAAATCCTCTATCAATTATCCGATTCTTCATTTTTATCGGATAATTTCGTTTTAGAATCATCTTCAACTAATTTTTTTATTGTTTTATTATTTTCTTCTAATTCATCTGGTTGATTTGATCCTAATTCAAGGTTTTCATCTTTATTTGAACTGTCTTTATTAATTTCCTCTCCATCCACCTTATCTTCACTATCATCAAGAGGATCAGATTCCAGTGCAGCACCAGTTGAATATGCTATTGAACGTGAATCGCAAATAGATTTAGATATTTCTCCTACAATTAATTTGATAGCACGGATTGAATCATCATTAGCTGGAATAGGATAATCAACAGAATCTGGATCAGTATTTGTATCAACAATAGCAACAACAGGAATTTCTAATCTTTTGGCTTCACTAATAGCAATAGATTCATGCATTGCATCAACAACAAATAGAGCATTGGGAAGTCTTTTCATATCTTTAATGCCACGATGTAAATCTTGAAGACGGATCATTTCTCTTTCCAAGGATAACATCTCTTTTTTTGTAGCACCTTCATAAATTGGGCTTGATTCTTTTTCTAAAAGCTGTAATCTTTTTATACTTTTTCGAATTGTAGAAAAGTTCGTCAAAGTTCCACCAAGCCATCTTTCAACAATATAAAACATTCCACATTTATCAGATTCCTGTTGAATAATATCTTTAGCATTCTTTTTGGTGCCAACAAATAATATTTCACCACCATCATTAACTATCCCAGTAAGATACTCAATAGCATTGGTGAGACCCTTAAGTGTCTCTTCAAGATTAATAATGTGAATGCCATTTCTTTCCATAAGTATATAAGGACTATAATTGGGATGCCATCGACGGGTCAAATGACCAAAATGTGCACCTGTACTCAAAAGATTATCAAATGTAACTTCCAAAAATAATCCTATCTTTTAGAAAATTGAAAAGCACGACGAGCACCCCGTAAACCATATTTTTTTCTTTCTTTTTCACGAGAATCTCGAGTAAGCAAACCTGCCTTTTTTAATGGAGCTTTATGAGATTCATTGACATTAAGAAGAGCACGTGCAATTCCATGGCGAACAGCACCTGCTTGGCCGGATAAACCACCACCATTCACATTAACATTTATATCAAAATCACTATTATTTATCACTTCAAAAGGTTGCTCAACAACTTTCTGATCTACAATTCTCCCAAAGTAATCTTTATAATTTTTCCCATTAATTGTGAGGTTACCTTTTCCTGCAACAATTCGAACACGAGCAACAGCTGACTTTCGCCTACCAGTCCTACTGCATACAAAATCACTTTTTAACGCTGCAGTCACTATTTAAACTCTATAATTTTAGGTTGTTGAGCCATATGAGGGTGATCTGATCCAACATATACTTTTAAGTTATTTATAATTTTTCGTCCAATCTTGTTACGAGGCAACATTCCCTTCACTGCTTTTTCAATTATACGTTCAGGATGATCTTTTCTCATGGTTTGAAGATCAACCTCTTTAGAACCTCCAGGATATCCACTATGAGAAAAATATTTTTTTTGCACCTCTTTATTACCTGAGACTCGAATTTTTTCGGCATTAACAACAATCACAAAGTCACCCATGTCCATATGTGGTGTATAAGTTGGTTTATGCTTACCCCTAAGAAGTTGAGCAATATTAGAAGCAAAACGACCAAGTGTCTGATTCTCAGCGTTAGCTAAATACCATTCCTTCTCAATATCACCAACCTTTATAGAAAATGTTTTTCTTTGTTTTATCATTCTGTACAGTCGACAATATTAGCTAGAAAAGGGGTTAGACACCAAGGAGTTTTGCTACTTTATAAATAAAGGTCTAAATACAGAATCGAGAAAGGAAAATTTAGATTTCAAAGAAGAAACCCTTAGAAATTGTTGTTTTTATTTTACCTTTTAGTTTCTGTCCTATAAAGGGGCTGTTACGGGATTTCGAATAGATTGATGATAAATTGAATTCCCATTCTTCATTAGGATCAATTATAACTATTTGTGCATTACTACCTCTACGGAAAAGATCCTTATCAAAACCCATTACTTGCCTAGGTTTTACAGTTAAACATGATATGATATCAATTAAGTCCATTTTCGCTTCACTAAGAACTTTCCAAATAGCTCCAAAAGCACTCTCTAAACCTATCATTCCACAAGGAGCCAAATCAAATGGTTCTTCCTTTTCTTGAATTGTATGAGGAGCATGGTCAGTTGCAATGCAATCTATTATTCCAATTTTTAAGGCCTGGATGAGTTTTTTTCTATTATCTTCAGTTCTAATTGGAGGAGCAACTTTAAAATTTGTATTATATGTCTGCAAATCTTCATCAGTAAAATATAAATGATGGGGAGTTACCTCAGAAGTAACGTTAAGTTCATTCTCTTTAGCCTTTTTAATATATTCAATTGATTTCGCTGAGCTAACATGTGGAATATGGAGTCGACCATTAGTAAAATCGAGAAGCTCAATATCTCGGTTAACCATTATTGATTCACTTATATCAGGAATTCCAGTTAGGCCTAAACAGGTAGACCAAAACCCTTCATGCATTTGCCCATTAACTTTGAGATCTAAATCTTCTGCATGATTAATTATAGGTACAGATAACGGCAAGGAATATTCTAGGACTCTTCTCATAAGTCCACTATTCATAACCGGAATCCCATCATCAGAAAATGCTACAGCTCCTTCATTAACCATAGTAGACAGCTCCGTTAGTTTTTCCCCTTTCTGACCAATAGAAATAGCACCAATAGGGTGTATCTTTATTTGCGAACTTTTTGCTTTATCAACAATGAGCCTTATTGATTCTGGATTGTCAATAGGGGGATTAGTATTTGGCATAGTACAAACTTCGGTAAATCCGCCAAAAATTGCCGCTTTAGCGCCAGATAAAAGTGTTTCCTTATCTTCTCTTCCTGGTTCTCGAAAATGGACATGTAGGTCACAAAACCCATGTGTTACAATTTTACCATTTGCATCAAGAATATTTGTATCTGACAATGCAATATTTTTTTCAATTTTTTCAATTTTTTCAATTTTACCATTTTTCAATAAAATTGAGCCCATATATCGTTCTGATTTTACAGGATCGATTATATCCGCATTTTTAATTAATAATAACTTAGGAAGCGGTGTTTTTTTCATGATCCTTTCGGACTATCTCCAAGCAAAAGATATAAAACAGACATTCTAATAGCTACTCCATTTAATACTTGATCAAGAACAATCGCATTTTCACTATCTACAACATCACTATCAATTTCAACACCTCTATTTATTGGCCCTGGATGCATAATTACTATCTGTTTTTTTAATCTCTGTATTCTATCTACTGTGATTCCGTAGAGATCTCTATATTCACGAATTGAAGGAATATAACATACACCTTGGCGTTCTCTTTGGATTCTTAAAACAATAATAGCATCAGCCCAAGATAAAGTCTCATTAATATCATAATTGATATCTACACCAAGTTTTTGTATATCCATAGGAATTAAATTTGGTGGACCACATATTGTAACTTTCGATCCCATTTTCAACAAACCATAGATATTAGATCTTGCTACGCGACTATGGGATATATCACCAATTATAGCTACTCTAAGACCTTTTATTTTTTTTTTCACTTCTAGTAAACTCATTAAATCTAATAAACCCTGGGTAGGATGTTCATGTGCACCATCACCAGCGTTTATAATAACTGAATTAATATAGTTCTTTAATTGAAAATGTGAACCTGGTATAGGGTGTCTCATAACAACACAATCAATTTTCATTGCTTCTATATTACGAACAGTATCTTTGAAACTTTCTCCTTTTATTAAACTACTATTTGACGTTGAAAAATTAACTGTATCTGCAGATAGCCTTTTTTGAGCTAATTCAAAAGAGATTCGAGTCCTTGTTGAATTCTCAAAAAATAAATTCACGATAGTTTTACCTTGGAGAGTAGGAACCTTTTTTATTGGTCGATTTAGGACCTCTTTGAACGATTTTGCATGTTGAAGAATCAAATTGATATCTTCTTTATCTAATTCCGCCAAACCAATAAGGTTTTTATTTTTTAAGAAACCCATCTAATTAATTATTACGATCATACTAAGAACGTTTTATGAGATAAACTCCATCTTTATTATCAATCTCAGCTAGCCTAACAATTATATGTTCATAATTTGAAGTTGGAATATTTTTTCCAACAAAATCAGCTCTGATTGGCATTTCTCGATGACCTCTATCTATTAAAACAGCAAGAGACAATGAAGATGGACGACCATAATCCATGATCTCATTCATCGCCGCACGAATTGTTCGGCCAGTAAAAAGAACGTCGTCAGTTAATATTACTATTTTTCCATCAATTGAGAATGTAATACTAGAACCTTTTATTTGAGGTTGGATTAATCTTTCTCGAAAATCATCTCTATAAAAAGTTACATCTAAAAATCCAGTAGGAATCTTAATGCCTGAGATATCCTTAAGTAATTCCGCTAATCTAAGAGCAATAAATTCACCACGAGTCCGAATACCAATGATAACAATATCATTAATTTCTTTAAAACGTTCAGCTAATTCATATGCTAAACGCTTGATTGAGTTATCTATATCCTTACTATCAAGTATTTTTTTTCTTGTTTCTTCTATTTTAACCATATAATAAAAATCCTCCCGATAATGGAGGATTTATTTCACCCTTACCTCCTCTCGGGGATGGTTTAAAAGGCGCTGTAATTTATTATTTTTATATATTAGAATCAAAAGTCATTTATTATTTTTGATATACGAAGAAAAAACTCTTCCTTTGAAAATTTAGAAATATTAATTGTAATATCTATCTCTTCTTTATCAAACCATTTCATCTGTTTCCGAGCAAACTGCCTAGTTTCAGTTTTTATTCTTTCAATTGCATTCTTTAATTCTAAATCACCATTTAAATATTGTATTAAATATTTGTATCCTAAACTCTGCATAGGATGATTTTTATAATTCAAACCTAATCCCATAAGATACTTAACTTCCTCTAACCAGCCATTTTCTAGCATCTTTATGATCCGATGGTTAATTTTAGGAACTAATCCATCTAATTCAGTTTTTAGATATATTGAATAAAAACTTTTTCTGTATTCGTTTTTTTTTTGTTCTTGAAAATGCTCTGTAGGTGATCTTCCCGTAATTTGAAAAATCTCTAAAGCACGAAGCATTCTCTTATGATTATTTAAATGAACAATTTTTGAGTATTCTGGGTCAATAGAATTAAGTTCATCTAAAAGAATTTTAGCCCCCTCTCTCTTTAACCTTTTTTTTAAAATTTCTCTTACTTTGGGATCGCTGAAAGATTCATTAAAAAATCCTCTAGTCAATGCCCTAAAATAAAGACCACTTCCACCGCATATAATTGGAAATTTTCGATTCTTTATGACATTTAGAATGGTTTTGTTGACTAATCTTGCATATTCACCAGCAGATATAATTTCAAATGGCGAACGAATTCCAATAAGGTGATGAGTAATTCCATCCATTTCATTAATTGATGGTTGAGCTGTTCCAATCTGCATACCACGATAGATTTGTCTTGAATCAAGGCCAATCACTTCTCCATTATACCTTTTGGCTAACTTGATAGCTACTGCACTTTTACCTATTGCTGTAGGGCCAACAATTACAAGAAATCTTCTCCCTGAAAAATTGTTAGGTTCGCTCAAATCGGCGATCAATTTCATCCAATGAAAGGTTAATTATTATAGGCCTTCCATGAGGACAGTAATAAGGATGTTTACTTGCGAATAACCTATCTACTAAAGAACGCATTTCTTCTATGGTAAGAATATCACCAGCCTTTACGGAAGCCTTGCAAGCAAAAGAAGCAGAAACTGCTTCCATAAAGGATGGCTGAGCCTTCTGTTCATTCCTATAAGTATCAATAATTTCTCTCATAACTTCTCTCGCATTATTCCATTGGATTTCAGATGGAGCACCTTCGGTCATAATGGTATATTTGCCAAACTCTTTCATCTGGAATCCAATTTTTTCTAAATAAGGAATAAGCTCTAACAATATTGAAAAATCTTCCGGTTGGAGCTCAATAATTTCTGGAAATAAAAGAGTCTGGGTTGGTAAAGGATTCCCTTCCATTGCATCTATTGCTTTTTCGTAAAGAATCCTTTCATGGGCAACGTGTTGATCAATTATAACAAGACCACTCTTTATTTCAGAAACAATATATTTATTATGGACCTGCCATATTTTATCTAAACTGACATCTTCTTCTTCATCTTGTATTTCGCTAATTTTTTGTATATAGGATTTTGCTCGTTCAATAGAACTGTCTGACAATATTGATGATGAACGAGTTTTTTTAAAAGCAAGAGAAGATTGGTTATCTATTTTGGGATAGAACTCTGATTTAGTTTGAAAATTGGGAATAGTAGATAAAATTTCTTTTAATGAGTTTGAGATAGCTGTTTTTAATGTATGATATATACGCCATTCATCCCTAAAACGAACTTCAGTTTTCATTGGATGCACATTTATATCTACTAACTCATTAGGTATTTCCAAGTTGATTACAAAAAAAGGGAACTCTCCACGTAAAACAATTGTTTTAAATGCAGAATAGATAGCTGAGTTTAATAGCCTATTGATTATATAACGTCTATTTAAAAAAAGATTCTGTTCTCCTCTTCTTTTTCTAACTAGATTAAGATTTCCAATATAACCGTTTATATTAAATAGATCAGATTGATGATTAACTTCTAACAAATTATCTCTATAGGTTGGATCGTAAACCGCTGTAATTCGTTCAGGTAAAGTGCTAGGATTAAGTTTCAAAATATTTTTCCCATCAGAAAATAAATTAAATTTTACTTCAGGGAAGGATAAGGAAAATCGACGAATCATTCTTACAATATGTCTCAATTCTGTTTTACTACTTTTGAGAAATTTCCTTCTAGCAGGAATAGAAAAGAAAAGGTCACTTATTGAAATAGATGTACCCTTTTCCATAATTACAGGCATTGGCTTGGTTATTTTTCCTTCTAATACAGAAATTTCGTACCCAGTTTCATTATTGTTTTCTAAGGATTGAGCTTTAACTGTAGCTACTGAGGCTATACTAGCAAGTGCCTCTCCACGAAAGCCTAATGTCTGAATATTTGAAAGATCATTAACTGTAGAAATTTTTGATGTTGAATGACGAGAAAAAGCCAAAACAAGATCATTCTTAAATAATCCATCTCCATTATCAACAACTTTTAAAGATGAATTTCCTCCACCAGATACAAAAATATTAATTTCTGTTGAATTTGCATCTAGTGAATTTTCAACAAGTTCCTTAACTACAGATGCAGGCCTCTCTACTACTTCACCAGCAGCAATTTTATTTTTTAAATCGTTAGAAAGTAAATGTATCCTACCCATTTGTAATAATAATGTTCTAAATTATTCCTAAATATTTCATTTAATCAAAAAAGATCCTATTAATTTACAATTTTGTTTGATCCAATAGACTATTCTATAGTCCTATTTTATATTCAAGTATACTTTCTTTAGGAACAAAGGTTTTTATATCATTAAGGCCTAAAGATTCTATAGCTTTATATAAAAGATCATCGTCCCTAATTTTATCATTTTTGTAATTGGAGGTTAAATAATAACGACCAGCCATAAGCATTGCTTCTAATGGAACAAGACCAATAATCTCACAACCAGAAACATTAATTCCCCTCTTTTTAGCTTCATAACAAACTGCTTCAAAGGCAACATGCGGAGGTGTTATTTTGTAATTAGTAAGATTCATCGATACTTGAGCTTTACCATATTCTGGAATATACCAGCCTAGTGCTTTACATGATTTAAGTAGACCTGGCTTACGCAAAATTTTTCCGTTCTCATCGCACATTATTGTTCCATTTGAATACCTTTTTACTCTACCTATCTCACGAATATTAGATGCAATATCAGAAGCTACCTTTTTATCTTGAGTATTTAAGTTAACGTTGAAAGCTATAAGAAAATTTCTAGCTCCGATTGTAGTAACACCACTCAAAGGATTAAATTCAGCTTTGCCAAAATCCGGATGCCAATATGGATCTTTAAGTTTTTCAGGTAAACCTTCATATTCTCCAGCCCTAATAAATGAAAGATTTTTTCGATTAGATGAAGTGGCAGCTCTTTCATAAAGATAAACAGGAATAGAGAGATTCTCTCCAACACGCTTTCCTACATTCCTGGCAATATTAATACAGTCATCCATTTTTGCACCATTTAAAGGAATAAAAGGACATACATCCGTTGCTCCAATGCGAGGATGTTCTCCTTTATGATTACGCATATCAATTAATTCTGAAGCTTTAGAAATTCCAAGATACGCCGCTTGAGATACATCTTCAGGTGTACCAACAAATGTAATTACTGTTCTATTTGTTGATTTACCTTGATTAATATCCAAAATAGTTACATTATTTATGCTCTCAATAGATTTAACTATAGAATTAATATTAGATTGCAATCTTCCTTCACTAAAATTAGGAACGCACTCAATAAGCTTTTCCATTTTACTATACAATTCCTTTAAGATAGAACAAAAGGAAAAGTACAATTGAAGTAAGAACAAATAACTTTATTAATGAACTTTTACCGGATCTATAATTAATTATCTTTCTAAAATGGAATCCACCGGTCATTAAATTAATCCAAAAGTAAATAAAGATGAGAAAAAACGAACAAAAGGGCCAATAAACAACCAGAATATTGAGATTCCAGATATAAAACCAAATAAGATTAGTGACATTAATATCCATGGCCCAAACTGTTCTAGTGTATTAGCTATATATTCGTATTTATAAGGAAGCAATCCCCGGAGTATTTTTGAGCCATCTAGAGGAGGTATTGGTAACATATTAAATACTGCAAGAGCTAGATTAATCTGAAGACTATATACCAAAATATTGCCAAAAAATGCAGTTTTTGAGTTAAACATTAGATTTGAAGATGAAAAAATAATAATAAAAATTCCTGAGACAAAAGCAAGAATCATATTAGCAATAGGACCAGCAAGAGCTACCCAAATCATCTGTTTTTTAGGGTCAGAAAAATATCGTGGATCTACAGGAACAGGTTTTGCCCAGCCAAACTGAACAATTAAAAGCATCAATGTACCGATTGGGTCAAGATGAACAAGAGGATTTAAACTTAGTCTTCCCAACATTTTAGCTGTTGGGTCACCAAACTTTAAAGCCATCCAACCATGAGCATATTCATGAAAAGTAATCGCTAAAAGGATCGGCGGAATTAAAAGTAAAATATTCTCTACCATTGGCTTCTAGGGTGATATTTAATGAATTGATCTTTCAAATCTTTATTATCCAAATGAGTATAAATTTCAGTTGTAGAAACATCAACATGACCTAGCATCATTTGAACAGCTCTAATATCAGCACCTCCTTGAATAAGATGAGTCGCAAATGAATGGCGAAGTGAGTGTGGCGAGATAGATTTTTTTAGTCCAGCTTTTTCAGCGTATTTTTTGAAAATTTTCCAAACACCTTTACGACTAATACATTCTCCTCTATAATTAAGGAAAATATTAGTATTATTTTTTCCTTGTTTAATAAATATATTCCTAGAATAGTTGATATAATTTTTTAATGATTTAATAGCTTTTCTCCCTAATGGTATAGTCCTTATTCTAGAACCTTTTCCCTTTATTCTTATAGAAATGTCTTTTTCAAGATCTAACATTATTAAGTCAATAATTTTTAAAGATATCATTTCAGAAACACGTAATCCTGTTGAGTAGAGTAATTCAAACATTGCTTGATCTCTGATGCCCCATGGTGATGAAGTATCAATTACACTTAAAAAATGATCTACTTCTTTTTTTGTAAGAACTTTAGGGAGCCGTTTTTCCATTTTAGGCATATCTATAGTTTCACAAGGATTCAGTTTAGTATGTCCTTCTTCAATTAAAAAATTGTGGAAAGTTTTAATTGTAGAAATGGTTCTACGTATACTAGATGGTTTCAAATGGGAGCTAAGGAATCTTATATATCCTTGAACATGATCAGTTTTAATATCTTGTGGTTTTATTTCATTCTTAAAATAATTCATATATCTAGTAAGGTCACGCTGATATGCATCTAGCGAATTATCAGCCAAAGCCCTTTCAACTTTTATATGCAAAATAAATGGATCTATAAATTTCCGCGTCTTTAATTCTCCAGGCTAAATGCTTTTTCTACAAGTTCACAAAAAATATGTCCAGCTGTAATATGTCCTTCTTGAATACGTTGGGTATCTTCGGATGGAATCATAATTTTTACATTTCCCATTAAGGCGAGGCGCCCACCAGTTTTACCTGTCATGATTATTGTTTCCATTCCTATTGATTCAGCTATTTTTACCGCTTTAACTATATTAGAAGAATTTCCGCTAGTACTTAAAGCAACCAGGACATCATTAGAATTACCCAAACCTTCAATCTGCCTTGAAAAAAGTGAATCAAAATCAACATCATTAGCCCATGCTGTAATCATAGAGCTATCTGTGGTAAGTGAAATAGAAGGTTGTGGAGGTAAATCATGCCTCCTAAGACCTCCAATGATTTCTGTAGATAAGTGTTGTGCTTGAGCAGCACTTCCACCATTTCCGCACCACATTACTTTACCACCTTTTCGGATTGAAGATATAATTATGTCAGCTGCTTTTTGAATACTTTTTGTGCAGGATGAAATCATAGACTCCTTAACTCTAGCACTTTCTCTTAATTGTATTTCAATATTTTTCATGTTATAAATCAAACACTATGTATAGCCTCAGCAAAAGAATGCATAATATTAGCAGAATCAGCAGACTCAGATGCCGTCCCAGTAACAATAAAAGAAGCACCAGCTTTAACTTTTTCTATTGCTGTTTCTGGATCAGTAATACCCCCACCAACAATAATTGGAATATCACAATTCCTAGCAATCGCTGAAATTATTTCCTTTGGTACTGTCCTAGAAGCACCGCTACCTGCTTCAAGGTATAAAAGTTTCATACCTAAATATTGTCCAGCTAAAGCATGAGCAACAGCTATCTCAGGACGGTTAAGAGGCAAAGGCCTGGAATTACTCATGAACTCTACACTTGAATTTCCCCCTCCTTCAAATAACATATAACCAGTTGGCAAAGGTTCTAAATCTAGATCCTTGATAATAGGAGCACCTATCACCTGTTCACCAATAAGATAAGTTGGATTCCTACTGCTAATTATGGATAAAAATAATACAGCATCAAAATGGGGGCTTAATTGACTTACTGATCCAGGAAACAATATTACAGGAACCTTTGATAAAGTTTTGATTCTTTTTGCACGATCCTTAAACCGACTATCCATCATCAAACTACCACCAACAAGAATAGCATCAGCACCTATTTGGTTAGCATTTTCAACAAGTGATTCTAATTTAGCCTCATTCTTTTTATCTGGATCAATTAGAACAAAATAACCAGCTTTATTTCTTAATTTAATTGATTCTAAATATGAATATACTTTTCCCATAGCATCAAAAACTAAATATTATCCTATAAGATCGGTATATTTATCAGCTGTCAATAGATTTTTTGATTGACCAGCAGTGATTGATTGAATTTTTATTAGCCAACCCATTCCAAATGGATCATGATTAACAAGCTCGGGTTCATTATTTAAGTCTTGATTGACATTAATTACTTTCCCAGACATAGGTGAATATAGATCAGCTACAGTTTTTACAGCCTCAATAGTTCCAAATATCTCATTTTTTACGATATCATCTCCTTCTTCAGGAAGCTCAAGGAATACTATATCACCCAATTCATTCTGAGCAAAATCAGTGATTCCTATAGTCGAAATATCATTTTCAATTAGAATCCATTCATGGGATTCAGTATATAATAAGTTAGGAGGAATTTTCATTTTAAATCGAACCTTTCATCTAAAATATTGCTTTTCTAAGTATAAGAAAAAGAATCAATAAAGCTAGTATTAAAATCTCCACCCTGAAAAGTTTTATCTTTCATGATTGCTTGATGAAATGGGATTGTTGTCTTTGGACCTTCAAGAATTATTTCTTCAAGAGCTCTTTGCATTCTATTAATCGCTGTTAGTCGGTCGTCGGCATGTACAATCAACTTGCCTATTAATGAATCATAATGAGGAGGAATTTCATAACCAGCATAAATATGAGAATCCATTCGAACACCATTCCCACCAGGTGCATGAAACTCCTTGACTTTTCCAGGAGAAGGCATAAAGTCTCGAGCTGGATCTTCTGCATTGATCCTACATTCAATAGAATGACCTCTAAGTTTAAATTTTCCAATATTATCAGGAATCTCATCACCTGAAGCAATTTTTATTTGTGCTTTTACAAGATCTTTACCAATTACCATTTCAGTAACAGGATGCTCCACCTGAATTCGAGTATTCATTTCCATAAAATAAAATTCTTTTGTGATTCCATCAAAAAGGAATTCAACTGTACCCAAACCGGAATATCCTATTGATTTAGCACCTTTAACAGCTGCTTCTCCCATTCGTTTGCGAATATCATCATTGATTGCCGGAGATGGTGATTCCTCAATTAATTTTTGATGTCTCCGTTGGATAGAACATTCTCTCTCTCCAAAGTGAATAACATTGCCAAAATGATCAGCAAGAATTTGAATTTCAATATGACGAGGATTTTGCACAAATTTCTCAACATAAAGTTTTCCATTATTAAAAGCTTTTTCCGCCTCTGAAGAAGCCATCAAATATAATTTCTCAAGATCTTCTTTGGCTTTAACTAAACGCATTCCACGACCACCACCTCCAGCTGTTGCCTTTAACATTACAGGATATCCAATTGCTGATGCAATTGAATGTGCTTCTTCAATAGAGCTAACTACACCATCACTACCTGGTACAACTGGTACCCCTGCTTTTTTCATAGTGTTTTTTGCCGTTGCTTTTTCACCCATTGTCGAAATTATTTCTGCTGAAGGTCCAATAAAAACAAAATTGTTTTCTTGACAAATCTGGGCAAACTCAGGACGCTCAGAAAGAAAACCATAACCAGGATGAATAGCTGAACTATTAGTGAGTTCAGCAGCACTTAGAATACTAGGAATATTTAAATAACTATCATTACTTGGAGGAGGTCCAATACATACTGCTTCATCAGCAAAACGTACATGTAGAGAGAGTTCATCAGCTGAAGAATAAACAGCTACAGTTTTTATACCTAATTCATGACATCCTCGAATAATTCGAAGAGCAATTTCTCCTCTATTAGCGATTAAAATCTTTTCGAACATAATAAACAAAAAAATGAGTAATAGAAAAATTAAACATACTTAATTAATCCGGATCAATGTAGAAAAGTGGCTGTCCATACTCAATTGCATCCCCATCATTAGCATTAATTTTTGTAATTCGACCTGAAGCATCAGATTCAATCTCATTCATGATTTTCATGGCTTCTATAATACATATTACTTGTCCTGATGATATACTGTCTCCTTCATTAACAAAGGGAGGAGATTCAGGGGATGGCGAACGATAAAAAGTACCTACCATTGGTGATTTTATTTCACTGCCAGGTAGAACTTCCTTCTGTGTAGTTTGTTCGGCTTTATTCTCTTGAGGTAAAATTGGGCTATCAGCAACACTTTGAACTTGAGCAGGAGTTTGAACCGATCCAATCTTAGAACCCTTAGAAACTCTAATTTTTCGGCCAAAAAAACTAACTTCAATCTCATTAACTTCACTAGTTTCAAGAATATCTATAATAGTCCGCAACCTTGATTGCCAACTTTCGAAAATATCATTTAACCCTCTCAACATACTCCCTAGTTCTTGTATCTATTTTTATTCTATCTCCAATATTAATAAATAATGGTACGCTAACAGTATATCCTGTTTCAACTTTCGCAGATTTTGATGCTCCTGTGGCAGTGTTACCGCGTAATCCTGGTTCAGTCTCAATCACTTCAAGTTCAACAAAAAGTGGAGGAGTAATATCGATAACTTCATCACCAACTAAATTTACATTCACAAAAGTGCCTTCCTTAAGAAGGATCATTTGATCAGCGATCAAATCCTTTGAAACATAAATCTGTTCATAAGATTCATTATTCATAAAAACAAAAGACTCATTCTCTAAATACAAATATTGCATACTATGACTTTCTAATCTAATTATAGAAAGTTTTTCCCCAGCACGAAAGGTCACATCCATGACTTGCCCGGAAACAATATTTTTCAACTTTGTTCGAATAAAAGCACCACCTTTTCCAGGTTTCACATGAAGAAATTCTACAATTTTCATACGGTGGCCTTTGTATTCTATTACAAGTCCAGTACGTATATCTGCGGTTGTTGCCAATGGTTAATCTAGAAAGTTAGTAAAAAATTTAAGGTCTCAACTAGCTTTATACAATCTGTTGTTGAATAAAAATTTTACAAAAAAAACCAAAAAAGCGGGCCTTAGCCCGCTTTAAAATTGGGTTTCTATAAATATCAAGAACTAGAGAGTTGATCTTTTACTAAAGAACCTTGTGAATTAGAAAAGCTACTGATGCTATAAGAGTCATAAATATAAGAGCAACTCCTAAATTACCATTTTTAATCTCTTCCCACTCTTCTATATCTGTTGACATCAAATCAAATACTTTCAATGCAAGTCCGATTCCAATAGAAAACCCCAACGCAGCTACAATAGACCAACCAATAGCACGTAAGTAAGTATTGAAAACTGATTGCCATCCAAACGGATCAAAATCCATAATCTTCCCCTTTAGTTTGGTTAAATGTACTTTATTTTTCGAACAAACTGTGCGGTATTAATTTCACCTTTCAACAGTTTTTTCAAATCATCTTTGGAAGCGGTAGTGACAAGTCTAAATCCTTCTCCCAAAGGCACATCTACAGTTACAAAAAAAGCCGCTGGTTCAACACCTGATTTCATTGCTTGCCCAGCAGCTATATACCCTACAAGCATTACCATTTCAAAATTATTTCGATTACTAGAAAGAGTAAGATGAAAAGACTCTTTCCCATCAGAGTCTGGAATAATTTTCATTTTATCAAGAGATGCATCAACACGGTAAGCTTTAGCAGCTTTTTTGATTTGATTAAAATATTTTGGGTTAGCAAAAACAGTACTAACGGTAAATAAACATAATCCAATAAAAAGTTTCAATTTTTGCAATGATCTCTCCAGTTTCTATAAAATAATTTCACCTAATTTAGTAAATGCTCTTCTTGAATTCAAATGACTTTCATTTATTAACCGGAATTTAGTTTTAACGTAAAATACTTTACACAATGACAGGCAATTAATGACACATTATGACTTATTTTTTAAAAAGTAAAGATTACTTCCCGAGTTCTTCTCCAATAGGTAAAAAAAGTTTTGTATTCTCTTTATGAGCATCATAAGAAAAAATAGCTACACCAGATATCCCTTGAGTCCTACTAAATCTTATCTTATCACGAGTTTGAATTACTTCCTGATTATATGCTGCAATACCCATTATAATTCCAGGCCAATACTTAGGAGAAAGTTTTTCTCTAATACTATTTATTTGATAAATAAAATCTTGGGAGTCAATTGCATAATTCATTGGCACTGCATAATCAATAAGGCCTTCAGATAACCAGAGATCCCATTCTTGAAAAAACCTATTGTAAGCCTCATTAGGATTTGGTTTAACAGCAGCAGAAAGTATACATTCTGGCCTGCGATTAAGGATAAGTGAATTAAACGACTTAATTATATTTGTAATAGCATTACGTCTATAGTTACCCCAAGCTAAAAGCATCTTTTTGCTTTCAAAAGCTTTTTTGTTACTAAAATCATTGTCATTATCAATTACAAGCCTTAATGGGTCAATTCCATATTGTTCTTCAAACATTATTCTTGCTGACATATTGTAGCCGAAATCAGAATCAGCATATCTAATATAATCAAGATGTACCCCATCTAAGTCATAAACTGTAATAATCTCTTCTAAAATATTCATTAAATGCTTCCGAACACCTGGATGTGATGGAGATAAATATTTAGGCAAATTTTTATCTTTAGGAAAAATTAAATCCCCGGAAAGTGTTCTTTTATTGAAAAAACTTTGGTCTATCCATGCGGGGGAAGAAACTATTATATGATTATCATTGTTTGGTAATTTATTAGATGTCCAAGCTAGAAGAACATTAATCCAAGCATGTACCTTTAGATCTAAAGAATGTCCTTTTTGTATAGCATATTCAAGAGGGTCGAATTTTGAATTTTTTATTAATTGAGATCTAACTGCAAATTGACTATTGTATAAAGCATCTCCACGACCTCTAACTTGAAGAAATACATGATTGAATTTATTATTTTTTGCAAATTGGAGAGCTTTATCAATTTCTTCACGATTAATCATAGAGTTTCTTACAACCCAAAGAGCTCTAAAATTAAGCTTAGATAAGGAATTGTCAGGATAAAGGAAGTTTCCTAAGAAAACAAAGAAGGCAACCATCCAAGTTGCCTTCTTAAATCTGATCATTAGAAATTTTTTCTTAATAGGTTAAAGATTTAGATTATTCTTTAGACTTAGTCTTTTTTGATTTATCATTCTCATCAGAATTTGAATCTAAATCAATGAAGTCAACAAATTCTAGCAAAGAAACAGATGCGCTATCATTATCTCTAAATCCAAGTTTAGTAACACGAGTATAGCCACCATGACGATCAATAAATTTAGGCGCGATATCATTAAAAAGAATTTGCACTATATCTGGCCTAGGAATTTTCTTTAAAATAATTCGTCTGTCATGCAGAGTTCCTCTACGAGCTTTTGTGACAAGCGGCTCTAAAAATTGTTGCGCAGCTTTTGCTTTAGCATGAGTTGTCTTAATTCGCTTATGTTCAATAAGCGCAGATGCAAGATTGGCCAGAGTAGCCTTTCTATGACTAGCATTTCGGCCTAGTTTCTTGATGCGCTTCTGGTGTTTCATATACTAGTTTAACTTCCTGTTTCTAAAAAGTACTTATCTACATCCATGCCAAAAGATAATTGCATTTCATCAAGTTTCTCAATTAATTCAGAAAGTGATTTTCTACCAAAGTTTTTGTACTTCAACATCTGATTTTCCTTTTTTGATACTAAATCCATGATTGTATCAATACCAGCTGCTTTCAAACAATTATGGCTTCTTACTGAAAGTTCCATTTCATCTATAGATCTTTGAAGAATATCTCTAATTCTTAGTGCTTCTTCATCAATATCTTCAGCAACTTCAAGAATTGGTTCATTATCAGAAATTTTAAATACGTTAAAATATCTTGATAATATTTTTGCAGCAAAACTAATTGAATTAATTGGAGATATTGTCCCATCTGTATTTACATGAAGAGTAAGACGCTCTAAACTTTCCTTTGCTGAAGAAACAGGATCCACATCATAAGTTACACGAGTAACAGGATTAAAAATTGAATCTATATACACTGTCCCAATTGGAGCATCTATTCTTTGATGGCTATCTGCATCAACGTAACCTTTACCAACAGTAAGTTGAAGTTCAATAGTGAAATTAGCATTTTCATTCAAAGTAGCAATAACCAACTCTGGATTCATGACATCATATTGCTGTGATGCAATATCAATATCTTTTGCTGTAAACTTTCCTTTACCATTGAAGCTGATTTGAATTTTATCAGGTTTAGAATCATTAAGTTTGAATCGAACTAACTTCAAATTTTGGATTATATCTGCCACATCTTCAGTTACACCTTCAAGAGAAGCATATTCATGAAGAACCCCATCAATTTTCACAGAATTAATAGCCGCACCTGGTATAGCTGTCATTAATACGCGTCTCATTGCATTCCCAACTGTAATCCCAGCTCCCCTATCAAGAGGTTCAAGAGTAAAACTACCAAAATCATCTGTAAGTGATTTCTTATCAATCTTAAATTTCAATTCACCGTTATTAGATGGCATATTATTTGTCCTTTCTCAGACTACTTTGAATAAAGTTCCACAACCATCTGTACTGTGATGGTTGAATCAAAATCTTCTTTTTCTGGTAACTTAGTCACTGTGCCAGACAGTGACGCTTTATCTAGATTAAGCCATGAGGAATCAAGATCACCCCTCACCTTTTTTACAGAATCATGAATGACTAAAAGTTTTCTACTTTTTTCCCTCACACTGACCTTATCACTTTCACAAACAAGAAATGAAGGGATATTTACAGACTTGCCATTAACCATAAAATGTTTATGAGTTACCAACTGTCTAGCTGCAGCTCTGGTGGGAGCAAAACCTAGCCTAAAAACAACATTGTCAAGCCTACGTTCAAGTAACTGTAGTAAGTTCAAACCAGTTTCGCCAGTCATTTTATCAGCTGTTCGAAAAAACTTTCTGAACTGTCTTTCGAGTAAACCATACATATGTTTGATTTTCTGCTTTTCCCTTAATTGCATTCCATAATTTGATGATCTTCTACGTCGACTAATTCCATGCTGACCAGGAAGATAATTTTTTTTCTCTAAAATTTTCCCTATTTTTGGATTACCAAAAATATTCTCTCCAAACTTCCTAGCAATTTTCGCTTTAGGTCCTATGTATCGTGCCATAACTCTTAAAACCTCAAACTCTACGTCGCTTAGAAGGGCGACATCCATTATGTGGAATTGGAGTAATATCTTTAATTGCTGTAATTTGAAGACCAGCAACACCTAAGGATCTTATCGCGGATTCACGACCCGCACCTGGACCTTTAACCTCAACTCTGACAGTCTTTAGACCAAGATCAATGGCCTCTCTTGCAGCCTTTTCAGCTGCTTGTCCAGCTGCAAAGGGGGTGCTTTTTCTTGATCCTTTAAATCCTAAGCTACCTGAAGTACACCACGTAATTACATTTCCATTTAAATCAGTTAATGTAATATTTGTATTATTAAATGTTGCTTTTATATGAGCCACGCCTTCATCTGAGACAATAGCTTTCTTCTTTTTTTTACGCTGGGGAGTTGCCATAAATCTCCTTATTAACCTTTTTTACCAACAGTTTTTTTACCTAAACCAACAGTTCGTTTTCTTCCTTTTCGAGTTCTAGCATTAGTTTTTGTCCTCTGACCATTTACAGGAAGACCTCGACGATGTCGAAGGCCTCTATACGAACGAATATCCATGAGTCTTTTGACATTCATGGTATTCTCTGTTCTAAGCTCACCTTCAACTTGCATCTTAGCTACCGCTTCACGTATAGATGAAACCTGATCTTCTGTCAAATCTTTTACCCTAGCATTCCTATCAACACCAGTGTCTTCAACTAACTTTAATGCGGAAGTTCTACCAATGCCATATATATAGCACAAAGAGTATTCTATTTTTTTCTCACGAGGTAAATCCACTCCAGAAATTCGTGCCATAATTATCCTTGCCTTTGTTTATGTTTAGGGTTAACACATATTACTCGAATTACACCTTTCCTTCGAATAATTTTGCACTTATCACATATTTTCCTTACTGAAGCCCTAACTTTCATAATAATCCTTAGGCTTCAACAAAAATTTTAGATTCTTCATAAATACCATTTGTAAGAATTTCTCCGCTTTCTAATCCGACTACTACAGTATGTTCAAAATGTGCAGACGGTTTTCCATCACTAGTACAAATAGTCCAGCCATCTTCTCTAGTAAAAATATTTTCAGATCCCATATTCACCATAGGTTCTATTGCAATACACATACCTTCTTTCAATTCAATACCTTTTCCAGGAATACCATAATTTGGTATTTGAGGATCCTCATGCAATTCTGTTCCAATACCATGTCCTACCAATTCCCGAACTATAGAGAAACCTTTAGTCTCAACATAGGATTGAATTGCGTAACCAATATCTGACACATGATTACCAGCAAATGCTTGGTTAACGCCTAAAGAAAGAGCATGCTGAGTTACTTGCATTAAATCCTCCACTTCATCTGAAATATTATTAATGGCATAAGTTCTAGCACTATCAGCATAATAACTATCTTTTAAAACTCCACAGTCGATACTAACAATATCTCCTTGTTTAAACTTTCTATCATTAGGAATTCCATGAACTACTTCATCATTAATTGATATACATAAGCTTGAAGGGAATCCCATATAACCTTTAAATGCAGGTTGCCCACCTTGAGAACGTATAAAATCTTCCGCAAATTTATCAAGATCCTCCCCATTTTTTTCTAATAAAATATGGTCTGCAATGGCTGAAAGTGTTTCAAAAACAATTCTACCACTCTCACGAATTTTTTCTACTTCTTTAGAACTACGTATATTTACCACTTTAACTTCGTCTCCTACCACGTATGCGACCTTTATTCAAAAATCCATCATAGTGACGCATCAATAAATGTGACTCAACTTGGTTCAGTGTATCTAGACCAACACCTACAATGATTAAAAGACTAGTACCGCCAAAAAATGAAGCAAGATCATAGCCTACATCTACAGTATTCATCAAAATGAAAGGAAACACAGCAATGAAAGCTAAAAATATGGAACCAGGAAGTGTGACTTTGCTAAGAATGTTATCTATAAACTCCGAGGTTTTTTTCCCAGGACGAACCCCTGGAATATATCCTCCATGCTTCTTCATATTTTCAGCTACTTCTTGTGGATTGAAAGCGATCGCTGTATAAAAATAAGTGAAGAAAATAATTACCAACCCAAAAACTGTCCAATAAAACCAATGTTGAGGAGAAAAAACTACCATAACCCCTTGCATAAATTCACTGTTTTGAAAAAACATAGCAATTGTATTTGGAAGAAACATGATAGATTGAGCAAATATAATAGGCATAACCCCAGCAGTATTAACTCTCAAAGGTATATGAGTCGATTGCCCTCCATAAACCTTTCTTCCAACAACCCTCTTTGCATACTGAACAGGAATTTTTCTAACTGCTGTAGTAACTAGAACAACAAATATTGTTATAGCTGCCATAAGTAAAATTGAAGGAATTAGCTGAGTAATAGGATTTGTTGTACCCTCAATTAAATAAG
>PAYY01000003.1 GCA_002715465.1 Fidelibacterota bacterium | reverse complement strand
CATTGTTCCACTCCACCCATAAGGAGGAGCTTCCTGAAGGTCCCGTATATGAAGTCTTTCGCGTCTATCAAGTACCCAAGCCCACATGATTCTACGCCCGTTATTATCAAGAAGAGTCTCAGGGGCAAAATTAGTTCCTCCCAGCCAGTTCATTCTTTGGTGTGATTCCGGATAAAACTGATTGTTTTTCCATTCTCCTAGATAAATTCTTGCTCCATGGGAATGACTTATACTTAATAAAGCATGCTTGTCCCCTAAAGTAAAAAAATCTGGACATGATAAATCTTCTATTGCTTCATCGACATCGGGCATATTTGAAGCTAAAAGTGGACCTACATATTCCCAGTTATCTATAGTCGATGCTTTAAATAAGGACGGTTTTTTTCCACCAAAAATAGCATAGTAATCCCCATTTTCTACCCACCCATGTGGATCCCAAGAACTATATAGTTTTTCTTCAGCGCTACCTTCATTTGGTATAGGAACAATGGGGTTTGATTCTAGTTTCGTCCAATTATTAAGATCATCATCACTACTTAGAGCTATACAATTACCTGCTTTAACTCCGTGATATAAAATAGCAACTTCACCATTTTTGGTAATAAAAGCATTACCACTAAATATTCCCCTGTCAGGGTCATTCTTATCTGGGAAAAGTGCTGTAGGATGGAATCTCCAGTGAAGTAAATCTCTGCTTGATGCGTGCCCCCAACTATGCCCATTATGATCTTGAAAAATATAGAAAAGATGATATCGACCTTTCCAATAAATGGCACCATTAGGATCAAAAGGCATTCCTCTGCCTTCGGGGTTAACAAAATGATACGTTGGTCGATGGGGATCACTAAGCTGGAGATCGCGAAGTTGCCGTTGTGCAGCAATCATATCTGGTGTGCTCATGGCAATGAATTCATTTCCTTCTTTTTTTTCACATCCTACTAATAATAGCAAGACTATTAGGAAGGGTAGATGGTGTAGTGATTTATATAGATTTTTCATGATTCCCCTATTTAAGATTATTAATCATTATTAATATTTCCTTCTAGCAACTCTTCAGAAGTGAAATAATTCTCCCGATCTTTATTAGCGAGACGTATTTTTGCCACTTTTTCTTTTGTAATAACAGAAGCTTGGTTTCCGAATGAGTTTCTTATGTAAGTTAAGACAGAGGCTATATCATTATCATTTAATAATTTGTCGTAGGAAGCCATAACACCTCTATATTGTTTTCCGTTAACCTCCAGAGGACCGTATAGGCCTTTTAGCAATATTTTAATTAGCCGTTCTTCATTCCCAGTAACCCAATCAGTGTTAGATAAAGGGGGATACCCAGATGCTATGAGTCCTTTGCCATCGGCTTGATGACAGGTTATACAAAGACCATTCTTGTTATATAACTTCCATCCATGCTGAAAAAGAGCTAGGTCATTGCCTTTTAAATCTGTAATAATTTTTTCTTCAATTTTATCTTCATAAACAGCTCTTCCATTAATATGTGCAACAGAAGCTTGGTGAGCATAATCCATCCAGTCATCCAGCGGCATTTTTTTTGCTTCTGACAAAATAGAAAGCCCACGATCTTTTTCTAACCATGAGGCAGCAGTAATTGCTTCCAAGCGAACTCTACCATGTTCATCAATGGCGGCAGTTTTCATTAATTTAGTCTTGGTATCCAACTGAATATTGCTATATCGTAAAACCCTTACAGCTGCAGCCCTGACTCGATGGTCCTTAGAACTAAGGAGCTTTTTTAATAAATTTTCATCAACTTTATTTAGTCCCCATGTAACCCAAAGGGCTTCAAGAAGATGATGGTTTAAATTGGGTTCCATTGCATCTAAATCTTTCACCCATTTTTGAACTGCCGTTAGAACATCATTTACGTTTCTTGCTCGAAGCTCACGACGAGTTCTGTAGCGAGTCCTGTATTCTGGAAGTTTTAGATTGTCAAGGAGTTGGCCGATAGAAGCACCAGCGATTAGGGCTTCTTTTACTAATGGTCTGTCAGGGTAAGTAATTCGATAAATTCTTCCATGAGAATGATCTCTAAGTGGATCTCTTGCATTATGCTGCATATGTCCAATTAACAGGTTATGCCAATCAACAATATATAATGAACCATCTGGAGCAAATTCCATGTCAACAGGACGAAAATTCCCATCTTCAGATACAATAAGATCTTGGCGAAATTCAAATTTGTAGCCAGTCCCATCTTCTAAGACAGCGTGTTGTTTAGTTCCTAGGAATCCTATGGTATTGTTTACAAGTAAATCCCCTTGAACTTGTTCAGGAAAGTGACGACTTGAAATAAATTCCAAGCCGGAAGTGGGCCGAACTTGATGTTCTTTAGGGACCAGATTCCTCGGTTTTTTTGTTCCTACTCCATAAAGTGGTTTAATTGTTGCTGGCATCATCCATCTTATTGGAGGGCCAGATGTATCACAATAGAAGTTTTGTCCCCACCTATCAAAGGCAATTCCCCAAGGGTTAGGTAGAAAATCATGTTGAACAGTACGTTCTAGATACCTTTTTTGCGGACTATATCTGTAGAAGCCTCCACCATTAGCATCGACAGGACCATATGCTGTTTCAATGTTACTATGGAGGAATACCCCCTCTCCCATGTAGATGGCTCCGGATGGATCAGCGCAAAAGGCACTTATATTGTGGTGAGTGTCATGATCATCAAACCCGCTTAGCACAATCTGTTTTTTATCAAATTTGTCATCATCATTTGTGTCGCTATATAAAGTAAGGTTAGTACCCTGGGATACATATACTCCTTCAGGAGAAAACTCAAAGCCTACTGGGATATGCAGTCCATCAGCAAAAGTAATTTGGTTGTCAGCTCTTCCGTCTTTATCGGTGTCTTCTAATATAATTAGCTTGTCATTTGGTCTTTCATCACCTGCCCTGTAATGGGGATAAGTCGGCATTGTAGCGATCCATAATCGGCCTTTATCGGCCTTTATTGTCAAATGAAAGTTGAACAGGATTTGCTAAATCAGGAAATTCCTTCTCAGACGCAAATAATTCAACCTTATAGCCAGGCGCTAATGTGAAGGCAGATAACGCTTTATTTTCTGAGAGATAGATAGAATCCACATCCACTATTTGTTCTTTTTCATTACCTTCTACCATACTGCCAGATTTGTTGTTGCTGTAAGAATCTCCTCGATTATAATTGGTTTTAACAACGGCTAAAGGAGAGGTCCCTTTGTCTTTTTTAGCTAAATTGGTTCTCTTTCCTTTAATCGCGGACCATATTGCTTTATCCCGTATGACTGTCATTTCCCTGATTTTAGTTAATTCAGACGGATAGTTTTCTGGACCATAGGGGTCGTATCTTCGTCCAAAAACATGGACTCCGTTTGGAATTTTGAAATCATTGTGCCACATCCAGTTTTTCTCAAGTACAGCCTCCCGGATTAAATTTTCTCTTTTAGAGATATTTTTATTTCTTTTTGAAAAAAGTTTATCAGCCATCAATTGCGACAATTTTTTATAGCCTTGATCGTTTAGTTGAAATCCATCAATAGTTAATTCATCTTGTTCCTCGAACCAAATTTTTGACGGATTAAAAACATCTATAAAGACAACCCCATTTTTTTCAGAGACTTTTTTCATAGCCTCCTTATACATATAAAGGTACTTATTTTCATCCTCACCATTTGGTAGATCATGGATGTTTGACAAATCTTCAAATGCTATAGGTGATACTATTGCCAACTGAGGAGGGGAAGCTCCATTGTATTTTTGACTTCTTGTATGATGGATAAAAGCCTCAAGTTCTTTTTTGAATAACTCAACACCAGCTTCTTTTCGAAAAGATTCATTATAACCGAAAAAGGCAATAATAATATCAGCTTTAAGCCTTTTTAGCCATTCGTCAGGTGTCTCAAAGTGACCTTGGCTGTCAGAGTTCCTGCTATATTCAGCATTATAGTCTTCAGCTAGAGGGAAAGCCCAGTGAGATAATCTGCCAGCATGCGGGCGAAACCCTGCTGTATTTCCACCGTCGCACATATTTCTTATTGTGAGCTTACTTTTGGGGTGTCGAAGGTGGATCTCGGTCTCAAAGTAGCCGAAGTTCATCATCCGAGAGCAAAGATTATTTCCTATGATTACAATTTGATTGCCTTTTCCTACATTTAGACTTTCAATAGCTTTATAAGACTCTGAAGCAATTAGAGAATTAAAAACAATGAAAAATATTTTTGACAATCTAACAGCTAAGCTCATAAATACTCCTTTTTTTCAAATAGGGTGAGGCTAGAATAGTTTTGCTGAAAACCCCACAAAGCCCCCAATTATTTTTGGCAGCCGTTTTTCCACTATAATTTACATAAATTTCACTTATAGGTCAGACAAAGCGTTTTTTATATAAAAACTAGTATGTTTTTATATTAATAGCATTGTAGGTTAGTAGTCTTAATATGGTAATTGCGTGGGGAAAGCATGAAAAATAATAGACTTTTTATTCTTTGCATAACTCTTATACTGATTGGAACAGCCTGCGAAGAAGATAAGCCAAATAAATATACAGTCGGACCTTGCCGGTCTTCCTTCTGGGAGCTTTGGGCGGGTCAAGATCAGTTGACTGGTGCTTCGAACCAAGCAATTGCTGATGGTTATACTATTTATGGCAGTTGGTTTAATTATGAAAATAACAAATCAATTAGATTAAATGTCTTTGAAAATGGAACCTTCCAATTTGTATCATCTTCTGATCTAGATGTAGCTTCAGGAGGAACTGTTAAAATTTCTGATATAGGCGATGACTACACCTCTATCGATGGCATTGTTTTTTCTGATAGCACAGGCAATGATAAGACTTGCGAGGGTTCGGGTACTTATGAATATTGCATAGGAGACACCCTAAAAGGCGGTTCTCAGTATGATGGGAATTATGAAATTTATGTAAACTTTTTTTCTCAGTCGGATAATTGCGCTCCGAGGAAAGCTCTCCTCGAAGCAGGAGAGAAGATTTGGTTTAAAAAACTTTAATTTGAAAAAATACTTGACTGTTAATGAAATAATAGTTTAGACTCTGGATACCGATGCGTGGGGCACTTTATGGTAAAACTAGATATACGCTTCGGTTAAAATTTTTAAAACGGTTTACTAAAAAAATTAAACAAAATGACGAGGTTAAGACATGACTAAAAATCAGCCAATTTTCAGTGGATCTGCCTTTACGGGAGCAAATTTATTAGCTTTTTTATTATTAATAGCTCCACTCACACTTTCAGCGCAAGTAGGAAAAGTGTCAGGTAGAGTTACTGATGCATCAACTGGTGAAGCAATTCCTGGAGCAAATGTCATTATTGATGGCACCTCCATGGGTGGAGCCGCAGATGGTGAGGGAGATTATTTTATAATTAGGGTGAGTCCTGGACGTTATAATGTTACAGCGTCAGTTATTGGTTATCAGGATTTGACAATTACAAATATTTTGGTATCATCAGACCTCACTAGTACGGTGAATTTTGAAATGTCGAGCGAAGCCGTTGAAGGTGAGGCTGTAACGGTTACGGCGGAAAGAGCTGTTATCCAGATGGACCAATCAGCAAGTGCAATTACTGTTGAGGCCTCCGCAATTGTAGACGTCCCTACCATTACTGATGTGAATGACTTTCTTGATACTCAGGTTGGTATTGATAGAAATGGTCAAGGTATTGAAAGTATGGTTATTCGAGGTGGTGGTGTTGACCAGATTGGTATGCAGGTTGATGGTTTAATGCTTAACAACAATGGTCAAAACAGGCCAATGATGGACATGGTCAACCTTAGTGCTATTAAAGAATTGACAATCATAAAAGGTGGTTTTAACGCAGAATATGGTAATATACGTTCTGGTCTAATTAGCGCTGTTACGAAAGATGGTGGAGATACTTATAATGCATCAGTTGATTTTCGATTTACACCAGCCCAGCAAAAGCATGGTGGTAAAGCAGTTACTGATACGATGAATTATTTTATGCGTCCTTTTTTCGATCCTGATGTTGCTTTTGTAGGCACTTCTAATGGTGGTTGGGATGAGTACACTCAAAACCAGTATCCAGAATGGGAAGGTTGGAACAGCTGGTCAGAAAGACTTCTAGCTGATGAAGCTCCAGGTAATGACCAAACTCCTCGCCAAGCACAAGAAATGTTTTTATGGCAGCATGCCTTGATCGGCAGTGAACGTCTTGGTCAAAAAGAACTTGATTATGCAAACAAGCCAGATCATTTAACAGACGTTAGTATTAGTGGTCCAGTCCCTGTAGTTGGTAAAATGCTTGGTGGGCTTAGCTTTTTTGCTTCTTTTAAAAATCAATTTCAGATGATGCCTATTCCAGTTCAAATAGAAGCTTTTGAAGAGCAAAATGCTCATGTGAAGCTAACTTCAAGTCTTGGTAATTCAATAAAGCTAAAGGTTGATTACATGCAAGCAAAGAATGAGTCAATCATGACTTATTCAGGAACTGGTGGTGGAGGTTCAGTAGGTAGATATGCTGTTGATCCACTTGATGTTATGTTTAGCAGTAAGACCTCAGGAACGGCAACACGTCTTTGGTGGCCGCATCTCCTCACTCCTATGACTATTGATCGTGGCATGACCGCTTTTACTATGGATCATATTTTGAGTCCAGCTACTTATTATAGCATTAAAGTTTCTCAGATCAATATTGCGTTCGATGCCAATGGTCCAACTCGTGTTAGAGACTTAACTACAGTGCGTAGTTTTGGATCACAAACAGTTGATGAAATACCTTACGGCTATACAGGTCCAGACTTTATTAATGGCGCTGATGGGGCTCTTTTTTCCGTTACTGGATCAGGAGAGCGTGATTGGACTGAGGTTAAAACAACTCAGATTAAGGGTGACATAACTAGCCAGGTAAACAAGTATAATCAGTTTAAAGCTGGTTTTGAATATACTATGGATGATCTTCAGACTCATTTTGCATCCGCAAATCCTTATGATGTTACTGGAAACTTTGACATGCAGTGGGCACAAGAGCCAACGAGGTTGGGCCTTTATTTGCAGAATAAGTTAGAGTTTGAAGGCATGATTGCAAATTTTGGACTTCGCATGGATCAAAGCAATCCGAATTCAGAGTGGTATACAACAGATGTTTATTCTAAATATTTTAGTAAAAAGTATAGAGATAACTTCCAAGAAGTGGCGCCAACAGAGGCAACAAAAACTCATACTAGGTTAAGTCCTCGCTTGGGTATTTCTCATCCTATTACAGCAAGTTCAAAGATGTATTTCAACTACGGTCATTTTTATTCTATGCCATTGGCAGAAAATATGTACACTATTAGACCTGGTTCTGGTACGGACGGAATTACTAACTTAGGTAACCCTTCGGCAGAACCTCCTCGTTCAATTTCGTATGAACTTGGTTATGAGCAGGACTTCAGTGATATGTATTATGTACATCTTGCTGGTTATTATAAAGATGTCACTGGTCAAACTGGTGAGGTTCAGTACATTAACTATGACAGAAGTGTTAATTATACAACCTACGACAACAACTTCTATGCAGACGTTAGAGGCTTAGAAATAAGGGTTGATAAAAGGTTTGGCAAATATTTTACTGGTTGGTTTAACTATGACTATAGAGTAGAAACTTCTGGTTTTGTTGGTCGTGAGGTGAACTACGAAGATCCTAGAGAGCAGGCGCTTTACGGGTTGTACAACCCGTACCAAGAGCGTCCTTTAGCAAGGCCTCTAGCTAGAGCAAACATACGTTTCAGAAGTCCTGATGAGTTAGGGTTGCTTGGTGGTTTTGACATTAATTTCTTATGGTCTTGGAAAGCTGGTAGATATGAGACTTGGGATCCACTCATCAAAAAACTTCAGGATAATATCCAGTGGAAAGGTGAGAACTATACAGATTTAAGGTTTGCTAAACAGTTCCTTGTTGGCGGTGCTTCTCTTTATGTATTCGCTGATATTAAGAATTTGTTTAACCAGCAATTTGTTTCAGATCTTGGTTTTGCTCCAGGTGATGACAGGCGTGCTTATCTTGGCTCTCTTAAATTGCCAATGTATGATGATCCAGAATACAAAGCTGCCGGATTTACGGGAGGTACTGACAGAGTAGGTGATGTTAGAAGTTCTGAAAAGGATTATATTGATATGCCTAACCGCGGTCTGTTTACTTACCTAAATCCAAGAACTTTCCTTTTTGGTATAAAAATAAATATTTAATAAAGGGAATTTGAAAGAATGTTTAAAAGGAATTCACAAAAAAATCTGAGAGGATATATAATGAAAATAAATTCATCATGGCTGCGATTCATGTACATTTTGCTGATTTTCGGAATGTTTTCCAGTGATGTTTTTGCTGCTCGTCAAGTTTGGATTAGAGTGGGAAGTTATTGGAAGCCTGTTACTGATTCCGGTGATGAGGGCGAATGTACAGTGCCTTGGAATACTAATGGTGTGTATAAATACACTGGTTTCACAGAAAATACTTGGTCAAGTAAGGCTTGGTATGTAGGTACAGAAAATTGGACTGATGCAGATGGTGATTTGTTCACCGTAAAAATCTCTGGTGCAGGACAATGGACATGCGATGAAACCAAGGTAACAATACCTATAGAAGATTCTGAAGGGATTACCATTAGAAAGTATGTAAGAAATAAGCCACCTGAAATAAGTGTTGATGGTTTTATCTTGCAAGACCCTTTCCCTTTGGATAATGAAGCAATTGCTCCAGAAAAGATTCCTGGAACAGCTGACTTAATGTTAGAATCCTTTGTTAATACTGATATGGGTCTCAGTCTTCATCAAAAAGCTTTAGCGTATAGTCATAAAGATTTTGATGATTTTATAATTGTTGATTGGGAATTTACCAATACAGGTAATGTTGACGCTGATGATGAAATCGAATTGCCTAATCAAACCTTAACTGATGTTTTCTTTATTAGGCAAACACGTGCTTCTGAGCATCCAAAGCAATGGAATACTAGTTATGGCGAATTTAAAACTGATACTCTAAGAATACCGACAATTGCTTATCCAGAGAGGCAGCCAGGTGCTGAATTTGATAACTTTGGGGATGTTGTGCCAGAAACTGGAAATATCCTATATCCAATACATTCAGGTGAAGCATTTCTTCATATTGATAAAACAGCTAGTGATGAAAGTGATTGGTGGGAAGGTGGTTGGAGAGTAGGTGGTACAGAAGATGCTGATGTTCCTCTTTTTGTAAAACATCCTCTTCAAATGTCTCCTTCAGAATGGGCTCAGAATTATGAGTTTATGGAGTCTGGTTGGTTGCCTTATAATGGTAAGGCTGAAATGGATCCATCATTGGTTTGGGAAGGTACTCACCATAGCATCAGGATTGATGATGAATTTTTTAATTACAAATATTCAAGTGATCTTCCAGGTTATTTCTGGACATTAATGCATATGTATGGTGCTGGTCCTTGGCAATTGGCTCCAGGTGAGTCATTTAGAGTTGTGTGGGCTGATGGAGTTGGTTCAATTTCCCGTGATAAAGGTTGGGAAGTTGGAAAAGCTTGGCTAGCTGGGAATGCAACTTTTGATGGTGAGGATAATCTACCTTGGCGTTATGGTGCTGATGCCTTTGGTTCTGAATTAGCACCAACAGATAATGATCGTGCAAAAGATCAATGGATTATGACTGGTAGAGATTCGTTACATAGAAACATGTATAATGCCCAATGGGTTGTAAATAACGATTTTAATGTTCCTGAACCTCCTCCTGCTCCTTCTATTGTTGTTTCATCAAAACCTGATCAGGTTTTAGTTGAATGGGGAACAGAATCTGAATCTGCAAGTGATTTTGCAGGTTATCGTGTGTATAGATCCGTTGGTACACCTGATAGCACTATGGTTTTGATTGCAGAGTATCCTGGATCAGGTACGCATTCACATAGTGATGTTACAGCATCCAGAGGGCTTGCATATTTTTATTCAGTTACAGCATATGATGACGGTAATTCTAATGTTCCTGGCTTAAGTGGTAGTTCAGAAGTAGCTGAGAGTGGTTTATATCTTAATAGAACTACAAAAGCTGCTTATTTGACTAGACCTCCAGGCACGTTGGATGAAGTTATAGTGGTGCCAAATCCATTTAACTTGAATGCTGAAGCAATTCAGTTTACTGGGGAAAGAGATAAAATTATTTTCTACAATGTCCCTGGTGAATGTATCATAGATATTTACTCTGAAAGTGGTGACCATATTAAAGAAATCGTTCATGATGATGGTTCTGGTGACCAGGCTTGGGGTGTATTGGCTGAGGAATGGTCTACTACTTCTTCAAGTCAAACAGTTGTTAGTGGCCTTTACATAGCGCGTATTGAAGAAACATCTAATGGAAAACGCACTGGTAATGCCGTAATTCGAAAATTCTTGATCGTAAGATAATATTGGCAATAAGGAATATTATTTAATATGACTGGATTCATTCATCGAACTGCTAAAGGAAGGATGAAGATTAGCATGAAAAGACTAAGTAAATATACTATTGTAGCGTTTTTGGCCATCTTTTTGTTGATGCCTAACGTTAATGCGCAAACTGATCTTAAAAAAATTGGTCAGACAGGTTTGCAATTTCTCAAGGTGGATATGCATGCCAGAGCTGCAGGAATGGGTGGTGCATCCATTATGACTATGGGTGGTGCAGATGCATTATTCTACAACCCGGCTGGTACAGCTGAAATGGAGACAGGTCTAGACTTCTTCGCTTCACAGGTTGGTTGGATAGCTGATATAAGCTATCTTGCAACCGGTGTTACAAAAACGATGGGAAATTTAGGTACTGTGGGTGTTAGCCTTATCACCGCTAATTATGGTGATATTGTTGGTACTCGGGTTGATGCTGGATCAGAAGACGGCTATGTAACAACTGGAAACCTTGGAGTAAATGCTTCGGCTGTAGGTCTAACTTGGGCCCGTGCTTTAAGTGATAAATTTAGGTTTGGTGGTACAGTTAAATATGCTAGCCAACAATTAGGTGAAAGTCTAATGCCAGAAACAAATAAAACAAAAACCAATCAAGTAGGTGGTTTCGCCTATGATTTTGGCACGATGTTTTATCCTGGATTTAAAAGTTTAAAACTAGGAATGAGCTTCACAAATTTTTCAGAACAGTTTAAATATGAAGAAGAAGCTTTTGAATTGCCGCTCACATTCAAATTAGGTGTGGCTATGAATTTATTTGATCTGATTAGTGGCCCATCTAATAGTTCATTGAATTTTGAAGTAAATGCAATTCATCCACGTGATTATACAGAACGTGTTCACCTTGGTGGTGAATTCCTATATGGAAATATGCTAGCACTTAGAGGTGGTTATAAAACAAATTATGATCAAGAAAGTTTTAGCATGGGTTTTGGAATTAAAATGAGCGGTTTCAGAGTTGATTATGCATATTCTGCTATGGGTGACTTTGATGGAATAAGTAGGATCACTGTAGGAGCCTCATTTTAATAATTAATTCATTAATAGAATTATAGAAAAATAAAAAAAGTTCCCTTCTTGGGAACTTTTTTTATTTTTGTCTAGGTAAAATAGTTACTATAATTTTTATTGGTATTTCATCTAATCTGTAAAAATAGATAACTTTGTACCATGTAAAGGAACTCTTTATTATGTTCAAAAAAAATAATTATAATAATCATATTGTAGGTTATATAAAATATCTGTCTTTAGTTGTTATTATTATTTTAATCTTTATCTCTTATAATTTTATAAATAATCAAAAGGATGTAGAGCTTGCCAATGAGTTGATTGATGAGCTTAACATTCCGACTGATAGTCTAGGATTAACACTTCCTCAAAATGATAGACATTACTTATGGAAAACTGAACATGCTGGTAATACTTTAGTAGAATATGGTTTAAAACCATTTGTTAATGATATAATGATGGGAAATATTGAAGCCATAAAAAATATTTTACATTCTGAATTTATAGGAGAAATTCCCGTCAATGAATCTAGTATAGATTTAAATATAGGTTTTAGTTCTATATCTCGTTTTGTTGATAATGATTCGGAATTTAAATCTCTAGATAAGGCAAGTTTTATTAATTGGTTTTTGTCAAAACGTAAAAAATTTGTTGGTATTCCTCAAACAAAAATTCGTTTAAAATCATTAGCACCACTTCATCGTGAAGAAATTGATGGTGATTGGATTGGAGTTTTTCAATTACGTATTTGGGGAGAAATAGAAAATAGTGGACTAGGTGAATTAATTCTATATCTACAATTAATTATGAATGAACCAAACGAAAAAGATATAATAGATGGGGGTTGGTTAAAAACTTTAAAATTAATCAAAAGTAAATTAGCTGTTTCATCAGAATATCTTATGAAAGAAACTTCTTTTGATTGGGGAATTAATTCTAAAATGATGCATGATAATTGGAATCATGGGCCAGCTTCTACTCACGCAAGTACGGGTGGCGTTTATGCATGTGATTATAATCGTGATGGTATTATTGATTTACTTATTAATGATTTAGCACTATATAGAGGTTATATACTCTATAAAGGTGAATTAGGTGGAAAGTTTACTGATGTTACTATAGAGGTTGGATTGCCTCCATTAAATAATATTTCCCTTGCTGCAATAGCTGATATAAATGGTGATGGTTGGGAAGATTTTATTTTAGGCCCTGGTCTTATTTTTCAAAATATTGAAGGTAAAAAATTTCAAAATGTTTCTGATTTAAGCAATTTAACTAAAATTGGCAATCTTAGAATAAGTGAAAAAGTAACAGGATTAACATTCGCTGATTTTGATAGAGATGGGAAAATTGATATTTATGTTTTTAGAGCTAGCGCCGTACCAAAAGAAGGATCATGGATACGTGGAAAAGTTTCTGATGAATTAGGGAATGAACTTCTTCGTAATCTTGGGGATTGGAAATTCGAAAATGTCACTGAAAAATTGAATGCAAGTGGAGGTAGCAGGTCAGTTTTCAGTTCTGTTTGGTGGGATGCTAATTCTGATGGTTGGCAGGATTTATATGTTATACATGAATTTGGTAATGGTATTTTATTAATTAACAATAATGGTACTGGATTTACTGAACATCAATTAACTGATGGACCAGCCGATTTTGGTTCAATGGGAGTTACTTTTGGAGATTTTGACAATGATGGTTTGCCAGATCTTTATGTTGCTAGTATGTATTCCAGTGCTGGTAAAAGAGTAATCAGGAATCTCAGACCCGATGCATACCCTAGAGAATTGATGTTGGAATTGGATCGTATGGTAGCAGGTAGTCAACTCTATCATAATGAAGGAAATTTAGAGTTTAAACGAGTTGGTTCAGAATATGATGTAGATCAAGTTGGTTGGGCATATGGTCCAGCAATGGTTGATCTTGATAATGATGGTTGGTTAGATATTTATGCTACAGCAGGTTTTATAAGTAGAAATCGTGATAAACCAGATGGATGATCATGCTTATGGCAGGCTGTCGTGTCACAGCCTTTTGATAGAGCTTGTAAAGTTCCAGTGCCTGGTGAAATAGATGAATCATTAGATGAATTCTGGGTTGGAGATCCTTGGGCTATTTCAACCAGTAATAATCTTAGTGGCTTTGAGAGAAATTTAGTTTATCTTAATAAGTCAGGTTCTAATTTTGTAGATATAAGTTATCTTACAGGTGCTGATTCAGATGGAGATGGCAGATGTGTTATACCCGCGGATTTAAATAATGATGGAAGGCAAGACCTTGTTGTAAGGCAAGTAGGGGGAGGACCTTTACAAGTCTATGAGAATCGGTTCCCTAAACAACATTGGCTTAAGCTATCTCTTCGCGGAACAAAGAGTAATAGTCTAGGAATTGGAGCAAAAGTTACTGCAAATCTTTCAGGTAGACTTATAGTAAGAGAATTGCATCCTATTAATAGCTATCGTTCCCAATCCCCTAGTTTAATTCACTTTGGGCTTGGGAAACATAATAAGATTGATTCTTTGATAATTGAATGGCCATCAGGTATTATTCAAGAAATCGGAGAAATTGATGTAGATAGGCATATTTTGATTCATGAAAAAAATAATAATGTACTACCGTTTAATCCGGGTAGTCAGATTGCGCCTTAACAAATAATTATTGTTAATAACGTCTATACTTTAATGATCAGTTTAAAAATAATTAAGCTATCTTCTATTATCCATCTAACCTTGATTCTTATTCTAATAATGATTTTAGGTTGCGGCGATTCTGAACAAAAAGAAGAGCTTACTCTTGATGAATTGAAAACTGCTGAAAAGATTCTTTCATTTCTTAATCTTGCACAAGAGGCTCTTGATGAAGGTCGTTATAATGCTGCCTTAACTCAGATCGATAGTGCAGAAATCTATGGTAAGCACCTAGCCGGAGTACATTATTTTCGTGGCTTAATTTTGGATCAATTAAACCGTTTTGATGACTCGGAGATAGCATACTCACAAGCTCTAATAATAAATCCATCTTTTCATGGTGCATGGTTTAATATGGGAAATAATGCCTTAGGACTTGATCAATTCAATAAAGCTCTTAAACATTACAATAATGAATTAAAAGAATACCCACGTGCTGAAGTATATGAGAAAATAGCTGTTACCCATTCTAATCTTTATGAATCTGAAAAGGCTATGGAAAATGTAATGAAAGCCGTAGAAATTGACAGTTTATATGCTCCAGCATATTTCCTATTGGGTAGGATTTACAGAGATGAAGGAAAAATAAAGGATGCTTTAATCAATTTAAGGAAAGCTCACAAACTTGATCCAGAAAATCATGAATATATTTATGAATTAGGAGCGTTACTTCTAAAATCTGGTTCTATTGATGAATCAATAAATTATCTATACTTAGCTCAACAGAATATGCAATGGCATTATGGATCTAATTACAATCTTGGCCAAGCATTAGTTAGAATAGGTAAAAAACAGGAAGGTCATCAATTACTTGTAAGGGCGGACTCATTGCAAGAGCTAGAATCTCTTACGGCTAGATTCTTACAACGGACTAGGGAAAGGCCTAATAACCAAACTGATTGGGGTAATTTNGCAAACGTTTTTCGCCGGATGGGAAGACTTAATGAAGCTACCAAAGCCTATAAAGTTGCTCTATCTCTTGGCCCCAATAATCTTGAATTAAGAAATACAGTTGCATATCTTTCTCTAGCAACTGGAGATACCACAGGAGCATTATGGCATTATAGGCGCTTACTTGAACAGGATCATACGAGAGCAGATACTTGGTTTAATCTTGGAATAATTCAAGTCAGTCGTGGAGAATTTTCATCTGCTCGAAAATCATGGGAGAATGTTTTGAGACTTGAGCCTGGAGATTCTACTACAAGTCAATTTCTTAGAAAATTGCCAAAATCAACATTTTTAGAGATATTAGAATGATAAAGTGTAGATATATATCAATCAGTCTATTTGTTTTAATTTTTCTTGTATCGAGCTGTGATAGGTCAGACAAGAAACAATCTCTTCAAAGAGAAGATTTACGTAAGCATCAGGGTATAATTGTATTGCTTTCTGAATCTAAAAATGCTTTAGACCTTGGTAATTTTGAATTAGCACTTACTTTAGTAGACAGTGCGTTAAAATATGACAATGATATGGCTGAGGTTTTTTTCTTGAAGGGTAGGATATACGAAAAAATTAATCAGAATGAAGAATCAATAAAATCTTATCAGAAGGCACTCAGAAAAAATCCAGGTTATCGAGGAGCCAATTTCAATATGGGAAATATTGCTTATAAGGAAGGAAGATTTCGATCCTCATTGATTCATTATAAAAATGAAATAAAACTTGGCCCTAGAGCCGATGTATATTTTAATATGGCACATGCCTACGCAGATATATATGAGCCTGATAGTTCACAGCAAGTACTTCACAAAGCAATTGCTACGGATGGCAATTATTCTGATGCCTACATGCTACTAGGACAAATGTACAAAGATGCTGGAGATATAGATAAGGCATTAGAATATACTCAGATAGGTTTTGANCTNAATCCTNAAGATCTTGATAATCAATATGGCTTGGGTCTAATTCTATTACAAATTGGAAAAGTAAATGAAGCAATTTCATATCTTACTTCTGTTAGTGATCAACGTCCATGGGATCATGGCGCACATTACGGTATGGGACAGGCTTTAATTCGTTTAGGCAGGGAGGAGGAAGGAAAAAAGTATATTGCAAAGAGTGATAGTCTCCGTGAATTTCAATCGAGGATAAAACATATTGAGGAAAATATCCGTGATAATCCTACTGATCCTACTCATTGGGTTACACTTGGAAGCGTATTTTTCCGTTTAGGCAATATTGCTTCAGCTGTTGAATCGTATAAAATAGCATTATATAATAATCCTTCTGATACCCGGTTACGACAAAATCTTGCTGGATTAAATCTGGCTCTTAGAGATACCTCTGAAGCTATTCTTCAATATGAGGAAGCAGTTAAGTTTGATTCTACCCTGTCGGATGCTTGGTTTAACCTAGGAATAATTAATTATAGGAAAGGAAATTATAAATTAGCACGAGAGAATCTAAATTCGGCACTTCGCCATAATCCTGAAGATAAAGATGCCAGAAATTTAATTTCAGAATTAGATGATATAGGTGAAGAAATTGAGTCTTCAGGATTAATAAAGGTTCAAAGGGCTTTGAATTCCGGGAAATTTCGTAAAGCTTTAGAACATTTAGAAAGCCTGGACAAAGACATTAGAAATACGGTTGAGGCTCTTTTTCTTCACGTGGAGATTTTAACAAGACTTAACCGCTATCAGGAAGCTTATGATGTGCTTGAAATAATTTCTGGGCGTGATTCGAATATTGAAGGAGTTCAGATTAGTCTCGGAGATGTTGCTTATAAGTTAAAAAAGTTTGAAGCAGCAAATAATCATTACAAAAAGGAGAAAGATTTTGATTCAAAACCAGGTGTTTTGTTCAAAATTGGACTTTCCTTTCTTAGCTTAAATAAACCAGATAGTGCAATAGTAGTTTTTCAAAAATGTGTGAATGTAGATTCTGGATTTGGAGAAGTATATCCTTGGCTTGGTAGGCTCTACTGGCACGCTGGTGATTCTTTAAATGCCTTTTCTTCATTTAAAAAAGGTTACATTTCAGATCCTTTAAATATAGATAATCTTTATTTATTGAGTGCATTCCATATGCAAAAGGGTAATATTGATGATGCTACTATTTACCTTAGGGAACTGATTCAAAACTATCCGTGGCATGTAGGTGGACATTACGATTTAGGTGTTGCACTTTCTAGTAAAGGGGAAAAAGAGGAAGCAAAATATTATCTAGCGAAAGCAGATACTTTAGGTATGATTGAAAGACAATTAAATCATACCCAATTGCGTGCCAACCGTTTCCCAAATGATTCAGGTAACTGGGTTAAAATTGGGAAATTATATTTTCAATCTAGAAGATATGAAAAAGCAATCGAAGCATTTAATATAGCACTATCAATTAATCCAGATGACGATTTTGCTAATCGCGCTGTTCGGGAATTACAGTCGATGCGATCAGAGAGAATTCAATAGAAAGAAAAAAATTGTTATGAAAATAATTACATCAGTTTATAACTCGGTTAAATTTCCAGACTTTTTTGTAATATGCTTCATACTATTAGTATCATGTTCTGAAGATATTATACCGCATATAGCTTACTATGAGAATGGCAATAAGATGGAAGAGGGTACATTCAAATCTAGTGAGAAACATGGTATATGGATTAATTGGTATGAAGATGGAACAAAAAAATCAGAAGGTCGCTATAAAAAAGGTATGATGGATGGTGATTGGATCTTTTTTCATGAGAATGGATCGGTTAAGGCAAATGTAATATATATTGAAGGATCAGGAGAAGGGACAATGGATGATATCCCAAGTGAAGGCTTGGAAGGAGAATGTATTTTCTTTTATGATAATGGCACTAAGAAATCTGAGCATTTTTATAAAAAAGGAAAAATGGAGGGTTTACAGCTTGGTTGGCATTCAAATGGAGAAAAAGATTCAGAGGTAAGTTTTAAATCTGGTGAAATAGACGGAAAGGTTCTAAACTGGTATGAGAGTGGAAATAAGGAATTAGAAGCTCATTATATTGAAGGTGCCAGAGATGGTCTTTGGAAATCTTGGTATGAGGGGGGAAGTCCATCAAGTGAACTTTCTTTTAAAGATGATAAAAAACACGGAATTGAAACTGTTTGGTATGAAAATGGGAAAAAAGAAAGTGAATTTCATTGGGAAGATGGTGTTTATGATGGGAAACAAACTTTTTGGTATAAGAATGGCCAGATTAAAGGAGAAGGATATTTTAAAAATGGAAAAAGACAAGGAAACCAGATAATTTGGTTTGAAAATGGAAATAAAATGCAAGAGGGTTTTTTCCTTGATGATAAGATGAATGGAAAATGGTTTTACTGGTATGAAAATGGCCAAAAAAAATTAGAAGCAAATTATCTAGATGACTTGCAAGTAGGAAAATGGATTACTTGGACAAAAGATGGAAAGGAAAAGAGAGAAAAATTACAAGATTAAAAATGATTTGTCCTGATCAATTAAAATTTTTTCCTTAAGAATTCTTGAATGAGAATTTGAAGAGGTTTAAAATCTAATTGGATAAAGTACGAATCATTCTCATCTGATTTAGTAGGCAATAATTTTGATGGATCTATTATGGAGGAGAATCTTGGAGAAAGAATATTATCTTAAAAAAATTATGATAGGAGAAAAAATGAAAATTAAATCATCATTATTGACGTTCATCATTTTATGTAGTTTCTTTTTATTGAGATGTGCTGGTGTGCAACAGAATCAGAGTGGAGACTCAACAAGCGATGAAGCAGGCTTTGTATCTATGTTTAATGGAAAGGACTTTACTGGTTGGGAAGGGGATTTCGATTATTTTAGAATTAAAGATGGTATTATAATTGCTGGAAGTCTAGAAAACCCTATTCCTCAGAATGAATTTTTATGTACTCAAAGAGAATATTCAAATTTCGAAATGCGACTTCAAGTAAAAGTGAATTCTACCAGTGGACGTGAAAATGGTGGTATTCAAATAAGATCTCAAAGAGTACCAAACCATAATGAGGTTGCTGGTTATCAAGCGGATATTGGTATTCAACCAACAAGAAATATTTGGGGTGGTCTTTATGATGAGTCACGTAGAAATGAAATGCTTGACTTAGGAAACCAAGATAGTTTAAACAAGGTTTGGAATGTAGATCAATGGACCGATTATAGAATACGTTGTGAAGGCAAAAGAATTCAGATCTGGATCAATGGTTTTCGGACTGTAGATTATTATGAAAAAGATCCAACAATTGAAGATACAGGTATTATCGGGCTTCAAATTCATAGTAGTAAAGAACCTAGCGAGATATGGTATAAAAATATTCGAATTAAAGAATTAAACATAAAATCCAGTTCAGCTGATGATATTCGAGATCCCTCTAATGCACTAGCGAACCTTGATCTATATCCTGGTCTTGAGGCTTCTCTTGTAGCCTCTGAGCCTACAATACTTAGTCCTACAAATCTAGACGTTGATCACAAAGGAAGAATTTGGGTATGTGAAGTAGTTAACTATAGAGCACATGCTATAGAAAACAAACGTCCAGAGGGAGACAGAATTCTTATTCTTGAAGATAATGATGGTGATGGAGAAGCTGATACTGTAAAAGTGTATTATCAAGGACGAGATATTGATGCTGCTTTAGGCATTTCAGTTTTGGGGAATAAAGTAATTGTTACTGTAGCCCCAAATGTTATTGTATTTACAGATGAAGATGGTGATGACAAACCAGATCGTAAGGAATATTTATTTACCGAGACTGGTATTGAACAAAATGATCACTCAACTCATTCATTTTTGTTCGGACCTGATGGAAAACTTTACTGGAATATGGGGAATGCGGGTTTTTTCGTGCATGACAAAGATGGAAATCAGGTTTTGGATCGTTGGGGTAACGGAGTGTATGCAAAAGGTACTGCAAGAGTCTCCGAAAGTAGAGGGCTTCCATACAATTATTTGGATGAGGAAACTTCATATTATGGTGGGATGGTTTTTAGAAACAATATGGATGGTTCAGATTTTGAAGTTCTTGCACACAATTTCAGGAATAATTATGAAGTCACAGTTGATTCCTATGGAAATATGTGGCAATCCGATAATGATGATGATGGAAATGCCGGCGTAAGAATGAATTATATTTTGGAATATGGGAATTATGGTTACCGAGATGAAATAACTGGTGCCGGTTGGCAAGAGCCAAGGACAGGGTGGAGTAATGAAATTCCTAAACGGCATTGGCACCAGAATGATCCTGGCGTGATTCCTAATGTAGTACTATCTGGTGCGGGATCTCCAGCTGGGATTACCTTCTATGAAGGAAGACTCCTACCTGAACCTTTATGGGATAAAGCATTTCATGCTGATGCTGGCCCTGGGGTTCTTTGGGCCATAAATGACAAAATGGTTGGTGCGGGTTATGAAGGAGAAATGGTAAATATTTTAAAAGGAGAAAGAGATAAATGGATGCGTCCTGTTGATGTTTCTGTAGCACCAGATGGTTCTCTATTTGTAACAGACTGGTATGATCCAGTTTTAGGTTGGAATCGTCAAGAAGATACTGGAAGAGGTCGTCTTTTTCGGGTAGCCCCAATCGGGCATAAATATTCGGTTCCAAAATTTGATTTTTCTTCAGCTGAAGGTGCGATTGAAGCTCTGAAGAACCCTAATTATTCTGTTCGATATTTGGCTTGGACAGCATTGAACGAGATGCAGGAAAAAGCTGAAGATCAACTTTTAAAACTCTATAATTCAAGTGATTCAAGATATAGGGCCAGATCTCTTTGGTTACTTTCCAAGATTCAAGGTAAAGGTGAAAAACATATTCAAATGGCTAGCAAAGATTCAGATGAAAACATAAGGATTGTATCAATTCGAGCAGCCCGTCAAATAGATATGGATATAATTCCTCTTTTAACATCACTTGTGTCTGACCCATCGCCTCGTGTTCGAAGAGAGTGTGCAATTGCTATCAGGGAATCAAATTCTGACTTGGCTTCCCAATTGTGGAGTAAACTTGCTCAAAAACACGATGGAAAAGACAGATGGCATCTTGAAGCTTTAGGTATTGCGGCAGAGGGTCGTTGGGATTCTTTCCTATCCACTTGGTTAAAAGATGTAGGAGATAATTGGAATTCTGAAGCAGGCAGAGATATTATCTGGCGTTCGAGAGCTAAAGTAACCACATCTTATTTAAAACAGATTCTTAATTCTTCTAAAATTTCTGTTTCTGATAGTAAAAGATATGTAAGGGCGCTTGACTTTCAACCAGAAAGTGAGGAAAAAAACAATATTTTAAGAGATTTAGTTCTTTCCTCTTCAAGAGATGAGGCTGTTGAAAAAAACACTTTTGTTGCTACTGAAGCTCTATTACGACTTGAGAACTTTGATATAAATCAAAATTCTACGGTTAAAGAAAGTATCAATAGTTTGATGAAGAATGCTGTTGGTACTGAACAATTTGCACAATTGGTTCGTAAGTATAATTTGACTGAATATTATGACGCACTTATGACTATGGCATTAGAGAATAAAGATAACTTGACTAGTTTATATGCGATACAGGTACTGTTTGACGCTGAAGAGCAAGATGTATTTGGAAGTTTTCTATCATCTAATATTGAGACTGCTCTTAAGACTGCAGATGCACTAGGAAATAGTAGGGATCGTAGATCTGTACCCATATTGGTAACAGCACTAATGGATGAAGGATTAGATCGGCAGGTCAGAGCGCAGACAGTGAGGGCATTGGTTATGACTAGAGGTGGTGCTGAAAAATTATTGGAATTAGCTAAGAATGGAGAATTTCCTGAAAGATTGAAGAAAGTTGCTGGGCAGTCCATGGCAAATTCAATGCATGTAATTATGAGAGAAGAGGCTTCAAAATATTTCCCAATGCCTCCAATGAAAGGGGATCAAGTTCTTCCTGGGATGACGGAGTTATTAGTATATGTTGGAGATTCAGATAATGGGAAGAAAGTTTTTGATAGTGCAAGTTGCTCCCAATGCCACATAATTAATGGAAAAGGGGTCAACTTTGGTCCTAATCTTTCTAAAATTGGTGATAAACTTTCAAAAGAGGGGCTTTATAAATCTATTCTTGATCCTAGTGCGGGTATCTCTTCCTCATACATACAATTTCTCTTGGAATTGGAAGATGGTGATCAAATGACAGGATTTATTGTCAGTGAAACTGCTGATAAAATAACAGTCAGGAGTGAGGGTGGAATTGTCACAGATTTTTCCTTATCAGATATCAGTAATAGATATGAGTTACCAAATTCAGCGATGCCGGCAGATCTACAGTTACTAATGACTGTTGATGAGTTAGTTGATCTTGTTGAATATCTAGTAGAGTTAAAATAGCAGATTTTTCCTTAGAAGTTTAAAGGAGTCTATCTAATCATATCCAAGAAACATTTTATGTTTTTTCTTGTTCTTTTTACTATTTTTCTTTCCTGTAAGGAAGAAGCTTCCAGTAATGCTGCGGAAGAAGAAGTAGTGGAG
>PAYY01000002.1 GCA_002715465.1 Fidelibacterota bacterium | reverse complement strand
ATTTGTAGGGATTATAGGAGGCGTTACGGTAATGGGTGGTCTTTTTATGATGTTATTACCAGTTCATCCATTACCAGCAGATTTGTCTGCTGCATCTTGGGGTTTTACCATAGCAATAATTGGTGGAATTATTGCATTATATCTTATGGTTAAAGCTTTGATTAAAACGAAGTTTTGGAAAAAGATGACCCTTCCTCTTAGTGAGAAAAGCTCAGAAGGATACAGTACTTCTTTGGGCTTAGAAGGATTGGTGAACAAAATTGGAATTGCAAGTTCAGATTTACGTCCTTCTGGCTGGGTTTTAGTAAATAGAAAAAAGATTTTTGTTGTTTCTGAAGGAGAATTTATAGAAAATGGAGATAAAATAAGAATTCTAACTGTTGATGGTAACCGGATTGTAGTAAGGAAAGAAATTAATAAAGATTAGGAGATAATATGTTAACACCATTCGTACTTCTTGGGGTGATAGTTTTTGCGCTGGCCATTATATTTTATTTTGTTCCTATAGGCCTTTGGATTCAAGGAATAGTTTCGGTAGGTATTGGAAAAATTACAATTGTAGATCTAATTCGGATGAGATTGAGAAAAATCCCGCCACGTGTAATTGTTGATTCAATAATCAATTTGCATAAAGCTGGTTTAGAAGTAATCTCTACAGGAATGATGGAAACTCATTTTCTTGCAGGAGGTAATGTTCCAAATGTAGCAATATCATTAATTGCAGCAGATAAAGCTCAAATACCTCTAGACTTTACTACCTGTACAGCAATTGATCTTGCTGGTAGAGATGTGAAAGGTGCTGTAGAAACATCAGTTTATCCTAAGGTAATTGATGCTCCAGTAAATGGGACTTTAGCTGCTGTTGCAAAAGATGGTATTGAAGTAAAAGCTCGTGCTAGAGTTACGGTTAGAACCAATATACCAGGATTAGTAGGTGGTGCTACTGATGAAACAATAATCGCAAGAGTAGGTGAGGGAATAGTTAGTGCTATAGGTTCCTCTGATTCATATAAAAAAGTACTTGAAAACCCTGATTATATTTCAAAATTTGTTCTTGAGAAAGGACTAGATGCTGGAACAGCATTTGAAATTTTAAGTATTGATATCGCTGATGTTGATGTTGGAAAGAATGTGGGTGCACATCTCCAGGCTGATCAGGCTGAGGCGGACTTAAGAGTTGCTCAAGCCAGAGCTGAGACAAGACGTGCCATGGCTGTAGCTGAAGAGCAGGAAATGACAGCCAAAGTTGCTGACATGCGAGCTAAAGTTGTTGAAGCTGAAGCAGAAGTACCTAAAGCAATGTCGCAGGCTTTTCGTGAAGGTAATCTTGGAATCATGGATTATTATTCTATGAAGAATATTCAGGCAGATACAGGTATGAGAGACTCTATTTCTGGCTCAAAGGATGAAGGTCCAGAAGCTCCTCCTAGCAATAAAGAAGAATAATTGTGGATTTAAGTTATTGGATATTTTTTCTCATTGCTTATCTTGTATCGCAATGGTTAAAAAAGAGATCCCAAAATTTTGAAGAAACGACTGCTGAAGAAGAAAATTCATCAACTACTTCAAAAAATGAGAAAAACCAAATACCTGAATTTATTAGGAATTTTGGCTTAGAAGATCTTATTGATGAAATAAAACCAAAAGTCATTTCTAAAGAGGAATCTTACACAGAATTTTCAGAAGATGATTTTGATTCAGAAATTCTTGAGGACGGCCACGTACTTGAGTCTAGGGTTCTTCGAGAAGATGATTCGGAAGAAAAGGAAATTAATGAACAAATAATGCCGAAATCTATAGATTTAGNAAAGTTGACTTCTTCATATCCAATAAAAGTTTATCTCAATCACTCTAAAAATTTAAAAAATGCTATACTTATTAGCGAAATACTAGGACCCCCACGTGCTATAAAAAGGTATGTCTTTCGGCAATTTAATTAACTTTTTAAGCCAGTATACTCTCTTTTTCAGAATCTCTAATTAAGATATAGTTTCTTCCTACTATAGATGAAATATTATGCATAGTTTTTATATTTATATTGTTTCAGATTTCGAAAATATTGATGTTAGCTGGTTGGGTATATTCTAGTCCTTTAGGAAATGGTCTAGAAAAAATGTTTTTTTCCAATCGATTGGCAGACCTCCTCGTCTTAAATAGCCTGAAGACCTACCCTCTCTTTATTTGTTTTAGCTTAGCATAAGCTATAAGTCGAAATTCCTACTAATATCGTGAGTATAGTTCGTGTGAAGACACCTTCGAAAGTGGTGAATTTTCTTGAAGATATCATTAAAATGAAAGGTTTATAGAAGAGTTTATAATATTATAGCTTTATAGATTTCATCTACTTGTTTGATTAGTTCTTTTTCACCATGGTTGTTATTTATTACAAAATCAGCCATTTTGATCTTGGGTTTTTCAGATAATTGCAGATCCATTCGGCGTTTAATTTCTTCATATGAAAGGGATCTTCTCTTAATGGTTCGGCTCATTCTTAAATCAAATTTTGCAGAAACTAATACCACATAATCAAGTTGCTTATTAAGACCTGTTTCAAATATTAATGCAGCATCTATTACAAATATTGATATATTCTTTTTATTTTTCATTTTATCATATCTTTTATTAATTAAATGAAAAACATAAGGATGTACAATGGAATTTAGAGCCATTTGATTGTTTTTATTGGCAAAAGCAATATTCGCTAGTTTCTTTTGATTAATTGTATCGTCGGTATTAATTATGTCGGAACTAAACTGATCTATTAATTGGTGATAAACTCTTTTGTTTTCTAAAAGTATATTTTTTGATTCTTTATCTGCATCAAAAACATATGCACCTAAATCACCCATTCTGTTGCTAGCAGTACTTTTACCGGATCCAATGCCTCCAGTTATTCCAATTTTCAACATTATTTTTCTTTAATTAGGTCGTATAATTCATTCTCAATACGTTTTGTTACACTATCTATACTTCCTAAGCCACTAATTTTTAACAACAAACTTTCATGATAATAATAGTCCAATAATGGTTCGGTTTGCATTTTGTATATTTCGAGCCTTTTAATTATTACATCTTCTTTATCATCATCACGCTGAAATAAATCCCCTGAGCATTTATCACATTTTCCAGACACTTTTGGTGGTGAAAAAAGTAGATTTGTAATTCTTTCACATTTAATACAAGTTCGACGGCTTGATAATCTTTTTAATAAAGTTGAATTATCGCCATTAATGGCTAAAACTTTATCAAGATTTAACCTCATTTCATTAACAAGTTCTTTAAATCCTGTTGCTTGAGGGACAGTTCTAGGGAAACCATCAAAAATAAATCCTCTATTATTGTTAAGAGTGTCTAATTTTTCTTCTACCATATTTAGAACTAAATCATCTGGAACAAGTTTGCCAATATTAATATAAGATTCAGCTGTTCTTCCTAGTTCATTCTTTTCCTCAATTGCTGATCTTAACATATCACCAGTTGAAAGATGAATTAAAGAATGGCGTTTGCATAAAAGTTTAGCTTGTGTTCCTTTTCCAATTCCAGGGGGGCCTAACAATATTAGTCTCATATAGTTATATTCTTTTCTTAATCTAAATTAATATTCCTGCTAAAGTAGCGGTTAGCCATGATGCAAGTGCTCCAGCAATCATTGCTTTTAGAGAAATTTTAGCTATATCTTTTCTTCTTTTTGGTGCTATACCACTGATTCCTCCAATTTGAATACCAATAGAAGCAAAATTGGCAAATCCACAAAGAGCATAACTTGCTATAATTGCAGTTCGTTCAGAAATGTCACCATTTCTTATTATTTGACTTAAATCTGTATAAGCGATTAATTCAGTTAGGACTAATTTTTCTCCCATTAATTGTCCTAATATATCAGCTTCTGACCAAGGGACACCCATTGTCCAGGCTAGCGGTTGGAAAATTATACCAAGTAAATCTTGGAGAGTAAGATTAAATAGCCCAAAAATTCCATTAATTAAAGCAGTAAATGCGACAAAAGCTATAAGCATTGCGCCAATATTTGCAGCAAGTTTCATACCATCAGTGGCACCGCGTGCTAAAGCTTCCATTACATTATCATCTGGTTTAGTTAATGTTAAATCAAGATCTATATTTGTAGGGGATATTTGAGTTTCAGGGAAAATAATTTTAGCTATTACAAGAGCTGCTGGCGCACTCATGATAGATGCAGCCATAAGATGTCCAGCTATTCCAGGGATATCGCTAAGCAATGAGATGTATATTGCCATTACACCACCAGCTACTGTAGCAAAACCGCCAGTCATTACGGCTGTTAGTTCCGACATAGTCATTTTAGCTATAAAAGGTCTTATCATAAGGGGTGATTCAGTTTGACCAACAAATATATTAGCTGCAACGCTCAATGTTTCGGATCCACTGGTACCCATGGTTTTTTGCATGGCTTTGGCAATCCATAATATAATTTTTTGCATAATACCTAGATGATACATAAGAGCCATTAAGGATGAAAAAAAAATGATAGTTGGCAATATTCGAAAAGCAATATTCATCAAAGGTTTTTCAACAACTCCTGAAAAATATGATTTGAACAAGAAATCACTGCCAGCATCTGAAAAGCTTAAAAGTATTTTAAAGACATTATTTATTGCTGAAAAAAAGGGTTCTCCAAGAGGTGTTTTGAGTATAAATATTGCAAATATTAGTTGCAAGCCAAGACCCCAGAGAACAATTCTTTTTGAAACAGCTTTCCGGTTGTTTGACATCCCGTAAGCTATACTAAGTAAAACAAGGATACCGATTATTCCAAAAAATCTATCCATTAGTCTTTTGGTGGCAAAAAGCATTTTCTGCAACGAGCTTCATAATTATCTTTATCGCCAATCAATATTTGGTTTTTATCATTACTTAGACGATGAGAAAAACCTGCTGGATTCCCACATTTTACACATATTGCAAGTGTTTTTGTAATGTATTCCGCTTCTGCAAGAAGATTTGGAATAGGATCAAAAGGTTTACCCCGAAAATCTTTATCAAGTCCTGAGACAATTACTCTTTTATTTTGATTTGCTAAATCTCGACAAATTTTAACTAAAGAATTTCCAAAAAATTGAACTTCATCAATTCCAATGACTTCTTTTCCTTTAGATTTCTCAATTATTTCTTCTGTGCTCTGTAGAATTTCTGAGGCTATACTAAGTTGGGAATGAGATACAATGTGATTAGGAGAGAACCGAGAATCAATCCTGAGTTTAAATATCCCAACTGATTGTTTAGCTATTTTAGCTCGTCTTAATCTTCTAATAAGTTCTTCCGTTTTCCCACTAAACATGCTTCCACATATTACTTCAATCCATCCTGAATTCTTTTGAATGTGATGATTCATAATCCTAAGGATTATAAGTTTTCGCTAAACATAAAATTAGCATTACTACTTATCTATAACCTCCATCTCAAATGATTTTATTCTTTTTTTAATAAGATTCAAAGCAGCTTTATTTTTTATGCCTCCAGGCAATATAATGTCAGCATATTTCTTTGTTAATTCCACAAATTGGTCATGCATGGGTTTTACTGTTATTTTATATTGTTGAATAATATTCTCTAATGTTCTATCTCTTTTTAGCAGATCTCTTTCTAAGCGTCGGATAAATCTTATATCGGGATCACCATCAACAAATATTCGCATATCCATAATATCTCTTAATCTTGGATCATGTAGTACCAAAGTACCTTCAACTATAATAGTATGATGTGGGCGTATATGCTTTGTTTTTTTTCGACGAGTGTGAGTTGAGAAATCGTATATTGGGATATTAATTGATTGATTATTAATTAAATTAATTAAATCATCATGTAATTGATTGAAATCAATGGAACTTGGATGGTCAAAGTTTGTTTTAACACGCTTATCAAAAGATAGATGACTGAGATCTTTATAGTACGAATCTTGTTCAAGAATAATAATGGCTTCTTTTTTAAACTCTTTTTGCAAATACAAAGCTAGAGAGGTTTTTCCAGAGCCTGTACCTCCTCCTATACCAATTACAAAATTGTCCAATAGATCATTTCCTTAACATATTAAATATTACTTTATTGGTTACAAATTAGTTCTGACCTTTTTCAATAATAAAATTAATATTAAACCAGTAACAAATCCTCCAATATGAGCAAACCATGCTACACCACCAGTAGTGTCTACCCCAAGAACAGATAAGCCATTGCTGATTTGCATGATCAGCCAAAAACCTAATAAAAATAAGGCTGGAATGCGAACAGTGGTAAAGTAAAAGAAAATAAATATTAAAGTATGAACTTTTGCATTGGGGAAAAAGATCATATAAGCTGCTAGCACGCCAGCGATAGCACCACTGGCTCCTACAATTGGAATTGTGGAAGTTAGATCTACAAGTGATTGTATAATTCCAGCTGAGAGTCCAGCAGATACATAAAATATAGCAAATTTCCAATGCCCTAGAACTCCTTCTACATTATCAGCAAAAATCCAAAGGTATAGCATATTTCCTATTAAGTGGATTAAGCTGCCATGAAGAAACATCGATGTAAATAAAGATAAAACAAAATGACTAAAGTCAAGACTTGACATTTTGGGAATAATTGCAAACACCATAGTAAGCTCTTTGGGTGATAAGGTTTGAATGAGAAAAAAACTACAATTGATAAATAGTAGTAAATAGGTAATATAAGGTACTAAAACTCTAGGATTATCATCTCTATAGGGGAAAAACATTTTTTCCTCTTTATGCCTTAATTTATTGAAAACTCAATAGTTTTTTCTATTTTGTTTCCAATTTGATCTCTTGCAGATATTTTCAATGAATAACTTCCAGAATCTAAAGTCCCATTAATTTTGTAGCGCACCTCGTTTTTTATTGGTTGATAATCAAATAATAATTTTTCTCCATTTAAGCTAATATCAATTCCTCTATTTCCAGAGATACCTGAAAGGTCATCTTTTATTTTGCCCGTGATCATTAACAGATCTTCAGCCATATAATTTCCTTGAGATCCAGGTGTAAAATCATAAATTTTCGGTGGAATTGTATCTTCAATAATGGCTACTGCCTCAAGACTATAAATTGAAGAAGAAAGTGTCTGGTTCAATAATGAAAAGCTTGTTACGAGATAAGTCCACCCCTTTTTTTGATCGTAATAAAATAGTCCTTTGTTATTGAAGGATTCAGAGTCCTTTAATTTAATGCTGACTCTTGCTGTGTCTTGAAGGGCTCTATCAAAGGGTTGGAGTTGATATACAGAACTGACTAGTCTACCATTTTTTACTTTTATAGGATGTTTCACATGTTCAATCCAAAATGAGGTAGTATCAAAAAAAGTATTTTCAGTTACTTGTAGTTCACATTTCTTATCTTTAGATAAAGTTTTGACATTATTAATACCATCAGCAATACCTGGATTGAAACTAAAATGAATTTCTCGTTCTGCAGACCCTGACATTAAGAAAACAGCTTTTTCTATTCCTTTTAAAGTTTCAATATTCATTGGAGGTGTATGAAAGACACCAGGTCTCACTTGATTTAAGGTAAAAGTTTTTTCAATTGTTCCTTTTAAACTTAGTTTTGGTATTTGGTGAAAAAATCCTCGAGATGATGTCTCTAGCACTATAGATTTTTCAAGGTGAGAAGCTCGAAATTCAAAAGGGATAGTTAAATGATCGGAGATTTTACTGCCATATTGGAAATGGAATGCTTGACTGACTCCACCCAATCTATTGATTCCAATAAATTGTAGGACTCTGCCTTCCGCTGAATTACGTGGGAGTTCTACAATTAAGTTACGTCCATCTTGTCGACTAGAAATTGCTTCAAGTTTTCTTTCAGGAAATCCTTTACCATTAAAAGCATAGCAAACGAAATTGATAATAGGAAAAGGATTGCCCTCAGGTGAGATTAATACGGAAATAGATGACTCTGATTCATCAACTACTTTAGCAATTATCTTAGTAGATGGAGCATAGTAGAATACTCCATTGATTGTGGTAACATTTTGTGAATGGTCAAACAATCTGATTGAGATAGAATGATATCCAGGTTTCATGCTAAGTATACCATTATTATTCCCTTTTACGAAATCAGACCTGTTTTTATTAGAAAGGAATAATCGTAAAAAGTCTCCATCATTTAATCGACGAAGAGAATTGTCAAATGTTATTTCCATAAGATGATTTTGAGAAAAGTTATATTGATCAAATTCGATCCGAAACTTTTCTGAATTGTCTATAGAAAGTGATGCTCCAGTAATTACATATTTTATTGCAAAACCTGTTATTTCATCGATCGCAGATAGTGCAATTCCTAGTTTGCCAAATACATGGATTGTATCTGGAAGTTCATATACTGATTGAGAAATTCTTCTGACAGGAAAAATTTGTGGTAGAACACTACCATTGATAACAGCGTCAATACTCATTGGTAAAATAGCTATTCGATTAGGTTTTGGCCTATGTCGATCATCAAGGTCAAAACCATTAAGTAAAGGGTTAATTGGTCTATTTAATGAATCTCTTATTTCGAAATGTAGATGTGGGCCAAATGCACTTCCAGTATCTCCAGAAAGGCCTAAACGATCCCCTTTGTTTAGAATTAATTCATTTGGCCTAAAGTATTTATCCACATCATAGGTATTATTTTGATTTTGTTCTACACGAATAATTTCTTCTAACAAGTCAGTAAATGAATCTAAGTGAGCATAAACGGCAGTTTTTCCATCTGAAAGTTTCTGATATAAAACTTTGCCATAACCATTAGAGGAAACTCTAATCCTTTCAACATATCCAGCATCTACAGCGATTACTTCATGACCTATTTTACCATTAGTTGATATGTCTAATCCGGCATGAAAACGTCGCGGGCGGGGATCAGCAAAATTAGAGGATACTACTTTCCCTAATTTTACTGGCCAGATAAAATTTGTATCCTGTGACTTTAAAGGAAATATGAAAAGCATAGGATAAATTATTATGCAAGTTTTCCAGGAAATCATCTTACAATTATCAATTTATTTAAATATGTAGTGTGTCTGTTTTAATATAATATACTTAACTCAAACAATTCTTTCGAAAATCTAATCATCATTTTAATTATTTTATTGAAGATTTAGTAATAAATATACTTAGTTTTATACCTTATTTCTTAAGTTTAGATGACAAATTGAAAATTTCAAAATAAACCATTTTTATTTCTATGAATTATTCTCTGTATGGTTAAATTGAATCAATTGGTATTAGGTAAGAAACATTCAAATTCGGAGGTACAGTCATGAATAGACTGGTAGCACCACTAATCGCAATTATTCTTTTAATTCCTGTAAATCGTGCTGAGGCACTTTTTGGAATTGGTTTGAAAGGTGTTTCCGATTCTTTTTCTGTTGGAAAATGGACAGATGGAGACGGGCTATTTTCACTTGAAGGCTCAGGCTTTGAAGGTGCAGCATTAGGTGGGCTTTTTGTTTATATAGATGCTCTGCCCTTTATCGATCTCGAAGCGAGNTTTGAAACGACAGTTGCTCCTTATGATTTAAGTTTCAGTAATACTTATTTTAAAGATGCTTTTGAATCTGAATTTGGTTGGGCAAGACTTTCACAATATTATACAGCGAGAAAGAAGGTATTTGGACTTGGACTTCCTATACTTGGTGGTGGCGCAATTCATGTAGGAGCAGGAATAAATAAACATCAGTCTTCTAAACTTGCTGATAAAGAATTAATGACTTCTATATTAGGTGATCTAGGTTCTGGTGGTTCAGGCGTGGATCTTGAATCACAGATTGAAGATTTTGTAACTAATCAAGATAATTGGGTCGAAGGATCAGGTGTACATTTGCAAGCTGGTTTACAGCTGAAAGTTGTCACTTTTAGTGCTTTCGTAAATTACAGAATTACATTAGCTGAAGATGTTGTTCCAGGTGCCAAAAGTTTTTCATCAGTATGGGCAGGTCTAGCTTTTGGTTTATAATTGAATATTAGAGTAATTCTTTTGTTCAAATAAGGGGCGAAAAGCCCCTTATTTTATTTCGATAGTGGTGTGATGGATTGATATACCCAATTTTCAAGATTCTTTGAAATATAATGCCTTCCATTTTTAGTCATGGCCAGGTAAAAAGGTTGTGCACCTTCTTCTCCTGAAAGTAAAGTTATTGAAACAAAATCTTCTCTTTTATCGATCCTAACACTACGATGGAAAGTTTCTCCAGCAGTATAAATATTTTTGTTTTCCATTTTATATATAAATCCATGATTAGTCATTGCAGCAAAGCCCATTATGGGAGGAGCTATACCAAATTGATAGGGTACTATTGATACAATCTTTTCAATTTTAGTTTCAGCTTCTAAAATTCTTAANGAATTAGCTTTTTCAATAATTTTATCAATTCTAGATAAAACATCTGGAGGTATCGATTTTCCTGGTAAACCAGGAGGTCCTTGATCTCCTTTAGCTCCAGGTACACCTTTCTCTCCTTTAGGACCCATTTCACCAGAAGGTCCTTGATCTCCTTTCGGGCCAGGNGGACCANCTTCTCCTTGTTGGATCGGANTCGCGCATCCTAATAAGATTAGNGAANTAGAAAATAAAAAAATTAATTTATTCAAATAGAAGGAGTGAGTATAGGNTNGAGGCTNGGGAATTTTTGAATGAAGAATGGGATGGCTCGTGCCCATGCAAGCGCCATAATGATTAAAAGTTCAGATGAAATTGCAATGATAAATGATGTAATTGCATGCTTTAAATGATTGTATTTATAAGAATTAATCATCCCAAGCGAATAGACTTGGTTAGCAAATAAGTTATATGTTTTTTCTCTATTACTTGCCACAGTTCGGAGATGTTTAGAATAGCCTGCTGAACTTTTGTACTGACTGATACCGGCAAAGAAAAGGGGATTAGAATCCTCATCTGGATCTTGACCTTTTTTATCAGATCGGACTCTAGGTACTATAACCAATATAAGATTTATTATTGTTGCAAGTGTTGCGGCAAAATAAAGCAAGACAAACACAAAAATGAACCAAGTCATTTGCATTTTTAAAAAATGAACTATGAAAAATACCATAAAAACGCCAATAATTGAAAGTAGAGTAAATGCTTTCTGGTCGGTTCTCTGGAGGATTTGGTTTTCATTGCCTAGAATTTGGAAAAGAGTAGCTAATTCACGTTCATAGTCTGGTTTTTTTTTGCTAGTTGCTACTTTAGTGTCTGTTTTTTTTGTCGCCACTCTTGGCATATTGTACCTGCCTTATGTTAGATATGAAATCAATAAACTGGGGAGTTTAACTTGTTTAGGTCAAATATACACTACTGTTTTATAAGTATCCAAATATCATATAATACTAATCCGAAAAATAAAATATTAATTGCTGGCATTATAATAAATTCACAACTAATTAATCGGTCTTTTTTCATTTAGAAACCATTCTATCTTTTTTTGAATTATATTTCTAGCGTTTCTGTATGTAGGAAGGAATTGTTCCTCATCTGACCAATTAATATATGGATCNCTTATTGACCAATGAATTCGTTCTACATTCTCCAGGAAANGTAGGACATAATTTNTTNGCCGAATCGCATACGGTAATCACTATATCAATGCCTTTATCTATGTAGTCATCTATTGGATCTGATGTATGGGTAGANATGTCAATATNTATTTCATTCATAACTTTAATAGCAGCTGGNTGAACACGGGTTGGATGAGTCCCAGCGCTAAAAATTTCATANTCATNTTTNGCNAAATCATTTAAAAAACCATGAGCCATTTGAGAACGACAAGCGTTTCCAGTACATATAACNAGTATTTTTTTCATTAATATTANTTNNAATTTTCTATTATTNNANAAACAATGTCAACATNAAATATNNTAGGAATAGNAANGATTNCTATTCTTGTTTCTGNCATTTTTTAAANTTAACTTTNTCTATGGCACCAATAATTTATAGTAAACAAAGAGAACAAATTCTTGAAACTGTGAAATCAATGGACGTGCATCCTTCCGCTGATGATATCTATACCCATGTTAGAAAAGAGCTTCCACAAATAAGTCTTGGTACTGTCTATCGGAATCTAAATCAATTACTAGACATGGGAGAGTTGAGTTGCATCCAAGATGGAAAAACAGTAAGGTATGATTGGGAAACTGGGAATCACCAACACTTTAAATGTGAAGTTTGTGATGTACTTCAGAATGTAGAGGTTTCAGACTTAGAAATAATTAAGCTTCTATCTAAGAACTCAAGAATGGTAATTAATGACATTGATTTAGCGATAAAGGGAACTTGCGTTCCTTGTAAGAAAGAAAAAAACTAACTATGGAGATATTATTATGAATTATGCCGCTCAAAAGGGACTGGCAGAATTGATTGGGACCTTTTTACTAACTTTTATTGGAGGTGCTGCTATAATTAATGGTGATTCTGGGTTAATTGGTATTGCCCTTGCTCATGGTTTAACAATAGCACTTGTGATTTGTTCTTTAGGGCACATTTCTGGTGCACATATTAACCCTGCTGTAACTATTGGTTTTCTAGTCACAGGTAAAATTGAAGCAAAAGATGGTTTAATTTATATCCTATCTCAACTAATTGGTGCTATGCTTGCCGCTTATAGTCTAAAAGTATTTGTTCCAGGGGCAATGGAAGTATCCTTGGGAGGTCAATCAATCTCTCCGAATGTATCCATAGTTGCCGCTATTTTTATAGAATTTGTTTTAACATTTTTCCTCGTAACTGCTATCTATGGTACAGCTGTAGATGATAGAGGAACTTTTTCCGCCGTTGCAGGGTTTGGAATAGGTCTAGTTGTGACGGTTGATATTCTTGCTGGTGGTCCTTTTACTGGGGCTTCAATGAATCCCGCTCGTTCATTTGGTCCAGCAATAATGAGTGGGGCTTGGGAAAATCAAATAGTTTATTGGGTTGGACCAATAATTGGTGGTGCAACTGCATCATTATTCTATAATTCATTATTTATGAGAATGAAATAAATGATTGATTGGTTTAAAAATCTGGATCCTTTGGCTCAAGCTTTCTTAGCCACTATGTTTACTTGGGGAATGACCGCTCTTGGTGCTTCCGCGGTTTTCTTTTTTAAAGAGGTTAACAGGAAAGTATTAGATACCATGCTTGGTTTTGCAGGAGGTGTAATGATTGCTGCAAGTTATTGGTCTCTTCTTGCACCGGCTATTGAAATGTCTGAAGAAATGGGAGTCCAACCATGGTTTCCACCTGCTATCGGATTCATGCTCGGAGGTGCTGTACTTTATATTATGGATAAAATTTTGCCCCATCTTCATATAGGGTATCCACAAGAAAAAGCAGAAGGAGTTGAGACCACTTGGCATAGAACTACATTAGTTGTTCTTGCTATTACTCTTCACAATGCACCAGAAGGTTTGGCTGTAGGTGTTGCTTTTGGTGCTTTAGGAGCGGATCTTCCAACAGCGACACTTGTTGGAGCCATGGCCTTGGCTATAGGAATTGGCATTCAAAATTTTCCAGAGGGTTTTGCAGTTGCTATGCCTCTAAGAAGAATGGGAGTTTCTCGATTTAAGAGCTTTTGGTATGGTCAGCTTTCGGCTATTGTGGAGCCTATAGCAGCGGTAATTGGTGTCTTAATTGTTACTCAGTCTCAGGCAATTCTTCCATATGCTCTAGCTTTTGCTGCTGGTGCTATGATTTTTGTTGTTGTGGAAGAAGTTATTCCGGAATCACAATATGGAGGAAATACGGATCTTGCAACTATAGGTACTATGGCTGGTTTTACAATAATGATGACTCTAGATGTTGGCCTTGGTTGATAGTTTAAATCTTACATTGATACGAAAATTTGCTTTAGTTTTTTCATCCTTGTTTTTCCTAATATGTTGTGAGCCTTTTTTTCCTGATGAAATAGACCCAGATTTTCTACTTGATGGACATGTTGAGGGATTATCAATTTTCCAGAAATCGACATTCGTAGCAGGAGATGAGGCCTTTGGTGAAGTCTTCACAAAAAATTCTGGACTTGGGCCCATTTTTAATATGTCATCCTGAATTAGTTGTCATGCTGGAGATGGGAAAGGTCATCCTTCTACAAATCTAACTAGATTTGGCAAAGATGAAGATGGTCAATTTAATTATATGAAAAATCAAGGTGGACCTCAACTTCAAAATAGATCTATACCAGGCTATCCTGCTGAAACTTTGCCCTCTAATATTACTGGCTTAAGTGTAAGGAGTGCTCCTATTGTTGCTGGTATTGGTTTCCTTGAGGCAGTTCCTGATTCAACTTTAATTTCTCTATCTGATCCTAATGATGAGGATGGTGATGGAATAAGTGGCAGACCAAATTATGTCTTGCCCCCAAACTTTTTTGCTCCAAGCCCTCAGCATGTTTCTAAACAAAATAAATATTATATTGGTCGCTTTGGCAGGAAAGCAACTACGATAAATTTACTTCATCAAACTGCTGTTGCTTACATTGAGGACATGGGTATAACATCCAACTTTTTTATGTCAGATCTACATAACCCCTTGGCTGGGCAGTTTAGTGGGGATGGTGTAGCTGATCCAGAGGTTAGTTCTGCGACAATTTCAAATGTTGTTTTTTACTTAAAAACACTAAAACCTCCTGTTCCTCGAAATGAGGAAGATCCAGATTTTATAGCTGGTAAAGTTGCCTTCAATGATATTGGTTGTAATAGTTGTCATATTCCACAACTCATGACAGGAGAATCTGATATTGAAGCTCTTTCACAAAAGATATTTTATCCTTATACAGATCTTTTGTTACATGATATGGGTAGTGAATTGGCTGATAATTATCCTGAAGGAGAGGCAAATGGTAGGGAATGGCGTACAACACCATTATGGGGATTAGGTCTAATAAAAGATACAATAGGTGGAATTCCATATTATCTTCATGATGGTAGGACATCAGATTTGAGAGAAGTAATTCGATTTCATGGAGGAGAGGCTGATGCCAGCAGAAAGAATTTTATGAATTTGAGTGAAGAATCTCAATCTCAAATTATCAAGTTTTTAGAATCTCTGTGATGGCAAGTCGCAGAAAATTTTTACGCACTGCTTGCGTTTCATTTGCTGCGTCTATATGTGGAGGAACTGCTCTTACAACTATAGGGTGTTCTAATATACCTACAGTTAAACCTCTAGCAACTGATGGTGGTCTCTTAGTTCCTCTAGATGCGCTGATTGACTCTAAGTCAGTTATAGTAAAGCGAGGATTGAAACCCCCAATTGTAATACATAAAAATCAAAATAGTGATTATAAGGCTCTTCTTTTGCTATGCACTCATAAGGCATGTCAGCCTGTGGTATTTGAATATTCTCTAGATTGTCCTTGTCATGGAAGCCAGTTCAACTTTGAAGGAGAGGTCCTTACTGGACCAGCGAATGCTAATCTCAAATCTTTTCCAATAGATGAAGATGGAGCAGGTAATCTTTTAATAACAATCGATCAATGAAAGTATTTTTAAATTATTTAATACCCTTTTACCTGGTATTTTCACTTTCAGCCCAGAATGATTCTATTTCACATCAGATATATGATCGTCCTTTTCTATTAAATTTAGATTCTATGACAGCATTAGGAGGTTATTTTGAAGCTAATTCCAATTATTTTGTTGAAGATGGGATTAGTGATGGACTTTCTTTCGAAGCAAGAAGATTCAATATTTTCTTATTTTCTTCTATGTCTCAAAATTTGAGGTTTTTTTCTGAGTTGGAATTTGAACATGGAACTGAAGAGATAGCTTTAGAGACAGCCGTATTTGATATGACCTTTTCTACTATATTAAATATTAGAGTTGGTATTCTTCTTCCACCTTTAGGAAGGTTTAATGTAGAGCATGACAGTCCAAAATATAATATTATTGATAGGCCACTCGTATCCACCTTAATTATTCCTTCTACTTTATCTGATGTTGGTGTTGGTTTCTTTGGACAACGTTATCTAAACAGTATGAATCGCATAGGTTATGAGATATATTTCGTTAATGGCTTGAGAGAAGGTATTGTTTCAAATGAGACAGGAGGAACCCGTATTGCAAAAGGAAAGTCATCAAAGATTTTTGAAGAAGATAATAATGGTATACCTTCAGTTACTGGAAGATTTAAAGCTGAAAATCAATGGTTAGGTGAGATAGGTTTTTCATTTTATATAGGTCCGTATAATAGTTTTAGGGTGGAAGGGATTAAAATAGATGAAAAACGGTTCCTAGATATTATTGCTATTGATTATGATCTTAAAATTAATCATTTCCATTGGCGCAATGAATTCGCAGTTGCTAATATAGATGTACCCATTGGATTACAGGAAATTGCAGGAAATAAACAATGGGGTTTTTATTCAGAAATAAATTTTGAAATTTTTCGCGGGGGACTTTTTGGATTTGAGAATTCCCGTTTAATTGCAACATTTCGTGGTGAAAATGTCGATCTAAATGTTGGATCTTTTCAATCAACTGGGGAAAATATTGGTAATGAAATATCAAGAATCAGCCTAGGAATCAGCTATAGACCTATTGAAAATAGTGTGATAAAAATCTCGTATCAATATAATTGGTTACAAGATTTTACAGATAATTCAATTCGGAGAGCTGGAATTCAACTAGGTATTGCAACTTATTTCTAATTTAGGGAATGATTAATCAATGATAATATTAACTATCAAAACTTCTGAACGTATCGATTTTGTAGACATTACGGATAAAGTTGCTAGTAAAGTAGAAGCTAGTGGTATTCTTAATGGTATAGTAAATGTTTTTGTACCTCATACTACTTGTGGTATCACAATTAATGAAAATGCTGATCCAGATGTAGTGAAAGATATGAAAATGCAATTATCCAAAATTGTTCCAAAAGAAAGTAATTTCCGACATTTTGAAGGAAATTCAGATAGTCATATCAAAACAAGCATGTATGGTTCTTCTGAAATCATTTTTATAGAGAAAGGAATACCTATCCTAGGCACGTGGCAAGGTCTTTTTCTATGCGAGTTTGACGGTCCTAGAACAAGAAAAGTTTATCTTAAGATAATGGAGAATTAGATTCTAATGCTTTCAAATTAACATGCACTTGTTTTCATAGTATATCTTTTCCTTTTTCCCAGATTTCATTCAATTCATGGAAATCTATATCTTCAAGTTTTTTATTCTTGGCTTTAATTATTTTCTCTACATATTGAAATCGCATTATGAATTTATTTGTTGATTTTCTGAGTGAATCTTCTGATGAAATGTTAAGGAAACGGCATAAGTTGACTAGAGTAAAAAATAAATCACCCATTTCTTCTTCTACTAAATCTTTATTGTTCTGAGATTCTGCTTCTTTAAGTTCCCTAATTTCTTCAAAAACTTTTTCCCATACCTCATTTTTATTGTCCCAATCAAAACCAGCATGTGAAGCCTTTTCTTGGATACGTTGAGCTCTTAGAAGCGATGGGAGTGTAATACCAATACCATCTAATTTTGATTCTCTTATTTTTTCTTTTTCTTTTATAGCTTCCCAATTTCTCTTTATCTGGGAAAGATCTTTAGTATTTTTTTCCCCAAAAACATGGGGGTGTCGACGAATTAGTTTTTTATTAATGAGAGAAAGAACTTCATTAAGATTAAATTCATCGGTTTCTGTAGCAATTTCAGCTTGAAAGATTATATGGAATAAAACATCTCCTAATTCCTCGGACAATGCCATTGGATCATTATTGTCAATCGCATCGATTACTTCATAAACTTCTTCTAAGAAATAGGGTAGTAAAGAATTATGAGTTTGCTTTTTATCCCATGGACAACCATTCTCACTTCTTAGTTTTTTTACAATAGCAATGAGTTGTTCAAAATTATTTGATGTTGTCATTTAGAATTTTATCCCTAGTAATTTCAATTTTTAGGATTCTATTTCCTTCCATTGTTCTAACTTGAAATCTGAAATCACTTAACTTTACATTTGTTCCAACCTTAGGTATATCTCCAAATTTGAAGAAAAAAAATCCTCCAAGGGTATCGAACTCTCTATCTTCTTCAAATGAAATAGGAATCTGACTTTCAAAATCATGGATTGAAATTTTTGCGTCTACTAACCAGCGATTTGGACCAATTAAACTTATCATTTGAGTTTCTATGTCAAATTCATCCCTAATATCACCAACTACCTCCTCTACTATATCTTCTACAGTAACTAATCCTGCCGTACCACCATATTCATCAACTACAATCGCTATATTAACTTTACGCCTCTGAAAGTCTTTAAGCAGAGAATCAATCTGTTTTGATTCAGGGACAAAATATGCTTCTCGGCATAGTGAAGAGATATTTTTTTCTTTTATATTACCATTAACAAAAGGAAGTATATCTTTTGCATAAAGTATTCCATGAATTGTATCAAGATTATCATTATATATTGGAAACTTCGAGAATTTCGTTTTCTTAACTAACTCAATTGCCTTACTGATACTACTATTAATATCAATTCCTACAATGTCGATTCTAGGGACCATGATTTCACGAACAGCGGTATCACCATATTCAAAGACTGATTTTATCATTTCACTCTCTTCCTGTTCAATTGAACCACTTTCTGCACCTAAATTTGCTAACGCTACCAACTCATCTTCAGAATCAAACAAGACTTCTCGCTTAAGGGGTAAAAGTTTAGATATGACATTTGTAAGTCTATAAATAGGTATTGCTAAGGGAAAAAGAAGGAACATAAAGATTCTTATAGGTACAGACAACTTTTTCGCGAAAAGAGTTGAATTTCTTATGGCAATGATTTTTGGTGTAATCTCGCTTAGAATAAGGATTGTTAAAGTAACAACTAGAGTTTCTAAAATCATCAAAGCTGTAAGATTGAGGTTTAAAGTATTTGCAATATCAGCTGTGATAAGTGCTGCTAAAATAGCCATGGAACTGTTTACAATTGTATTTCCAGTAATAAGAGTTATAAGCAGACGTTTTGGATTTTGAAGAAGAAACATCACTTCTTTTGCTTCTTTTGATGAAAGCTCTTTTTTATTGATTGAAAAGTATGCCGTTTCTGATCCGGAAAAAATAGATGACAGTAACAAAAGAAAAAGAAATAATAAAATTTCGCTGATAATCACTGATTCAATATTTCCTCAAAAGAAAATTTATTAAGGAAACGATCTTCTTCAGAACGCATATTAAGTTTTTCAGTTTCAGTTTTATCATTATATCCTAACAGATGGAGACATCCATGACAGATCAATCTAGATAATTCATTCGACACAGGCTTTCCAAATTTATTTGCGTTTTCAGTTGCAATTGAAGGTGAAATATAAATTTCACCTTCAAAGGGTTCATTTTTATCGTTTAGCTGAAAAGCAATAACATCAGTATATACATCTTCGTTGAAAAAATTTTTTTTCATTTGTCTCAATAGTTCTTCTTGAGTAAATATTATGGTCAATTTGCCTTCTTGGAGTTCACTCTCTGAAATTACATAATTTGCCAACTTTTTTACTTTATCACTTGATATAGATAAAGAATTGTCCATGATCTCTACGAAAATTGAAATCATTATGATTACAAATTTTTTGATTCTTCATTTTGATCGGGATACTCAATTCTAAGATGATAAATTCCCCGGAAAACAGGTATCATTCCATATAGACTACGAGAATCACCTTTCATTTTTGAAAGATCTCTCATAGTTAAAGGACAATCATTAAGTTGGCCATTTTTTAATCGCTTTTCAATGATTTTATCAGCCATTGATTCAATTTTGGTTAAAGTGGGATTTTTTAAAGACCTTACAGCTGCTTCCACAGCTTCACAAATCATCAATAATCCTGTTTCCTTAGTATTTGGTTTAGGTCCAGGATATTTAAAATCATCTTCCTGTATATTACTGGACTCTCCTTTTTCCTGATCTAGAGCTTTTGTATAAAAATAATCAATTCGAGAAGTGCCATGATGCATATGAATAAAATCAGCAACAGCAGGAGGGAGTCTATATTCTTTTGCTAATTTCATCCCATCTTTTACATGACCTATTAAAATTGTTGATGATAGAGATGGTGCAAGATTATCATGGGGATTTTCACCCCCAAATTGGTTCTCAATGAAGTATTCAGGTCTAGTCAGTTTGCCAATATCATGATAGTATGCTCCTACTCTTGCTAATAATGGATTGGCTCCGATTGCATTGGCGCATGATTCAGCAAGGTTACCTACTACTACACAATGATTGAATGTTCCATTTGCTTCTTGTGATAATTTTTTTAAAAGAGGATGATTGAAATCAGTCAATTCAAGCAACGTAAGGTCTGAAGTAACACCAAATATGACTTCAAATAGAGCACTTATTCCATATGTTATGAAGGGTGCTAGTGTACCACTAATAAGCATGTATAATAAATCGTTACCTATATCTATCCAATGTAATCGTTTGATAATCCCTATGGCTATTAAAACTAATGATCCACTTATAACTATAAATAGTATAGCAGTAAATAACTGAGCTCTTGTCCTTAGCTGTCTTACTGAATAAATTGCTGCCATACTAGTAAAAAGAGCTACAATTGCGAAGTCGAGTTTTCCTCCAATTATAAATGCAATTAATGCTGCCATTGCAATAGAGGCATTCATTGCTATTCGACTATCGAAAAGAACGGTAATAACCATTGCCCCAACTGTAAAAGGTATTAAATATTCTGAAAATTCAAAGGTTATAACAAACAGATGGGACACTCCAATTATCAATAAAATTAGTGAACTAAATAGAAGAAGAATAATATTTCTAAAATAAAGTTCAGGACGATAGGTCCTCATGCTAGCAAAGAAAAATGAAAGAATTACTGAGACTAATATAATTCGACCAAACCAAGGGAGAGTAGCAGCTAATCCCTTTTCGGTTCTTTCTTGCTGCTCAATTGCGTGACGGTAAGATTGCAGTTTGAGAAGAGTTTCTTTAGTAATACGTGTATTTCCATCAACAATTCTCTCATTTTCCATAACTATACCTTGATAGCGAGGAACTCTTGAAGTAGCTGTTACCTGCCTATCCTCTGTAATTTCCCTATTGAAAATAATGTTCGGTTTCAGTACTTCTACAATGATCTTATAGCCAATATTTAATATTAATTCATTCTCAGCATAGATTTCTGTAATCTCTTTTTTTGCATTAATCCAAGCCTGTTCCAAATCAAGAAGATTTTCTTTTTCCATAATCTCCATTATATCTCCTGCTGCAACAGCAATTTCATCACTTTCTATTTCTGATCTTGGAATATCAAAAATGCCCACAGCCCATTGATTTTTACTAATATTAAATAATGTAAGGGATAGGGAATCAAGATTTATTTCACGACCATTTTCATTCTTAAGAGTAATGAATTGTTGCCATTCTAAATCTGTGATTTTAAAAGGATAATTTTTTTCAAATTCTTTTTGAATACTTGCTAAAGCGGCACTATCTGTTACAGCTCTAGTTTTAATTTTTTCTTCTTCTTCGCCGTATCTTTTTTCCCATAGTAATTGCAACGTTTCCTGATACGAAAAACTAGCTTTAGAAAGATTAGATATTATTGAAATTAATTTCTCTATTTCATTTAACTGTTGAGCAACAAGGTCATTTCTACGTTCAAATCTAAATGGTTCCTTTTTTACAGCTTCTAAAAGATCATTTTGCAACTGATTATCTTCTTTTAGAATAGGAAAATTAAATTCAGCTACAATTTCATCTCTAGTTATATCTCCAAGTTCATAATTATACTCTAACGCCTTTCCTCCAGGAAAAAGAAATGATATTGCAAAAACTAGACTAGAAAGAATAATCCAACGATTAATTAAAATCTTTTTTTGATCTCTTGAAAGTTTTGCTATTCGACTATGATTTAATGGAGACATAAGAAAAACAATTTAGCAGAGTACTGTTATTGATTAATTTAACATTTGTAGTTGAATTTGTGAATTTTTCAGTTTTTTCAATTCTTTTTGATTTATAAATATGCAATTTATTATATAAGTTTATTTTCAAGTAATTACCATCTAATAGCTGCAGACGCCCAAGTAAAACCTGCACCAAAGGCAGCAAGGATTATATTATCACCATTACCAAATTTATTTTCATTAAAAGCTTCTGACATCGCGATCGGAATAGAAGCAGCGGTAGTATTTCCATATTTTTCAATATTACTATAGACCTTTTCCATGCTAATTCCCAAGCGTTTTGCTACGGTCTGACTAATTCGAAGATTTGCCTGATGAGGAATAACTAACGCAATATCTTCAATATTTAGGTTATTATAGTTCAATGCTTCGTTAATTACTTCTGGGAATCGAATTATAGCATTTTTAAATACTTCTCTACCGTTCATTGAAGGTGTATGCAAACCTTTATCTATCAATTCCTTTGACATAAAAGGTTTGAACTTACTTCCTGGAGCAGGAAGCCAAAGGTCTTTAACATGTTTTCCATCTGAATGAAGGTGAGTAGATAATACGCCACTCCCATCTTCACAAGACTGTAGAATTGCAGCACCTGCACCATCACCAAAAAGTACGGCCATATCTCTATGGTCATTATCATAAACTAGTGCAACACTTTGAACCTCAGCTCCAATAAGTAGGATTGTATTATGAGAGCGATTTCGGATAAATTGATCAGCTACGGAGAGGCCATAAATAAATCCTGAACAAGCTGCTTTTAAATCAAAAGCACCTATATTTTTCATGCCTAATTTTTCTTGTATTTGCACAGCACCTCCAGGAAAGAAATGATCTGAAGAAATTGAGCAAAAGATAATTAATTCAATCTCATTAGGTTTAACTCCAGAGTTTTTACAGGCCATTTTTGTTGCATCAATGGCAAGATCTGAAGCAGCTTGACCTTGGTCTACATGGCGCCTTTCTTTAATACCACTTCGTTCTATTATCCATTCATCTGAAGTGTCCATCAGATTCTCCAGATCAGCATTCGTTACTATTCTATCCGGAACTGCATGTCCAAGCCCTATAATCTTTGTTCTGACCATATCAGTTATTCCTTAGAATTTAATATCTTTGATATTTAATTGGATTGAGGTATTACCTCTCCAATAATTTTTTTCAACTACATAAGCAATATCAATCGATTTGCTTTTAGATATTTTTTCATCATCCTTTCCTTTATTAAATCCAATAGCAGTAATAGTTGAATTATTATGTCTTACAGAGAATTTTATATGTTCCCCTTTTTTTCCAATTAATTTTAGGTTTTTTAAGGGTTGTACATTCCTAGTAATAAATATAGGAGCTTCATTTTCTGGACCAAAAGGTCCAAGTTTATCTAGAAAATTCATAAACCTACTATCACTGCTATGAATAAGATTTAAGTCTAATTCACCTTCAATGTCAAGAGAGTTTACTAGATCTTTGTCTTTTAAAATTGTTGAAGCCAGCTTTAAAAAACTTTTTTTAAAGTACAAAAGTTTATTTTGATTCAAAGTTAATCCAGCAGCCATTGGATGTCCACCAAAGCTCATGAGAGTTTCTTTGCATTTATAAAGATTATTAAAAAGGTTAAAACCAGGAATGCTTCTTGCAGATCCTTTACCAATACCTCCATTCAAGGAGATTAAAATAGTTGGTCGATGATATATTTCTTTAATTTGTGCCGCAACAATACCAACAATGCCTTCATGCCAATTTTCATCCCATAATACTATGGCCTTTTCTTTTTTTAAATCTACTTCCGAATGGATTCTTCTAATTGATTCTTCCAAAATGGAATGTTGCATTTTCCGTCGCTTTTTGTTTTCATTGTCTAGTTCATGGGTAAGTTTTTGGGCTTCTGAATAACTTTCAGTAGAAAAAAGTTTTATTACACGATTAGGATCTCCTAACCTACCTGCTGCGTTAATTATTGGAGCTAATTGAAAGATTATTCCTTCTACAGATAATTCTTTTTCATTGAGCCCACTTATCTCAAGAAGGGCTCTTAAGCCAGGTTTTCGAGTTTCAAATAGTTTACTTAATCCTTGTTTGACAATAATTCTATTTTCATCAATAAGAGGTACTACATCTGAGGAGGTTCCTAATGTAATTAAATCAAGATATTCAAAAATTTCTTGATCATGAAGATTTAATAATTTCGAAACAGCTTGCATTAATTTGAAAATGACTGCTCCACCACAAAGTCCTTTAAATGGATATTGGCAATCAGTTTGATTAGGATTTATAATTGCATCAGCAGCAGGAAGATTTGTATCAGGAGTATGGTGATCAGTTACAATAATATCTAACCCTTTACTTTTTGCATATGCAACCTCTTGAATTGCATTAATCCCGCAATCACAACTAATTATTAGGTTAGCACCCCATTCAATAGCATTGTTTATACCTTTTACAGATAACCCATATCCCTCACTTATCCTATGAGGAATATAAATTTTTGCATCACAATCAATTGAGTTTAAGAAAAGATATAATGCAGATGATCCTGTAGTTCCATCAACGTCGTAGTCACCAAAAATAAAAATCTTTTTCTTTCCAATTATTTTATTTTTAAGAAGATTTGCAGCTTTTTTCATATTTTTCATCAGAAAAGGATCATGAAGATTTTTGAGAGTTGGGTTAAAAAACGATTTAGAATTTGATAATGACTTTAATCCACGACCTGCCATTACCATAGCAATAATTTTAGGAACTTTGAATTCCTTCATTAATTGCTTAATAATATCAGGGTTAGATTTTTTAATTTTCCAAGTGGCCATATCTATATAATATTCAGAGCCGATCTATAAGCCGAATTCTGTATTCCGAAATATCGGAATTGTGATTATTCATCTGGTCACTTCCTCACGGAAGAGATCACGCAACCTACCCAAGAGTCATAATGAGGCGGACAACCTCATGCTCTTCTACTCGGTCTTGCACCGGATGGGGTTTACCTAGCTCATCAATTCTCATCAATGACTGGTGGTCTTTTAAACCACCGTTTCACCTGTATCCCCAAAATGGGATAGTTTACTCTCTGTTGCACTTTCCGTATCTCAAATAATATTGAGACCCCTCCTGTTAGGAGGCATCCTGTCCTGCGGTGTTCGGACTTTCCTCCCCATTTACCAATAAGTAGATGAGGCAACCACATGATCGGCTCTGATAAATAATTAGGAAAACTTAGGAATAAACCTCAGGATTCTCCCAGTAAAGAATTCTTCTGCAAGTACTACACTGAGTTATTTTTTCAGCACTTCTAATAATTGATTCTAGTTGCGCTGGAATTCGTGAGTGGCATCCACCACATGCATGGTTAGTGATAGGAACTACAGCAAGACCTTCTTTAGCATCTCGAACTCTGTCATAAATAGAAAGATCTTGGTCATTAATATCCTTAATTAGGTTTTGGCGCTTATTATTTAATTCAGAATATTCTTCTTCAGTTTCTTTGATTTGCTTATCAAGCTCTTCTTTTTGAGTGGTTAAATTTTGAGACATTTCTTTTTCTTCAGATCGATCATTATTTAATGTTTCATTTAGTTTGTCTTGTTCTTCGCTAAGTTCTAGTTCTCTGATTTCTTCATTGTCTAACTGGCTTTTCAAGTGATCAATCTCAGACATAAATGCATCATATTCTCTATTTGTTTTTGCTAGATATAGCTTATCTTCAAGTGTTGATATTTTTTCTTTATGATCTTGTTCTAATGTTTGGATTTTTCTTATTTCTAACTCAATCTCTAACAATCTCTTTTCTGCTGAAGAAATTGTTTCATTTACATTATTTATAGTAGAAGTTAGTTCTTTAACGTTTTTAGGAAGATCTCCTTGAAGTTCTTGAATTTCCATAATTGCAGTGTCAATTTTTTGAAGCTGCACAAGATTATTTATAACAATCATTTTTTTCTCCTTGAAATAATATGATCACAGAGTGGTGAGATATAAATGTAAATTTGGAAAAAACTTGGATACATGAGTTTGTTCCAAGCCTCTGCATGCTACTTAACCTTCAATCTGAAAGTTCGATAACTTCTAAATGAGGGAAATAAAATTTCGGTGTGGTTTCTTTTATTAATTAACATGAGTTTATACAAGGCTATATTTTAACAATGTGATTAGAATTTTCCTTATCTAAAGTAAATCACTATTTTTTTTGAAAAAACTAGAATATTTGATTTATATGGCATATGGTTAGTAATTAAACAATGTCTATTGGATGATAACAAATAATTAACGCAAATTTACCTCAGGCCAATCTTCAAAATTAAGGGGTGAAGGTATGGGTAATTTGGTTATTGATAAATACGAAATTGTAAATGAGTTCCTAATCATAAAATGGGAGGGAGGGAATGAGTCATACCTACCTTTAGTTAAACTTAGAGATGCATGTCCATGTGCAGAATGTTCCGGTGAGACTGATGCATTTGGGAACATATATAAAAGCCAAACTATTCCTAAAACTGATGGAGCATATGTAATCATTAAAGTAAAAACTGTAGGATATTATGCCATTCAAATTTTTTGGTCTGATGGGCATAACTCTGGGATCTATAGATTTGAATTACTTGAAGAACTTGGCAATTTAGACAATTGACTTTTTCGAGGGTCGAGGATACTGTTTCTAAATAAAATAATAATTTTTATTTTTTCAGGATAGAGTGTCCAGTCCTGAGGTTCATAAATTACATGAGCCCATTCTTTATTAGCAAATTTCCAAGAAGCTGTAACATATCTGAAGTTACTTTCTCGATTATCAAGAATAGTTTCCTCTAGCAAATTTTCTTTTCCATATTTTGAGCGAAGAAGATTTATTACTGATTCCATTATGTTTTTATTCTCAGTTAAGTTTTTTTCATCATCTATCTGATGATCCCATTTAAAAAAGATTTGTTCTTCTATAGCAAATAAGCCTCTATCTTTGGATAAAAATACTCTTAATTCATTAAAATTAGGATTTTCCTTAAGACTTATTTTAAGGATTTTATAGGAATCCCTTTCTGTAGTTGAAATTGCAGTCTTGGTCAATTTTTTGATCTGAGAAATTACTTCAGACTCCTTCATGCCAAATTTTAACGAGTGAATAGGTTCTAATTTTTGTAAATCCTGGCTAAACAACAGATGGGAAGTCAGGGATAGAAATATGAATAGGTAAGGCATTATTTTTTTAAAGTTAAAGTCTCTATCAAAGTAAAGTATTCTTATTAATGTTAATAATTAATTTTGACTGATACTACTATTGATAGGAATTGTAATGACGGTATTTGGAGTTGCGTTTAATTTAAATCCAAAATTGGAAAATAAAATCATTATGGGAGAACTTGGTGAAGAGGCTTTGAATCCCGATGCTGCTTTAAGGATTATGACGGGAGTCTTTTTCTTAACAATTGTAATAACTTCAATATGTTGTCGAGATTTGCCATATGACTAGGAAAGGACCCTTTTAACTGGTTTAGCTATTGGATTTGTTATTTTAATAGTGGGAATTTTCTCTATAAAAACAAGAGGATTCAACGATGATATTCCTATTCCACCAATTATTATCTTTGCAATTTTGACAATAATTGTAGGAGATGCATTTTGGATATAATACTTTCAAATAGTAAGTTGTAAAATCTAACATATCTTAAAGTAAATCAAATAAAGGAATAGTCTCATTATGTCCAAAAAATATTTTATGTTTTTTCTTGTTCTTTTTACTATTTTTCTTTCCTGTAAGGAAGAAGCTTCCAGTAATGCTGCGGAAGAAGAAGTAGTGGAGCTTTTATGTTTGGGAGACCCTACTTATGTATCTTTTCAGAGTCAGATAGATGAAGCATCTGACGGTGATACGATCAAGGTTTCACCAGGCACTTACAAGGGTGTTGTAGATTTCAAAGGTAAGAATGTAGTGGTAACTAGTATGTATACTGCTGGAGGAGATTCTTCTCTTATATCCCAGACCATCATAGATGGAAATGGTTCTGGTCCTGTAGTAACTTTTTCAAATGATGAAGGTAGTGGTGCGGTTCTTTCAGGTTTTACCATAACAGGTGGGTCAGCAGAAAAAGGTGGTGGGATTTATGTAAAAAATGCCAGTCCTACCCTTACAAATCTTGTGATTGAGTTTAATAAAACTGTGAATTGTGAGGTTGGAGATTATTTTGGTAATGGTCAGGGTGGCGGAATTTATTTAGAATCATCTGAGTCCTTTCTTCAACATATCCTTGTAGACAGCAATACATCTGCTATTGAAGGTGGAGGGATTTTTGCTAAAAATTCTACATTACAATTAAAACAAGTTATCGTTCGTGGGAATACAGGTGTGAACTATGGCGGTGGTATTTACTTTGCTTCTACAAAAGGTGATTTTTACCAGACAGCTATTACCTATAATACAAGTGAGCGTGGTGGTGGTGCTTTTCTTTCTGCCTTCACATCTCTTGATTATGAAAATGTAGTAGTTGGTGAGAATGATGCATCCATAGAAGGTGGTGGATTGTATATGCAGAGTTCAGATATTAAGGCTGTAAATATTACAGTGGTAAGAAATGATGCTGGTGAGTTTGGTGGTGGTGGTTACCTTAATGGTGGGAACATTGATTTACTGAATAGTATTGTATATGCAAATTCTGATCAGATATACTTTGATAGTCCTGGTGGGTCTTCCGTTACAGCCAAATATACGGATTTTGAAGGTGGTCAAGGGGGTGTACTGAATAAGAATGCTGAAGATGTGATTTGGAAAGAAGGAAATGGTGACTTTGATCCAGTAGTACAGGAAGATTTTTGTGTTGAAAACCCAGGTAGAAATAAAAATACAGAGTTTAAATCTTTGGCATTAGATGCTGGAGATCCTTCTAGTAAATACAATGATCCTGAATGGCGACTTTGTGTTGAAGGTAAGGCTCTTACAGATACAATTCTAGATATGTATTTAATACCTGATTCAAATTATGTTCGTAATGACATGGGAGCCTTTGGTGGGCCAGGGGGTGCATGGTATCCTTTAGGATCAGGTGTATATGGTATTGGTGTCGATGAATAGGTAGTATTCCTACCCTCATTGTATGCTAAACACTTATTTGGATTATTTGTTTTTACATTCAGTACAATTTTTATTATAGAGATTCTCTTTAGTTGATCAAAGTAAATGTATTATTTTTTCTTGCTATCCTGAGTTTGGTGAGTTGTTCAGATTCAACAGAGGATGTTGAGACAAAAGATTCTGAACAATTATTTCCTATAACGGAAGAAACAAAATATACAGTAGAATGGTTTACAGCTCATGGCACCGAATCTGAAGAGCATGTACATGAGGGAAGAGAAACTATCGATGGTGGATATATTGCTATTGGACATGGTTTAGATCCTCAAAACAAAGATGATATTTTAGTAATAAAAGTAAATTCCATAGGTAGACTTGTCTGGAAAAAAAGCTTTGGGGTATCAGGTTTTAAAGGCGCTGGATACTGTATAAATGAGGATGAAGAAGGTTATTTCATTGGCGGAGCACTTTATGATCCATCAGTAGAAAGAACTCAACGTTTTTTAGCTAAAATAAATTTTTCTGGAACCTTACTGTGGGAAAAATATTTCAAATCTGAAGGTATAGGAGGTATCAGAAGTATAGATATTGTTTCTGAAGGTAATATTATCTTAACAGGTTATGTTGAAGCTCCTGATTTTGAAGAAAACAGAGGTTTCATTTTTATTTCTGAAGATAGTAAAGGTTTTCTTATGAAAGTCAAAAGAGATGGAGATTTAATTTGGGAAAAAGAATTACCTATATCGCAAGGAACAAAGGTTAGATATCTTAATGATGGATATGCAGTGATTTCTTCTACTTGGAGATCTTCATCTATTACAGCAGAGAATCAAGACTTTACATTAATTAAACTTAACTTAGATGGAGAAATTTTGTGGGAAAAATATTTCGGGGGGGTACAAAACGATCATTTGTATGATTTTGATTTGACAAATGATGAAGGATTCATTCTTGGAGGGCATTCTCTTTCTTATGGCGTAAAAAATTGGGACTACCTTCTCATGAAAATAGATAAAGATGGCAATGAAGTTTGGCATAAAACTTTTGGACAGCCAAGAGGATATAATCCTGAATTCATCCACGATGAAGCATATGGAGTGAGACAAACATCAGATGGAGGTTTTGTTATTGTGGGAGGTTCTGGAGATGAATATTCATATAGTGATAATCGCCATTTTTCTGGTTCTTCAGATGAATGGAAAGTTTATTTAGTAAAGACTGATAGTGACGGTAATAAAGAATGGGAAGCTGTTTATCCTCAAGAAAGTGCAGGGAATAATGCTGGAGAATATCTCACTTTAACTTCAGATGGTGGAGTAATCATTTTTGTTGATACAGATTCTGAAGTACCTCCAGCACCCAATAATTTTGGGTTCTTGAAATTAGCTATTTCTCCATAGAAAATTGTTTAATAAAGAATTCAGTGGCCATCTTTATTGCACGATCATTACCTTCATAGAATCCATGCCCCTCTCCTTCGATCCACGTTAGTTCTACATGGGCACCTACAGCTAAATATTTATCATATAAATCTTGACTGTTATGAGCTGGGACGATTTTATCCTCTGTTCCATGAATAAGAAAGAGTGGTGCTGATTTACCATCAATATTTTCATAGGGAGAGATTACTTTTAGCTCATTTTTTGACACTCCAAGCATTTTATTAAGTCTAGATTCTTTTTCTAAATTAAATGCAGGAGTTGCAATTCCTACTACTGCTTGAACCGCACTTGAGACTTGATTATTTCCTCCTGATCCTTCAAGTTTTGGATCGTTTGGTGTTGTACCTAAAAGTGTAACCAGATGTCCCCCAGCAGATGCCCCGATTGCACCAATACTATTTGGGTTGATTCCATATTTTTCTGCATTAGCTCTTACCCACCTAACAGCAGCTTTGGAATCATGAATAATATCCATAATTTCTACTCCCGGCAGTTTTCGATAGTCAATGGTAACTGCCGCTAGACCTTTTGATGCCAAATATTTTGCAAATGGTTCAAACCAAATACGACGATTTACAACCCAGCCACCACCATGTATGGCAACGATACACGGTATAGGTTCCATTACTGGTTCTTGAGGAATAAATAAATCAAGGGAAAGTTTTTTATTTGGATATTTTGCAAAGACAATATCTCTATATTCATTAATATTGGAAGCTGAATATTCAAAAATTGGCATATTCGCATATAACTCATAAGATAGCACGGTTAAAACTTTTTCCCATTTGTCTTCACATCCTTCATTAAGAATTGATTTTTCCCTAGAGAATTCCATAAAGCTTTCAATCGCATCATCAGGTTCTTCTTTTTCTTTACTAACTGCTAAGAAAAATTTCTTTCGGGCTTGAAAATATTCTTCAGTAGTAATAGTAATACAGGATTTTTCAGTGGAAAAGAATTGTATATAGGATTCATCATTTTTTAATCGAGTTAGAAAATCTTCATATTCACTTGGTTTAGTAGTACCACACTGTAAAAATAAAGAGCTAAAAATAAATATTAGAATCAGTTGATTAGTTTTAGGATTCATTAGTTGAGCTCCATGCTAGGTTATTATTTTCTATAATTAATTTTAAGACCTTGGTAGAAAATTCAGATATATTTGAAAAATTAGTAACATTAAAGACTTTAATAGATCGATAGGACAATTCAAACTATATTTAAGAGCTTTTTTAGTACAATGAGGTTAAATAGAGGAAAAGAATAGATAATTTTAATGAGTTGAAAAATTTCAAATTCTTTTGATAATGGGAAAACAAAAGTGGAGAAAAAATGAATAGCACACTTGCTATATTGGATTGGTGGATAATTGCAGCCTATTTCGCATTAATTCTTGGCGTAGCTTGGAAAGTCTCTCAACAGCAAAAAGATACTTCTAATGATTATTTTTTAGCAGGTCGGAACCTTGGATGGTTAATTGTTGGGGCAAGTATATTTGCATCAAATATAGGGTCGGAACATCTTGTGGGTCTTGCTGGTTCTGGAGCAACTGATGGTGTTGCAATGGCCCATTATGAATTACATGCATGGTGCCTGCTTGTTTTAGGATGGATAATGGCTCCTTTCTATATGAGATCTAGAGTATTTACAATGCCTGAGTTTCTTGAAAAACGATTTTCTTCTACAGCACGTTGGGTTCTGTCATTGATTTCTCTTGTAGCTTATGTTTTGACTAAGGTTGCTGTAGGTATTTTTGCGGGTGGGATTGTATTTGGTGTTCTACTTCCTGATTTAAACTTTCTTGGTCTTAATAGTTTTTGGGTAGGATCAATTGTAGTGATTGTTTTAACAGGGATATATACGATATCTGGAGGACTTAGGGCGGTTGCATATACTGAAGCAATTCAATCAGTCATATTAGTTCTAGGGTCTTTTATGGTAACGCTTTATGGATTAGAAGCATTAGGTGGTTGGGACGAGCTGAAAACAGTTCTTGGCTCCGAGAAATTTAATTTATGGAAACCTCTAGTACCAGAGGGAGTAGATGGTACATGGGCACCAGTATTAACAGAAGGAAGAATGGCTTGGTATTTCAATTCTAATTATCCATGGGTTGGGATGTTATTTTGTGCACCTATAATTGGCCTGTGGTATTGGTGTACGGATCAATATATTGTACAGAGGCTTCTTGGCTCAGCTAATCTTACAGAAGCCCGAAAAGGTACAATTGCTGCGGCCTTTCTCAAGCTTTTACCAGTCTTCATTTTTATTATACCAGGTATGATTTGTTTTGCTTTAGCGGAAACTGGAAGAGTTGAAATGATCTCCACAGCTCTTTTGGATAGTAATGGCCAAATACTAAATGAGAACGCACAACAAGCTTTTCCACTTCTTGTAGCAGCGGTTCTACCTGTTGGTATAAGAGGAATTGTTGTTGCTGGACTATTAGCGGCCTTAATGAGCTCTCTTGCTGGTGTGTTTAATGCATCCTCCACTTTGTTTACAATGGATTTTTATTCTAAGATGAAGCCTAAAGCTTCAGAAGAAGAACTTGTTAGAATTGGTAGAATAGCAACCTTAGTTATGGTACTTATTGGTCTAATGTGGATTCCTGTAATCCAGGGGAGTAGAGGACTTTATGATTACCTCCAATCTGTACAAGGATATCTTGCACCACCTATTTTTACAGTTTTCTTTTTTGGTATTGCAAATAAACGTTTGAATGCCCAAGGATGTCTTGCAGCTCTAACCATTGGTTTTCTTATGGGACTCTTCAGACTTGCTATTGATACTCCGATTGCTCTTATTGATGGATTTGCTTATAGTGAAGGCTCCTTATTTTGGATCATAAATAACATATTTTTTCAATATTACAGTCTTCTAATATTCCTTGTATCAGCGGCAACTATGGTTATAGTTAGCTATGCTACATCAGAACCATCCTATGAACAGATTAGAGGTCTTACGTTTGAAACTTTAAGTAATGAAGAAAAAGCTGTGGATAGGGCCAGCGTTTCTAAGTGGGATATTATTATGACAGGAATAGTTATTTTGCTTATTGTAATGGCATATTTGTATTTTACAGGATAAGGAGTTTTTTATTGATTGAATTAAAAAAGCTTGAAGTATGGTTTGTTGCTGGCAGTCAAAAGCTTTATGGTAATGATGCCTTAAATGAGATTGAAAAAAATGCAAATCAAGTTGCTTCTTCAATAAATGCCAGTACGCAAATTCCAGTGAATGTATCTTTTAAAGGTGTTTTAACAACATCGGAAGAAATAACGAAAATCTGCCAGGCGGCTAGTGACAATAAACAGTGCATTGGACTTATCTGCTGGATGCATACTTTTTCTCCGGGGAAAATGTGGATAAATGGTCTTAAGATATTAAGAAAACCACTGCTTCATCTCCATACACAATTCAACCAAGATATCCCTTGGGAATCGATAGATATGGATTATATGAATATTCATCAATCAGCTCATGGTGGGCGTGAATTTGGTTTTGTATGCAGTAGATTAAATATTCATCGAAAAGTTGTTGTTGGACATTGGTCTGATCAGGAAGTGCAAAATAAAATTGGTGTTTGGGCAAGAGCTGCATGTGGTTCCAAAGAAATGCAATCTTTACGGATAGCCAGATTTGGAGATAACATGAGAGATGTAGCTGTTACTGAAGGGGATAAAGTAGATGCACAGATGAGATTTGGTTTTGAGGTACATGGTTATGGTTTAGGTGATTTAGTAGAATGCGTTAATGAAGCAAAAGAGGAAGATATCAATAATTTAATAGAGCAATATTTATATCTTTATGAAATTGCTTCGGATTTAAGGCCTAAAGGTAGTAGGCATAAAGAATTAAAAGATGCTGCGGCAATAGAATTTGGTTTACGTACTTTTTTGAAAGAGGGAAATTTTTCAGCATTTACTGATACATTTGAGGATCTAAATGGGTTAAAGCAGTTGCCTGGAATTGCTGTGCAAAGATTAATGAATGAGGGGTATGGTTTTGGAGCTGAAGGTGATTGGAAGGTCGCTGCTCTTGTTCGTATAGTTAAAGTGATGTCTACTGGTATTGATGGTGGAACTTCCTTCATGGAAGACTATACGTATCATTTTTCTCAACAGAATGAGCTCGTTATGGGTTCCCATATGCTTGAAATATGTCCTTCCCTTTCGAATGGTAAACCTTCTTGTGAGATCCACCCTCTTTCTATAGGCGGAAAGAATGATCCTGTAAGGTTGGTATTTGATTCAAAGCCAGGATTTAGTTTAAATATCTCCCTTATTGATATTGGTGAAAGATTCCGATTGTTAGTAAATAAAGTTGAATCAGTAGAGATAGAAAAAAACCTCCCAAAACTTCCTGTTGCACGAGTTTTATGGAAGCCATTACCAAGTTTAAAAGAGGCGGCTTCAAGTTGGATTATTTCTGGAGGTTCACATCATACATGCTTTACCAGTAGTTTAGATATTTCTCATATAGAAGATCTTGCTGAAATAGCTAATTTAGAACTCATTGTAATCGATGAGTCCACTGATTTGCGTCAATTAAAAAATAAGCTAGAATGGAATAAGCAGATTTTCCATTAGTACATTGAAAATCATAGCTTTTTAATACTATCTGTTAAAGCAACTATATAAAATTTGTTTAGTTTGCTCAAGGGTAGGAATTATAGGATTATTTTTATAATCCGGAAGAACAAGAGATTGATTCGCCAATTTATTTAATTCCTTTTCAGGTATATCGAAATCAGAGAGCCCATACCACATTTTTATCTTTTGAAGAAAATCATCTAATTCATCACATGCTTGTTCAGCGGCTTTTAGATCTGATTCATTAAATAGAGCGTTATTTAGACTTCTGCCAATAAAAGCAAATTCCTTAATCCCATGTTCATAAGTAAACCGAGTAAAAGCGGGATAATTAAGTGCGAGAGCTTCTCCATGCATCACATGTGGATACATCCCACCGATAGCCATACCAATGCCATGGGGAAGTGTAACACCTGCATTAGCAATACATAATCCAGCCAAAGTGTCAGCCAATGCTAAAGCCGATCGAGCGGTCATATCCGTTGGTTGTTCCAGAGCAACTATCAAATGGTTAAATACGAGAGAGACCGCTTCTTTTGCCATTAAATTAGTATATTCAGAAGCTGCAGGGTGAAGCATACTTTCAAAGGCATGGCAAAACGCATCAAAACCTGTTGCGGCAGTGATTTTAGGTGGTACAGATATCATTACTTCAGGATCAACAATTGCAATTCGAGGGTAGATATTTGGATGGTATATAGCTGATTTATCTCTTTTATTTGAATTTGTCATAACAGCTACTTGAGTTACTTGAGATCCTGTGCCTGAAGTTGTAGAAACTGTAACTATTGGAAGAGTTTTTTTTGTAGGCTGGGTTTTTTTATAAAATAAATAATCCCAGGCACTGCCATCGTGACTTGCCTCAACAGCTATTGCCTTAGCTGAATCCATACTGGAACCTCCACCTACACCTAGAATGACATCTACATTATTAGTTTTAGCCATAATGGCACCATTTTTTATAGTTTCAGTAGTAGGATTCGGTATAACACCATCAAAATGAACAATATTAATGCCAGAATCTCTTAAAGAATTCATAAGTTTTCTAAAAACTGGTTCAAGAGATGGGATGTTGGACCCAGTAACTAAAAGACAGGTTTTTCCATAACTAAGAACAGCTTCTCCAACTTCACTGAGACGTCCACATCCAAATCGAATTTCTGTAGGCTGATAATAATTAAATTCTTTCACGAAAGCTCCTTTTTACTCATAGATCAATGATGACCTTTAAGCTTCTATCTCCTTGTTCTTCAATGAATGAATAGGCCTCTTCGTATTTTTCAAGTGGAAAATGTTTGGTAATGAGCGGAGATAAAATAATTTCCCCCAATTCAATTAGTCTTACAGCGTCTTGAAAATCTTGATGCTTATACATTAGAGAGCCAATCAAATTAAGTTCTCGATCTCCAACTAAGGCCATATCTATTTTAGGTTTTTCCCCAAAAACACCAACAATAATTAATTTCCCACCTTTTTCTATAGTTTCAATACCATCTTTCATTGTTGGCTCAATGCCCACAGCTTCATAAGCAATGGAGTAACTGTCATTTCCAAAGATCCTTGACTTGGCATCAGCCATAGATTCATTCCTAGCATTTGAAATATTTTCTAAGCCGCATGCTTTTGCGATATTCAAGCGAAAATCACTTATATCTCGAATAAGAACCTTTTTAGCACCTGAACTTTGGCATACTTGACCAATTAAGTTTCCAATAGGTCCAGCACCGAAAATTGTTATATTTTTACCTTTAAGATCACCAGCTTTCTTAGCAGCATGTACTGCTACAGAAACAGGTTCTACAAGTGCACCTTGTTCTAAACTTAGTGAATTTGGTAGAGGAATAATTTTCTCAGACGAAGTGGAGAATAAATCTTGTGCTACACCTGGTGCTTGGAAACCTTCAACTTTAAGCTCATCACATATGTTATAATCGTTTCTTTTACAAGGTCCACAATCTCCACAGACAATTTGTGGTCTGCCTGTTACATTCATGCCTGGATATAGATTATTTATCTCGGAGCCAACCTCTTCAATTATACCAGAGAATTCATGGCCCTGAATTACAGGATATGAAGTAAAGGGATGTAGACCATGGTTTACATGAATGTCAGATCCACATATTCCGATATGTTTTATCCTTAGAAGAACTTCATCATTTTTTATTTTAGGGGGTGCTACTTTCCTCATTTCTATCTTGCCAGGTTCTATCATGACAGCTTGTCTAATTGAATTATTATCCATGAGAAAAAATAAAAAACTATAGCAATTAAATTATACCTTAACCGAGTAAAATGTAGAAAATTATTACAATTGAGAATAGGCCTAAAGCCCAAACTCGAGGATCCCTAACACCGGATAATTTGCCGTACATTATTGCACTTAATGGATTTTCCCAACAAAGGTTTTCCAAATTTTCTGGATTGGGATTAGGTGTTAGTTTGCTAACAATAAAATATACAAGACTACAGAATAGAAAAAGATAAATACCTACTTGCATGAAAGGTATTCCCCAATTTTCTGTAATTATACTTACATCTCCAATAAGTGGGAGATCAATGATTAAATAAATAGTACCAACAAAAGAACCAGCTATCAAAGTTGCTAGACTAGCTTCTTTACTACCACGTCGCCAAAAGATCCCCCAGAGGAAAACACAAGTAATTGCTGGAGCAAATACCATTGGAATTTTGTTTACCGCCACAAAAATACTCCCGAATTTACCTCCCTGAGTAGACCATGCCATTGCAAGAAGCATGACAACTACGGCTGTTATTCGACCAATGAAGACTTGAGTTTGATCTTTAGTCTCGGGCCAAATTCTTTTTACTATATCTACTGCTACTAAAGTAGCACTACTGTTAAGGGCACCAGCAATAGTACTCATAAGTGCAGCTAGGAGTCCAGCTGTTACAAGTCCAATCATTCCTGTAGGTAAAAGTTGTAAGATCATAACTGGAAGTGTCAAATCATTATCAGAACCAATAATATCTTTGAAAAGAACGTAACCCAAAACACCTGGGAAAACCATGAAAAATACAGGCAATAGCTTCAGGAATCCAGCAAAGATGGGACCCATTTGAGCATCATGTTTTGTTTTTGCCCCAAGAACACGTTGAACTATGGTTTGATCAGTGCACCAATACCAAATACCTAGAATTGGGTACCCCAGAATCATAGAAAATGCTGAATACTCATTTAACCTACCTTGCTCATTTCGAAAAGAATGAAGCATGTTAATCTGGTCTGGTTTTATTGCTGCTTTTAGGTCCGCAAAATTATTGATTCCCACAGATGGTAATGCTATTAACGCTGCGATAGTAACTGCAAATGCACCAATAAGTAAAATAAATGTTTGTATTGCTTCTGTGACTACAACAGCTCTAAGCCCTCCCATAACAGTATATAATGCGGTTATTACTGAAATTATAGTTATGGAATAAATGACATCTATATTGAAAAAATATTCAAAGACTTTCGCTCCGGCATAAAGGCTAATACCTATATGAACTAGAAGCGCAGACATAACAGCAATAAATGCTAAGAATGTTCTAGAATGAGGACTATACCGTTTTTCTAGATATTCGGGTAAAGTTGTAATTTTACTTTTGAAATAAAATGGAGCAAAAATTAGACCTAGCAAAATTAGTGAAAATGCTGCCATCCATTCAAAGTTTCCCACAACTAATCCGACTCTGTATCCATCAGATGCGAGTCCAATAAGATGTATAGTAGAGATATTTGTTGCAAAAAGGGCAGCACCTACCATCAACCAATTAAGGGATCGGCCGGCCAAAAAGTAGTCATTAGTTGTTGATATACGGTTATGTCCTGCTAAAATACCAATAACAAGGATACCTAGCATATATCCCACAACTATGATTAAATCTAAAGAATTGATCAACATAATATATCGTAAAGTAAAGAAGGAAAGTTAGAAAGGGCAACGTATTCCATGATTTTCAAGAATTAATATTTTCTTTATGTTCAACAGATAATAATTGTAAGTTTGTTTTGAGAACATTTTAATATAGCTTTACATTGGATTTTATAGAATTGATGTAATTGTAAATATCTTGTTTGGGTTAATTTTTCTAAAGTGTTTGGTAATTAATCAATGGTATAGATCGATTAATTATTATTTAGGATCAATCAAGTTATTAAAAAGTATCTAAAAAAATTTGAAAGAGGTAATTATGGAACTAAATAACACGATCTTTTATCATATAATTGATTATAAAAAAAAGATTTTCATTTCTAGCTTTTTTATTTCTGTCATTTTTTTGATTTGGGGATGTAGCACTGGGCTAGAATCAGCTTCAAAGAGTGGTAACGAAAAATCGCAGCAAGAATGGTATGAAAAAATGAACTATGGACCATACTTAACAGCAACTTATGAAGTTTCTCCTGAGAACTTTGCTTATAAAGGTATTGCTATTCGACTTGATAAAGGTGAAGGTGGTTTGGTAAAAGGAAATACTTTTATTGTGTATGATACTGATTTATTAAGAACTGCTGGTGCTTGGACTGGAGAAGGGTTTGTTAATTGGACGAATATTGCTTTTGATGGGTCTCATACGACACATATGTCGCCAGTAGGTGATTTAATGTTTACTACGCCTAAGGCGCCTGGATGGGCGAATTCTAATAATAGTTTTGATGATCCGAGAATGCTTGGCCTTGATAAAAAACCATATGGCCCACTTCCTCGAAATTGGGCTCACTGGAAAGGTCTATATGTCAATGAAGATAAAGTAATCCTTTCTTACACCGTTGGAGAAACAAAAGTACTTGAAATGCCCAGTTTGGAACAAATTGGCAAACATTCTGCGATTGTAAGAACCTTAAATATTTCACCTTCTTCTAGCGATCTTGTTCTTGAACTAGCCTCTTCAGATAGTGGTATAGTTGAGGAATTTTCTTTAGGCTCAGGCAAAGGGAGCAATTTTGGAGGAGAATCTCTTGTCTCATTAAAAGATCCAGATAAAAAAACTTCTCTATCTATTGCATACTTAGCCAATGTAGATGGTGTTCAATGGGCTTTAGAAGGATTGCATGTACGAATAAAAATTCCGGCTTCATCCCAACGTACTGATATTAAGGTGATATTTATTAAAGCGGCAGATAGTGAAATCAAAAAACTTGCTTCATCTAATTTTGAATTGTCAGATCCTTTTGATCTATCCAATTTTACTAATGGAGGTCCTGCTAGTTGGGATCAGGAATTAACAACAGTTGCAAAACTTGGTTCTGATGATGTTCCTGTAACTTGGGATTATATAACAGCACCTATGAATAATCCTTGGAACTCGTATTTGAGATTTGGTGGATTTGACTATTTTAAGGATCCTAGTAAAGCGGCAGTTTGTACTTGGCAGGGTGATGTTTGGATAGTAGAAGGATTAGGAAACTCTCTTGGAAACTTAAAGTGGAAAAGAATTGCTACAGGTCTTTTCCAACCTTTAGGAGTAAAAGTTATTGATGAGGATATTTACGTAACTTGCCGAGATCAGATTACAATTTTAAGAGATTTGAATAATGATGGTGAGACTGATTTTTATGAAAACTTTAATAATGATCATCAGGTTACTGAACATTTTCATGAATTTGCAATGGATCTTCAAGTAGATGATGATGGAAATTTATATTATGCTAAAGGTGCTAGACATGCAAAAGAAGCGTTAGTTCCACAACATGGAACTATCATCAGAGTTTCGAAAGATGGTGAAGAAAGTGAGATTGTAGCAAGTGGTTTTAGAGCACCGAATGGTGTTCTTTTAAATGATGATGGGTCATTTATTTCCAGTGATCAAGAAGGACACTGGAACCCGAAAAATAAAATTAATTGGATAAAGCGTTATGGATTCTATGGGGCAATGGGTGCCTATCATAGTCCAGACCAAAAGGCTAGTGACTTTGAGCTTCCAATCTGCTGGATACATAATAAAGTTGATCGCTCACCTTCAGAACAACTCTGGGTAAAAAATGAAAATTGGGGACCTCTTTATGGTAGTCTTTTAAGTTTATCTTATGGTTATGGAAAAGTTTTTAATGTTTTATATGAAGATGTAGGAGATATTAAACAGGGTGGGATTGTCCAAGTTCCAATGGAAGAATTCCCGACAGGTGTAATGCGGGGTCGTTTCCATCCTAAAGATAATGGTTTATACGTTTGTGGCCTTTTTGCTTGGTCTAGCAATAAGACTTTTCCAGGCGGTTTTTATAGGATTCGCACGACAGAAAAACCATTACATATTGCTACGAAAATTAATGCTGTTGAAACGGGTGTACTTATCACGTTTAGTTATCCATTAGATCGTGAGACAGCAGTTAATCCACAAAGTTATAATATTGAGCGTTGGAATTATCGTCGGACTCCTAACTATGGTTCTCAAGACTATAGAGTAAGTGATGGAAGAAAAGGACATGATAAACTCTATGCTACCGAAGTACTATTATCTGATGACAGCAAATCAGTATTTTTGAAAATCCCAGATATGAGACCAGCCATGCAAATGGAAATTAAATATAATATAAAGTCTCAAGATGGTGAATGGATTTCTCAATTTATACATCATACAATTCATGTGCTTGGGGATCCCAATAAACTTTCGAGCAGAGGATTTAAAACTGAAAATCTTGTGTCTATTCCAGAAGTTCCCTCTTCCAATCAACTAGGCCGGAATGAAAATGAGTATAGGAAAAATGGTTTAGAGCCAGGACTTGGTCTTATTATTAATTCACAAAAACAAGGAGACAGAACTATAGATGTTAGGAAATCCCGTCTTGTAGCTTTACATGTCCCTATAAATGAATCTCCGTCACCTTTTATAAAAAATGAACGATTTAATTTAACTTGGGAAGGTTATCTTAATTCAGATTTTGCAAGAGAAGTTGTTTTTGAATCTGAATCTCAAGGATTTTTGAATATATGGATAAATGGTCTTGAAGTGTTAGCAAGTTGGCCTTATAAAGATAATGGTTATAAAAATTTAATTCGTACGAGAAGTGATCCTGTCAATCTTGTTTCTGGTCTTAATACTATTCAGATAGTTCTCAAATCTCCAGAAGAAACAAATTGGAAAGGTACTCCTAATGATCCGACTGATATAACTTTAAGATTATTTTGGGAAAGTGATGCATTCCCGCTTGAACCAATTCCGCCTAGTTCTCTATGGTTTAATCCTACCACAGTAGGTTTAGATCGATATTCCAATCAGCACAAAGGTAGGGAATTGTTTGCTTCTAATAATTGTATTAAATGTCATTTACCATCAGAAAAGAAACTTTTATCTCAAGCAATGGCTGAACTTAGTTGGGGAGCTCCTTCATTCACAAATATTGGTAGCAGGTTAAATGGTAATTGGATTTCAAAATGGATTAGCAACCCAAAGGATTTGCGCTCTGATGCTAGTATGCCTATTATAATTGGTGACGGTTCTGCTGATGATATCAATCATATTTCTGCTTTTCTTGTCTCCCTCTCTGATTCTGAAGGGATTCTTTCTAACACTATTCGTGGAGATCCATCTCGAGGGGAAAGTATTTTTTCAGCTTTAGGCTGTATCGGTTGTCATGCGAAGCCTGGTGAAAAAGAAAATGATAATTTCAATCGAATTTCTCTTGATTATGTTCATTCTAAATGGAAGCCTAATGCTCTCAAAGATTTTATTCAAAACCCATCTCGTTATCACAAGACTACAAAGATGCCAAATTTTCGTGTTAGTGAAGAACAAGCACATGATTTAGCTAGTTATATTATTGCAAGTGATCAAGTATCACTTACCACAGATTTGAATTATGAAAAAGGAAATATTGAAAAAGGAAAAGAGTTAGTTAGCTCTTCGGGTTGTATCAATTGCCATGAACTTTCTTCTAATCCTAGGATTACATTTTCTGCTCCATCACTCGAAACAATTGAGAGGGGTAATTGGGATAATGGTTGTCTCTCACCCGATGAAAAAAATACGGGAAAAGCACCTAGGTTTAATTTTTCACTTGAAGACCGAGAAGCACTCAAATCTTTCGCAAGAAGTGGCATAAAAAGTATTTTTCAGCAAACCTCCTCTCTTGCTGCTTTAAGGCAAATTGAATCGTTAAAGTGTACAGGTTGTCACTCATTTGATTCAATAGAAGATACCTGGTCGCTAATCTCAGCTAATAGTAAAGAAATAGTCTCAAATGATGATTTAGCGCATGCGTTGGGCCTAGATCTGATTTGGGATTATCAAGGTAGGCCTGATCTTACATGGGTCGGGGGGAAACTAAAAGCGGATTGGATGAATGATTTTATTTCAGGAGAGATATCAAAAAAGCCTCGAGGTGGTCTTATCGCTCGTATGCCAGGATTTAGTTATCATTCAAAAATAATTACAGATGGATTGGCTATGCTGCATGGAATTAATCCAAAATCAACTGTAGAAGCGAGCAAAAGAGACCCTTCTATAGTCGAAACTGGAAAAGCTCTTGTTCAAACTAATGGTGGTTTTGCTTGTATTACATGTCACGGTGTTGGAGAAAAAAGAGCTACAGGAGGTGTACCAATTGAATCTATAAATTTTAGCATAGTGACAAAAAGATTAAAGAAAGACTATTATCATCGCTTTCTCAATAATCCTCAAAGAATTATTGAGGACACGATGATGCCTCGCTATGCTGATGATACAGGGAAAACATTTTTAACTAATTATTATGATGGTGATTCAAAGAAACAATTTGACGCAATGTGGGAATACTTTGAAAGTATTAAAGAATAAGGATTTAATAGTTTATTCTCAGGGAGGTTTTGGGTACATAACCAGTGCGATCCCAGACACCCACAACAAATTCATCACGAGTTGGAACTTTTGATCTATGAGGAGTCATTTTTAATCGCCGACCATCTTGAGAAATTTTCCAGACGTAGTCTCCATCATAGTCGAAACGAATTAGACTATCATTATAAAGATAATACTTATCTTCTTTACCTCCCATTGCCCAACAATAGCCTTCACAAGATGCATAAAAAGTTGAATCTGAAAATAACGCTAATTCATTACCATCTCTGGTCCATGTTCCATTTAGGCTTCGATCGTAAGTTTCCTCATTTCCACAGGAACTAAATAATATAGTGAGTAGAGTTGTAGCAACAATTAAATTTCGAGAAAGAAGAGTTTTTGGACTACTTTTCATAATGTTACATCCTACAAGTATTGTAAAAATTAACCAAGGGGAACTTCGCTGTTTGTTCTATCTATCTAAAACCAATGTTATCAATCTTCTTAAACTTTTCCAAAGAAAATATATAAATGAAAATCTAGGAGAAAAAAACTATGAATCAGAACTTTTTGCACATATTCAACTTAATTATAGCAGTTTTTCTGGTTAGCTGTTCAAGTATGAAAGAAAATTCAATAACTATAGTGGAAAATTCTTACGGTTCAATAGAGGGAGGTAAAGAAGTCTCCATTTTTTCATTTAAGAACCGACATGGACTTGAAATGGAAGTCATTAACTATGGTGCAATTGTTACGACTTTGCGAGTTCCTGATCGAAAAGGGGAATTGGCTGATGTGGTTCTAGGTTTTGATAACATTGAACAATATGTTATGGACAAATCATATTTTGGTGCTATTTGTGGAAGAGTTGGAAATCGTATCGCAGATGGTAAATTTAATTTAGATGGAAAAGATTACAATCTTGCAAAAAATGATAACGGTAATCATTTACATGGTGGGATCAATGGATTTAACAAAAGAGTTTGGACTCCTACTATCATTAAAGATGACGGTATTCCAGCTTTGAAACTTTTTTACCTTAGTGAAGATGGTGAGGAAGGTTATCCAGGGAATCTTTCAATTTCGGTGATCTACTCTTTGACGGATAAAAATGAATTGAAAATTGTCTATGAGGCAACGACAGATGAACTTACCGTTTTAAATCCTACTCATCATGGTTATTTTAATCTATCTGGAGCTGGAGAAGGCAATATTCTTGATCATGAATTGTGGATTAATGCTGATAGATTTACTCCAGTTCGTGAAGGACTGATTCCTACCGGTGAACTTAGAAATGTAACAGATACACCCATGGATTTTCGAAAGGAAACTCGAATAGGAAAAAGAATTGATGAAGATAATGTGCAACTTCAACTCGGGTTAGGATATGATCATAATTGGGTGCTCAATGACTGGGATAATTCTTTGAGATTAGCTGTTACACTTTATGAACCTATTTCTGGAAGGTTTATGGAAGTTCTTACGACAGAGCCAGGTATGCAGTTTTATTCAGGTAATTTTTTAGATGGTTCAGTTTCAGGCAAGTTGGGAAAAAAATATTTACATCGTTCAGCTTTATGCCTAGAAGCGGATCATTTTCCAGATTCTGTTAATCAACCTGATTTTCCAACTGTTTCTCTTAGTCCAAACGATATTTATAATCAAACAACTATATACCGTTTTTCTATAAAATAAAAAATAATTCATAGATTATATTTTTTGTCATTAGATATATGAAAACCGCAATTAGGAGAGGAAAATGAGGAACAACACGATTATTTTTGTTTCATTCTCTACTTTAATAATAGTTGGATGTTCCAATGTGGATTCAGAAGATTGGGTAATAAAAGATGATGGTTTGATTAGTAAGTTTGCTAAAGACGTCAATCCTATGAACCCTCTTGCTGAGTACCCAAGACCTCAAATGGAGCGAAATGAATGGATGAATTTAAATGGGCTCTGGGATTATGCAGTTTTACCAAAAAACTCATCTTCTTTTAAGGAAACACAAGGCAAAATTCTAGTTCCATTTCCTATTGAATCAGCTCTTTCAGGGGTTAAGAAAAAAGTTACACCCGATAAAAAACTATGGTATAAAACAACATTTAAAATTCCTTCATCATGGGGAAAAAATAGGATAATCTTGAATTTTGGTGCTGTTGATTGGGAAGCTAGAGTTTGGTTGAATGATAATGAAGTCGGAATGCATCGTGGTGGATATGATTCATTCAGTTTTGATATTACCGAATATATTAAACCAGGGGAAATTCAACGATTAGTTGTATCGGCTTGGGATCCTGCAGATACAGAAGACATTCCTAGAGGTAAACAAGTTCTCAACCCTAGAGGAATTTGGTACACAGCGATAACTGGTATTTGGCAAACAGTATGGATTGAACCTGTTGGAAATTCTTCATCATTTATTAAATCATTAGAAATCACTTCTGATATTGATGAAAGCGTGGTCAATATAAAACCAAATATATGGGGAATAAAACCAGATCATTCAATTAATGTTGTTGTAAAATCTAACAATAGTGAAGTAGCTAGCTACATAGGTAATGCTAATAGTCAGGTAACCATACCTCTAGATAAAGCAAGACTTTGGTCACCTCAAGATCCTTTCTTATATGATGTGGAAATTGCTCTTTTGGAAGAGAACGAAGTTACCGATAAAGTGAAATCTTATTTTGGTATGAGAAAGATTGCAATAGGAAAGGATGATAATGGAATCACCAGAATTTTATTGAATAATAAATTTACTTTTCAGCTTGGACCTCTTGATCAAGGTTGGTGGCCAGATGGTCTTTATAGTGCTCCTACTGATGAAGCTTTACGTTACGATATTGAGGTGACCAAAAAATTAGGTTTTAATATGATCCGAAAACATGTGAAAGTTGAGCCAGAACGCTGGTATTACTGGTGTGACAAATTAGGAGTTTTAGTTTGGCAGGATATGCCTAGTGGAGGAGAATATATAGATAGGAATGAATCTGATGCTATTAGATCAAAAAAATCATCTGATTGGTTCAAGCTTGAAATTAAAGAAATGATTAATCAGTTTAAGAATTATACATCCATTATTGTTTGGGTTCCGTTTAATGAGGGTTGGGGACAATTTAAAACCGCGGAAATAACGAGAATGGTAAAAAAACTTGATCCTACACGTTTAGTTAATGCAGCCAGTGGATGGGCGGATAGGGGAGTTGGAGATATCAATGATATTCATTCTTATCCTGGACCAGATATTCCTCCAGTTGAAGAAAAAAGAGCTATTGTTCTTGGCGAATTTGGAGGATTAGGCTTGCCGGTAGAAAATCATACTTGGTTACAAAAAGATAATTGGGGTTATAGAAATTATACTACAGTGAAAGATTTGACGGAAGGGTATGCTAATCTATACCGTGAACTTCAATGGATGATTAAAGATGGACTATCGGCTGCAGTTTATACTCAAACAACTGATGTTGAAATTGAAGTTAATGGTTTAATGACCTATGATAGAGATGTTATAAAAATGAATCCAGAAGAAGTGAAAAAAATTAATGCTGGTTATCTTCCACCTTACTTTCTTTCAAATGGAGATATGTTTTTAAATGATATGGAAATCAAAATCCGCAATGAATTAAAGAAAGGTAATATTTATTATACTATGGATGGTTCTGACCCTGATGAATCATCCTTGTTTTATAATAAACCATTTAAAATAGATGCTACAGTGGGAATAAAAGCGCGCACATTTTGGGATAATGGAGAATCTAGTGGCGTAAATGAAAAGACGTTCACAAAGGTTAATACTATTTCAGGTGTAGAGAAGAGCTTTTCTAAAGGAATTAAGTATGAATTTTTTGATAAAAATTCTTTTGAGAAAAGTTCAGGGGGATCACTGGGTTTTAGAAAATTACCAGATTTTTCGCTGCTTGATCCAACAAGCATAGGAGTGTCCTCTAAATTGGATCTAAAAGTGCGAGAGTCAGATGATTACTTTGCCCTAAGATTTTTTGGTTTTGTACATGTACCTACAAATGGCATCTATACATTCTATTCTGATTCAGATGACGGTAGTAAAATCTTCATACATGATAAGCTTGTTGTAGATAATGATTATACTCATGGTATGACTGAAGTATCAGGTCAGATTGCTCTAAAAAAAGGCAAACATCCCATAAAGGTTCTTTTCTTCCAAGGAGAGGGAGGTAAAGGACTAGAAGTAAGTTTTTCTGGACCTGAAACTCCAAAGATGATTGTTCCGGAAGAAATTCTTTTTCATACTAATGATTGAGGATTCAATTAAATGAATAAATTGCAAATAAAACTTTTCTTAACACTCTTTTTTGCATCACTGACTTTTACTTGTAGCTCACCTAAAACTACAACGGACTCTAGGCCTAATATTATATTTATTATGTCAGATGATCATGCTGTTCCCGCAGTAAGTGCTTATAATGATTTCCTTTCAGAGGTTTTTAAAACACCAAACCTGGATCGTTTGGCCGATGAAGGAATGCGTTTTGATAATGCTTTCTGTACCAATTCAATATGTACACCAAGTCGAGCATCAATCCTCACTGGAAAGCATAGTCACAAGAATGGAGTATATACATTAGTTGAAAAAATTTCAGATGAACAAGTTACTTTCCCAAAACTATTAAGGTCTCAAGGTTATTATACAGGCATGATAGGTAAATGGCATCTTCACACGGAACCTACAGGTTTTGATTATTGGAAGGTGATGATAGGTCAAGGATTATATCACGATCCTATATATTGTGAAATGGGTAGAGGTTGGTCCAGAGATCCTAAGGCTGGTATAGGAGTAGAGTATAAAGGGTATGTTACTGATATTAATACTGACTTTGCGCTGGAATTTTTAGACAATCGTCCTAAAGATAAACCTTTTAGTCTATTGTTACATTATAAAGCTCCACACGATGAATGGGAGCATAGTGAAAAGTACAACAATTTATTGGCAGATATTGATGTTCCAGAACCAGAGACTCTTTTTGATGACTATAATACGCGAGGTTATGGTATAAAACTCCAGACCCAAAAAATTGGAGAGAATCATACCTTTTACGAAAGTGAAACAGGTCACTTATTGGGTCAAGCACGTAAGGCTGCTCAATACCAATCCTATATTAAAAAATATCTTAGATGTGTTGCTTCTATAGACGAAAATGTTGGAAGAGTTCTTAATTATCTTGATGAAAACAACTTAACTGACAATACCATTGTAGTCTATACTTCAGATCAGGGTTTTTATCTAGGAGAACATGGTATGTACGATAAACGTTTTATGTATGAAGAATCTTTACAGATTCCTCTGTTAATACGATACCCTAAGGTCGTTAAGTCAGGTTCGATCAACGATGATATAGTCACAAATATAGATTTTGCGAGCACTTTCCTTGATTATGGTAATGTACCAATTCCTGATGATATTCAAGGTGAGAGCCTTCGTGATATTGTGGAAGGTAATACTCCTGAAACTTGGCGTCAATCCATGTATTACAGATACTGGATGCATGGGGCTCATTTTAACATACCTGGTCACTATGGAATAAGGACAAAGGATTATAAACTTATCTATTTTTACAGTAAAAGTTTGGGTTATTCTCATAACGAATTTTATCCAACAGGACATTGGAATTTTGAAGGAAATGTAATTAAAGATGGTGAGCCATATTGGGAGATGTATGACCTTAATAATGATCCAAATGAATTAAATAATATTTACGGCAAACCGCAATTCACATTAATTCAAGAGCGTTTAAGGAAAGAGCTTTTCGAGCTAAAAGAATTCTACGATGATTCAGATGAGTCTTTTCCTGAGTTATTTGAATTAACTAAAAAATATTCTCATCCATTAGATGATTAAATAGAATTAAAGGTTTTCCAATTAACCCTGTTTAATATTCAAGGAATATTTTCTGTTTTGATTGCAACATTGAATAGAGGCTCACAATATCATAAAATTTTTGAATGAGATTATTCTTCTAAAAGAGTCTATTTATATATAAAAGTTAATTTTAATTACTAACTAATTATTATTTAGAATGAAAGAATTCAGGTTAAAGAAAAGTTTGTACCTAGTGCTGATTTTTTTCCTATTTAGTAGAATTATATTTTCTCAGGGCCTATTTATCAATGAAGTCATGTCCAAGAATGATACTACCATATCTGATAGCGATGGAGACTTTTCTGATTGGTTAGAAATTTATAATGATGACACCAATTCTGTTAATTTAGAAGGATATAGTTTATCTGACAATCCAGACACTCCAAATCGTTGGAAATTTGGGAAAATTGAGATTCCAGGAAAGGGCGTATTATTAGTTTTTGCTTCTGGGAAAGATAAAAGTCTAAGTGAAGACAATCCTCACACTAATTTCAAAATTAAATCAGCTGGTGAGCCATTACTTCTGTCGAGTCCTTCAGGAGTACTAATAGACTCAATTTTTTCGGGGAAGATCCCTCCAGATTATTCTAGAGGAAGAAAACCAGATGGATCACAGGAATGGTTCTTTTTTAAGAGACCAACACCGGGTACTTCAAATACTTCAGATGGATCAAAAATTATTGTAACAGTTCCTTTTCCAAAAATTGACAAAATAGCGGGTTTTTATCCTAATCAGGTAGAGGTTAATATTTCTACAGAATTTGAAAATGGTGAAGTTCGTTTTACTCTAAATGGTAGTGACCCTGATTCAACAGCACAAATTTATTTAAATCCTTTAACATTTGTAAAAACAACAATTTTAAGAGCGGCTGTTTTTGATACTATATCAATGCAAAAAAGTAAGACTACTACAAGAACTTATTTCATTAACGATTTGAAAGACCATGACCTTCCCATTTTTTCTATTTCTACAGATCCAGATAATCTTTGGGGAGAAAATGGGATATATGAAGAAATTCAATGGGTAGGTGAAAGTGTCGTTGATATTGAGGTTCCAATAAATATTGAAATGTTCGAAACTGATGGAAAACTTGCTTTCAATCATAGAGCTGGAGCTGAAATCTTTGGTTCTGGGTCTACAGGGTTTCCACAAAAGTCGTTGGCAATTCTTTTCCGAAGCAAATATGATGTTGGAGAATTGAATTATAAACTTTTCCCAGAGATACCTCTCATGGAATTTGAATCCTTTATACTTCGGAATAGTGGAAATGATTGGTGGTCAACTATGATACGCGATGCAATTACTTATTCCCTAGTTAAGGATAATAAAAACCTTGATTTTCAGGCATATCGTCCATCAGTTGTTTATCTTAATGGCGAGTATTGGGGTATTCACAATATTCGAGAAAAGGTAAGTGAACATTTTATTGAACATCACCATTTTGTTCCTGAAGAAGAACTTGATATGCTCGAATACAAAGAAGTTCCTGTACCAAAAATCATACATGGTGATCTAGAACATTATTTTGAACTTATCAACTTTTTAGAAAATAATGATTTAAGCTTAGCGGAAAATTACAATCAAATTAATTCCTTGATTGATATCAATAATTTCATTGATTATCAAGTAATGGAAACCTTTGTAGGGAATATTGATTGGCCAGCAAATAATAATAAGTTCTGGCGCTCTAGAAATGGTGAGGGGAAATGGCGATGGATATTATATGATACTGACACAGGATATGGTCTATGGGATGATTGGTGGGCCGATGGTACTAAAGGTTATTATGTAAACCATATTCTTCATGCTACAAATACAACTGAAGCCGGTGGTAATGCGTGGCCCAATCCTGCGTGGTCCACCTTTATTTTTAGAAAGCTTTTGGAAAATGAAAAGTTTAGGGATCATTTTTTGAATAGATACCTTGATCTACTTAATACAAAACTTTCTTCTTCAAATACTACTAGAGTTGTCGAAGGTCTATATAACGATATTGAACCAGTTTTAGATAGACACTTGAATAAATGGAAAGAAGATGATGGATATGGTTGCCCTGGACCTTATTGTTACGACTGGGAGCTTAATAAGTTAAAAATATTTCTGAAGAATAGGCCTGAATCAGTTTTAAGGCATTTAAGTCAATATTTTGAGTTTTCTAAAGAGGTAGCTATAAATATAGGCGTTATACCTTCAAATGCAGGTCAGGTCAAACTTAATTCAATTTTAATTGAAGAAGATGATTGGGATGGAAAATATTTTAGTGAAATTCCTGTGAAATTAGTCCCTCTTCCTAAACCAGGTTTTACTTTTTCACATTGGCAAGGTGGTAGTGGTTCAATAAGTGAAGTAATGACAGTCCTTCCTACTAAGGGAATGGATATTAAAGCAATTTTTGTCCCGGATTCAACAACTGGTAGCATCAGTATTAATGAAATTAATTATAGTTCGTTTAATGTTGCAGATCCAGGTGACTGGTTTGAACTATACAATAGTACTTCAGGTAAAATCAATTTAGAAAATTGGGTTATATCTGATGGCCAAGATGAACAATTTTATTTTCCTAAAAATACTCAAATTGAGAGTGGCGGATATCTTATTATTTGTAGAGAAGCAAATGAATTTAAATCAGTCTTTGGTTCTGATATTCCATTGGTTAGTGATCTTAATTTTGGTTTAAATGCTGCAGGAGACAGCTTAATCTTGAAAAACGAAAATGGTGAAATAGTTGATGAAGTTTTTTATAGGATTGTTGATCCTTGGCCAGTAAAGACAGATGATTCTGGGCAGACAATAGAATTAATTAACTCTAGTCTGGATAATTCCCTTGGCGAAAACTGGTATCTTTCCACTGGATATGGGACACCAGGGGAAAAAAATTCTCAGTTTCAATATATAGACACTCCAACTTTAGCACTCATAGATACCTTGAATGAATCAAAAATTATGGTTTATCCCAATCCTTTTTTAGGCTCTACAAGGTTTCAGTTTTTTACCTCAAAAGATGGTAAGGTCGAAATTAAGATTTATAATATTCTTGGGCAGCATATTACAAGTGTAGCTAAAGGAAATAGAGCATCAGGCGTTTATGAAGCAGTATGGAATGGTTATAATAATCGAGGGAGACAATCTTCTAACGGTGTTTATATTGGAGTATTACTTTTAAATTCAGAAATATTAGATACTGTAAAAATGGTAAAATTTTAAATCAAATATTAGGCTGGAGGGAAAATGGTCAGATTACAAAATAGCTTTTTGCTTATTTCCATAATGATAGGATCAAGCTTTTTAAATGGAAAGAATTCAGCTAATGACCATCATTTATCTAAAACAGATTTAGCGGTTGTTCGTTCGAGTGAAATTTATACAGACTATTGTGCGAGCTGTCATGGTTCTACAATGCAAACTTTTGTTGACAGAAAATGGAAATATGGAAATTCTTCTTCGCAAATTTTTGAATCCATTCATTCAGGAAGGGGTGGATCAGATGCCGCAATGCCAGCATTTGGAACTATGCTTAAAGAATCTCAGATAAATGAACTTGTAAGCTTTATACTAAAAGGGATTAAGAGAGACAAAATTTATGATTTCCAGAAGAAATTTTCCCCAAATGAAATTTTTCAGGCTGAACAGTTCAATTATACATTAAAAGAAATAGGTTCAGAGTTAGGTATACCTTGGGGTATGGCATTCCTACCTAAGGGAGATATACTAATTACCGATAGAGGTGGGAAAATATTCCGAGTTAAAGAAGATGGTAGAAAATATGAAATAACTGGAGGTCCTTTAGCTCATTCAGAAGGCCAAGGAGGACTTCTTGATATAGAATTGCACCCAAAATTCAAAAAAAATAGGTTAGTCTACATTTCATATTCCAGTATCAAAGTAGAAGATGGGAAAACTTTAAGCTCCACATCATTGAAAAGGTATAAATTGAAAAAAAATAAGCTCAGAAAAGAAAAGCTTATTTTTGAGGCCCTTCCTTATGCTGACAGGGAATTACACTATGGTTCTCGAATTGAATTTGATAAAGAAGGTTATATTTTTCTGACAGTTGGAGATAGAGGATCAAGAGACACTAATCCTCAAGATCTTAGTTTATATCCTGGGAAAGTACACAGGATAAATGATGATGGTTCAATACCTTCTGACAATCCTTTTGTAGACAATACTGAAGCTATAAAAAGCATTTATTCCTTTGGGCACCGCAATCCTCAAGGACTTATCATTCATCCTGAGACAGGAGTTATTTGGTCACATGAGCATGGTCCACGTGGTGGAGATGAAATAAATATTGTAGAAAGAAGTAAAAACTATGGATGGCCAGTCGTGTCTTTTGGAATTAATTATAATGGAACAGTATTTACTACTCTTACAGAACAGGAAGGTATGATTGATCCTGTACATTATTGGACACCTTCTATAGGTCCTTCAGGGATGACCTTTATTACTAGTAAACATTATCCCGGATGGGAAGGAAGTCTTCTAGTAGGTTCACTCAGATTTGAGTATCTGAATCTATGCCGGATTGATGGGCAGAAAGTGGTTTCTGAGTCTACGTTGTTAGAAAATATTGGCAGAGTACGCAATGTAAAGCAAGGTCCAGATGGCTACATTTATGTTGCTACTGAAGATCCGGGGACATTATATAGGATAGTACCTGTAAAATAAATTTTATCTAATCTTTTTTAGAAGGAATTTCCTGGTTTTCTTTTATTTCTTCTTCTGTATTCTCCAATTCGTAACGGCCCTCACGGTAATCGCGGTGTATTTGATTTATGGTTTTAAGACTGTATGCGAAGACAAACAATCCTCCTGATAGGAAACCCAAGAAGAAAAAAAGTATATATAATCCTGTATTCATTCTTTATTGTATTGGAAAAATTAAATATGTCTAAACTATGAAATATTAATATTTAGGTAAAGGTTCTCCTTCAATCCAAGGTGATCCAGCTTGCAATAAGTCTTCTGCAAGTCGTGAAATCTTTTGTTCAGCTGACTCAACTTTAAAATAAGAATCCTCTAGTAAAGTCACCACAATTTCAAGGCTCTTTTTATTGGTTTCAGTTGGACCATATGTCGATCTCTGAATACTCCTTCCTACTGAAGAGAGGTAAGAACTAATTGTAGGATTCCGTTTTTCTCCAGGCTCACGTTTAGACCTATATCCATTTAGATTTACATCAAGTGACATTAGTTCAGATTGAAGTTCATGTAAACGATGATCAAGTTGTCCAGATTTAGCTGTTGAGTTCGCGAGTGCTAGTTTCATTGCATCAACTTTACTTATAGATCTTGATAGAGTCAGATTCAAAGCACTTACTGATCGTACTACATCCTCATATTTTCTCCAAAAAGCAGCTACGTCTGATAATTTAGCTCCTTTTAACGCACCTTGCCTGAGTTGGACTACATCAAAATTATCGGGTCCAGCCAATTTAGAAATCTTACCATCGATTTGTCTATATAAAGTTGCTGAATATGTACCTGGAGGTGCAAGGAGTCCACTAGAAGGTTCTGGGGGAAGATTTCCCTTACTTTCTGTATCTACTTTAATAGCGTAAGGAGAGGGATATCGAAAATCCCATGCTACTCTATGAAAGCCTTTTTTAGTGGGCGCAAAAACTCTTCGAACAGTGTTACCTTGGGAGTCTTCAATAGAAATCCACACTTTTATTTTATCCTGCTGTTTTTCGATCTCCAATTCCTCCCAGCCAGGAAATGGGATATCTCTATTTTTTTCATCAAGTTTTTTTTCCTTTTCCTGACGAATTTCTTTAAGTGTCTTTATATCTTCTTTTAAATAATAGGTAAATACAGCACCATATTCTGGATTTTCTGCTACATAATGTCCAGCACCCAATTGACCCTTTTTACTATAGAAATCAAGATGTGAACGCGGGATATACCACCATGATTTTCGTGTAGGGAATAGTATGTTTTCTTCCTCCATTTGTTTTCTTGAGACAGTTCTTAATACTGAATAATCATCAAAGATATAAAAACTTCTTCCAAAAGATGCACCAACTAGATCATTTTCACGGCGCTGAATAGCAAGATCTCGGAATGAGATTACTGGTGTTCCTGATAGTTTTACCCAGTTATTTCCACCATTTGTTGTGAAAAATATACCGAACTCAGTTGCTGTAAACAGTAATTCTGGCTTGACATGATCCTGAACAATACGCCAAATAAGTGTTCTGTCAGGTATGTTTCCTTTGATTGAACGCCAAGTTTTCCCTCTATTTGTAGTTTTGTAAAGGTATGGTTGAAAGTCGCCATATTTATGGTTATCAATAGCTATATATGCGGTGTTCTTATCAAATAGGTCAGCCTTAATATCATTTACATAACCATTCTTAGGTGCTCCAGGAAGTGATGTTAATTCAATTTTATTCCATTTGCCTCCATCGTTTTCTGTTATTTGTATAAGACCATCATCTGTGCCAATATATATAAGTCCTTCTTCAACAGGAGATTCTGCAATAGAGGTTATGGTGTTGTAATTTGACATGGCCGAAACATCCCATGCATTATCCCAGCTCTGCGTCCGACCCATAATTGGTAGTTCGAATCGTTCTTCATTTTTTGTTAGGTCTTTAGATATATTTTCCCAGCTATCCCCTCTGTTATCTGAACGCCAAAGTCTTTGCGATCCAAAGTATAATCGGGTAGGTGAGTGAGGACTTATAAAAATTGGTGCATCCCAGTTAAACCTTTCATATACCTCATCAACTTTTGGCTGGGGTACTATACTTGTTACTTCTCCTGTAATTAAATCTATTCTATGAAGTCCGCCTTGTTGGGTTTGTCCGTACATTAAATCTGAATTTCCTGGTTCAGTAGCGGGTTGATGCCCATCGGCACCTAGGACTAGAGTCCAATCAGAGTTTTGTATACCTTGGACATTATCGGTTCTTGAAGGTCCACCTTGTGTGCTATTATCTTGAGTACCTCCATAGATGTTATAGAAAGGTTCCTCATCATCTACAGCAACCTTGTAGAATTGAGTGATAGGCATATTTTCAAAAAAACGCCAGTTCTCAGCATGATCAAAACTTTCATATAAACCTCCATCCGTACCTACAAGCAGGTATTTTGGATCGTCATTTCGGAATGCAATGGCATGATTATCAACATGCTTATATTTGTCTTTTAAACGTTTGAAGGTTTTTCCACCATTTTCTGATATCTGTATTCCCGTATCCATTAGATAAAGTCTGTCAAACTTGTGCGGTGATGTATAGAGTTCTTGATAATAGTGTGGTCCAGTTGCTCTAGACACGGTATTAGATTGTTTATGCCAGGTGGAGCCTCTATCAATAGAACGGTATACAGCTCCTTTCCGCCTATCTAATTCAATGGCAGCATATAAAACATCGGGATTTTGTGGAGAAATAGCCAATCCAATTTTACCCAGATTAGAAGTAGGTAAACCTTCAGAAAACTTTTTCCATGTTTCACCTGAGTCTACACTTCCATATATTGCTGTACCTGGCCCACCACTAATATATGATGCTACAGTCCGATGTCGTTGCCAGGTGGCAGCATATAGTATATCTGGATTCCTAGGATCAATTATTATTTCCGTAGCACCAACCCATTCCTTATCGCCTAATACTTGTTTCCATGAGTTCCCAGAATCAATTGTTTTAAAGACTCCACGCTCTCCTCCTTTTGACCATAAAGGTCCTTGAGAGGCTACCCAGATAATATTAGAATTAGAAGGGTGAACAATAATTCGTGAAATATGTTCTGAATCTTTTAGCCCCATATTTTTCCAAGTCAACCCACCATTTTCTGAGCGATAAATCCCATCTCCATAGCCTACATGTCGACCACCTACATTTTCACCTGTTCCCAACCAAATGATTTCCGGATTAGATGGATCAATTGTAATTGCACCTGTGGAGTAAGAACCTTGATCATCAAAAATTGTTTGCCAAGTAATCCCTGAATTAATTGTTTTCCAAACATTCCCAGACCCAACAGCCACATACCATATATTATCATTTTGAGGATGTATAGCAATATCAGCAATTCGCCCAGACATAAGTGCGGGACCTATACTCCGCATTTTTAATCCCGAAAAATTTTCTTTGGACCAAATAGATTTTTCCTGAGCATACAAAATCATAGATAGAAAAAGAGTGGATATGAGAGCAAAAAAACATTTTTTCAATAGATTCATTACTAGTTCCCCTTTAACTTGGAAATAATTCATATAAATAGATCAAGCATTAAGAGCTTCACAAATATGGGAATTAATAGAATTAGATATATTAAGGTGAAATATCAAGTAAACTGACATCCACCACCAACAATTTTCATGCAAGGATATCCTTAACAATTTTCCCATGGACATCTGTTAACCTATATCTTCTTCCCTGATGTTTAAAAATTAAATTTTCATGGTCTACGCCCAGCAGGTGTAAAAGAGTGGCCTGAAAATCATG
>PAYY01000001.1 GCA_002715465.1 Fidelibacterota bacterium | reverse complement strand
GTACTATCTTCTTCTACAGATCCAGCCTCGGAAACAGCATCCTCTTTTACAGAAGCTTCCTCTTTAGAAGACTCTTGAGAATCCTCTGGTTTTGGAGAAGAAGCTTCTCCCATCAATTCGCTTTTTTCCTTAGCCTTTTCAGTTTTCTTTTTAGCAATTTTTTCTGATTTTAATTTTACCCTCTCTTCTCTATCAAGAGTCCATTTTTGAATTTCGTAATCAATAGTCTTCTCATCTATACCTTGCTTTTTCAAATGGACTCTATATAACACACCTTCCCATTTTAATAAGTTCCGAACAGTGTTAGATGGTTGAGCACCATTTTCTATCCAATATAGGATTCTATCTACTTTCAATTCATAATTTTTCTCAGTTTGTAGAATAGGATTGTACCAACCCAACTCTTCTATAGCTTTCCCATCTCGTCTTTTACGTGAATCAATAACAACAATCCTATAAAAAGGCCTATTACGTCTGCCTAAGCGTTTCATTCTAATCTTAACTGCCAAAATATTCTCCTTTAATTAAATGTTCTCTTCTTTGAGAAAACCTTTATGTTCAATTCGATTAAAGCATAGAAATTTAGCTTTTTTGATCTAAGGTAGAAAACGAAAAACTTCTGCCTGTTTTTTCATCAAAAAAATAACAAAAAATTGATTTTTTAGAAATCACCACCAACTTGTCGGAGATCAATCTCTTCAATTACAGAATGACCCTCCTGAGATACCGTCGAAAAAACAGCATCTACAACATTTTTCTCATTTAACATTTGATCACGAGAAAAATTAAAATCTAACTTATCCCACCAAGATGAATTAACTGAACCAGGGAAAATTGATGTTACTTTTACATTTGATTTTCTTAATTCTATTCTAACCGTATCAGCAAAACCTTTTAACCCATATTTTGTAGCAGAATAACCGCTACCCCATGAAAGAGCTCTTTTACCTGACATTGAATTAATGAAAATTATGTGACCTTTTTTGTTTTTTTTCATCAGTTTGATAGCCTCTCTAGTAGAAAGAAATGAACCTGTTAAGTTCACATCAAGCATATCTTGCCATTCTTTTAAAGAAATTTCTTCGACAGCTTTAAATGTTCCAACGCCAGCATTATTTACAAGAATTACTAATTCCCCTAATTTTACAACCTTCCTAAAAAGATTCATAACATCTTGTTCAGAGGTTATGTCTGCCTTATATACTAAATATTGACCATTAACCTGACTGATAAGTTTAGCGGTTTTCCTGAGATTTTCCTCATTCCTTCCAGCAAGAATAGTATAATAACCTTCTGAAGCAAGTTTTATAGAAATTGCTCGACCAATCCCTTCTGAGGCACCAGTAATGACAGCTATTTTATTTGTAGTCAAGATCCAACTAAACCAGATGCTATTAAATTCAATGCAGAGCCAGCTTTAAACCATTCAATCTGAGTAGTTGAAAATGTATGGTTAAGTTCTGTCTTAAAAAAAGAACCATCTGAATGATTAACCTTAAGCATTAGTGATTGTCTAGGAGAAAATTCTTTAAGACCCAAAATAGATATTCTGTCATCTTCACGAATTTCATCATATGCTAATGGATCAGCAAAAGTTAGAGCTAGCATACCCTGTTTTTTTAAATTAGTTTCATGAATACGAGCAAAACTCCTGACAATAACTGCAATACCCCCTAAATGACGCGGTTCCATTGCCGCATGTTCTCTAGAGGATCCTTCGCCATAATTTTCATCTCCAAAAGCAACCCAAAGCCTTCCCTGTTTCTTATAATACCTTGCTATATCACTAAATCTTATATTTTCTTCCCCAGTAATTACATTTTTTCCAAGACCAATATCTCCATTAAAGGAATTTACAGCACCTATAAATAAGTTATCTGAAATATTGTCTATGTGACCTCTGAATCGAAGCCATGGTCCCGCAGGAGATATATGATCTGTTGTACACTTCCCATCAGCTTTTAATAAAACCGGGAGATCTGTGAGGTCATTACCGCTCCAAGGTTTAAATGGCTTAAGCAATTCAATTCTTTCACTTAAGTCTTTAACTTCCACCTCTAAATTTTTCCCATCAATTTCTGGTGGAATAAAACCTTCATCTCCAGTTTCAAAACCATTAGCTGGTAACTCATCACCAACTGGAGGTTCTAACCAAACTTCTTCTCCTCTTTCATTTTTTATGGAATCAGTAAGTGGGTTAAAAGAAAGTCTACCTGCTAATGACATTGCTGTAACTAACTCAGGTGACCCAATAAACGCATGAGTATCAGCATTACCATCATTGCGTCTAGCAAAGTTCCTATTGAATGATGTAATAATGGAATTTTTATTGCCTTCAGTTTTATCTTCTCTTTTCCATTGTCCAATACATGGCCCGCATGCATTAGCTAAAACAACAGCACCTATTTCATTTAAATCTCTTAGCTGTCCATCTCTTTCTATTGTAGCCCGAATTTGTTCAGATCCTGGAGTAACTAGAAAAGGTGTTTTAGCTTTAAGGTTTTTCTTGATTGCCTGCCTAGCAATATTAGCTGAACGTTCTATATCTTCATATGAGGAGTTTGTACAACTTCCTATAAGGGAAATTGATATATCATCAGGGTAATCTTTTTCCCGCACATCAGACTTTAACTGAGAAATAGGTCTAGCTAAATCAGGAGTAAATGGGCCAACTATATGTGGCTCAAGAGTCGATAGATCTATTTCAATAACTTTATCAAAGAAAATTTCTGGATTTCTTTCTACTTCGGGATCTGCTGTTAACTCTTTTTCAATAGCTCCAGCTAATTTTGCAATTTCAGCTCTACCAGTTGAATTCAGATATTGACTCATTCGTTTATCAAATGGGAAAATAGAGGTAGTCGCTCCTATTTCCGCTCCCATATTACAGATTGTTCCTTTACCAGTACATGATATTGATTTAGTACCCTCCCCAAAGTATTCAACAATTCTTCCAGTTCCACCTTTTACTGACAAAAGACCAGCTAATTTAAGTATCACATCCTTTGGTGAAGTCCATCCGCTTAATGAACCCGTTAACTTTACTCCTATGACCCCAGGCCACAGAACTTCCCAAGGCATACCTGTCATAACATCAACAGCATCAGCACCTCCTACTCCTATGGCAACCATACCTAAACCACCCGCATTAGGAGTATGTGAATCAGTCCCAATCATCATCCCTCCTGGAAAAGCATAATTTTCTAAAACAACCTGATGAATTATACCTGACCCAGGCTTCCAAAAACCTAGTCCATATTTCTGTGATACTGACCTAAGAAAATTATATACCTCACTATTTTCATAGTTAGCCTGTTTTAGATCATCAGAAGCCCCAATTTGAGCCCTAATAAGATGATCACAATGAACTGTACTTGGTACGGCCGTTTCCTTCCTTCCAGCTTGCATAAATTGGAGAAGAGCCATCTGGGCTGTAGCATCCTGCAAAGCGACTCTATCAGGATTAAAGTTTATATAACTAACGAGTTTTTCTGGAGATTCAGAAAGTGGCTCATGTAGATGAGCGCAAAGAATTTTTTCTGCATATGTCAGCGGTCGACCAATAAGTTCCCTTGCGAAAGAAACTTTTTGCTCAAAAACATTATATGTTTCTTGAATTAAATCAAAGTCTTTTGTTCCTATCATACTATACCTTACCTCATACTATGGTCTAATAATGAAAAATATTAATTATGGTCGAAGATGACTTTGGAAATTACGGAGTTCCATGCGAAATTTCAATTATAGTCACCCATGTCAAGTAGTATTACAAATTGATTACAAAATTGATTCGCCAAATTATTTTCTTTACCTTTCTTATTTTCGGGAGTCTTTTCAGCCAATCTCATTCAATTATAAAGACTTCTCATTCAGAATTAATATTTAGAGTGTTCTTTACTAATCCTTCTCAAGGATATAGTCTTGAGAATCAATATATTACAATTGGCTTGCCTACAGATAATTATCCAGAGATTCAAATTATACCAATTAAAACTGTTAATGTTCCCCAAGATAAAGAGTCCGAACTTTTCTATTCACCAGTAATTAATTATGGGAAATGGAAACGATTAGAGAAATTTCGTAATTTGAATGTTGCAATTCTTAAATTAGCACCTACAGCCTCAAATAATGCTGAAATTTCAGCGCTTGAATTAGAAGTCAAAATTCGTTTTAAAAAATCATTAAAAAACTCTATAATTCTTTCTAATGCTGAAGAACTTATTTATAAGCATAAGATTTTTAACTGGTCTGTAGCCAAAAACTGGGTTGAAAAAAAATCTATCTCCAAAAGAATAAAAAGTCGAAATGATCTTAGCGGAAATTGGTATAAAATTGCTATTTCAGATGATGGTGTTTATGGAATTAGTGGTTTAGAGCTATCTGAAATAGGAGCTGATATTACAAATATTAACCCGTCATCTCTTCGGATTTTTACTAATCCAAGAGGTGGGAGACCTGTATCAGATGATATTTTTCAATCTATTTCAGATAACCTAATAGAAATAGCTATAAAAGTAACGGGAGAAAACGATGGCGTCTTAAATGAAAATGATAAAATTCTTTTCTATGGCCGGGGCCCTAGGGGTTTTGATACTAATAAAGATGGATATACTATTTTTACTAAAAATCCTTATACAAATCTGAATGTTTATTGGTTAAATGTACCAGTTGATCCAGAGATTCTTGGTTCAAGGATAAATACTATAGATCAAAGTGTAATTGAACCTATAACAATTAATTATGGTATAAATTATGCTCATTCTGAAAATGAAGATTACAACCCATTTCAATCCGGACTTTTATGGGTTGGTCCGGGGATTACAAAAGAACAAACACTTTCAGCTCCAATTCAACTTCATCATCCACGTGATTATATAAATGCTAAAGCAAATATATCTCTATTCGGAGGCACCTCTAGTGGATCTGAGGGTTATCCAGCTCATATCGCAACAATCCAGCAAAAAAGTCAAACAGATTCTATTTTAATAACAGAATCATGGGCAGGGATGATAAATCGTGATTTCTCATTGAATTTGGATGAAACACTTCTTAATCATGGCACGAACTTTTTTATAGTAAAAAATTCTACAAGTGATGTACTATCTAAAGTTTTCATCGATTGGATTACAGTAGAATATGCAAGCGAATTAATTTGGGAAGGAACCCAATTTGATTACTGGACACCAACAAATCTAAATGCTGTTAGATTTATGATTAGTAAAATGAATTCTGATATAAAAGTCTGGGATATAACTGATATAAATTCTCCAGTTTCTCAATCTGTTCAGCTAAGTGGAAATAGAGGATATTTTGAACAAGATATCTCTTTCAAAGAGAAAAAAAGGTTCGTCGTTTTTAATGAATCAAAAATATTAAATGTATCTAAGTTAGAAGAAATAGGAACCCAAAACTTTTCAACATTTAGAACATCAATTAGCAGTATTGATCATATTATAATCGCTCCTGAAGTTTTTAAAGAACCCGCCGAAAAACTCCAAAAACATCGTGACTTTTCAATTGTTGTCCCATTAGAATCAATATACAATGAATTTACTGGTGGTGTTTCTGACCCTAAGGCAATAAGATTTTTTCTGAAATGGGTTAAGAAAAATTGGTCTTCTTCTAATGGAATAGGATTCCCATCATACATCCTTTTGCTTGGTGATGGAGATTATGATTACCGTAACATAACTGGAAAATCCTCTAACTTAATTCCTACTTTCCAATCTGGAATATTTGGAGGTACATCTTCAGATGATAAATTTGCTTATCTCGATGGTAAATCTCCAGAAATGGCTATAGGTCGCCTACCAGCATCCAATCTATATGATGCCGAATCAATGGTAGAAAAAACTATAACCTACGAGGCTAATCCTGAAATAGGACTTTGGCGAAGCCGAATTTCACTTATTGCTGATGATTTTTCACGACCAAATTTTGGTGCTTTGGAACTGACTCATACAAAAAATAGTGAAGAAATAGCCCAATTGATTCCAAAGTCTCTCCAAATTCGAAAACTTTATATGGAAGATTTTCCAGAAATTAATGATGGTTCTCAATATGGTATTACTAAACCAAGTGCAACTGAAGAATTGTTTAACCTTCTCAGTGAAGGTACAGCTCTTTTGAATTACATCGGTCATGGCTCAGCTTATCAATGGGCTCAAGAAGGTTTATTATCCTCTTCAAGAGGAGATCTTACATCAATCCAGACTGGTAATAAACTACCAATCTGGATTGCTGCCACTTGCAGTTGGGGACAATATGATAACATTGAAGGAAGTGCTATGTCAGAAGAAATCCTCAGAGCTCCAAATAACGCAGGAGTTGCGGTTATTTCTGCTAACGGTTTAATTACTTTTTCAGCCAATAGAAATTTCATTTTAAAACTATTTCAGTCTTTTTTTCCGGACACAACTGTTTCGAATCTTTCTTTAGGTGCAATATTTAGCAGTATCAAAGATGGATCTATAGGAAGTCAAATGTTTCATTTATTAGGTGATCCAGGATTGAAAATAGCTCTTCCATCTAATCATGTTGAAATCACATCTGTTGAACCAGATACACTTACTGCTCTAAGCCCAGGTTCTTATTATGGTACTGTAAGTCAAATTCCTATTGGAGATGGTTCCGGTTTCGTTACAGTCTCAGATGCTGAACGAACAATTAAACGTTTTTATGATAATGATTCATATTCTGAAGAAATTAAATATACAATCCCAGGAAATACTCTTTTCCGTGGAAAATTACTGTTTAATAAGGGCTCTTTTGATGGTTCCTTTATTCTACCCAAAGACATTACAAGTTCTATCGGAGGAAAACTTTCTGTATATCTATATAATTTTCAAAAAGATATCCTTTGGGAAGGATTAGGTCTTAACGAAGGATTAGTCCTTAGAGGTGGGACTACAAATCCAATAGATTCAAATGGTCCAATTATTTCATTTGGCTTAGATGGAAGAACATTGCAAACTGGTGATAATATTAGTACCGGGAAAGATTTGATTATTTCTATATCTGATCCTCTTGGTATTAATATCACTGGAAATATTGGACATGGAATCCGAATTTGGCTTGGAGAAGATGAAGAAAATTCATCTGATTTAACAAATGGTTTCCTATATCTAGAAGGCAGTCATACTAGTGGATCAGTAATTTTCCCGTTATCTGATGCGCTTCCAGGTGAAATATCAATTAATGTTGAGGCTTGGGATAATGCAAACAATGTAAGCCAAGAGTCAATTACTCTAAATATAAATTCCAATAAAACCTTAGAGCTTACTAATATATTTAACTATCCAAATCCATTTAAATTTGAAACTCAATTTGGTTTTGAAGTAAATAAGAATGCTCTTATAAAAATTAGAGTGTTTACTATAGCTGGAGAATTGATCGCTGAACTGGAACCACTACAATCTTTTTATGGTTATTCACACATAGACTGGGATGGTCGGGACCATTATGGAGATATAATAGCTAATGGGGTATATCTCTATCAAATTACAGCCACTTCATTGGATGATAGAGAAGAAAGTACAATAATAGGCAAAGCCGCAAAATATCGCTAAGTATGAATCCTATTATAGTTTTAGCTTCAGCTTCCCCTCGCCGAAAACATATTCTTGAAAAGATAAATTTCAAATTTGAAGTCAAACCTAGCTCAATCATTGAGGATTATTCTATTAATTTGACTCCAAAAAATATGGCTGAGTATTGGGCTTTGGAAAAAGCACGTAACCTTTTACCTCAGCAAAAGAATAGTGTTGTAATTGGAGCTGATACCATTGTTGACTTGGAACAAAAAATTTTAGGAAAACCAAGAAATTCCTCGGAGGCTAAAAAAATGCTAAAAAAATTATCTGGGAAGCAGCATCTTGTACATACAGGAGTTGCCTTAAGGTATGAATTATTAGATATAGAGGTGAGTTTTGTCGAGTCTACAGAGGTGTATTTTTATAATTTGAAAGATGATTGGATAGATCAATATCTTTCCACAAACATGTTCCTAGATAAGGCTGGAGCATATGGTATTCAAGAATGGTCCTCCGTTTTTGTAAAAAAAATTCACGGATGTTACAATAATGTTGTAGGTTTCCCACTTGCAAGTTTTATACAATTAATTTGTTCAAACAAAATTAAAAAGGAATTTCAACTAGACAATTGGTTTGCTTCCAAAAAATAGATCACTTAAAATCACAGCTAAATGAATGACATTAAGAATACCATGCTTTTTTCCGAAGATCTGAAAAAATTAAGAATAGATAAAAATATCGAACTTAATGAAATAGCAACACGAACTAAGATCAATATCGAATATCTTGAATTATTAGAATCAGGAGATTATACATTTCTCCCTTATATATACGTTCGTTTATTCATGAAAGCTTATGCTCTTGAAATTGGAGCGGAAACTAGTGAAGCGCTCAAAGAGCTTGACCACGTTCTGAATAAAAAAACACCAACTAAAGACTTAACTATTCATAATGAAGAGAAAAAAGAAAATAATCCATTAGAAGATCATGAAGATACAATAGGAATAAATCCTTTCAACAACCTGTATCCTTCATTAGTAAAGGTGGCCATCCTATTAATATTAGTCTTTTTTGGCATTTGGGTTATAAGACAAATAACTAAAGATCAATCGGAATCAATTCCTATTGAAATTGGACAGACTTCTATTCCAACACCGCCTAAAATTACTGATACAGAATTAAACATGAATTTCACATTCATAGACACGGAAGAAGAACTAGCCTTGCAATCACCATTTGATCTTTCAATTTCAGCCGGTGGAAAAACTTGGTATGAAATTCAAACTGACCTAGGTAATCTCACCTCTTCTATTATTTCTCCTGATGAAGATATTTTAATTCAATTTAATGAATATGTTTTTTTAAGGATTGAAAATTCAATAAATGTTTCTATCCAATTAAATAAAAAAATGATTGATCTTAAAAATATCGCATATCCAGCAGATATAATTTTTGATGGAGAAACTGGACAACTTACAATCCGTCAGTATAATCCTCTTTAACAATATTCCTTAGAACCTATAAATCTTAAGAATACAAAAAATTTGTATTCTTAAGATTTTTCTTGACATTAGTGGGTTAATAAACTAAGATTATGGGTGGAAGTGGGGAATAAACCCACTAACTCGAGTATGACAATTTCAGAAAATACATTTACAGGAGAGTTTAATTATACTCTTGATTCTAAGAGCAGATTAAATATCCCCTCAAAATTTAGATCTGCCCTCTCACCAGATAATAATAGGAGTTTTATAATTACGAAAGGTATGGATTCATGCATAGTGGCATATCCATTGGTTGAATGGCAGAAACGTGTTGAATCTGGTCTACGTGAATTATCAGCTACTTCTCAGAAAAATCGACTGTTCGTTAGATCAATTACTCGTTACGCTACCACTGTAAAATTAGATGGGCAGGGTCGAATACAATTGACATCTTATCTAAAGGATTTTGCTAATCTAGATCGGGAAGTAAGAATAATTGGTGTTATAAATAAAATTGAACTATGGAATCCTATAGATCTAGAAAAGCTTGACGATCTATGTCCACAAGACTTTGATGACCTTTCTGATAAAGTTGTACTTTAATAATTAAGGTGACATGGAACATAACAAAAAAACATATACCAGTTTTAAAAGAAGCAACTCTATCTTATTTGCGGATATTACCAAATGGAATATATCTAGATGGTACAGTTGGATTAGGCGGTCACTCTCTTGCAATTCAAAATTTGCTCTCACCAAATGGGAAGCTAATAGGACTTGATGGAGATGAGGAGGCCATCAAATTTTCAAAGCAACGTTTGTCGCCTTCATGTCATCTTTTTCAAACTTCATACGATAACTTTCCAGTCTTTCTCTCATCTATTGGGCTCGAGCGTGTTGATGGTATGCTCCTTGATTTGGGCATGTCTTCATTTCAATTGGATACTCCTCAAAGAGGATTCTCTCACAGTATAAATGGGCCACTAGATATGAGATTTAACAAAAATAATATCATCTCGGCCCACCAAATCATCAATGATTGGTCATTTGAAGAGATGAAAAGAATTTTCAGAAAATATGGTGGAGAGCTTCGATCTTCAGCCATTTCACTAGCAATAATTAACGCTAGAAAAGAAGGTTTGATTGAATCAACATTAAATCTATCTGAAATAATTAAAAGTGCAGTTGGTAAACAAAATTTAACAAAAACAAAATCTAGGATTTTCCAAGCTATTCGCATCGCAGTAAATGATGAACAAAAAACACTTAATAAATTCTTAAAAATATTCGATAAATATTTAAATATAGGTGGTCGCCTAGTAATTATATCCTACCATTCACTTGAAGACAGATTAATAAAACAGGTTTTTCGAAAACTAGAAAAAACATGTGTATGTCCACCAAAATTACCATTATGTCAATGTAATCAAACGCCTTCTCTAAAGGTCTTAACAAAAAAAGTTGTTCGGCCAAGTAAACTAGAGATCAGTCAAAATAATAGATCAAGAAGTGCAAAACTTCGGGCAGCTGAAAAAATTTAATGCTGAATCGGATATCAAAAGGTCGTAAGCCTTCTAGAAAACAAAAAGAATTTATCAACTCTATCATTTTTCTTTCTATTTCTCTATTGTCTGTAGCTGGCTTATTAACCTATTTATGGGTTTATAACGAAATTATTATAACTGAAAAAGGTAATGATGGTTTAATATTTTCTAGAGAAAACTTATCTGAAAACAATCGACGTCTGAGGGCTGACATTGCAAGGCTAATGAGAGCCGATAGAATAACTTCCATTGCAGAACAAAAATTAAATCTTGTAACACCTGTTCCAGAATCTTTAGTTGTCTTTATTGACAAAAAATACTCAGAAAAAGTCACAGGTGGTAGAGAGTGACGAAGTCTTTTACAAAATTTCGTTCAAGAATTCTTTTCCTTTCTAGTATAGTAATTATTGTTTGGGCTGGTCTTACTGTTCGGTTTTTCCATATTCAAGTAATTAATTCAAATAATCTATCAGATCGCAGTAAAAGGCAGGGTGGAACTAAAGTTGAGCTTAGTGCAGTAAGAGGTAGTGTAACAGATAGAAATAATAATGATCTCGCTTCAAATGTTGTTCATTATTCTTTTGGGATTCACCCAAAAAAAATTGAAAACCGAGAAAAATTGATTAATGCATTTTCTAAAGCTACTGGTCGCCAAAAGAACTATTATATAGAACGTTTTGACAGACAAGATTCATTTGTATTCCTTGATCGTAATCTTAGGTACAAAATTGCAGAACCACTTTTAGGATTAAAAGACAAAGGTCTTATATCAAACAGGCATGGTTATCGCTATTATCCTCAAAAACGGATTGCTTCACAAATACTAGGATTTACTAATGTTGACAATGATGGAATAGAAGGCATTGAAAAGCAGTTTAATAAACATCTAAAAGGTAAAAATGGCTGGATTGTTCTTCAGACAGATGGAAAAGGACGAAGCAGACGAAATAACTCATACCCTAGAATGGCACCTGTAGATGGCTCTGATATTCAATTGACCATTGATCTTAGTTACCAGGCTATCCTTCAAAATGAGCTGCAAAAACAAATAAAAAGAACTGGGGCAAAAGGAGCAATGGGTATAATTATTGAACCCTCTACAGGAAAAATCCTTGCCATATCATCTCTGCCTGATTTTGATCCAAATGAAGCAGCAACTTTTCCGCCAGAAACTTTTCGTAATCGTGTTGTAACTGACCAATTTGAGCCAGGTTCAACATTTAAACTTGTAAGTGCTACTGCTGCGCTTAGTCGAAAACTTGTTGGCAAAGATGAAGAATTTAATTGTGGTAATGGATTTTACGAATTCAGAGGGCAACGCATTGAAGATTGGGATAAGTTTGGTCAGCTTAGCTTTCCACAGATTATTCAAAATTCAAGCAATGTTGGAATTATAAAAATATCAGAAAAGGTTGGCAAAAAGAACCTTTATGATTTTGGTAGAAAGTATGGATTTGGAGCATTATCAGGAATTTCATTCCCAGGAGAAGCCAAAGGAGTAATGAAACGTACTGAGAAATGGAGTAAAATCTCAATTGCTGAAATCTCTATTGGTTATGAGGTATCTGTTACATGCCTGCAACTTGCACTTGCATATAGTGCTGTGGCAAATGGTGGTTTTTTAATGAAGCCTCACATTGTAGAAAAAATTATCCATCCAACTGGAAGAATTAATTATCAAGCCGAGCCGCAAGTAGTGAGACGTGTTGCTTCTAAGGAGGTAATGAAAGACTTAACCGATATGTTAGAATTAGTAGTATCAAAAGGAACTGGCGCTAAAGCAAATATCCAAGGATGGAATGTAGCTGGTAAAACTGGTACAGCAAAAAAATATGTTGATGGTAGCTACTCTAATCAACGTTTTATTGCTTCTTTCGCTGGTTTTTTCCCAGCTCACAATCCTCATATGGCTAGTGTTATAATTTTAGATGAGCCAAAAGAAGGTTTTCATTGGGGCTCAGGTTCATCAGCACCAGTTTTCAAATCAGTTATAAAAAAAATTATTCAAGGAAATGATTCCATTTTAATTCATAAGCCAATTCAGTCGAAAGATCTACTTTTAGCTAAAGGTGCACTAAAAACAAAAAAGCCAATAACTAATCCACCTCTCCTCGCAACTACAGGAAATTGGGTCGTAGTGCCTGACGTCCGTGGTCGGAGCCTTAGAAATGCTACTTCACTTTTGCGTAAAGCTGGTTTGAAAGTAATGCCGAAAGGTTCAGGGACGGTTGTTTGGCAAAATCCTTCTCCAGGAAAAAAGGTTAAGGCTTTTTCATCATGTTCAATAGGGCTAGGATTAGATTAATGCATTCAATAGAAGCACTGTTAAAAGGTATAGATATAGTTAAAGGGTCTTCCATAAATATACCAGTTAATACTGTAACCGCTGATTCTCGCCACGTTATGCCAGGATCTATGTTTGTTGCTTTAGAAGGCACTTCAGATAATGGACTTAATTATGTCCAAGATGCTGTCAATCAAGGAGCTGCTGTCATTTTATCAAATGGAGGAGCAAAAGCTGATGATGTCTTAACGGGTTTAAAGACCCCAACAGTTAGGGTTAATAATATCCGAAACGCATTGTCAGGAATCGCCGCTAATCTTCATGGGAAGCCATCTGAAAAACTTGCGGTTATAGGTATAACTGGAACTAATGGAAAGACTACAACAGGATATCTACTAGATTCAATAATGAAGTCAGCAAATAAAAATTCCGGCTTAATTGGAACGCTTGGCGTATTAGGTCCAGGGTTAGAAGCTCATACAGAACTTACAACTCCAGATAGTTTAGAGCTCCAACGAACTTTGGCTCTTTTCCTTGATGGTGGTTTGACTCATGCTGTAATAGAAGTATCATCTCATGCTTTAGAGCTTGAAAGAGTGGCGCATGTTGATTTTGACCTGGCAATATTTACCAATTTCTCGCAAGATCATATTGATTTTCATGGTAATATGGATAGCTACTTTGCCGCTAAGACAAAACTTTTTTCTAATCTTTCCTCTAACAAATATGCTATACTTAATGCAAATGATCCAAAATCAGCTGAAATAAAAAATTTAACCAAAGCAAAAATACTAAAATATGGAATTAATGTAGACGCTGACGTGCAATTTAAAAACTGGGGCATGTCCATTGATGGTATAGTAGGTACTGTTGATTTAATGGGAGAAAAACTAAATATTTCATCTAAGCTAATAGGGTTATACAACCTTCAGAACATTCTTGCTGCTATAACGGCAGCAAAAGCAATAGAAATTCCATCAAAAAATATTCAAAAGGGTATCAATTCACTTAATTGCATACCTGGACGTGTTGAACAAATAAACAGTCCTAATGGTGCTACTATAATTGTTGATTATGCACATACACCAGATGCATTTATCAAACTTTTCTCATCACTTTCAGAACTCCTACCTCATGGTGGAAGATTAGGTGTTGTCTTTGGCTGTGGAGGCAATAGGGATAAAGAAAAACGTCCCCTTATGGCAATCGCAGCTGAAACTTTCGCAAATCAAATTTTTCTTACACCTGATAATCCTAGAAATGAAAAAATTGACAATATTAATTCTGAAATTATCAAAGGATTTAAAAAAAGAAATTTTTCTATTTATAATGATAGAGCAGATGGAATTCGAAGTGCTATTGAATGGACAAAAAGTGGAGACATTCTAGCCATCCTTGGAAAAGGCAGAGAAAACTTTCAGATTACAGGACCTAAGAAAAAGCATCATTCTGATATTGAAACAGTTAATAATTTTATTAAGGAAATGGTAACAGAATGAGGATTAATTTGCCAAGCCCAAGCAAATTTAAAGATCTTTTGAATGAAATTACCTTTAGTAAAGTTGAAAACCCCATAACAGGAGTCACTCTTGATTCTAGAGAAGCAAAGCCTGGCGATCTATTTATTGCACTAGTTGGAAACAAAGTTGATGGTCACAACTATCTTTTTGAAGCATCTCAGAAAAATTGTGCTGCAGCACTTGTTTCTAAACCCAATAATTCTATCAAAATTCAACAAATCTCTGTTGATGACCCCGCAATTACAATTACTGAAATTGGAAAAAAGTGGCGGTCTCTTCAATCAGTAGAAGTAATAGGAATTACAGGTTCAAACGGAAAAACGACAACTAAAGAACTTCTACTGCACATCTTTTCTGCGTGGCACTTAGTGCATGGGACTCGTGGGAATTATAATACCCATTTAGGGTTGCCACTCACCTTACTCGAGCTAGACTCCCAACATACCCAATCCTTCCTTGAAATGGGAGCCAATCATCGGGGTGATATTGATCATCTTTGCAATCTGTCCCTACCTCGGCACGGATTAATTACCAATATCGCCCCTTCCCACCTTTCGAGTTTTGGATCTATAGAAACAATTGCTAAAACAAAAGGAGAACTATTCGAATTTCTTCCTAAAAATGGAATAGCATTTGTGAACAATGATGATAATGCAATAGGCAAAATTGAAACGGATGCAGAAAAGATATCCTTTGGTTTCTCAAGCGATTGCGATTTTTTTGGTAATATAAAATTAGATAATGATGGGCTAATTACTTTATCAATAAATGGAGAGGATATACCCATTAGATCAGCTAATAAAATTTTTGCAAAAAATGTATTTGCTGCCTCAGTTATTGCCTCAACAATGGGTATTTCATGGGAAGGAATAAAAAATCAAATCAAATGTTTTCAAGGAGTAAAAAGCAGATGCGAACTTATAAAAAAGAATGGGATAACAATTATTGATGACTCTTATAATGCCAATCTTACATCTTCCCTAGCTGCCCTAGATTATCTCTTAAATATTTCTTCAGCTGGGAAAAAACATTTTGTTTTTGGGGATATGCTTGAGCTAGGAGTTTCAAGTAAAGATCATCATAGAAAAATTGGAGTTGCTGCATCCAATAATGGAGTAGATTATCTTTATTGTTATGGCTATGAATCTTCCATAACTGCTAAAGCAGCTAATGGTATTGAATCACATCATTTTAAAGACAAAACTTCATTATTAAAACTACTTAGAAAAAATTTAAATATTGGAGATACAGTTCTTTTTAAAGGTTCAAGAGGAATGTCTCTAGAGTCAATAATTAAGGAATTAGTAAAAGTCTGATGTTTTATCATTTACTATATCCATTAAGAACTGAACTCTCAGGTTTAAATATTTTCCAATATATTACTTTTAGATCAGCTGGTGCAGCTATAACAGCTTTAATCATAAGCTTCTTTATCGGACCTTGGGTTATAAAAAAACTTCGATCGAGTCAAATTCTTGAAACAATTGGTGAAAGAGGACCTAAAACTCATCAATCAAAAAAGGGTACGCCAACAATGGGGGGAATTATCATCCTTGCTGCTGTCATTCTCCCCACCCTTCTCTGGGCAAATCTAATGAATAGTTATATTCACATTATTTTATTCTCAACTTTATGGATGGGACTTTTCGGGTTTTTAGATGATTATCTAAAAACTATAAAAAAAACCAAAAAGGGACTTATAGCAAGTTATAAACTTTCAAGCCAAATTATTCTCGGTTTAATTATAGGTTTATGGATTTATTTTGGTCCGGAGTTTAGAGAGATAGGAACTCTAACTTCGGTTCCATTTTTTAAGAATCTAGAGATTCCCTTTGGTATCTTTTACATTCCATGGGTAACACTTGTGTTAACAGCAAGTTCTAATGCTGTAAATCTTACAGACGGTCTTGATGGTTTAGCTGCTGGGCTTTTAGCTATATGTGCTCTTGGCCTTGCAATAATTTCTTATATATCTGGAAGGATCGATTTCAGTGACTACCTCAATATTATTTATTTACCAAAGGCTAGTGAACTAACAGTTTTTGCCGCAGCACTAGGCGGTGCATGTTTAGGCTTTCTTTGGTTTAATGCACCTCCAGCACAAGTATTTATGGGAGATACAGGTGCACTCTCAACTGGCGCAGCCCTAGGAACTTTAGCCATTTTACTAAAAAAGGAATTACTATTAGTGATACTTGGTGGTGTGTTCGTTTGGGAAGCTCTATCGGTAATGATACAACTTGGATATTTTCGATGGACTAAGAAAAAAACAGGTGAAGCAAAGAGATTTTTCTTAATGGCACCAATCCACCATCATTTTGAAATAAAAGGATGGAAAGAATCGCAAATTGTGATAAGATTTTGGATAATTGGAATTTTATTTGCTCTATTAACAATTAGTACTTTCAAAATTCGATAATGAGAACATCTAATAAAATTCCTCTTAATTTGAATGGAATGAAAGTGTCTGTAATTGGTGGCGCTAAGAGTGGTCTAGCAGCGACGAAATTATTAAAAAAAATTGGTGCAAATCCATTTGTAAGCGATATGAATAAGTCAGCTGATCTCTCACCTTTGAAAAAGATAGATGTCCCTTTTGAAAAAGGGTCGCATTCTGATAAAATATATGATTGTGATCTTATGGTCGTTTCGCCAAGTATCCCTCAAGATTCAGATATTGTCATGAAAGCAATAAAAAACAAAATCTCAATTATTAGCGAAATTGAATTGGCTTCTTGGTTTACATCTATTCCAATTATTGCAATAACTGGATCTAATGGAAAAACTACTACTACTACAATATTGGCTGAAATGTGTCGTAAAAGTGGATTGAATACCTTTGAAAGTGGAAATATTGGCACGCCATTTTCAACTATTGTTCTTAAAAACCTTAACAATAATTATTATGATGCCATTCACATAGTGGAAGTTAGTTCATTTCAGATGGAACAAATTCAATACTTCAAACCTAAAGTTGCTATTATACTCAATCTTTCTCATGACCATTTAGATAGATATGGTACAATGAAATCTTATATAAAGGCTAAGCTTAACATTGTTTACAACATGCGTTCAGATGATCATTTAGTATATAATCTAGATGACAAACTTCTTCGTGAATCGATAAAAACTGAAGCAACGCTAGTACCTTTCAGTTTGAAGAATCAAAACAATCTTGACTTTAGCTTAAATGAAAGCATGGTATATGACAAAATGGGGGAAAAATTCTTACTTTTGGATGAAATCAAAATTAAAGGACTTCATAATATTTCAAATTTTCTTGCCGCTGCCACAGCAGCAAAAATCATAAAAATTCAAGAAAAGGCTATTAAAGAAGTAATGAGGACATTTACTGGAGTTCCTCATCGATTAGAAGAAGTAAGGACTAAAAACGGAGTTGCTTTTTACAATGATTCAAAGGCAACGAATCTAGAATCAGTAAAGGTTGCTATAAAATCATTCAATAATCCTATAATATTAATAATTGGTGGCCGTAACAAAGGTGAAAACTTTAAAGACTTGCAAAACCTTATCTTGAGTAAAGTAAAACTAGTAATTGCAATAGGTGAAATAGCTGATGAAATTGAAAAAGAATTTGAGCAATCAACTATAGTTAAAAAAGGAAGCTCTATGTCTTCAGCTGTCTCAATAGCACATAAAAATAGTTTAAGAGGTGATCTTGTCCTTCTTTCACCAGGATGTGCCAGTTTTGATATGTTCAATAATTTTGAAGAGCGTGGTGATGTTTTTAAAAAAGAAGTTATGAGATTATAATGGCAATAGAGATTTCAGCTGAAAAATATGACAAACCATTACTAATTATCACAATGATATTATTGGCTATAGGAACTGTAATGGTTTTTAGTTCAAGTTCAGATATCTCACTAGACAAATTTGGTAGTAGTAGTTTTTATTTCAGTAGACATTTAATGAGAGTCTTACTTGGTTTAACAATAATGATTGTAGCAATGTTCATTGATTATCGTATTCTCAAAAAATTTGCAGCACCTTTGTTAATTCTATCCGCTATTCTACTTGTTATAACAAAATTAGTTTTCATTATTCAAGACAATCATAATCCAGCTAGGTGGCTTTATCTTGGATCCTTTACAATCCAGTCATCAGATATTGCACGCTTCTCAATCATTGTTTATCTGGCATCATATATTGACCGTAGACGTAATGGCGTAACAAATTATTTGAATGGATTTGTCCCTCCAATAATTATGACTGGAATTATAATGGCTCTTATAATCATACAACCTGATTATAGTACCGCAATTATGCTTGGCATAATAGTAATGACAATGTTATTCGTGGGAAAAGCCAAATTAATTCACATTTTTTCTACTATTTTAGGTTCTTTGACTTTACTCATCCCAATTATGTTAATTGAGCCATATAGGATTTATAGGATAAAAGCCTTTTTAACAGGACTCTTTGATTTTTCAGGGGCAAGCTATCAGCTTCAACAATCTCTTATCAGTTTAGGTAATGGTGGGATTATGGGGGTGGGGTTAGGCTATAGCAGTGGGAAAAATCTATTCTTACCAGCTCCTCATACAGATTTTATACTATCCATTGTAGGTGAAGAGATTGGTTTTTTGGGTGTTTTTGTAATAATTACTCTATATCTTTCTATTTTTCATCGATCCTTAAAAATAGCCAAGGAATGCACTGATGTCTTTGGCATTCTATTAACTATTGGTATTACAACACAGATTATTCTATATGCTTTTATTAATTCAGCTGTAGTTACAGGCCTTGTACCAACAACCGGTCTTCCAATGCCCTTCATAAGCTTCGGTGGGAGTGGACTAGTTATGAACCTTCTATCTATAGGAATTTTATTAAACATATCTATGTCCAGAAAAACCATAAGTAATCGAGATACTTCAAAAATAATATCTGGTACTTATTGATGAGGAAAAACTTTATTATTGCAGGAGGAGGAACAGGAGGGCATTTATTCCCTGCATTAGCTATTAGTGATGAATTAAAAAAACGTTTTCCCAACTCAGGAATCCATTTTGTTGGTTCAAAATATGGCCTAGAAGCACAGATACTGTCTGATATCAACTATCCTCATACTTTGCTTTCAATTCGTGGATTAATGCGCAGCTATTCATTAAAAGGATTATTTAGAAATATTTTATTTCCGTTAAGGTTCTTAATTGCTTACCTAAAATCTAGATATTTGATTAAACGTTTGTCGCCAGCAGTAGTAATAGGAACAGGTGGCTATGCTAGTGGTTTACCTTTGATTGCTGCAATACATAAACAAATCCCCACATTAATCCATGAGCAAAATTCTTATCCAGGTCTCACTACGAGATGGTTATCCTCAAGAGTAAGCACAGTATGTCTTAGTTACGAAGATGCCCGACAACATCTTAAAAAAAAAAGTGGGGTAGTCACAGGGAATCCTGTCAGAAAAGAAATACTAAAAAGTGAGAAAAATACTGTATATAATAAATTTGGACTATCTAAGGATTTTATAGTGGTTGGTATTATTGGTGGGAGTCAAGGAGCACTTGCATTAAATAAAGCTATGGAAGAAGCTTTAGAAAAGCTTGATAACATCCAAATTATCTGGCAGGTAGGCGCATCTCATTATGATAATTATTCAAACTACAATAACGATCGAATTAAAGTTCTTTCTTTTGTTGATGATATGGGGGCTTTTTATAAAGCCTCGGATCTTGTTATTTCTAGGGCTGGAGCGCTAGCTCTTGCTGAGATTGCTGCTTGTGGCAAACCATCTCTATTAGTCCCATTCTCTAAAGCATCAGGTGATCACCAATCAAAAAATGCGGAAAGCCTTAGAGCAGCAGGAGCAGCGTTAGTAATAAATGAACGAAATCTAACAGGGAAGTTATTAGCAAATGAAATAATATCACTAACTAGTGATTTAAATAGACTTGAAAAAATGTCCCATGCTGCAAGGTCAGTATCAAAACTTGATGCTGCTACTCAAATTATCGAAGAAATTGAAGAGTTAATAAATATCTAATGTTCGGAAAAGTAAAAAAAGTTCATTTCGTTGGAATAGGTGGCATTGGAATGAGTGGTATAGCCGAAGTTCTCATAAATCTAGGTTTTGAAGTAACAGGTTCTGATCTTAAAATGACAGAAATTACTGAAAATCTACGTAGAAAAGGATGTATGATTTACGAAGGTCATAAAGCAAAAAATATCAACGATTCTGATGTTCTCGTTTATTCTTCCGCTGTAAATATGGATAATCCAGAACTTAAAAAAGCAAAGAGGAGACATATACCTATTATTCGTCGAGCCGAAATGCTCGGAGAGCTCTTAAAACTTAAACAAATATCGATAGCTGTTGGTGGAACACACGGTAAAACGACGACGACATCAATGATAGGTTCAATCTTAACCGAAGCATTATTAGACCCTACGCTAATCGTTGGAGGTGTTGTAAAAAGTCTAGATTTAAATGCTCTATTAGGACAAGGAGATATTATAGTTGCCGAAGCAGATGAGTTTGATAAAAGTTTTCTCCAACTCAAACCTACCTATTCCATTATTACAAATATTGACTCTGATCATATGGATTGTTATGAATCTGAAGAGGACTTGCTAAAGGCTTTCACAAAGTATGCAAATGCTACTCCATTTTACGGAGCTGTAGTTGCCTGTGTAGATGAGCCAATGGTTAAGCGGATCCTCCCGGACATCAGCCGACCCGTGATTACCTATGGTTTCTCGGGGGATGCGGAGTTCCAAGCTGATTGTCGAGAATATCGGGAGATCCGCTCTACTTTTCTTGCAAAAAACAGAAAAAAGGAATTAGGCGAAATTAATCTTAATGTTCCTGGCGCACATAATATAAAAAATGCTCTTGCCGCTATATCACTATCAATAGAAATGAATATTGATTTTGAAATAATTCAGAAAGGTTTAAAAAAGTATAGTGGCGTTAAACGTCGATTCGAAATTAAAGGTATTTACGATGATGTTTTGATAATCGATGATTATGCACATCACCCAACTGAAGTGTCTGCTACTTTAAGAGCAATTAAAAATGGTTGGAGACGGAGATTAGTAACTATTTTCCAGCCTCATCTTTTTAGTAGAACTAAGCATTTTTATGAAGACTTTGCCCGTTCCTTCCTCATTAGTGACGTACTGATCATAACAGATGTTTTCCCTGCCAGAGAAAAAAAAATAAAAGGTATCTCTGGAGAACTGATTGCTAATATGGCCAAATCAATGGGACATGAAAATGTCCATTGGGTTAAAGATAAGTCAATGGTAATCCATGCAATGAATGCCCTAATAGAACCGGGTGATATTGTGATAACTATGGGTGCTGGAGATATATGGAGAATTTCCAATGAATATGTTTCAATAATTAAAGATAAGGCACTAAAAGATTGAGGTTGAAGTGGATTCAGAATTCAAAGCTTTTGAAAAAGAAATTAAAGGGAAAATAATTTGGAATGAACCTATGAAAAACCATACATCTTATGGAATTGGGGGTCCAGCCCTTTGTCTTTTTTATCCAGCTAATGAAGAAGATCTTTCAAAAATTCTAACTCTAGCTAAGTCAAGTTCCATTCCTACCTTTTTTGCAGGTTCTGGGTCAAACCTTTTAGTTAGTGATGAAGGTTTTCAAGGTTTTGTTATTAGCCTCTCAAAAACATTCAAAAACCTAGAAATTAATGAAAGCAATGTTTACTCTGAATGTGGAGTGATGATGGGTCATTTCGTAAAAAAATGCGTAAATGCTGAACTTACTGGTGTTGAAAGTTTAATAGGAGTTCCTGGAACCCTTGGTGGAGCACTTAAAATGAATGCTGGTGCTTATGGTAGAGAAATTTCGAACTTTTTGATAGACATGAGAATTATGACATTACAAGGAAAAATAAAAACTGTAAATAAAGCAAAAATAAAATTTAACTATAGATACTCTTCAATTAGAAACAATGAAATATTAATTTCTGCAAATTTCAAATTTCTAAAAGGATCTCAAGAAGAAATTCAAAAACTTAAGACAAAAGCTAGTGCCAACAGGAAGCTTACACAACCTCTTAGATTCCGATCAGCAGGCTCAGTATTTAAAAACCCTCCTGAAAAGGCAGCAGGAATGCTCATTGATAAAGCAGGTTTAAAAGGTACGAGAGTAGGTGATGCTGAAATATCAACTAAACATGCAAATTTTTTTCTTAATCATGGTAAAGCTTCATCTGACGATATCGCTGAATTAATTAGAATAGCTAAGAAAGCTGTTTGGGAAAAATTTCAAATTCAATTGGAACTCGAAATAAAAACTTTAGGCTTTGGAAAAAATGCATTTAAAATATGAATAAAAGAATCAAAAAAAAGAAGGAAATTGTGAAAAATATTTACTTGATAGGATTATTAGTCCTATCTACAACAATTTTTATTTTTATCACTAACTATGCATTTAAATGGTCAGAAACAGCAGGATTTTTTAACCTTAAAGAGAGTGAGGTTCGTGGAAACAAAATTTTAGGCCAAGATGAAGTAAGAACGCTATCGGAAATACCATTCGCAAAATCTTTAAAAATTATAAATCTTGAAACTATACAAGAACAAATTGAAAAGCATTCTTATATAAAGGGATCTCGTGTTAGTCGGAGATTCCCTAATAAGATAATGATTGATATAATTGAAAGGGAGCCTATTGCTTATATAAATCTACCCTTCTTTTTGGTAGTAGATGAAGAAGGGTTCGTAATGCCTCTTCGACATGATGAAATGGAATTTGAGATTCCTACACTAGCAGGATTTAATATAGATCCTGAACTTTATCCTGTAGGTAAAAAATGTTTATCCTTGAAAACATTGGAAGCCATAAAGTATTTAAAGAACCTTAAGGAATTTTTTCCTACACTTTTTGAAAATTTATCTGAATTAATGGTAGACAACAATGATGAATATGTTATTGTTCTTTCTGATAATCCTACTAGAATTCATTTAGGCAAATCCAATATTTTAGAGCAACTGGCCCTTCTTAAACAATTTAATAACACAATTATTGGTTTGAAGTCTTTAAATAATTATAGTTATGTAGATCTTCGTTATAAAAACCAGATTATTGTAAGGGAGAAAACGTGAACAAGGGATTTACACAAGATAGGGAAACCTTTGTCGGACTTGATGTAGGCACTACAAAGATTTGTTGTATTATAGCCCAATCAGACTATAAAAAAAATGACATGAAACTATTAGGTGCTAGTGTTGTAGCATCAAATGGTCTTAAAAAAGGAACCGTAGTAAATATCAATGCTACTATACAAGCAATTGAGGATGCTGTAAATAAAGCTGAAAAAAAGGCTAACATGAAAGTTTCTGAAGCCTTCGTTGGTCTTTCTGGCGAACATATTCGCGGATTGAACACTCAAGGAGCGATTGCAATAAGAAATGGTCATCCTATGGCATTTGAAGAAGAAATAAAAAAAACAGATGTTGAACGAGTTTTAGAAATGGCGCGTGCTGTTTCTCTACCTATTGATCGAGAAATACTTCATATACTTCCACAAGAGTTTGTAGTGGATACTCAATCAGGTATTAAGAATCCAGTAGACATGGTAGGTCGTCGATTAGAAGCAAAGGTCCATTTAATAACTTGTGCTACATCAGCAGCAAAAAATCTAACAAAGTGTGTGGAAGAAGCAGGATTAATTGTTCAAGGTTTTGTTTATCAACCTCTAGCTTCAGCTGAGGCAGTTCTTGAACAACATGAAAAAGATCTAGGTGTTGTACTAGTAGATATAGGTGGAGGTACTACTGACATTTGTGTATTTTTCGAGGGAGAAATACGGCATTCAGCTGTCTTGGCTATTGGTGGTGACAGTATCTCCAATGACATTGCTATGATGACACAGATTTCATTAGAAGATGCCGAACAGATAAAAGTAAAGTATGGATCTGCTAAAGCGTCAATGGCTTCTGATGACCTTGAATTCGAATTGCCTTGTAAAGCAGATGCCCCCCCCAAAAATGCTAATGAACATGAGATCTCAAAATATGTTGAAGCAAGAATGAAAGAAATTTTTCAAATGGTACAGCGAGAAATCGAAAGGGCTGACATCCCGAATCGTGTTTCTTTTGGCGTTGTTCTTACAGGTGGCGGAGCACTTTTGAAAAACTGTGCAATTTTAGGTGAAGAAATACTTGAGGCACAAGTAAAAATAGGTATTCCAAAAGGCGGCTTAAGTGGTGTGTTAGATGTAGCAGCAAGTCCAATCTACGCAACCGCTATTGGTTTAGTACAGCATCCATCTATTTTTAAAAATGAATTTGATATCGCAAATAAAAAAAGTGGTATCGGAGTTCAATTAGTAAAAAATATAGGCGGATGGTTGAGGGATTTTTTTTAATTAATATGCGATTAGGGTAAAATAACTTAGAAATAAAACGCTCTGACTCGCGGGGAAAAAAAGGAGTTAAACATGCATTTTGAATTTGAAACATTAGCTGATCAAAGAGCTCGGATAAAGGTTATTGGTGTTGGCGGAGCCGGCGGAAACGCAATAAATAGAATGATTACATTAGGCCTAAGCGGTGTGGAGTTTATAGCTGTCAATACAGATGCACAAGATCTAGATAATAATAGAGCAGAAACAAAAATTCAAATAGGAAAAAATCTAACGAAAGGACTTGGTGCTGGTGCAAAAGCAGACGTTGGAAAAATAGCAATGGAAACAGAAAAGGATGCTGTTGCAACAATAATTGATGGCGCTGATATGATATTTGTAACAGCTGGTATGGGAGGAGGTACAGGGACAGGTGCTGCTCCCATTATAGCACAAATTGCAAGAGAACTAAATGCTTTAACAGTTGGTATAGCTACTCGTCCATTCAATTTTGAAGGCCCAAAACGAATGAACCGTGCCAATTCTGGTATTGAAGAAATGCAAAGAAATTGTGATACACTTATTTCTATTCCTAATCAAAAGCTACTTTCAATTGCAGATAAATCAACAACCTTAACTGAAGCATTTCAATTAGCAGATACCATATTGCATCAAGCTACAAGAGGAATTTCTGACCTAATTAATGTCCATGGTTTAATCAATCTTGATTTTGCTGATGTCGACACAATAATGAGAGACATGGGTGATGCAATAATGGGAACAGGAGTCGCTATCGGTGAAGAAAGAGCAGTGCTTGCAGCACAACAAGCTATTTCATCTCCACTTTTAGATGATGTCAATATGCAAGGTGCACAAGGAGTTTTGGTTAATATTACAGGAGGTCCTGATTTAACACTAATGGAAGCTGATGACGCTTCACAAATTATATTTGATGAGGCTGGAGAGGAGGCAAATATAATATTTGGAGCAGTTATAGATCCTTCACTTCAAGAAGAAATTCATGTTACAGTTATAGCCACTGGCTTCAATGCAAAGGGTAGGACAACTGAAATTAATGATTTCAATCGAGATAAAACTCCAATTCCAACTTTTAAAGAAGTTGCTGAGAAAATCCATGAGACTCCAAATGTTCCTGCCTACCAATCAAAGGAAATGAATCTAGATGAAAAACTAAAGGAGAATCCAGAACCAATTATCTTTAAAGATGATGATCTTGAAATACCAGCTATTCTAAGGCAACGAAATCAGTAGTATATATAGCTACTTTATAAAAGTAGTTTCCCAAAAAACCCCGCTAAAGCGGGGTTTTTTCATCTTGAATAAATCATAATTAACTTGGATGATTTTGAAAAATTTGAAAAGAATTTAATACGCACCCTTCCAACCTGGACCTCGAACAACTCTACCTGGCATAGCACCAGTATGTTCTCCATCTTTTAAAACTTGCTCACCATTAACAAAAACATGGTAAACACCTGTAGAATATTGATGGGGTTTTTCATAAGTCGCATGATCCTGAATTATTAAAGGATCAAAAATTACTATATCGGCAAAATAATTCTCTTTGAGAAAACCCCTATCTTTAAGTTTTAAATTCATAGCTGGTAATCCAGAAAGACGAAAAACTGCTTCATGTAAAGGTATTACTTTTTCATCTCTAACGTATTTACCAAGTAACCTAGCAAAATTCCCATAAGCTCGAGGATGAGGATTAGAATTCAGGAAATCACCCTCAGTTGCAAAGGACCCCGCATCAGAATCAAAACTAACATATGGTACTCTTAATTTTTTTTTCACATTTTCTTCTGACATAAGAAAATAAACAGCCTCTACCCTGCTTCCATCTTCTACTACTAAATCCATAGCCGTTTCTTCTGGTGAAGAACCTCGCATTTCAGCAACCTCTTCTAATGTTTTTCCAATATAACTACGCAATTTGATATTCTTAAAACCGTTCAACAAAACATTGTTATAACCAGCCAATAAACCAAGATTTTCCCAATCACCATTCTCATTTTTCATATCAATGATCACTCTAGCACGGATCTCAGGATCTTTAAGTCTTAATGACCATTTTTCATAACCACCCTCTTGAACCCATGGTGGCATAGAAGCATTAAGCCCGGTAGCACCAGCAGTATAAGTATAAATGTTAGCTGTAATCTGAAGCCCAGCTGATCGAGCAGAATCTATTTTAGCAATGGCAAAATCCATCTTATAATGATTTTTTTTACCAGCCGCTTTAAGGTGATATATTTCAGCAGGAATATTTGCTTCTTTAGCAATCCTGATAAGTTCATCAAGTGCCTGAATTAAATTATTGCTCTCACTACGTAAGTGAGAGATATACATTCCACCATACTTGGATGCAACTTTACACAGTTCAATTAGTTCTTCAGTAGAGGAATAAAATGCTGGAGCATAGATGAGCGAAGAACCTATTCCCATAGCACCTCCTTGCATTTCTTGTCTGACAAGAGCTTTCATAGTTTCCATCTCATCATTTGTAGGTGGACGGTTAGTATATCCCACCTGATGTATTCTCAATGTTGTCGCTCCAACAAAAGAAGCTACGTTTGGTGAAACACCTTTTTTTACTAGAGATTCAAGATATTCACTAAGAGTTGTCCACTCTAACTGGTTATCAAATCTCGATTTCATTTCATTATTAAGCGGGCCCATAGAAATTCCTTCTCCAAAAATTTCCAGAGTTACACCTTGTCGAATATCGCTCTGTGAATGTCCATCGATGATGAGTGATTCAGTAGCCCAGCTCAACATGTTGATAAAACCAGGAGTGACAGCCATGCCTGTAGCATCAATCTCCATTTTTCCCTTTCCAAAAAGATTGGGTGAAATCTTTGCAATCCGATCAGCAGAAATAGCAAGGTCAGAAACTTTACCATGAGAGCCCGTACCATCATAGACAGTGCCATTTCGAATAATAACATCATAGGACGGACTTATGCTAATAACCGAATCTGCGGCAGAATAACACCATATAAGAACAGGTAACAGTATTAGAAATATGAAGGTTCTTATGATCATTAGTTTGAATGATTTTGAATTTTCACATTGCCATTGGGAGGACAACTCCAAAAGAAATAATAAAAAAAGAAAATAATAACTCGTTATTATTGAAATAATTAGTTGAAGTTATAACCTTCATTTTTTTATCATCGTTTCTATTATACCTCCTATAGGTTTTCTGCTCACATAGCGTACATTTAAAAGAGCACTTGCAGTCGCAGCAATCTGGTTGCTGAAAATAGGAGAATGATCATCCATTTCACCAGAGGCCGGAGTATCTGGACCCATGACCGCTAACCAAACTTTATCTCCACCGCTCACATTCCGACCATGGTTTGTCCATTTATCAAGCTCGCCTCGGCCATGATCTGTAGTAATAATTATGGAAGTTTTTTTCCTATAAAATGGATGAGATTGAAGCCATTGCCAAAGTTCATTAAGAAATTGATCTTGCCGATAAGCTGCCATTAAATAACGATCGTATTTCCCTTCATGAGCGTAATCATCCGTAGCGTCGAAAGCAATATAAAGAACCTTTGGTCTTTTCTTTTCAAGATATTCCATGGAAAGTTGAAAAGTAAAAGAATCCCAACGAACTTTTTTAAATGGAGTAGGCATATCTTGGATTAACTTATTAAGCAACTTTTCTCTATCAGTTAGCCTTGAGCCCATTGCTCCACCCCTTCCAGCACTTATTGGAATATTACTCCTTTGGGTATTAACTATATATGGGAAAACCTCCCATGAACAAAATGCCGCTACCTTTCCAGAATAATGCCTTTGACCATTTAAAAACTCAAGAAATGTAATATTTTTATTCCATATTTTATCATTACTGATGATCTCAGGATCAGCAAATCCAGTTAATATTTCATTATAACCAGGATATGAGAACCATTCTTTATTCACTAGAAGAACCCTACTTCCTTTATCATGATTACCATAAAGTTGCCCATTTTTAGATATAGTTTTCCAAAAGAATGGCATTAGTTTTTCTCTACGCTCAGCCACAGAATTAGCCCAGAAACGGTTTTGTAAAATATTTAAATCTTCAACAAATTTTGAGTCCTGAATAAGAACAGAATCAGCACCATAGAATATTTCCTGCCAACGCAGTCCATCCATAGTAATAAGTATAAGATTTTTTCCTTTAGTCTGAGCTGAATTAATTGAAATAATTAACGAAAAAAATAATATTAAATTTCTATACATTTAATTTTTCCTAATCTAGAGATATACACTTTGAGGATCTGAACTTTCCTGTTAAAATTATTTAAAGAGTATTATAAAATTCAAACTTTTGATGCTATAAAAGTTTCTACATCTTCTACATCTTTAATTGTTGTTAAATCAGGAACTCGTTCTGATATAGGTATTGTATAAACACTTTTCTCATATTTATCTACAAGCATCCTAACAGTTTTAGTTAATTCTTTTTCGTCACGTTTAGGGTTAATAGGTGTCTCAATTAATAAAGGAAAAATTATATCATAATCAAGTTTGAAAATATTCATGCTAACCCCTATTCTTCCATTTTTGTCAGTTGCTTCTTTTATTTGTCTTTCATCAGGTTTTTCAACTATATCGGTTAAGAATCCATCATTGTCCTTCCAAATAACTGCAAAGGCATGTACTCGTTTTGGCTCTACTCCTAAACTATCACGATCATAATCAATAAGTGAAGAAAGATTCTTATCTTTCCTAAGCGACTTTAGAACATTAACAGAATAGAGATTATCACTATTACAAACTGTAAACTTTTGACCCGACCATTCAGGTTTAGATTTTAAACCTGTTATTACAGCATCAGCTGTTCCTAATGGTTTTGATCGACCATTAGGAATTACTTGCTTAGCAAACGAAAAATTTAATCCATGGAAAAAATTATCTCCTTTATTATTTGTATAGTAATCAAAAACAGTATTATCTCTATCATTTATTATAAACAATATATCTTTATAGCCAGCATTTTTTGCATTATCTAAAAGATAATCTAAAAAAGGACGCTTACTGCTTCCCATATTAAGCATCATTTTTGGTTTATTAAGAGCCTCTTTTGATACACTAGATACTGAATCAAATTCAGCCGAACGTTTCATTCGCGAAGATATACCCGCAGCCAAAATCATTAAATTATTAGTCATCAATAGATGATCCTATATCTGAATGAACAACATAACCTTTTCCTCCAGCCTTTTCAATAGCAATTACTATTTCTTCAGGATCATTAGGAGCATAAACAAACATGCAACCTCCACCGCCTGAACCATTAATTTTACCTCCTAAAGCTCCCGCGTTCAGTGCTGCTTCAAGCATACTATCAATTTTAGATGTAGACACTTCAAGAGTATCCCTCAATATCGCTTGTTGTTGATTAAGAAGAGATCCAAATTTTTTACTATCGATGGTTTCCTCATTAAGAATACTTAATCCCTGAAGTGTTATATCTCTATTAGCAATGGTTTTTGTTAGCAAACTTCTATCATAACTACTAAGAAATTTCATCTCTGAAATTTCTGAACAAATAATATTCTTCAATGAAAAATCTGCCCTTTCAATTTTGATGCGATTAACAATATCAATTACTTTTTCTTTTGATTTAGCAAGAATATTTTGAGTATCTTTTTTTTCAAGTGAGTCACCAAGAACAAAAGTTCCAAAATTACAGGATATTTTTTTTACTGAAACTTTTGGCTCAGATTCTATATAAACTACTCCTCCCAAAGCACTGGTATACTGATCCATTAATCCACCTGATTCATCAAATTCAGTAACTTCAGCACGATATGCGAGATCTGCTAATTGCTCTGGATCCAATTCAGTTGCTTGATCACTCATCCTAGATAACAAATTTATCCAAGACACAACCAAAGCTGATGAACTAGAGGTTCCAGCTTGGACAGGAATTCTTCCTCGAACAGTAACATCTAAGCCCTTTGAAAAATTAAAACCATCCTTCCTTAGTGTATTGATTCCACTTTTAAAATAATCCGCTGGTTTACTATAGATTAAATCACCTTCAATAGAAAAAGATTCTTGGCTACCTATGTCAGGAAGTTTTATATGAATTTTTTGATCGTCACGTTTATTAGCTTGCATAGTTAACCGAAGAGAAATGGCTGTTGCGATTACAGGAAGTCCTAAATAATCCTGATGCTCTCCAAAAAGACAAATTCTACCTGGTGATGAAATAATCATAAGATAAAACTGTAATTTATATGCATTTCATTAACTTTCTATGATTAATTAATCCATGTTTTATAGAGTCCAAATAAGGTAAGCAAACCAATAGTCAATATAATTAGGGAAAAACTAATACTTCCATAGATTAAATAACCAATTCCAAAAAGAAATGAATATATAGAAAGGGATCCAAGAAACATCATTAAAATCCCTTTTGGAACATTCCAATCTTTCCTAACCTTACCTACAGAATAAAAGGGTTTCCAACCAGGTCCTCCTGGATTAATTTTTTCTACAAAATTAATTAATACTGTTTTATCAGTAGGTTTTGTTATATAAATAGAAATTATCCATAAGATTGAAGTAATTAGTACTCCAGCAATTAATTTCTGCCATCCTAATAATGGAGATAGCCCTAAGACTTCATGGAAAAATTGAAAATAAATAGCAATAAAAAAAGATGTTGTCATAGCAATTATTTCACTAATTGCATTAATTCTCCACCAAAACCATCTAAGAATAAATATAAGGCCCGTTCCAGCTCCTATTTGGAGCAAAATCCAAAAACTGTCTAAAGCAGATTTAAGGAATAGAGCTAGAATCCCAGCACATATCATCAGAAAAACTGTAATTATTCGACCAATAAGAACAAGTTGTGATTCATGAGCATTAGGTTTTACAAAACGCTTAAAAACGTCATTAACTAAATACGATGCTCCCCAATTCAAATGAGTAGAAATAGTAGACATGTAAGCAGCAATTAAAGAAGCAACTACAAGTCCCATTAATCCAGCTGGTAAAAAAGTTAGCATTGCAGGATAGGCTAGGTCATGATTAATAATTTCAGCAGATTCTGGAAAAGTATTTCTAAGATCATCTAATTCAGGAAAAATAATGAGTGAACAAAGTGCAACTATAATCCAAGGCCACGGTCTGAGTGCATAATGAGCTAAATTAAATAAAAAGACCGCTCCAATTGCGTTATTTTCATTTTTTGCAGCAAGTAAGCGCTGTGCAATATATCCACCTCCACCAGGCTCAGCTCCAGGATACCATACACTCCACCACTGTACAGCTAAAGGTATAATAAATATAACTATAGTATTTGTTGGATCGGAAAAATCAGGAAGAATATCTAATTTACCTACTACATTTTCATTGGAAAGAAGACCTTTTAACCCTCCAACCTGAGGTAGGCGCAAAGAAACCACTGCAGCACTGATTCCACCAACCATAGCCATAAAAAATTGGATTAAATCTGTAATCAACACACCGCGAAGGCCACCCAGAGAACTGTAAATAACTGTTATAGTTCCAGAAATTAAAATAACCTGAATGGGAGTAAGCCCTAAAAGGACACCACCTATTTTTATTGCTGCAAGAGAAACAGACGCCATAATTACTACATTAAAAAAGAAACCTAGATATATAGCACGAAAACCCCTGAGAAAGGCAGCCGTTTTTCCACTATATCTCAATTCATAAAATTCAATGTCTGTTAATACTTCTGATCTTTTCCATAATTGAGCATATATAAAAACAGTTAACATACCAGTAAGCAAAAATGCCCACCAAACCCAATTCCCGGCTACACCATCTCGACGAACAATATCAGTTACAAGGTTTGGAGTATCCGTAGAGAATGTAGTAGCAACCATTGAAATTCCAAGTAACCACCAAGGCATTTGCTTTCCAGCAGCAAAAAATTCTGTGGAGTTTGCACCTGCCTTTTTAGCTACACCAATTCCAATAGCAACGGTAATAGCAAAATAGAAAAAGATTAAAGACCAATCTAAAAATGATAGAAACATAGTTAGAAAACATTCTTGAAAAGAACTTTAATAATCATCATTGAGACCAAAAATAGGTTCGTTTGTCTTCCATGTTCCTCTTGTGAAATCTGGAAATTTGATAGGAGAACTTCCCTTAGCAATAGACTCTTCTGATAAAGGGCTAATGACACTCATAGAAACAGCATCATATACATCAAGAGGAGGAGAGGTTTCTCTTTTGATTGATTCAATGAATGCCCTTATAATAAAATAATCCATACCTCCATGACCAGCTCCTGTAGCTTCAGATTCATATCTTTTCCATATTGGATGATCATATTTCTGAAGATAATATTTATCAGACTCCCATTTGTGTTTACTTGGACTAAGTCCCTCAATATAGATAGAATTATTATCTTTCATCCAAATTCCTTGGGTCCCTTGCACACGAAAATTAAGGGAATATGGTCTTGGTGAATTCGTGTCATGACTCAGCATAACTGTTTGGCCGTTTGAACATTTAATTACAGTTGTTACAATATCACCTAATGCAAATTTGACTGATGCATTAGGATGATTAATACCCATATTATCAACAATATATTTATTTAAGCCTAGTGATTGTGTAGAAGTCGACGTAAGGTGAAGAAATCTGTTGCCACGATTAATATTGAGCATAGAGCTAATAGGTCCTACTCCATGTGTAGGGTAAAGATCTCCATTACGTTCAACAGAATGTTGAGTTCTCCATCTTGCTTCGCTGAATGCTTTTTTTCCAAATTCAAAACCATTTCCATAAGGATTTTTACCATCATTAAATTTTACATTACGGAGGTCATGTTGATATCCTCCTTGACAATGTAGGAGATTACCAAATAAACCTTTCCTGACCATATTTAATACAGCCATTACATCCCTTCTATAACAAACATTCTCTAAAATCATACAAAATTTTCCGGATGTTTTTGATGTTTCTACAAGATTCTTACATTCATCAATTGTTAAAGCGGCTGGTACTTCAACTCCTACATGTTTTTCATAATTCATTGCAGCAACAGACATTGAAGCATGCCATTTCCATGGTGTAGCAATTATTACTCCATCTAAAGATTCTTTCTTTAACATATTAAGATAATCATGTTCTCCCTTTTGGTATATTTTAGGGTGAGCTTTACCGGCTTGATCGAATTTTTTTATCGCCAGACCAATCATCGTTTCATCAATATCACATATAACTGGAATCTCCACATCATTTCTTCTTAGAATCAAATCAATATGCCATTGCCCACGAAGACCGACTCCAATAACTCCTATTCTTATTTTATTTAATTTAGGATTTTTTATTAGATTGAAACTGGGTGAAATAAATAATGACATACTAGTTAAAGTACTTTTCTTCAAAAATTTACGTCTTTTTATAAGCTTATTATTCATATTAGCCTAACCTTTTTATATACATTTTATAACTAAAATATTTGGTTTAATAAATAAAATATTTATATAGCTAGAAATTTTTATCAAAATTAAAGGGATGTCAGTAATTTTATAGTTGACCATTTATACATAGATTATGTATAAATAAATAGTTCATCAATTGGATGTTCAAAATATTGCAATTTGATTTTTAATCCTTCGATTAAACTAAATTGAATTTTCTATTAAGATTAAATCTCTAGCAATTTTCATAAATACTATTACTTAAAAATATTGAAGGTTTATATATTATTAAACCTAACTACATAAAAAACTATGTCAAACCAATTTAATAACATACCAAAAATACATAGGGCAGATAGAAAAATTCTTACTCATATAGCTCGTTTACTTTTGCGCTTATCTAATTGGCAAATTAAAGGAAAAATCCCACCTTACTCAAAAGTAATTGTTATAGGCGCACCTCATTCAGCTTTCATTGATGGATTTTATGTCCTACTTGCTGTACTAGCACTAGATGTTAAAGTTAAATTCCTTGCTGCCCAATGGGTATTCTCTAAGCTACCTATTTCAAATCAAAATAATGACAAACAAAATTTAGATAATTTTGGAATAAACTGGCCTTTTGGTTGGCTACAGAAAATTATTGTAAGACGGTTGGGAGGAATTCCAGTATTACGAAATCGTTCAACTGGATTAGTAAAATATTTAATTGAAAAATTAAAAAAAATGGATCACTTTCTTTTAATGTTAGCACCAGAGGGAGGTATGTTACCAAAAAAGAAATTTAAATCAGGATTTTATATTATAAGTAAAAGTTTAGATATTCCTATTCTTCCAATTCAATTTGATTATCAGAATAGATGTTTTAATCTTCTTGAACCATATGTTTTATCAAACAATTTTGATGATGACATGAAAAAAATAAGAGAACTTTTTCACGGAATTAAAGGAAAAAAACATACCTTTATAGCCTAGGATTAAATATTAAAACACTACTTCCACTACTCATAAGGATAATGTATATTTAACTTTCTTGCTTTTCTATGAGTCTAAATAAGAAAAATGAGGGTAAAAGTATGAATCCCAATTCAATAAAATTTATTATTCTATCAACAATTCTTATTCTTTTTATAACAGGATGTGAGAATCCTTTTAGTTCAAATGAACTTGTACTTGATTCCATTGAACTTGAACAATTTTCCAATGATTTGGAAATCGAACTTGGATTGTCACTAAAAAACTCTAAATCTTTAAAAAAGGCACTTGGAAAACATGGAAACAAGGGCCTTTGGGATAAAGATCCAGGATTTCTTTGGAAACTTGCTGCTGAACTTCACGAGAAATTATCTGACGAAGGAAAAGAAAAGATTTTTGCTCGATTAAGTAAAATTAAAGACAATCCAAAAGGTAGAATAGGTCAAGGACCGAAAAATGGTTTTAAAGGAAAAAAGGATCATTTTTCTATTCTTCAAAAAATTCTAACTGAAAATCAAAAAGAAGAATTCGCTATAATAATGGAAAAACACCGTTTGGAAACATCTGCAATTCATGAAGGTATTAAAGCTGGTGAAATAACTCGACAAGAAGGCGAAAAACTAATTAAAAATCTTGATAATTTATTAAAAGAATCAATTGATTCAATTCTCACTGAAAATCAAAAAGTCCAACTTGATGAAATAAAACAAGAAATTGAAGCAAAAAAGGAAGCTTTCGAAGAACAAATTAGACTTGCAAAAATAGAAGCTCTAGGACTTACAAATGATCAGATTATTGCGTTAGATATAGCTGAAGAAAAAGCAAAAAATGCACTAGATAGTTTAAAAACTTTAGTTGAATCCGCAGAATTATCAAGAGAAGATGGAAAAGTTAACGTTGAAATTATCTTGAAAAGAAAGAAAAATGCCCATTTAAATATTTTATCTGAAAAACAAATTGAAATAATTAAAATTCATCAATTTCTTCATATTCGATGGCACTTGAAAAATAAGAATTCAAAAGACAGATTTAATGAAGAAAAAGGAGATCGAGAGGGATAATTATAAAAATATTACAACGAATTAAACAATTCAAATAATTAATAAAATTCATTCTACTAATTATTGGTTAACACCGACAAATAATTAGTGGTACCTTCAACACCCATAGGTACTCCTCCTGTAATTACAAATTTATCCCCTTTTTTTATTTGCCCTAATCCATTTAATACATTAATGCAAAGTCTTGGAATCTCATCTATATTATTATAGTTATCCACCTTGATAGGAATAACACCCCAAATTATACGAAGTTGACGCATAATAAGATTAAATGGCGTCAATGCAAAAACTTTTCCTTTAGGTCTATATCTAGAAATCATACGTGCTGTACTACCACTATGAGTCATAGTCATGATTAAATCAATGTCTAGATCTTTAGCAATTTGACAAACAGCATGACTAATTGCATCAGCTGTTTTATTCACTTCTTCAGGTAAAGAAGATCGACTAGAGTTTACCGATTTTTCCACCTCAATAATAACAAGCTTCAATGTTTTGATTACATCAATAGGATATTTTCCAATGGCTGTTTCACCAGTCACCATTAAGGCATCAGCACTATCATAAATTGCATTTGCAATATCACTCACTTCAGCTCTAGTTGGAGTTTTACTATCCAGCATAGATTCCAATAGTTGAGTAGCGATTACAACTGGTTTACCTAATACTGCAGCAATATTTATTATACGTTTTTGAGCTAATGGTACTTGTTCAGCAGGTATTTCGACACCAAGATCTCCACGAGCCACCATAATCCCATCGAAAACATTTGCAATTGCACTAAGATTTTCAAGAGCTTCCCATTTTTCAATTTTAGCCATTATTGGAATTCGATTCCCTATTTCATCCATTATTTTGTGAATAGCCAATATATCTTTTTCAGACCTTACAAACGAAAGAGCAATCCAATCAGCACCCTCTTCTAAAGCTATTTTTAAATCAGCAATATCTTCTTGTGTAAGTGAAGGTGTATCAATTGAAACTCCAGGAAAATTAACGCCCTTTCTTTCTTTTATTTCTCCACCAATTAACGTTTTACATCTTATAGAGTTTGTTGAAACTATTTGTGTTGCCTCGAGTTGTACTTTTCCATCATTAATTAATATTTTTGCACCTTTTCGAAGATTATTGAATTCTATACCATTTGTCACTTGAATTTCATCTTTATCAAAATTTGCTTTATTTGTGATAAGGACAGATTGTCCCTCAGAAAGTTTGAAGCCATTTCTTACACCAGTAACTCGGATTTTAGGGCCAGCCAAATCTGTTAGAATAGTTGGCCTACTTCCATCATCTAATTTTAAGGATTTAACTAAATTATAAAGATGTTTTTTTGAAGATTCATCACCATGGGACATATTGAGTCTAAAAATGTTAACCCCTGATGAAATCATTTCCTCTAGTATATTTTTTTTATCGCAAGAAGGACCGATAGTTGCTATAATTTTTGTATTAGTACAATTATTCATTTGAGTAAATAGTATCCCTATCATTTATCCATAGGGAGATTTCAAGATAGATAATAAGTGGACGCTGTAGGATTCGAACCTACGACCCCTGCGGTGTAAACGCAGTGCTCTGAACCAACTGAGCTAAGCGTCCATATTCTTTTCGCAAAACAGTCTCAAATAACTTCTTCTAAATTAGCAAACTATTATGATTAAAATAATCTTAAGCTTCAGCAATTTGGGCCGTTGCAGTTCTAGTTTTTCTAGGCTTAGCCTTTGGAGTTTTTTCATCAAAGGCATGTTTAATTACTTCATTAAGATCTTTAACAAAATAAAAGGTCATATCTCTAATAACCTTTTCAGGAATTTCTTCCAAATCTTTTTGATTAAAATGGGGGAGGATTATCTCTCTTATACCAGATCGATGTGCAGCCGTCACCTTTTCGCGAATACCTCCAACTGGCAATACAGCTCCTCGGAGAGTAATTTCACCCGTCATTGCTAAAGAATTTTTTACTGGTTGCTTTGTAAGAAGGGAAACTATTGCGGTAAAGATCGCTGTTCCAGCTGAAGGACCATCTTTGGGTATTGCACCAGCTGGTACATGGACATGAATATCAGTATGTTCATTAAATTTTGGATCAATACCAAGTTTTTTAGAATTAGCTCTCACATATGTAAGAGCAGCTGTTGCTGATTCTTTCATTACATCACCTAATTTACCCGTTAAAGTAAGTCTTCCTTTTCCTGGCATCTGAGAAGCTTCAATAAAAAGTATATCTCCCCCTACAGATGTCCAAGCAAGACCAATTACAACCCCTGCTTTTTTCATTCTTTCTGTCATTTCTGGATAGAACCTTGGCGCACCAAGATACTTACCCACAGCATCTTTAGTAACCTTTACTAAATTATTTTCTCCTTCAGCATGTTGGCGAGCAACTTTTCTAAGTACATTAGAAATTTCTCTTTCTAAACTTCTAACACCTGCCTCTCTAGTATATGATCTAATAAGTTCCTTAATTCCAGCTTCTGAAAAAGTACAATCCTTTTTTGTCAAAGCATTTTCTTCAAGTTGTTTTGGAATAAGGTATTGACGAGCTATTTTTATTTTTTCTTGTTCAATATATCCTGAAAAATCTAAAATTTCCATCCTATCTCTAAGAGCTGGAACTATTGGGTCTTGCAAATTAGCTGTAGCTATAAACATTACATTACTAAGGTCAAAAGGAACTTCCAGATAATGGTCACTAAAAGAAAAATTTTGTTCAGGATCAAGCACCTCTAATAGAGCTGAAGAGGGATCTCCTCTAAAATCAGCACCAACTTTGTCAATCTCATCCAACATAAATAATGGATTGTTTGTTCCAGATTTCTTCAGACTTTGAATTATCCGCCCTGGAAGAGCACCAATATAAGTACGTCTATGTCCTCGGATTTCTGCTTCATCTCTTACACCACCAAGGGATATTCTTACAAATTCACGACCCATAGATCGAGCTATAGATCTGCCAAGTGATGTTTTTCCTACACCTGGGGGGCCCACAAAACAGAGAATTGGCCCCTTAACCCGACCATCCTTAGTTTTTTCTTCCTTAAGCTTTCTTACAGCTAAATATTCAATGATTCTCTCTTTAACATCATCTAAACCATAATGATCTTTATCAAGAATATTCTTTGCCTCTTTAGTATCTACTCTATCTTTAGTTGATTTACTCCAAGGTAAATCTAGTAACCAGTCTAGATATGTTCTAGAAACCGAATATTCAGGAGATTGAGGTGGTATTTTTCCAAGACGGTCAAGTTCTTTCAAAGCAATTTTTTCAGCTTCATCACTCATCTTTACCTCTTTAATTTTTTCTTCAATTTCAGTAAGCTCGGCTGATTCATCATCTTCACCTAGCTCTCGACGTATAGCCTTCATTTGCTCTCTAAGATAATATTCACGTTGGGATTTAGATATTTCATCCTGAACTTCCGTCTGAATTTTTTCACCTAGATTAATTCTTTGTATTTCCCGATTAAGAAGAACAGTAGCTTTTTCCAATCTTTCTTTAACATCCATTTCCTCTAATATTTCTTGCTTTTCTTGAGTAGGAATTGTTACCAAAGAAATAACTCTGTCAGCTAAACGTCCAGGTTTAGAAATTGAACTTAAAACTCCTGAATGTTCCTCAGTAAGGTAAGGTGCTACTTTTACAAGATCTTCAAAAGTATTTCGAATGGATTTTGCCATAGCTTCTGATTCAAGACCTTCCAACTCTTGATCTTCAACTCGTTGAACGGCTGCCTTGTAATATGGTTCATCTTGAATAAATGATAGTACTTTCACACGATCCACACCTTGAATGATAGCTGACTTACTATTATCAGGCATATCAAAAACTTTTAGTACCATAGCTATTGTTCCCCAAGAATAAAGATCATCAATTGAAGGATTTTCCTGAGCTCCATCTTGCTGGGCCACGACAACAATCATTTTTTTCCCTGATGGAAGATTATCAATAAGTTTAAGTGAACGATCTCTTCCAATATATGTAGGAATAACCTGTTGAGGGAAAAGTACCGTATTCCGCAAAGGCATTACGGGATAAGTTTGGGGTAAACCAATAGCTGAGCTATCATTATTATTCTTTGATTCCTTAGTATCATTCATTATCTATTCCTTTCAGTAGAAATGGCATTATTACAAATAGGACGTCAAAGACTGTGCCAAAACAATTTTTCGTATCTTTTGTCATAATTTATGACATTTTGACTATGTTTAAGTGGAATTTTTTCTGAGATTTCCGATAAATTGACCAAAAGCTTCAGCCCAATGACCAACAGTTGATCTTGGCCCTAGAAGCTTAAAATAATAGATATTTGAATCTCCCTTTACTATTGCAGCAAGCAGACGATAATCTTTTTTTTCTACAGAATCAGACATTGGCATACCTCCGCCTGTAAATGTTCCCGTTAAATCAGCAATTGTGGTTGTCATACCACCAACTGTAAAGTTTCGAACCCTTGCCTTAGACTTCGATTCACTTCCATCTGGTTGCTGGAATTGACCAAACCATCGGTTTAGATTCTCATCTACAGAACCACCTATGCCTGAAAAAATCGCTAATTCTGCATCTTCAATATCTTTTGTTTGAGCTGGAAGGCGAAATTGAGCAGTTCTCATGGAAGAAGAAGGTTTTTCCCTAATCCAATTAGGATTAATTAAAGCAGTTAATTCGCCAATTCTTTGTACATCAGAATCAGATTCAAGAGTAGTTTGTGGATGCTTTTCTTTATTTAGTGAAGCTGGGGAAAGATCTTTTACCACCCAACCCATAGCAATAGCTCCAATTAGAATTACTAGATAAATAGATAGTTTATTTTTGGACATCTAATTTTTCATTCCTTTAATCGCTTGTTCATCCGCATGATAAGAACTTCTAACTAAAGGACCTGATTCAACCCAAGAAAATCCCATTTTCATTCCTGCCTTTCGATAAATTTCGAACTCTTCGGGATGAACATATCGATCAACAGGAGAATGAATTTTACTTGGTTGTAAATATTGCCCAATAGCAACAATGTCACAACCTGTTTTTGCAATATCCTCCATAAGAAGGAATACTTCTTCAGCTGTTTCACCGATACCTAGCATAAAGGCTGTTTTCGTTTTTAACCCAAAAGATTTTGATTTGGAAAGAACATTTAATGACCATTCATATTTTGCTTGAGGCCTTACTATACTATATAGTCTCTTCACTGTCTCCATATTATGACCTAAAATATCTGGTCGTGATCTAAATATTTTTTTTAAAGGTCCATTTTCATTTTTCATGTCAGGAATTAATACTTCAATCGTACAATTGGGATTCAGTTGACGTATTTGTTTTACTGTAGATGCCCAAACACCAGACCCGCCATCAGGAAGCTCATCTCGATTAACAGATGTAATTACACAATGTTTTAAGCCCATTTGTTGAACAGCTAAAGCTGTCCGATTTGGTTCATCAGAGTCATTCCAGTTAGGTTTTCCTGTTTTTACGTTACAGAATCCACATGAACGTGTACATACATCACCTAAAATCATCAAGGTTGCTGATCGACGCTCCCAACAATCAAAAATATTAGGACATAGAGCCTCCTCACACACAGTATTTAGATTGCCAACTTTCACTAAAGATTTTAATTCATTAAAATTATTTCCGGACTTTATCTTTGTTTTTAACCAAGATGGTTTTTTGGTTTTCTGTAAAGATTTCATATTAATAGAAGTTTTTATCATATTATTTATATAAGTACTGATACATCTATATTCTCAAGCAACTCAACCATTGTCTTTAAAAATAAACCACCATCTGCACCGTCAAGTAAACGATGATCTATTCCAATTGAAAGACAACACATAGATCTAATCACAATTGCATCTCCAGAAGAAGTTTCTTTTACAACAGGCTGTTTTTTTACAGATCCTACACCAAGAATTGCAGAATTAGGCTGGTTAATGATGGGCATACCAATTATATTCCCAAATACTCCAAAATTTGATACACTGAATGTAGAACCTTGAAGTTCATCTGGAGATAACTTTCCATTTCTTCCTCTAATTGCTAAATCATTGACTTTACGACAAAGCCCAAGAAAGTTTAGTTCTTCACAATTTGAAATAACTGGAACCATTAGTCCTTTTTTCATGGCTACAGCCATTCCTACATTAATATTTTTTTTATAAATAATTTTCTTATCTTCTAATGAAGCATTGAATTTTGGATGGGCTTGTATAGCCTTAACAGCCGCTAAAATAAAGAACGGTGTATAAGTAAGCTTAAATCCTTCGCGGATCTTAAAATCTTCTTGCCGTTCTTTTACAAAATTCACAACATTTGTCACATCACATTCTGAAACCAGATAAACATGCGCCGCTGTATCAATGCTTTGACGCATATGGTCAGCTATAGCTTGGCGCATTCTACTCATATCTTCCAAACGGTCATCCATAGCCATAGGCGGTTGCGAAGGTTGAGAAATCTGAGATGGTTGAGAAGAATAAATGGATTCAATAGGTCTAATTATTTGGCTTGCAGACTTCGGTTCCTGAGTTGGTTCAGGAGATGTAGTTTTTTGATTAGAAAGATCAATAGTTGATTCTCTTGTCTCAAGATAAGCAATAATATCACCTTTTGTAACTCTACCAGATCTGCCAGTACCTGAGATCAAAGAAAGCTCATTGTCAGATATACCTTCTCGACGAGCTATTGATCTTACTAATGGTGTAAAAAACGTCCGACCCCCTCCATTTGTAGTCTGAGGCAATGGATTTGGAGTTGATGCTTGTTCAATTTTTTTCTCAGATAAAATAGAGGTTTCAACTGTTTGACTCTCGTCTATTGATTTAGTTTGATCTCTTATAGTTTCCTCAGTTTCAATCCTTGCAATAACGTTATTTACAGGAATAATATCATTAGGTTTAGCTAAAATCTCCTTAATAATTCCTCCTGCTGGCGAAGGAATTTCCGAGTCAACTTTATCAGTCCCTATTTCTAATAAAATTTCTTCTTTTTCAATAATATCACCTATTGATTTCAACCATTGAATAATTGTCCCCTCAGTTATTGACTCACCTAGCTTAGGCATTACCACATCAACTATCATGTTTTAGTTTCTCCATTTAATATTCAAGTAATTCCTCAGCAACCGCAACAATATCTTCAACTTGAGGAAGGATTTCATTCTCAAGGATTGAACTGTATGCTATATGAACATCATGTGCAGCAACTCGTCTGATAGGAGCATCTAATTTTTCAAAAAATTTATCCGAAATAATTGCAGATATTTCGGATCCAGGTCCGTTAGTTAAGTTATCCTCATGTACAATCATTGCCTTATTTGTTTTATGTATTGAAGTACCTATAGCATTGATATCAATAGGATTTAAAGTTCTCAAATCTATTATTTCTATTTCAGCACCTAATTTTGAAGAAATTATTTCAGCCGCCTCTAAACTCTTATAAACCATCATTCCAAATGTAATAATGGTTATCTCATCACCACGCCTTACTTTCCTGGCTTTTCCAAAAGGAAGTAAATAATTTTCATTAGGTTCTACAGTCTCAGCTAAACTATTCCGATAAAGTCCTTTGTGCTCCAAAAAAATAACAGGATCATCCATACGGCAAGCCATTTTGAGTAAACCTTTAGCATCTTCAGCATTGGAAGGATATACCAATCTGATTCCAGGAGTATGAAAGAAATAACCTTCAATAGATTGACTGTGATAAATACCTCCATTAATGTACCCTCCCACTGGAACGCGAATCACCATGGGACAAGTCCAACTATTATTTGATCGGTACCTTATAGCTGACATTTCATTTCGAATTTGCATCATAGCATACCATATATAATCTCCAAACTGGATTTCTACGATTGGCTTTAATCCAGCACAGGCCATTCCTATTGCCGTACCAACTATAGACGATTCTCCAAGCTGAGAATTAAAAACACGATTCTCTCCATATTTTTTACTTAAATCCTTCGTAACAGAAAAAACACCCCCCTTTTCTCCAGCAACATCTTGACCATAAATTATCATTTTATCATTCCATTTCATTTCCTCATTGAGGGCATGATTAATTGCTTCTAACATATTAATATTATCTGTAATAATGTTCTTCTCACCAGAAACTGGCAAAGGCAAAGAACTGTATACATGATCCTTAGCTGTTGAAGCTATAGGATGGGGCCGACTTTCAGCCCATTCCGCTTCTTCATTAACCTTAGCAACAATATCATTTTCAATTTTTTGGAATTCTGCTTCATTAATTATATTCTTTTCAATACACTCTCTCTTTAATATAAGAATTGGATCTCTATCAAGATCGGCCTTCAACTCTTTATTACTTCTATACTTTCCCTGATCATCAGATGATGAATGTGAGAGTAATCTCACAACATCAGATACTATAATACTAGGACCTTTACCCTTCCTAGCACGATCCACAGCTTTTTCAAATGCTAAATGTGATTCAAAAAAATTTGTTCCATCTACTTGAAACCGTGCAAGATGCTCATAACCTGATGAAATGTCAAATACAGATCCAGCTATTTGATCAGATATATGGACTGAAATCGCATACTTATTATCTTGAATGTGAAAGATAATTGGCAATCTTTCACGACTTGACCAATTTAATGCTTCATGAAAGTCTCCTTGACTAGTGGAACCTTCCCCTGAAGAAACATAAACCACTTCTTTATTACCAGCTCTATTAACAGCAATAGAACATCCAACAGCTTGCAAATATTGTGTGCCAGTAGCACTCGATTGGGTTACTATTCTTTTGTACTTATTGCTATAATGACCAGGCATTTGCCTACCAGCAGAATTTGGGTCTTCAGCCCTTGCTAGCGCACTCAACAATTGCTCTCGGCAAGTAATTCCTAAACCAAGACAAAAAGCTCCATCTCTATAATAAGGGTAAGACCAATCTTCACCAACGCGCAAAACTTCAGCAGCAGCTAATTGAGTTGCTTCATGACCGGACACTCCCGTATGAAAAAAACTTTTATTCTGTTTTAATAGAATCAACATTTTATCATCTAATTTTCTAGATGTAATCATCAATTCGTAAATCTCCAGCAATCTTTTCTTTGTAAATCCGTAAAGTCTAGGCAATACATGTCTCCGAAATTTCAAAATTAAAAAGTTTTATAAATTCATTAATTAGGACTTTTTTTAATTTAGTCATGTCCATCTCATGACCCAAAATCTGTGCCATGGAGGTCACATCATATTCAAAAATTCCACAAGGAATAATACCATCATAAAATTTTAGATCAGTATTAACATTCAATGCAAATCCATGCATAGATACCCATCTAGATAAACGTACTCCAAATGCTGCAATTTTTTCATCACCAACCCAAACTCCTGTCAAACCTTTTCTACGTTGGGGAATAATTTTATAAAGTTTAAGAGTATTAATTATAACTTGCTCAAGTGAACGCATATACCAAGTAATACTTTTTTGGTGGTTATGTAAATCTATAATAGGGTATCCTACAAGTTGACCTGGCCCATGAAATGTAACATCCCCGCCTCGCTCAGTATGATAAATGGGAATATTATTGTCACGTGACCCTAACAAATGATTATCATTTGAATTTTTACCAAAAGTGTAAACAGGATAATGTTCTACAAGAATTAGAGTATCAGGGATTAAAGATCGGTAACGACTTTGCACCATTTTTTTTTGTAATGACCATACTTCTCTATATTCTCGACAATCAAGATCTAATAACTTTAAACTTTGTTTAATTTTTGTATCAAGTTGATTTTGCAATTTAATATCCATTAAATATGAATTGCTTCATCATAAGCATCTGCTACAGCCTCTAAAAAACATTCTGAGATTGTAGGGTGAGCATGAATGGTATTTAATATCTCTTCATGAGTCGTCTCAAGCATTCTAGCAATACCTGCCTCTGCTATAAGTTCTGTTGCTTCTGAACCAATTATATGACAGCCAAGTAGTTCTCCATAGTTTGCATCAAAAATTACTTTGACTAGTCCCTCAGTTTCACCAATTGACATGGCTTTACCACTTGCTTTCAATGGAAAACGTCCAACTTTTACTTCATATCCTAGATCTAAAGCAGCCTTTTCAGTTAAACCTATTGATGCAACTTGTGGGCGACAGTATGTACAACCAGGGATATTACCATAATTAATTGGATCTGGGTTTTTTCCACATATATGCTCAGCTGCTAAACGTCCTTCAGCTGACGCTACATGCGCTAACCATGGTGGCCCAATTAAATCACCAATTGCATAAATATTAGGAATTGTAGTTTGACAGAATCCATTAACTTTAATCCAACTATTTTGAATGAGAATTCCAAATTCTTCAAGATTTAAACCTTCAACATTTCCTTGGACACCCACAGCAACTAAAACCACCTCAGCCTCCAAAATATTCTTATTCTTACCAGAAAGGATATGAACCTTCACTTTTTTCTTTAACTTTTCTATTTTCTCTACCTTTGCCGATGTATGAATCAAGATACCCCTATCTTCAAACGATTTTCTAAGTATAGAAGAAACTTCTTTATCTTCAACAGGAAGAATCTCTGGAAGCATTTCCACTATTTGAACTTTAGTATCATATTCACGAAAAAAACTTGCAAATTCAACACCTATAGCACCGGCTCCAATAATTACCATACTCTTAGGTATTTTTTTCAGAACCATAGCTTCTTTCGAAGATATTACAGTCTCTCCATTAGTTTTCAAATCAGGAAGTTCTCGATTTCGAGCACCTGAAGCTATAATAATATTATCTCCTGAGATAACTGTCATTCCCTCTTTTTCATTTGTTACTTCAACTTCAGATATAGATTTCAATGAAGCAACACCAGACACATAATCAATTTTATTCTTTTTCAACAAGAATTCAATACCCTTAGAAAGTCGCTTGGCAACACTCCTACTTCGCTTTACTGTTGAAGTAAAATCAATACTATAATTATCTATATTAATACCAAATTTCTCAGAATGTTTCACTAAATGAAGAACTTCAGAATCTTTAAGTAAAGATTTTGTTGGTATACAGCCCCAATTAAGACAAATACCTCCTAACGCCTCTTTTTCTATTACAGCTACTGATTTACCTAGTTGAGCTGATCTTATGGCTGCTACATACCCACCAGGCCCACCGCCTATTACAACTATGTCATAATGTTTTTTCAATATTTCAATCTTTTGGTTTTTTAGCGCCTTTTAGACTTTTCAAGAGATCAATCTCATTTGCATAATCAGAAGGATCATCTACTGGTGTTTCAAGCAACATAGGTAATCCATCAAACCTTTCATCATTAAGAAGACACCAAAAGGTCTCCATTGTAAGTAAACCTTTGCCAATTTTTTCATGCCGATCAACTCGAGAGGCTAACTCTTTTTTTGAATCGTTAATATGAAAAGCTTTTAACCATTCTAAACCAATAATATTTTCGAATTTATTAAAAGTATCCAGCCAACTTTTCTCTGAACGAATGTCGTAACCAGATGCAAACCCATGCTGTGTATCAAAACATACACCTAAACGATTCTTCAATTTTACTGATTCAATTATATCCTTGAGGTGTTCAAAGCAATATCCAACATTCGTGCCTTGGCCAGCTGTATTTTCAATTAAAACTTTTACTTTGCTATTAGGTCTCTCATCAAAACAATAGTTTAAGCTTTCACCTATGCGATTTATGCATTCTACTTCTCCTGCATTCATGTGCGAACCAGGATGAAATACAACATATTCGACAGCACATGCATCGCATCGATCTAATTCTTTGATGAATGCATTACGAGACATACTAAGTTTTTTTTCATCTGGAGAACCCATATTTAATAAATAAGAAGCATGACTTATAGATATATTTGGTTGTTCTTTTTCCATTGCCATTTGATATCCTTTTGCATCCTCTTCTTTAGGTTCCTTTGGGAACCACTGATTTTGATTGGCTGTAAAAATTTGGATAGCATCCGCACCGATTTCCGTACCTCTTTTGGGAGCATTCTGTACACCCCCTGCAACGCTGACATGGGCTCCAAGCAAACTCATGAAAAACTCTTTTTCCCCACAATTGAAAGAAATTCTTCTCGAGTTTTATTATTCTCTCGAAAAATACCTCGGACAGCTGAAGTAACCATAAATGAAGATTTTTTTTCTACACCACGCATTTGCATACAAAGATGTTCAGCTTCAATCATTACAGCCACTCCCTTTGGTTGAAGAACAGACTGAAGTGAATCAGCTATCTGTTGGGTAAGCCTTTCTTGAACCTGTAGTCGTCTAGCAAATACCTCTACGATTCTAGGAATTTTTGACAACCCAATAATGTTTTCAGATGGAAGATAACTCACATGAGCAACCCCTTTAAAAGGAAGCAGATGATGTTCACATAAGGAAAAGAAATCAATGTTCTTAACTGTAACCATTTCATCACATTTTTCATTGAAAATTGCATCTCCAACTACATCCTCAGGTGTCTGCTTATATCCTTTTACAAATGTCATCCAAGATTTTGCAACTCGATCTGGCGTTCTTATTAAACCTTCCCTTTTAGGATCTTCTCCAATTTGACGCAACAGATCCTCTATAAGAATTGTTAATTTTTCCAAATTTTTTATATTCATAAATCTTTCTAAAAAATTACTTTGTCCTAATCAGGTCTTTTCAATCTTTGGTTTCAAATACCATACACTAAGATAAAACAATGGCGTGTCAAATATCGCAAAAAAGAACTTGAATAGATAGGAATAATAGATGAGAGGAATGAGATCACCAAGACTATTTACACTATCTCCCAAATTGTTTGCATAATACAATATAATTAGTATTGCTGTTGAATCAACAAGTTGGCTTCCAGTTGTCGAAAGATTATTTCTCAACCATAGATGTTTGCCTTTAGTTAGTTTTTTCCAAAAATGAAATAAGTGCACATCTATACTTTGGGCAATAAGATAAGCAAACATTGAAGCCACAACGTTACCAATCATAAATCTATATACAGATTCAAATGTTGATGTCCCAGCTGAAATTCCACTTGCATCAGGAAAAAAATGCCCTATTGTCATTAAACCAAGCATAAAAAAATTCATAAAAAAACCAACCCAAACGAGAGTTTGTGCTCGGGCCTTACCATATAATTCAGAAATTAAATCTGTAGCTAGAAAAGTAAATGGATAGGCTAAAACCCCAACCGGAACTGTAAGACCAAAAACATTTACAAATTTAGTCGTCCCAATAATATTCCCTAAGACTAGTGCGGTTAAAAAAGTTCCACTTAAAAAAAGAAAAAGCCTATCTTTAAAATTCATTCGTTATTAGGACCATAATAATCTGTGTAAATTGTGGGAGTCTCTCGCAATCTTATCCTTATAAGCTCAACTTTTTTAATTAATGCTGGTTCAATTTGCTCCCATATCCAAATTACCATTAATTCGGTTGAAGGTTGCCTATTAGCAAACCAAGATATATCTTTTTCGATAGTCGAATGGTCTATTATGTTAATAACCTTTTCATTAACTATTTTTTTTAACAAACCAAGGTCTACAACAAAACCTGTTTCTTCATTTATAGGTCCAGTAACAGTAACCTCTAATTCATAATTGTGACCATGCATACGAGCATCAGCACCAAATATCTTAGTGTTTTTTTCTTCAGTCCATTCCTTGTGACCATATTGATGAGCAGCACAGAATGTAAATTTTTTTGTGAGAAACGGCATTTCTTTCAAAAAGAATATTGAAACATTATCTATTGAATTTAATCACTTTAAGTAAAAACCGGAAAGGAGTTCAATATTATTTCCGATTTAATTAAATGAAGAAGGGCAAATGTCATTTAATGAACATTTATCGCATTGAGGCCTTCTTGCGATACAAACATTTCGTCCATGTTCAATAATAAGATGAGTCAATAAGACCCAAAACTTTTCATTAGTGATTTTCATTAGATCGGATTCTATCTTTACAGGATCCCTATTATATGTAAACTTGAGTAAATTCATAATTCTAATCATGTGTGTGTCTACTACAAGCGCTGGTACACTAAATGCTGTACCAAGAACACAATTAGCTGTTTTTCTACCTACCCCAGGAAGGCTCAATAAATCATCTACGTTACATGGAACCTGTCCTTTAAAGTTTTCTAGAATCATTAAACTGGAACCTTGGATAGATTTTGCTTTTTGATTATGATAACCTGTTGACCTTATGTCTTTAGATAATTCGTTTACATCACAATAAGCAAAACTTCTAATAGATCTATATTTTTTGAAGAGTTTTGGTGCAATCATATTTACACGCTTATCTGTGCATTGAGCAGAAAGAATAGTTGCAACTAAGAGCTGGTGAGCATCAGAATAGGTAAGACTACATTTTGCTTCAGGATAATCTAGTTTCAATCGAAAGATAACTTCTTTCATCCTATCCTTAATTGATTTTATTGACTCTTTTTTCATGAATTAAACCCCATTAATAAAGATGAAATGTTTCGAGAGAGAGAAGATTTAGTCAATACCATTTTGCATCCAGCAGTAATGGCTTCTTTTCTTAAAGATTTAGAAACTCTCTTAGCACAACCAATTATGTTAACGTCAGCTTGGGATTTCAAATATTTTTTTATTTGATTAAATCCAGTATTCTTTTCACAATCCAAATCCACAATAATTAGATCAGCTTTCCATTGAAGATTCTTATTTTGATCAGGGAAGATACTTTCACCTCCTAAGTATCCCACAGCATCAACAATTTTTGTAGCCAATTGAAAATCATCAATTATTATTGCAATTTTCTTCATTTCTTTTTATTAATTGGAATAATTTTTGGAACAAGCTGCCAGTTAAAATCTAATGCACTTTGAATTATATTTATCTCTTTATTACACCTTATAATCGATCTTATAAACATAAAAGTTTCAACTCCACGATGAGGAGATTCCCAGATGCCTTTGTTAGGTCCTTTTTCTGTAAACTTATCTAATGCCCGACCCATCAAGCTCCTAGAACCTTTTAGGTTACCAGTAGAAAGATGATAGAAGGAAACAGTAGCTTGTATTAAGCCCTGAATGAAAAATCTATCTGGTAAATTGAATTCTGACCATAGCTCTTCCCATTCTTCATGAGCATCAAAGTACTCACCACTATTGAAAAGCTCTACACCTTGCCAAAAAAGACAATCTATGCGTTCCTGATTAATCAATTATAATTTCTTCTTTAATATTAATTTTTTTTCCATCTGAATTTATTCGTACGGCTTCAGTCTTTGGATCATGAGGGAGCACAATGATCCAACCTTTCTCTGAAGCTTCAGAGAAGATTTTCTTTTTCTCTTTTAAAGATTTAATAGGTTCATTATCATAAGCCATAATACATGGTAGGTGGAAATGATGTTTTGTTGGAATAAGATCACCGCCAAAAAAAATTGTCTTATTATCAATTGAAATAAGTGGATGTATTTGACCAGGAGTATGCCCATATGTAAGAATCAATTCTATATCGTCAAACAATGGGTTTTTTCCTTTTAGAATATTGAGCATGCCATTTTCATCTATAACTTCCCAATTTTCTTTTCTATAACTTCCTTGATCTTTCTCTGTTGGTGAATTAGCCCAAATCCAATTATCTCTATGAACATGGTATGTCGCATTCGGAAACATGGGAACTATTTCATTGCCTTCTAGACGAGTATTCCCACCAGAATGATCGAAATGAAGATGCGTACAAATAACATCCGTTACATCAACGCGTGAAATTGAATACTTTTTTAAAGCACAAATCATGTTTTTATCTTTTGGTTTAATATTAAGAATACTTTTCATCTTTTGATCCCATTTATCTCCATTACCAGTATCCACAAGAATCACTTTGTCGCCTTTAATTAAAAGCATTGAACGGGTAACAAGAGAAACTCTATTATTTTCATCAGAAGCTATTTTTTTTGACCAGATGTTTTTTGGAATAACACCAAACATTGACCCACCATCAAGACTAAAATGACTAGTAATAATTGAATGAATTTGATAATCCCCTAAAATCAAACTGACCTTCCATTAATCTCTATCAGACGTTTCGCAATAAGCACCATGGAAAAAGGATCTGCTCCCTTAGCAAGAGACTGGACGGAATCAAGATGATCAAAATTTATATCCAACGATTTAGATGACTTAATCCACAATTCAACCAAATTAGCGGGCCATGTCCATTCGTTTTTTGATTGAGCACGAATAAGAGCATTAGACAAATCGTGAACATTTCCACTTTTTATATAATAAATAATATCTTTTTTAGAATTATTTATGGAAGATGTCCGCTTTGATTCTTCAATAGATAATGCATCAAATCTATTTATTGCCCAAAAAGAAAGTCCTTCTCTAAAATTAGTCTGTCGAACACATTCTCCATTCCATAAACGAATTGCAGTTGAAAATAGATTTAATTCAGATAAGTTGGAATTTTCCAATGCAAAATTCATAAAAAGTGATAAATCAGAAAGTTGATTTTCTCTTTTTATATCAAAGGACCATTGGCGATTATCTAGACAAGATAGAAGAAGGGCGATAAAAACATGGGAATTTTTTGAGCCAGAGAAGATACTAGATCTATAAACACTATAAACAAAAGCACCCAGTTCATCCATATTCATAATGCCAATTTCCATAATTATTTCAATAACTGAAGATGGATTATCTGATACCATTGATATTTTTTTTGCTTCAATTTTTGCTTTTTCAATATCTCCACTCTTGATAGCCGAAATAAATTCATGAGTAAATAAAGGTTTATTCAATTCATCATCGCTAATATTTAGTTCTCCATTATCAATTCTGGACTTAATTGATTTTTGGCTTATTTCTATTGCCTTTTCTGCAATCAATTTAGAAGGTTGGTTAAGTCTAAGAGATGCTAGATTTTTCAGAGCATTTAACTGAATTAAAGGATGGAATGCAACTCCATCCATTGACCAAGAATATCTTTGATATAGAGCCGAAAAACATAGTAATTCTTTAAAGAAATCTCTAAGATTTTCAGGATTAACTATTGCTTTTGAAATTAAATTATCAATTTGCTCTTCATCACCTTGAATTAAATGCGAAGCAAATAAAGTTGATTCATTATTTGAAACCATTATTTTATAGATTATATAAAAAGTTAAGTATCTATTTATCTTCTATTTTTTTTCAGTTTTATTCTTTTTTCCATCAAATGGAAAAGTGGCCCTTAAAGAGAAACCAACAAGTCGAGAATGTTGGGTTGGCCAACCCCCTGGGGATACATGGGGAACTGAAAACCGTCCATACTTAACTTGATTTTCTTCTTCTTTTATATATTTATCCCAGGATGTTATATATAATTTAGTTAGTGGCATACTTGCAAAATCATGGAAGTATCCAACCTCTAATCCTAACTTGCTCTTTAGAAACATCCCTAATAAAAACCCAATCCGAGTACTTTGACCACTTTCAGAGTACGAACCATTGGGTATAATCATTGTCCTGAATGCCCAATACATTGTACTGCCTTCTTTTTTACCATCACGAAATTTATAATAAGTAAAATCATAATTTGAATTTGGAGAATAACTCCACCCAATATTTAATACATCTCGCTGTCTTCCTTTTTCAAAGAGAGTCCTTGAGTAATCAAAACCAGATCCATAAATAGGGACACCAAGACGAAAACCTAAATCACTTACATCTGAAATCCCATATCGATAAAATAACACAGGAAATACATTCTCAGTTGAAAGTGTGTAACCAGAATATTTCTCTCCCTTTTCAAGGGTATGGTCAGCAATTGATGGATGAGCAGCACAACCATAATAAAAGATCACTAGTGCTAATAATGCTACTATTAATGACAACTTTTTATAACTAGGCATTAACTACCTCAACTTGATCAATAATTGTTTTAAGTGAACTTCACAAATATTCATTAATCGATCTGCAATAAAAATAATCATATTTCTTCCATTAAACTCAAGAGACAATTAATTTAATTTAATCTACACTTGCAACGGGTTAATCCCAAGTTTCAACACTATTTAATTAAGAATTATATTTACTAATTTTACTAAATCAAGAACATTAATTTGAAAATCATTGTTCAAATCTGCTAGTCTGGTAATTTCAGGATTTATTTTATCATCTATAAAAATTAGATCAATAAGTTTAATTGCATCTGAAATATCGATTAGACAATCACCATTAACATCACCGGAAATTAGGTTTGGTTCGGGATGTGTAATTATTCCAATATCATCCATAATAAATCCATCCCCTTCTACAAGTTCATCAGACCTTTGAACTAACCTCAAATTTACATTTTTAAAACCTGAGAATTGGGACAAGGAAATTGACTCTCTTACCCATTTAGATTGTTCCCCTTCATATACGAAGGAACCTTTTGGCTGGCCATTTCCAGCACCAGATGCTTTATTTGTGTATTGCCCTCTAAGTGATTCCCATTCACCGTTGTTCACTTTTACTTCTATAGTAACACCATCATAATCTTCTTCAATATCCCATTTGGCCCAAAATTCTATTCGACTATTGGAAATCTTTGAAAGGTCCAAAGTCTTTTTTAAATAAAGAATGTTTTCGCTATTAGGTTGATAATCACCACTAGGACTATCCGTTATAGCATTCGATCCAGAAAATGGATCATTAATTAAACCCCATTCAGTAGTTTGCCAATTATTAATATTTGATTCACCATCTTCATAAAATACAATAGAAGAAGGACCAATTATCAAAGGAATTGTATCCGTTAAAACATCATAATTATCAAAAAAATGAAAGATTAAACCAGATAAACAACCTTCAGCCGCAGTATCTTTTACTTTTATAGGGATCTTAAATGAATCATCTAACACCTGACGTCCTTCTAATTTACCGAGATTCCATTCAGCAATACTATCTACGACAACCAAATTATTTAACGACGCAACTTTTCCTTTTATTGTTCCCAAACTAGCTCTGAGACCATGATTTGCTATAGTTCCTACTATATTTGCATTCTCACCAGGTTGAAGAAATTCATCTTCCAAAGAATACTTATCTACTGATATTACTGCTCCCGCATAATTAGCAAACATTAGATTCGACCATACATTCTCTTCACTTAATGAAACTATTCTATCAGGAGAAGGCCAAAAGCCATCATCCCAATCTCCAATTTCTGGAGTAAAAGCTATCATGCCACCATTAACATAGGAATAATCAACAGCATCTCCATTTACCGTGTAACCAACAGTTTCAATGCCTGTTCCAATATGATATTGATTGAAATAAGTCATTTTGTCAGCTAAAAATTTAAATGTTGAAAAATCTGGTTCTGAAGGATATGATCCATCTCCGTAAGGATGAATTAAAAGATTTGTATAAGTATGATAGTGCAAAACATTTTTGAAATTTTTTAACATCATAAAATCTTTCAGGACTGAAGTCTCTGGCTCTGAAAAAGGTGACTTACCTCTATAAATTGGAGAACAAGGATCAGGACTTGATCCCAAATCATTAGCTCCCCATGCAAAATCAAAATTTCTATTTAAATCGACTCCTCTTGTAGTCTCTTGGCCACATCCCGTATCTTTCCTATTTTTCCTATGCATCCCTCCACCATTGGGAGCAATACTTTCATTATATACATAACCATCAGGATTAACACATGGTACAAACCACATTTCCCTATTATCAACTAAATAAGTTTCTAGTTTTTTTATACTATAGTTCTCACATAAATGTCTGATAAAATAGATTAAGTTCATCATACTTAAAGGTTCTCTTGCATGAGTAAGACCAGTATATAAGACAAGTGGTTCTAGTTCAATAATTGCGTTTTCATTTAAATCTACGTTATCTGATACTTTAATAGCCCAAATATCTCTTCCTTCATGGGACTTACCTATACTCATCTTTTGACTTACGAGACTAGGATATAATATATGCAATGTATCTAACTCAGCCTCAAGTTCAGATAAAGTATAATTTCCAGCCATTGAACCAAGTTTAAAATTACCACGCCAGCGACTTAAGCGATTGGACCGAGATTCATAGAAATCCTTAAGGTTTTTTTCTACAATCTCTATTTTATAGCCTAAAGAAAGTAAAGTCTGTATTTCTATTTCAACAAGGGGTAATTCTATGAATACTTTTTTCTTATGCCGAACATGATCCAATGATATACCAGAACGTGCTATTTCCGCTAGTTCTTGAGCATTGTTATAGTATACTCTTACTAACTGATAAATATCCTGTCCAAATCCAAATCTAAATGTTACCAGAAAAATTATTGGAAAAACGACTTTTATATAAAATGATTTAATAATGATTTAAAGAAATAATAAATAGATTTAAAGATATAGCATTATATATACAATCACTCCTGTAACACTAACATATAACCAAATTGGCAAAGTAATTTTCGCAATCTTCTTATGTTTAGATATATTCATTGTCCATCCACGATAAAGAGTTATCATTGCTAACGGCAAAATTATCATAGCTAAAACAATATGTGTAAAGAGAATAAAGAAATAAAATGATTGCCATCCTCCAGTATATTCGGTAGGACCACTCTTGAACCAGTGATAAATAACATAGGTTATAAGAAATAAAGTAGAAGTAGAAAAGGCAGCCAACATAGTTTTTTTATGAAGCTGAATCTTTTTTTGCTTAATTAAAACATATGCTATAATTAATAGTAAAGTAGTGATAGAATTTAGTACAGCATTGATAGTTGGTAAAAAAGAGACATTTACAATACCCTCCATTCCCTGAGGACGTGGACCTAAAATCAAAAATGCGACAGCACATGATAGAAAAATTGAAATGAAATATATTATGTTAAGCCAAAGTTGATCACTACGGTTTTTTACTTTGATCATAGTTTTTCCTCAGCAAGAAAATCTACATCTGACCAAAGCTTCTGCATTTCTTTTAATTCTGAACTTATATAATAACCTCTTATTCTTGCAAATCTATCAATTAAAACAAATCGAGTGCTGTGGAAAATTGGATCTTCGATAGAACCTATCTTAAATCCTTCTACCGCTAGTTTGTGAATGTTTTCTTTTTCACCAGTCAAAAATTTCCATTTTTCATTATCAGCGCTATAACGTTCTCCATACTCACGTAAAACTATCGGAGTATCAAACTCAGGATTTACTGTAATTGAAAGAAGATTAAGATTGCTAAAATTGCGATAACGAACTTGAAGTTCAGAAAACTGGTTTGACATAATTGGGCATGGCCCAGCACAAGTAGTGAATATAAAGTCAGCTATCCAAACTTTTCCCAAAAGATCATTTTTTGTAAAGACTTCTCCGTTTTGGTTCACTAATTGAAAATCAATTAGTTCAGAAAGAATTGGTAATTCTATTGATTTTTTTGACAATATACTATTTAAACTAAATCCTATAATTAATAATGCCGCAAGAGAAAAAAACAAAACGTATTTATTAATTAATAACTTCATATCAAATTCCTTCTGTATGAATTGAAATAATTATATAAGACTTTTATCAATTATCATAATAAAAAGCAGAAGAGGAAGATATATAATTGAGCCAAACAATAATCGTTTAGCTCTCGTTTTATTCCAACCTCTTGCAGCATCAATTGTAATTGCTAAAAATCCCAACCCAAGAAAAATACTTCCCCAAAAAAAGAATTCTCCAGCAAGATCAATTAAAGTTAAAGTCGAAGTGCAGACAATAAGACAAAAAGAAAAACTTACAGAAAATATTGATACCTTAGACATTTTTCCCTCCAAAACTGGTAACATCTGAAATCCGAGACGTCTGTAATCTTTCCTATAAAGCCATGCTATTGCAAAAAAGTGGGGTATTTGCCAAAAGAAAAGAATACCAAAAAGAACCCATCCACCAATTTCTAAATCCCCAGTTGCTGCTAACCAACCCCCTAAAGGAGGAAGGGCTCCTGGAATAGCACCAACAAAAGTATTCCAAGTTGTTTGTCTTTTTAGTGGTGTATATACAATCAGATATAAAAAAAGTGTTGTAAAACCTATAAACGCAGCTGAAAAGCTAACAGCAGCGAGCAAATAAATTAGACCTAAAGAGGAAATAAATATGCCGAATTTCCTTGCTATACTAGGTTTAATTCTACCTGAAGGAATTGGTCTATTAGAAGTTCTTCTCATTTGTTTATCAAGATCTCTTTCAAGATACTGATTTAAAACACCTGCTCCAGCAGCAACAAATGTTGTTCCAAGAATAGTATGGAGGAGAAATAATGGATCTTCAAAAATCGACTTTTCAATCCAATCACTTCCAAGATAAAAACCAATAAAAGTAGCAACAAGAACTAACCAAATAATTCTTGGTTTTGATAATTCCCAAAAAGAAGAAATATGACTCAAAGGACTATCAATTTTCATAACAGTAACTGGTTCTTTTTCAAAAAGGCACCAAAATGATTTTAAAGGAATAAATAGTTTTATAGATCTAAGACTTAAGAAAAACGATGAGCCAAGAAGTAAAGCACCAGTCCAAACATGAAGAGTAGTAATTATTGGATTTCGCGTAGTCCATATAACAAATGCTGCAAGCAATATTTGAGTAAATAAAAGTAGATTAATTAATAATATAGGAATTATCAGGTAATCATTTTTTCTGTGAAACCTCAGTATTTTTACTGTCAATACCATTGAAACTGCAACTACTATTAAAGCCCAAAACCTATGAATTAAATGGAAGAAAATTTGATTTAATGTTACTGAATCTAAACCAAGGTTAAATCGACCTTCATTCACATTATAAAGGATATCATCATTAGGTAAAGTGAATATTTGACCATTAGAAAGAGGGAAATCTAAAACTGCTAAACCAGAACCTGTATGACGCATCAAGGCTCCAAAAATGAGCTGTAAATAAATTACCCCAGTTAAAAATAAAATCCATCTAACTATGGACTTATCTATTAAATTGAGATCGCTAGGAGAAGGGTTTGTCCACTCTTTTGATAAAAAGAATGCAATTGCAATTGTAAGACAGAAAAAAGATTGGGCTAAAATACCATGAGTCATTGAAATTATTGTAGGTAAATAAAAAATTACCGTCAGACCACCTAAAAGCCCTTGAACAATTACAGCAGTCAATGCAATCCATCCCAATTTATGAATCCATTTCCTTTGGTCGTACATCCAAATAAAAATCGATAATAACAACGTTAAAAACCCTACAAAGGAGGCAATAAGTCTATGAAGGTGCTCATAGAAAATTCCACCCACCCATTTAGAAAAGGGGAAGGTAAACATAAATTCACCATAAGTATTGGGCCAATCAGGTACTGAAAGGCCAGAGTCAGTACTAGTTACCAAACCGCCGAAAAAAATTAAAAATAAAGTAGATATAGCGGTAAACTTTGAATACCGTCTTAACCATTTATGATTATTTGTTTTTATAATTATTTGTAATATAGGAAAAGAAAAAACCACCTGTATTCACTGGTGGATACTTTAGTTTTAGGCTACCAATCCTCACCCCAGTCATCATCCTCATCTCCAGCATTAGACTTTTCTATTTTCGCCTCTTGGGCTTTGGCTAAAGCAACAAGAACTAAATTTTCAGCTTCTGCACCATCACCTTCTTTAAGTAAGTCTAAGACTCCTTTTAGGATGTTTTCGGCTTCAAAAGTATAATCATAATCATCAATTTCTTGAACAATAGCTAAAGTTTTCATATATGTTGAATAACCTTTTTGCGTATGGACATGTACGTAACCTTTCATTTCATAATGACTATTACCACAAAGTTGAGCGCAGGCAATTTCCCAAGAACCTATTTTAATTGGTTTAAACCATGTTGGTATACGAATACCTGGGATTGCATCTTGTTTAACTCTCATAACTGGGATAGCAAAACTATGGATGACATCACGTGTTGAAATATCAAGAATAATATTTTTATTTACAGGGAGATGAAGATGCCCTTGAGCTGGGACAATATCATCCTTAGCTGCTTCGCTTTCTTTATCTAGACCTATAAAATTCAAAGCTTGATCATCAATTAAATTGGCATCTGTTCTCCCAAAAATACCGTCTTCTCCTGGATAGTGAATATTCCATTTAAATTGTTGTCCAATAACACGAACAACTTCAGTTTCGTTCCTATCAGGTATACCTTCGACCCGATTAATCCAAATAGGAAAAGAGAAAATAACAAGAAGTGCTATTTCAAAAATAGCTACAGCAGCTTCTGAATAAGTTGAATAATGATTTGTAACACCAACTGGATCAGCATTTGGATTTTTCTTTTCTCTGAAACGGAAAAGAGTATATAAAAAGAATCCACCCCAACCAATAAAAAGAATAAGCATTAAGACATGTACCCAAGAAAGAACACTATCCATAGCCGCTGATTGGGCAGAATATCCTTCAGTAAGACCGAAATTACGCAATATTCCTAGCATTATATTAAGGGCTCATTAAATGAAATCCTCATCTCTAATGATTGATTTCGGGTTAAATGTTATTTTATTTTTTTTCCGACTTCTTCTTACTAAATAAACAAAAAAAGTTGCAATACCACTTAATACAGTTCCAGTAATTCCTATAAGAATTATTATTGCTAAATCAAGACCTTTAGAAATCGATTGATTTGAAGACACTCCAAAACAAACTGAACAAGCAGTGGTAATTTTCGGGATTAAAAAAATTGAAATTATGGAAAAAAGAAGAATAAACTTTTTCATAAAAAACTAATTTCCCGAAATTTTTTCACAAAATTAATGCCATAAATAATTAATGCTATTCCTACAATTAAAGATAGAATCCCATAAATAGTATATGGGGTGCCCTTATCAGAAAAAGCCCATATAGTGAACCCAAAAGACAAAATAGTTGAAAAACTAATGAATACCAGATGAAACGCTTTCAGAGACAATCTTTACCCCCACTTGGTCACCTATTGTGCCAAAGGTTATGAAAAAAAGAGCTATTAGAAACACTAATGTAATAATTAAAATAAGATAAATTATTTTTTTCTCATGTAACAAATGCATGAAGAATCCAACTACTAGAGTACCTTTAGCTGTAGCAATTATCATTGCTATTAATATAGCTAGACCAATCCCTACATTTAAATAAGCAACAGCAATTGTAAATACAGTCAAGATCCCTAATCCAATAAATACTTTCAGATAGAGATTTATTTCATTCTTTATTTCTTGGGATGAGTCCATTTAATTCCTCATAAAAGATATATGGTTGGAAAGAGGAAAATCCATACAACATCAACAAAATGCCAATAAAGACCAGCTACTTCAATTCTATTCGAAAAACGTTCAGGTTCACTTTCCCACATTTTACTCCCAGGTCCCCAAAGATAGGCATTGACAACAAGGCCACCTATGACATGAAGAGCATGTAGACCCGTAAGAACAAAATAAATAGCATAAAAATTATGTTCACTTGGGATATGATGATGTTGAATTTTAGGAACATACTCAAAAAGAATTTTTACGAAAAGAAAAACAAATCCTAAAAGAATAGTGAGCCCCATATAGAGCCTGTATTTTTTAAAATCTTTCAACTTCAGAGAGGCCCATGACATAACTACAGTAACACTGGAAATAATTAAGACAATCGTATTAAAAGTACCAATCGGTACACTTAACTGTTCAGAACCAACATACCAAGTACTAGCCCCAGTTCTTAATAAAATATAAGATGAAAAGAGAGCACCAAATAACATTACTTCCGACGCTAAAAATAGCCAAATACCTATCTTAGCATTATAAAGTCCCGTATCAGGACGAGGATCAACTGTAAATGGAACTTGCATCAAATTAATCCTTCACCAATTGATTTTGAGGGGTAAAATCCTTTTCCCCATTATTAATATTTTTACTGTATTCATAAGGACCGTGATACACATCAGGAACCTTATTAAAATTTGCATGTGGAATAGGAGGGGATGGAGCCGCAGCCCAATCAAGAGTTGTTGCATTCCATACATTACTAGAGACTCTATCCTTTTTAGATAAGCTAATTATGAGATTTAAAATGAAAAATATTTGAAAAAAAGCTAAACCAAGTGCAGCATGAGTCATGTATTCATTATATTGAAGAACAGGTTGAGCATGTAAGTAAGTTGTACCTCCATCATAAAGTCGTCTCGACACTCCAGCTAAACCCTGAATAAACATGGGCATAAATATCCCATTCATACAAATAAAAGATCCAATGAAATGTATTTTCCCTAATTTTTCATTCATCATTTTTCCAGTTACTTTAGGAAACCAATAATATATTCCCGCAAAAAGAGCGAAAATTGTTCCAGGTGCAACTACATAATGAAAATGACCTATAACATAATATGTATCATGTAGATGAATATCGGCAGACGCTAATCCGAGCGGAAGTCCAGTAAGTCCACCTATTCCAAACATAGGCAAGAAACCAAGAGCAAAAAGCATGGGAGTATTAAATCTTATTGATCCACCCCAAAGAGATATGAATAAAGCGGATAAAATAATTACACTTGGAATTGAAATAATCATTGTTGTTGTCTGGAAAAATGCAGCCATTGTCGTACCCATTCCTGTCAAAAACATATGATGAGCCCAAACTACAAAAGACATAAAACCTAGAAAAACTGCTGAATAAACCATAGATCGGTAACCCCAAAGTGGCTTACGAGTATTATTAGCAATAATCTCAGCTACAATTCCTAAAGCTGGTAAAATTAAAACATATACTTCTGGATGTGCCAAAAACCAAAATAAATGCTGCCACAAAAGAGGTGTTCCTCCACCAGCAACATCAAGAACTTCTCCACCCACATAAAGACCTGAAGGAAGGAAGAAACTTGTCCCTGCTATACGATCCATGATCTGGAAAACTGCAGCTGCTTCTAAAGGAGGGAAAGCAAGCAAAAGAAGAAAGGCCGTAATAAACTGAGCCCAAACAAAAAATGGTAGCCGCATCCATGTAAGACCATTAGCTCTTAATTGTATAACAGTTGCAATAAAATTAACTGATCCAAGAAGTGATGAGGTAATAAGAAAAACCATACCAAAAAGCCATATCGTTTCACCCGTAGTCGCTATCACTGATAAGGGAGCATACATTGTCCAACCTGAGCTAGCTGTACCCTGCGGCATGAAAAAACTAGCTAACATACAAATTCCACCAGCAAAAAAAGTCCAATAGCTAGCCATATTTAGCTTAGGAAAAGCCATGTCAGGAGCACCAATTTGCAATGGCAAAACATAATTTCCAAAACCTCCTACGGCAAGAGGAACAACTCCTAGGAATACCATAATTGTACCATGCATAGCACCAAAACTATTATAACCATCTGGAGTCAACATACCATCTTCTGAAAGAAGTTTACCAACGATAGGTACAACTTCTCCAGGGTTTGCTAAATTCCATCTCATAATTAACATAAGGCAAAAACCTAGTAAAAGAAATGCTAAAGCTGTAACAGTATATTGTATTCCAATAACTTTATGGTCCACGGAGAAAATATATTTTCTCCAAAAAGGTTCCTCGTGATGATTATCAGTCACAAAATCTCCTGAATAATTATTTTACAATTACGTTTATTTTCTCTATCGTAATATGCAATGGCAAATAAATCATGTTCTTCCTATCTTATAAATTAATTAAGCCTTCTCAAGATCAACAACAGATATTTAGTAGTTAATTCATATTAAGGTTAAGGATGAATAATGAATTCCTATTTATTTGATTGCAGCTCTTGGATTTTAGCATTTGTATCTCTAATTCTTCCAGATAATAACTTTATTATTTGCTGCATAATTTCTGAGTTTCCTGCCATTAGTTCATAGAAACCATCTTGGGAAATTTTCAGTAGTGTTGAATCTTCCTCAGTAGTAACATCTGCAGATCGTGGCTCTTGATCCAAAAGAGCCATTTCCCCTAAACAAGTTCCCTTTCCAAGAGAAACAATATGCTGATCACCCTTATGAACTTTAACATTCCCGTCAACGATAACATACATTGAGTCTCCAAAGTCTCCTTCTTTAAATATTGGCGTATTGGCAAGAGGTCTTTCTTCTTCAGAAATTTGTGCAATACGTGTCAAAATATCTCCCGGAATATTTTTGAAAAGATCTACAGACTTTAATAATATTGTTTTTTCTAATATTGAATACATCTGCTTCTCCTTGTTCCTGTCTATTAATTTATCAGAAAAGTCTAACTTAACTTTCTTCTTATTATTTTCTATACCAATAATCAGTTCTTTAACAAAAATTGAATCTTTAATTCTTTTCCATTCTATTTGATTAAATAAATCTTCTCTTTTAGAAGAAACTATGTAATTCAATGCAACTGCGACCTTCCATTGATGATCAGTATAAACCCATTTCATTATCAAATCATCGAAGCCTTCAATTAAGTCCTCAAACAAGTCTCCTGAAGTTGTTGAGATATCAATTTCATTATCAATTAATGGTAGGATATATTTTCTATCATCTGGCGAAAATGTAGTATCCACAAACTCCAATACAAATGGAGTAAGATCTGAATCTCCACTTGATAAATATTGAATATATGTCTCTATGGGCGTATTTGGAGTTTTAAGTATACCAAGTTTAAGGAGAATTGAAATCGTCCTTCTTATTTCACTATCTATATGATCTCGAATTAAAAGTCCATTGTCATCGTCTGGTAAAACTTTTTTAAAAAGATTCAATTGATATGCATTCTTTGAAATAGTTCTCAAATAATCTGAAACTTCATTTAAGAATTTATCAGAAAGTTCCGTTTTCCTTCCAACACCAAGAAGCGAATCAACCGTTTCTGACAATAAAAGAAGCTTATCATGATTCAATAAACTCGTTAAAATCCGTGCACTCTTCTCATCAGGAAAATGCTTTAGACACCTAATAATTCCCAATCTGAGAAAAAAATCTGTTTCTACATTCTTCAATGTTAAATCTAATCCATAAAAAACCTCATCTTGAGGATACTCAGACAAAGCTTGGCGTGCTTGCATAGCTGTTTTAGGAAAAGCCAAGTTCTCTATTATAGGTTCAAGAAGTTTTTCAACACCACGATTCTTTGCAATGGTTAATGCAGATTCTCGAATTTTTGAATGATCATGTCTAAGAAACTTGATAAGTAGTTCATCAGAAAGCACTCCCATAGGCCGATTGAGACAATCTAATGCAGCAATAATTTCTTCATTAGAAGAATCAGTGAGCATTTTATTAAGAACCTGTTTAGGCTCATCCATATTTAAATCCATTTTTAATAAAGCCGTGGCTGATGCAGCTCTTAATTTTTCATTATTTGAATTAAGATTATTTCTTAGATGTGGTTTTAATTCAGCGATTCCACGTTCACCAACAAATGCTATAGCTTGAGGAGCTAGATGATTGTCACTAGTTGCAAGATTATAGATTGACTTATTCCCAATTATATCTGAATTTTTACCCGCAAGATCTAAAATTTCTCTTCGGACTATTTCCGAACCTGTGTCAAAAAGATAATTTAAACTTTCCTTCCATGGTTCAAGAGGCATAGTCCGTAAAAGATCTATACCAAATAATTGTTTCATTTGATCCTTATCACGAAGAGTTTTATCTATAGTAGTTACTATATGATTATCAGTTACATCAAATTCCACATCTTCAAGATCTAATTGTCTTTTTTCAATTGCTTGCATTAATGTAGAAACATAACCATCTTTTAAACGAAAACTATTCCAGACCCAAATCAAAGCACCAGCAACAACAATAATACTTAGAAGATTCAAACGATCTACAGGAACAAAATTTAATTGAACAAGTATGAAAATAAGGACCCCCACTACTCCTTCTAATGTAGCCCTTACAGCGCTATCAATAATTGGTTTGGCCTCTTTTTTCTTTTCTTTAGATACAGGTAACCAGAGAATTTCTTGAGAAGCATTATTAACAGAAAATTTGAAAACTTGATCAGAAAATTTTGCAATAAATACTGTAATTAAAATTGGCGAAACAAAAAAACCAGTTGAACCAAAAGCCAATGAAATTGGCAATATTAATAGTCCAGCTAATATTCCTAATCTTGACAAAATAAAACCAGTTATAAAAAATTGCATAATAAGAGTAGCAACACCTGTAGCCATATAATAAGTACCAAAAAAACTTACGAGATCATCCTGAATAGGATATGTTTCAACAGCTGTCATTTTGAATTGATAATCAATTATTTTTGATACAAAAGCAGCCAAACCAATAAGAATAGCTATAGATTTAAGATAAGGATCAAATTTGAAACTTCTCTTTTGTACATCAACTTTTTTAGCAATCTTTTTTGACAATTTTCTTTCATCTGAAAAATTGCGATAGCTTCTCACAAGATTCGCAAACATTGTAGACAAAAGAATAAAAAATATTGTCAAAAAAAGAAGTTTGTCAGAACCAAAAACTTGTACAAATGGTTTTAATGAATATCCAGCAAGAATTCCAGCCATAGATCCACCCGCTCCAATTATGCTGAAAATTCGCTTTGCCTGCCTAGGATCAAAAATTTCCCCAGCTAACATCCAAAATTGGAGGATTGAAAGTGATACAATTACCTCCATCCAAATAAATAATAATGGAATGAACCATCCATGCAGATTAAGCTGAATAAAATAAATTGTTATAGCAAAAATGATTCCTGTAATTGTTATTACATTAATTGAGTCTCTTTCGTATGTAAATGTTTTGTATAAAGTGATTACTAAGACCATTGTAAATGCAATTGCAACAAACATTAAAGGCAAATATGATCTATCAAAAAGATTAAGGAAAAATGCATCACGAGCTGAGCTGCCTGTAATACTAATTCCTACAACAGAAAAAAACTGAAGAAATAACAGTAAAACTGGTACACGTTCATCAGACTTTATATTGAAAATATTTAATTTCACTTCTATTAAATCTTATTCTGGAAAAAAGTTTTTTTCAACCAGTAATAATTTGAAAATAAATAAAAAAGGCTCATTATTAATTGAGCCTTTTTTAATGAAAAATTTAGAATTCCAGATTTCACTTTTTCTTAGGCGGACGCTTAAGAACAAAATCTGCTTTTATATCTTCATCATCTGACACAGTAACCACCATACTTTTTGGTGGTAACCTTTCGTGTAAAGCTGTTACAGTATAGGTTCCATTTGGTAGTCCTTTGATCTCAAAATTACCTTTAGAATCTGTGATCGAAAAAAATGGATGATTCATTACATGAATAAATGCACCCATCCAAGGATGAACATCGCATTTTATCCGGAGCTTTAGCTCCTCATCATCAAACTGTTTTGTTATTTTTTTTCTTGCTCCAGGCATTGCTTCATTGAATGCATCATTGTTCCTATTTTTCGGCATTGCATGAACATTATGCAAAGTTCCATCACTATTTAATATTTCAATTTTTTGACCAACTTGTACACCTATAACGTGAGGTACATAAACACACCCTTTTTGATCAATAGTAACGGGTTTTTCTGGAGTTTTAAATGATTTTCCTTCTAAACCTTTTTCAATATAGACAAAAACATTTTTTAACTCACCCTTAGAACCTGATAGCAACCATTCGGATCGAGCTGGACCATCAGAGTGTTTACCATCGCAAATTGGGTCAGCAGACATTTTTATTGGTTTCATCTTTGGTGCTTTTCCATCGAATTTTACATTCCCTTTTATTCCTCCAGCCGATAAAGAAGCTAAAAGAATAAAAAAGATGCTAAATGGTATTGATATTTTTGTTAAAGACATTAGCCAATCTCCTTAGTTTGTTATAAAATTTTAATCTTCCCAATCATCATCTTCCCAATCATCGGTTTCTTCCTCATCTTCAAGGAAGCCATAACCATTCTGATTAAAGAATTCTTTTATCTCTTTAGAGATGTCAATTTTGCCAGGTATAGAATAAACATAGTCTGTCAATCCCTTGATCATTAAAGTTTCTTTCCCAGCAAGTTTCATTAGATCTCTACCATAAATATCCGAAGCATCGGAAGTAAACAACTCCTCTTCATTTGGTATATAAGGTTTTGGCATTTTTGTACCGGGCATAATTTCTTGAGGGTTATTTAACCATGCAGCAACCCAATCAGGTCTCAATCTTTCTTTAGTTAGTGCAAGGTTTGGCGCCCATGTTTGTGGCCCCTGAATCGGTTGAACAGATCCATAAAAATGACAATTATTACATGCCCCCATTTCATGAAGTTTTGCACCTGCACGAAATTCAACACTATTTCTATTAACAGCATAATGTCCTTCATAAGGTATATTCTGTCCATCATAGTATTGAAAATATTTTATTAAACTATTCCATTTTCCTTCACCTAATCCAAAGGAGGGCATCCGAACCAAAAGATTTGGTCTGATAGTTATCGGTTTTTCAAAGAAATTTAGTAGCCAGCGTGGCTGTACTTTATCACCTTGTGTATTCAAGTTTGGTGGTGCATATTCTGGCGCAGGATAGTTAGAAAGAATATCGCCTCCTTTATTTTCAATTAAGTGACAACCCATACAATTATTATTCTTTATAACCCATTGACCTTCTTCAATAAAAGTTCTATTAGCTGTTTTTGGTTTTTCCCTATTATCATTATTATTTAAGGCAAGGATAACCGTCACAATTTTTTCCGCTTCTTCATCTGTGAAACCAAAATCAGGCATCCTTAATCCATCATAAGGCCCTGCAACTTTATTTACCTCAAAACTACGAGGATGTTTTACTTTTTGAGTAAACCATGAAATTTTTGTATGAGGTATAGAAGTATAGCCAAAATCTAATTTGTTTAAAGGCTTACTACCCTCTCCATCTAAAGCTACACCAATCCGTTTCGCATCCTCAAAACCTGGAATAACATGGCAACCCGTACAACCATAATGCTGTAATAATTTAGACCCATTGTAGTCTAGCATTTGGTCCAAACTCATTGTATTTAACTTTTCTCTAGCAATTTTATCAGAATTCATTTTTATTAAGAATTCAAAGGAAATATCAGCTTGAATATCTTCATTTATTGGTTCAACACTAGAAGACATAAATCTATCATTAGTCAAAGAATGTAGATAACTAGCAAGATCAGCTGCTTCTATATCAGTTAGCCTTAAATCAGGCATACGTGTTTCAGGATGATAATTTTTTGGATTTTTCAACCAATTAAATAACCATTTTTTTGTGGTCTTTGATCCAAGACCAATTAGATTCGGGCCATGCTCTTTTCGAATAGAGGCAAGAGTATATGTTTCTTCATGATGAGGTTCAGTCTCTAGTTCATGACATCCTTTACAACCCAAATTATTAAATAGATATTCACCACGATCTTCATTACCCAATCGTGGAATATTAACTAATTCTAAAGGAGTACTTTTGTCAAATAAATAGTCAACAATAGCATGTATCTCTTGATCGGTTCTTAATAAATCTTCTTCCGTATCAAAATCTGAAATATCGAAAAAATGTGGCATCCAAGTGTCTTCTCTAAATTTTCGTGGTGCTTCAATCCAACGGTATGCCCATTCTCTTGAGGTTTTAGAAGCAAGGTGCGTAAGGTTTGGTCCTCTTCTCTGCGGGAGATTCCCCTCATATCGATTGACTAGATGACATCCATTACAAGAAGCCTTCTCGAACAAAGCAAGTCCCAGATTCAAGTCTTCAGAACCATCTATATAGGCTTGGCTAGAATGACATTTAAGACAACCAGCTTCAGAATACTGGGTAGGATACATTGGTGTTTCCCAATGATGCATTTTATGCCAGTTATATTTTTCTTTCCACTCTTTTTCTTGTTCTGGCGAGCTAGGCGTATGTGCTGCTGTCACAAAATCAGTTCCGCGTCCTCTTCCAGCATGGCAACTTGTACACCCAAAATCTTCAATTGAATGAGCTGAAGCACTAGCTAGAAAAATATCGAGTTTTGGATGAGTAGTATGTGGCTGAGGAGCATTTTCAAAGCCAGGCTTATCAATACCTAAATGACAGGTTGTACATCTATCAACTTTTGGCATCTGGACAAAATTCATATCATCAGTTATATCTGGAATTATGATCTGATTAATTTTTAAATATGGATTCAGAAAATCTATAACAGGTAGATCTCGGATAGCATTTGCAACTCGATTACCAATTGTCATGGAGTTAGGATCAATAGTATTAAGCTTCCTCGCATAGAGCTGAATTTGACTCTCAAGAGAATTTAATTTTCTAGTTGATTCATCAACGTTAGCGGTTATTCTTTCTATTTCATCCTTTTTAAGCTCTAGTCGAGCTTCTACTTCTTGAACCGAAAGAGTTTTTTGATGAACATCAGTACCAAGTTCATCCATATTTCTCTTTTCTTTTTCAGCATCTCCTCCATTATATGATAGAGCAGCTTCATATTGAAACTTTGCAACATCATATAGAGATTTAGCAAAAGCCAAATCTTTCTGAACTTTATAAAATTCAGCATCAATATTTTTTTGTTGTTCTTGTAGAACTTTTAAATCTTCAGCTTGGGCATCAAGACCAGCCTGCGCGAGCAAGAGTTCTTGAGAAACTTGATTGTATTCGTCTGATTCCTTAACTCTGCTTTGTTCTTCACCTTTTAGGCTATTCGTTAAATCTGAATCAAGTCGCCTAAATTCACGCTGATAATCTTTCCATGTCCTATCATAATCATCAGCAAAAGTCCAAATTATAAGGACCAGAAAAAAAATACTGGATATCCCAAATAATTTATTTAGGCTTAATATATTATAATGTCGCTCGTCTCTATCCATTATTTCAAACTATATATTGAAGAAATACTCTGGAATAGCAATAAGATACTGAAGATTAAAAATCCACCTAAGATACATCTTGATGGGTAGGGACAGCATTGTCAATGCTAAGAAAACAAAAACTCCAAAACTAAAATTACCTAATTTATAATAAAGCCTTTTGAATATTGTCTTGGCTAACAATGGAGGTAAAATTAAGAAATAACCAAATACAAGAATAAACCCAAATAATTCCCTAATTAAAATATTTGATGGCAAACCCATATTTAGGAATTTTATATATATAATCTCAGATAAGTTTATGTTTGTAAGCGGCTCTAACTTATGGATATCCCAATATTCAAACGGACCAAAAAAGTTCCAATTTGGTCCTCTTAAAAAGGTTCCAATAATAATAAGTAAAATCCATAGTATAATCCACCCAAACATATAAATTGAAATAGCAAGTCTTCTATTCTTGTACTGGTAGTATCCAGAACCTTCAGGATTTCTATCTAAATAAGGTATAGCCATGAGCCCAAAAATAATAATTGTAGGGTAAACTACTCCAGCCAACCATGGATCATAATAAACCAACATTTCTTGAAGACCAAGAAAATACCAAGGTGCTTTTGAAGGATTCGGCGTTGCCGCTGGATTAGCCGGCTCTTCAAGAGGAGCATCAAGTCCTATAGACCAAACCAACAACAAGCAAGTACAAAGGATTAAACTAATAAACTCCACATAAACAAGATCCGGCCACACCAAAACTTTTTCATCTGGACCATGATACTCATTTGGCTTCTCCCCATCATCTAACAATTTATCATTATCGGTTGCTTGCTTCATACTTAGCCATAAAAAGAAATAAACCAAGAATATCAGTCCAACAATAGGAACATTATCCGGTTTAAGCATGATTAAGCGAAATTCATCATCTTGCACGCCAACCACAAAAAACAATACAAGACCAATCATTACTACAGCAAGTCCCGTATTTGTCCAAAGCAGATTTATTTTAAGACGCTTATTCCATTTGTCAAACCAATCATTAATAGGAAAAAAGAATGGAAAAGTCACCATTGACAATGTCAACATCAGTGTTGGTTGAGTTAGATAATCAATAAAATTTTTAAATGATTCCATAACTATTTATGTTGGTCCAGAAATCCCACCATCTTTTCTAACTCTCCAAAAATGCACAGCTATCAAAATCATAACTATGAAAGGCAAACCAATACAGTGAAGGACATAAAACCTTAGTAATGCTGCCTCTCCAACAAAACGTCCGCCTAAAAGTGCAAATTTCGCATCTGCTCCCATATGGATAAAATTAATATCCCCTATTGAAAGTAATGCTGCACCAGGACCTTCATGCCCAGCAAAAGGAGCGGCTCTAGCCATATTACCTCCAACAGTAATAGCCCACATTGCTAGCTGATCCCATGGAAGAAGATAACCCGTAAAACTTAGTAAAAGTGTGAGGACAAGCAAAATTACTCCAACAGACCAGTTAAACTCTCTAGGAGGTTTATAAGAACCTGTCATAAACACTCTGAACATATGGAGCCAAGTTGTGATAACCATGGCGTGTGCACCCCATCGATGAATCTCTCTCATAATACCCAACGGGACTTGCTCTCCTAGATCAATAATGTCCGTATAAGCATATTCAGCAGTTGGGCGATAATAAAACATCAGAAGAATACCAGAAATAGTTAAAACAAGAAAAAGAAAAAAGGTTAGGCCACCCATACACCAAGTGAATTTTAATTTTACTGCATGTCGAGGTAATCGTACAGGATGAAGGTGAAGGAATACACTATTTAAAACCGACATCATTCGCTGTCGCCGAGTTCTAGGAACACCAGATCTAAAAATCGACTTCCAAACTTGGGATTCTCCAAAGCGTTCGAAAAAATTCTTTTTGTCACTCATTCTATTAATTAAATCTCCTATTACGGTTGATTCTTTATACCATCAGAAATGACTCAGGATCAGACCATTGACCTTTTTCATATTGAAATTTTCTACTTTTGTCAATCAGTATTTGCCCATCATCAGCCATTACAATCCTATATCTTTCCAAAGGACGTGGAGCGGGACCTTCAAAGTTAATACCAGTTTTTCTAAAACCACTACCATGACATGGGCATTTAAATTTATTCTCATTTTCTAGCCAGTTGGGAGTACATCCAAGATGCGTACAAACAGTTGATAATGCATATATAGTTTCTGAATCTCTTATAATCCAAGTACCAAATTTAGCCTGCCAGCGTATATCTACAATCCCTACCTCATAATCTTCAGGAGGACCAATTTTGAATGATTGGGGTGGCTCAAAAAGTACATTTGGGAAAAAAATCCTTAAAATCATTGTAAGGAATCCACCAGTTGCCGCAGCAAATGCTACCCATGCAACAGCTAGCCAAGATATAAATGATCTTCTTTTAACTTCCTCTTGTATAGAACCTTCACCAATTGAAGCATTGGGAGATTTTTGTTCTTTTTTTACTTGCAACTCTTGTTCACCTTCAACTGGCATTAATTATCCCCCGAGATTCAAGAGCTTTTCTTGCTACATCCCTTAATTTAAGATTATCATCATTTTTACTTAGATTCATAAGTACTTTATTAACCTCAATATCATCCAACATAACGGCGGCTTTTACAGCAACCATCATTGCTTGCTCCTTTTCATATCGATCAACATCTTTAAATCTAGAAAAATACGTTCTATCTAGAAGATTAAGTATCTCTACTCTTCCAGAAGAGTCACCATGCTTAGCAAGAGAAATCGCGGCATTCCACCGAACATTTGGTTCAACATCCGAAAGAAGAAGTTTAAGGCTTTTATTATCGTTCACTGGATCCAAAACACCTAAAGCAATCGCAATACGATTTCTTACAAAGGATGAGGGATGATGAACTTTGTTCCCAATAAGGTATGAATTCTCTAAATCACGGTAAAAACTTAATGCAAAAATAGCATCAGCTACTACATTTTCATCCGTTTCATTAAGTGCATCCCTAATAATTGGAAGAAATGAAGGATGGCTCGTTTGACCCATTGCACGAATAAGATATTGCCTAACACGAGGATTAGGGTCATTTTGAGCATATTGATATGTTGAATTCATTTCAGACACAAATCTTTCAGAGATTGGCTGAGAAACAGGATTTGATAATAACTTTGATAATTCGTAAGCAGACTGCCATCTTTTTGTAGCACCACCTACTTTCACATCAACAAGAAACTCTTCAGCAGTTTTTGGCTCAAAAGTCAAAAGGCTCCAAATAAAAAAAACCAGTACACCAAATGCTGCTATAATAAATGGTACCACAAAAAATGAGTGTATGATTACTCTAATTGAAGATTTTTCTTTAACCTCTTCACCCATAAATAGTTAATAACTCACTTGAATTAATATTAAAAATTACAATTAGGCCTATCTTCAGTCAAAATGAATTCGAACATTTTTTTATTTACTTGCAAAAAGCCAATTATAAAATAATTCGAAAGTGCCGCGGAAAGGAGTCGAACCTTCACACCCTAAGGGCACCAGATCCTAAATCTGGCGTGTCTACCAATTCCACCACCGCGGCTATTTGTTAATTATTAATTGCCATGACATTTTTTGTATTTTTTTCCACTACCGCAAGGACATTGTTCATTTCTGCCAACTTTTTTGCTAACATTAATTGGCTGCGGCTTTAAACCACGAGATGAATTCTGGAGTATACTATTATTTTTAGTATTTGTTGTGGAACCTAAGAATCCCATCCCAGATGCCTCGTCATGTTGAACTTTCACTTGATTGGATGATCTTCCATCATTTAATTCCGGTGCCGAATCCATTCCTTGTAAACGCGTTCTATAAAGACGTTGAATTGTATTTTTATTAACATCACGAAGAAATTCTAAGAACATATCAAAACCTTCAGATTTATATTCAAGCAATGGATCTTTTTGTCCATAAGCACGGAGATTTATCCCCTCTCGAAGCTGATCCATACTATAGAGATGATCTTTCCACATTTCATCAATTGTTCGAAGAACAACGTAACGCTCAAATCCACGCATGACTTCACTTGGAACTAAACTTTCCCGAATTTCATAAATTTTCTTTGACTCATCAAAAATTAACTTTTTTAGACTATCTAATGACTCAATATCTTTTAAAGAATTTTCTGTTTCAATAGTAAAAACAGATGACAACTCATTTTGAAGTAGTTCCCAATTCCAATCGATAGGATCCTCCTCTGATCCACTAAATACATCTATGGTTTCATCAATATATTCGTTCCGAATATCTAAAATTTCTCCTTGAATATCATCTCCATGTAAAGCTTCATTCCTTCGAGCATATACTACTTCACGCTGCTGATTCATTACATCATCATATTCTAGAAGTCTTTTCCTAATAGAAAAATTCCTTGCCTCAACCTTTTTCTGGGCTCGCTCAATTGATTTGGTTACCATACCAGCAGTAATTACTTCACCTTCTTCAACACCTAGTTTATCCATAATTGAAGCAATTCTTTCACTATTGAAAAGCCTCATTAAATCATCCTCTAGGCTCAGATAAAAAACAGAAGAACCAGGATCTCCTTGCCTACCTGATCGACCTCTCAATTGCAAATCAATACGTCTAGACTCATGACGTTCAGTTCCTACAATATGTAGACCTCCTAATTCTTTTACCCCTTCACCAAGTTTTATATCAGTGCCACGTCCAGCCATATTCGTAGCAATTGTAATAGCCCCTGCATTACCAGCTAAAGCCACAATCTCAGCTTCGCTTTGATGTTGTTTTGCATTCAAGACGTTATGAGGAATACCTTTTCGTTTTATCATCCTTGACAATGTTTCTGAAGCTTCAACACTTATAGTACCTACAAGAACAGGTTGACCCCGCTGATAACAATCACTAACTTCATCTAACACAGCATTATATTTCTCTCTTTTCGTTTTATAAACAAGGTCATCTCTGTCATCCCTAATAATATCCTGATGAGTTGGAATTACAGTTACATCAAGTTTGTAAATAGAGTGAAGCTCTTCTGATTCAGTCTCAGCTGTACCGGTCATACCGGAAAGCTTACTATATAATCTAAAATAATTTTGGATCGTAATAGTAGCTAGAGTCTGGGTCTCTCTCTCTATAGTTACATTCTCTTTTGCTTCTAGAGCTTGATGTAAGCCTTCACTATATCGACGTCCTGAAAGAATACGGCCTGTAAACTCATCTACGATAAGAACTTTTCCATCCTGTACAACATAATCAACATCTTTCTCATAAAGAGAGTAAGCTCTTAGAAGTTGGGTAATATTATGAATTTGCTCACTCCTTGAACTATGAAGCAAACGCGCCTCTTCAGCTGCCTCAGCTTTTTTTTCAATATTAAGACTAGAATCAGAGTCCAATTCATGCAACATCTCTCCTAGGTCAGGAATAACAAACATCTCAGAATTTTCAGGAGCCAGAGTTGTACGTCCCTTTTCAGTTAAATCTATCACATTACTTTTTTCATCTATTGAGAAGAATAATTCCTCATCAACTTCATGTAAACGCTTATCTCGCAAAAACTCTGATTCGACATTATGAGCTAGTTTTCGAGTTCCTTGCTCTTGAAAAACTTTTTGTAGCCGGCGGTTTTTTGGCGATCCCCGAAGAGCTTGTAATAGTTTATAACCAGCCTCTTCATCCTTTCCTTCATTTAATAACAAATCTGCTTCATTCACTAATGAGTTAACTAAAGAGGTTTGTTGTTTTACAAGTTTTTGAACTAATGGTCTAAGTTCTTTGTATTTCGAATCATTCGGTTGATCAACAGCACCGGAAATAATTAGTGGCGTCCTAGCCTCATCAATTAGGATAGAATCAACCTCATCAATAACAGCATAGGAATATTCACGCTGTACCTGATCTTCCTTTCTAAGCGACATGTTATCACGAAGATAATCAAAACCAAACTCATTATTAGTACCATAGGTAATATCTCTTGCATAAATCTCACGTCGCTGATCACTACTCATTTGATTCAATATTGAGCCAACTGTAAGACCTAGTCTCTCATAAATTTTTCCCATCCATTCCGCATCTCGCTGAGCTAGGTAATCATTAACCGTAACTACATGTACACCACGACCTGATAAAGCATTGAGATATATAGGCATTGTAGCAACTAGAGTTTTTCCCTCACCAGTTTTCATCTCGGCAACTTTTCCCCTATGAAGAACAACAGCTCCTACAAGCTGAACATCATAAGGAATCATTTCCCATTTAATTGGTTGACCAACAACCTTCCAAGTTTCTCCTTTAAGCCTTCGGCAAGTTTCTTTGACTATTGCAAAAGCTTCAGGCAAAATCTCTTCTAAGACTAATTGTTCAGATAAATGGATTTTTTCTTGAAGATCCTCTTTGGATAAATCCTGATTTATTGTGTCATTTGCTATTTTATCAGCCGCTAGAGAAATTTCTTCACGGAATTCTGCTGTTCGTTGAAGAAGTTCATTGTCTGATTTACTTGATAGACTTTTATAAATATGATTAATATCATCAACAATACTATAAATGGTTTTTACTTCCCGATCAGATTTTGTACCAAATATTTTTTTTACAATACTAAGTGCCATGTTGAAAGTTTATTTGTTGAAATTACCTTTATATTAATGACTTGGAATAGTTAAATCTTCTAATGAATGAAATATAGAATCAAGGATTCCATTAACAAAACTACTACTTTCATCTGTACTAAATTTTTTGACAATTTCAATTCCTTCTGATATTGAAACTTTAGGAGGAACATCCTTTATAAATAACATTTCTGTGATCATCATCTGAAGGACCAAAAGATCAATAAGTGCAACACGGGTTATATCCCAATTTTCAAGACGATCCTTAATAAGTTTTCTTGTCCAATTTTCATTTTGAATAGACTTATTTAAAAGTTCTTCCAAAAATTTTATAGAATCTTCATCCAGACTATCGCTATAACGAGACTGAATGTCATTAAAGATTTTTAAGGGATTATCTTTGGTCATCGCTATTGAATATAAGCCTTGCAAGGTTAACTCTCGAACAAGACGTCGATTAATTGAAAATGACATTAGCAATTATTTATAGCATAAAGCCATTTAAAACTATCTTCTGTACGCTCTAGTTGAATATCTAACAAGGTTTTTCGTAATTGGGCAGTTATGGGACCAATTTTATCACTTATTTCAACAGAATCATTATCAGTTGTTATTCGTCCTATAGGACAAATAACAACAGCTGTTCCAGTACAAAACACTTCATCGGCTAAAAGAAAATCTTCTAAATGAACCTCTTTCTCTATAACCTCTAAGCCTAGTATATCTCGTGCGATTTTAATTGTTGAATCTCTTGTAACACCTGGTAGGATTGAGCCACTAAGTTTAGGCGTAATAAGTTTTGTACCTTTTAATGCAAAAACGTTGGCAGACCCCATTTCATCTATCAAATCTTCATTTTGACCATTCAAATACATTAATTCACTAAAGCCCTCTTGTTTGGCATTCTTTAAAGGATATAAGGAGGCAGCGTAGTTACCTATTGCTTTTATTGAACCAGTTCCTTTAGTTGCAGTTCTATGAAATAATTTAGTTACTTTTATATGAAGACAAGAAATGTCACCTTTAAAATACGGGCCTACAGGAGATACATAGACCAAAAAAGTGTATGATGGGGCTTCCTGGATACCTAAAACTGGTCCAGTTCCCCAAATAATTGGACGTATATAAAGACTACCCTTGTTAATTGGTGGAACGAAATCAATATTATCTAATACTGTTTTCTCAATAGCATTTAAAAACATTTCTTTACTAACCGGAGGAATACACAATCTTTTCGCTGATTGTTGCATCCTTTCTCCATTCATAGCAGGTCGAAAAACTACTATTCGATTCCTCTCAGTTCTATAAGCCTTTGCTCCCTCAAAGATACCTTGCCCATAATTCAATACTGCAGCAGCTGGCGAGAGTTCAATATTACCAAATGGAACTAAGTCACCTTCATTCCAGTCCTCTCCCCTAAGACATGTTGCTTTATACATGCTACGAGTTGGAGTTAAACTAAAACTTAATTCGTCCCAATTGATTAATGAATTATTTGCTGTTTCTTTTATCATTCTTAAGTAAGATTTTGAACATAATGATCTAATTATTGATAATTAGAATTACAAAATATAAGTGCTAATTCTTTTTATCATACCAGAATAATTATACAATAATCTAGTTCAACTATCACTACAGTCCCTATCATAAGCCTTAATTATCTCTTTTACTAAGCGATGGCGAACCACATCGCTGTGTTTCATATAAACAAAACCTATTCCTTCAACACTATTTAGGATTCTTTCAGCTTGAATTAATCCTGAATCATTACTATCAGGAATATCCATCTGAGTTTTATCACCAGTAATTATTGCTTTTGAATTAGGGCCTAACCTAGTTAAAAACATCTTCATTTGCATTGCTGAACAATTCTGAGCTTCATCAAGAATTACAAAAGCATTATTTAGGGTTCTCCCTCTCATATATGCTAATGGAATAATTTCAATTTTTCTATTTGAGAGAAGAGTCTTCAGATTTTCTTTAGCAACTAAATAACTTAATGAATCATATAATGGAGCCAAATATGGATCAATTTTTTCCTTTAAATCTCCTGGAAGAAAACCCAAACTTTCTCCAGCTTCAACAGCAGGCCTTGATAAAACAATACGCTCAACACGTCTGCTTTTATATGCAGCAACGGCAAAAGCAACAGCAAGAAAAGTTTTTCCTGTACCAGCTGGTCCAATGGAAAATACCAGGTCATCCTTATTAACAAGTTTTGCAAATATTTTTTGGCCTTCAGATCTAGGAATAATAGGGCCTTTGGTAGTATGGAGAATTGTGGATACATTTGTTTTGGTGTTAATAATCTCTCCATTTGCAACCAAAGTAATTAGTGATTTGACATCGTTAGAAGAAAGATGGTTTTTTCTAGTAAACGTCTTCATCATCTCATCAATAGTTGATTCAGCTTGAGAAATAATCGATTGAGGACCTTCAAGAGTAATGGTTGTGCCACGAAGAACAATTTTACAATTAAAAGAATCTTCTAGAATCTTTAAATTTTTATCCCCAACTCCAGCTAATCCTACTGGGTCAATATCCTTAAGATCAACTTTACGTTTCACAAAATTAAATATAGTTCCTATATAAATAAATGGATGGAAATTGTTTAGTCATTAAGGTCTAAATATTCTTGGTGTTATAAATTAGTTAATACATAATCTATAATTAGACTTGAAAATACAAACCGGATCTAACTGAGACAAGACGATTGGGAACCTTTTATCTTTCAGCAATCATTTTTTCCCATTATTTTTAGATTATAGTGACAATATTCTTTTGGACTCTTTTCACTCTTTTACTTTTCTTTGTTCTATCAACTTTTTGGCGATGGACTATCGCCATTTCAGGAAAAATAAATCATGAAAAAAATCAGCTTGATTATTCATACTGTGGAATACTCGGATCAACTAAACTGGGAGTTGGCATTAAAAAGAATCGTAAAAACTTCTTCTTTTTTCTGAAAAAGAAAAATAAGGAAATAGTCTCATTTAAATTAAAAAATAGAGCAAATAGTAAAAAAAGATTCTCAAATCAAAAGAAAATTAGGGGCAAAAATATTCCCCATTACATATTAGCAGTTTATCGCTCAATAAATCTAAATAACTTAGATATAAATGGAGACCTTGGGTTAATAAATCCTGCAACTACAGGTAAAATTTGGGGTGGACTAGTTGCTATAAAAAATAGCCTATTGCCAGATAATTATAATATAAATATTAATCCTAAATTCAATGAAAATGTATTTCATATTCAAGGGACTACGAAAATTAATTTTTGCCCAGTGGTTTTAGCTTGGAGATTAGGAAAAGTTTATTTTGGTTTTAAACTTTAGGAGGAAAAATGGCTGTATCTGAATTAATAAAAAACGTGATGAATGAACTTGAAACACTAATGCAGACTAAAACTGTAGTCGGTGACCCTATATCTGCTGGAGATTACACTGTTATCCCAGTTTCAAAAGTAAGTTTTGGATTTGGTGCTGGAGGAGGATCAGGATCAAAGGATACAAAATCAAGTGGAGAAGGTGTTGGAGGTGGCTGGAGCATTGAGCCTCTCGCTTTTTTGGTCGTTGGATCAGAAGGGTCTCGGCTCTATTCCCTCAAGCATGAAGAAACTGTGATGGGAAAACTGTTCGACCTTGCGCCGAAAGTGGCAGAAACGGTGAAAGACTACGTTGATCAGCGGGGCAAAACCGATTCCTCAGAGCCAGAAGAAAGCAAAGAGCAGTAATCAGGCGTTGGTGTGGCGGCTGATTTTCCCTTCCACCATATATATTATGTCTTCGGCAATATTTGTTGTATGGTCCGCCGCTCGCTCGAGGTAGCGAGAAACACCCACAGTAACTCGCACTTTCGGGTGTACCTTCCCAAACTCTTCTGCCATCGCTTCGGTGATGGGGAAAACAGTGCTGGAACCATCTACTTTAACGAAACCGCTCAAACCGCCTGCTAAGTCCTTATCGCTGGAGCCACCACATCCTAAGATCAGAAGACCCACTCCGAGCAAAACAGCACTTTGAATCTTATTCTGATTTATCATCTCTTTCCTCTCTCTTATTAAATTATTTAACCTTGAGGAAAATTGCGTCAGAACCCAAACTGGAAACTGAGCATAAAAATTGTGGAGTTCTCTTCCCCTGGGGCAGTGGTGATTCGTACGTTGGGCGCTATGACAAGACCTTCCCCTACTGAATAAACCACACCGCTCATGATATAGGAATAGTCAGAACTTTCTTCACTGGAATCGACTGCATACAGATCGTACCTGAAAAAAGCCTGAATATCTCCTCTCATACTATAGTTTGCGTATGCCGATGTGAGATGCTTTGTATCACCGATTCCATTATCTCCGTACTGATTATACTCAGCACCCACTCTAAATCTATTCCGAGTAAGACCGCCAAAACCTCCAAGAAGTGTTTTTGAATATGCTGTTGTTCCTTGATCGTAAGGTTCCACTGTCAATATGCCACCCAAATTAAATCCATCTTTCTTGTCTAGCCTGGATTCGCCATAGAGGAGTTGAAGAGAAGTTCTTTTATACGAATCGTTTTCGGACTTTTTATAACCTGTCCCGTTAGTAACGAGTAGCGTTGCTTTCATATTCTCTAATAAAGAGCGGGAGAATCCAAGGCCCATGTCCGCTGAACTTGAAAACTTTCTGTGATCCATAGCCGATTTCTCCAGGAAACGATAGCCCCAAGTCTTTTCCTGAACATTAAAAATATTCATACCCTGCATGCCGATTGTTATCTTGCCCAGAGAAGATTTCCAATCCACCTTGGCGTTCTTCACATAGACATTCATTGGGGAGTTCTTATAGTCGAGGTCGGTCTGGAACTTATACGAAATCTCGCCCGAAACCTCTTCCTCATATGTGAAGTAGACCCTTTTGAATCCAAACCCATTTATTGCACTCTCTTCTAAATTATAGGTGTAGTGATAATAGGAAACTCCGCTAAACTTCCCATCGGCGCCGAATGAAACAGCAACAGTGCAACAGAGAAACGAAAAAAGAATTCTCTTGTGTAACATGATTTATCCTTTTGAATAAAATTCTTACTTTTAACTTGGTCGGAATATGTGGCCAAGTTGTTAGGTAAGTGTTAGATGGTATTTCTTTCTTTTATAATAATGCTTTGCACCATACCAATAAGATAGACAAATTAAATATGTTTTATAGCCAAATAATGAAAAAATATTAATTAGTATCTATAGAAATGGTAAAAATTCAAAGAGTTCCGTTCTTTCAAATATTAGCTATCTTTGTAGCTCTATATAGTTTTTTAGTTGGAATTAATGGAATGTCCAGCGCCATAAAAAACATGGGTAGCGATTTTGCCAATTCAGTTATGACAACGACAAGCGAACCATTTGTTGCTTTATTCATTGGTATTTTCTCAACTGTTTTATTTCAGAGTTCATCAACGACAACATCCTTAATTGTAGGAATGGTAAGTTCTGGTGCCCTTAGTTTAAATGGAGCTGTTCCAATGATAATGGGAGCCAATATAGGTACTACAGTTACAAATACAATTGTCTCCATTGGTCATATTAATCGAGGCGAAGAATTTCGTCGTGCTTTCGCAGCCTCAACAGTACACGATTTTTTTAACCTACTTGCCGTCTGTATACTTTTCCCTATCGAACTGAGATTTAGAATTATTCAGCAAAGCGCTGAAAACATAGGAACCGCTATGTTTGGAAAGTTTCTTAATACTGAAATTTTACAGTCTTCCAGTCCTATAAAAGTCGCTATAAAATGGGGATCAAGCTTAATTGAAAGTGTGTCATTTGGTAATGACATTCTTTATTTGGTTTTTAGTGTTCTTATAACGTTCCTGATGTTGTTTTCAATAGTAAAACTTTTGCGACGCCTTGTGTTAAGTAAAATTGAAACTTTTTTTGATAAATTTATTTTTAAGACAGTATTAAGAGGTTTTAGCTTTGGCATATTATTCACAATATTAGTGCAAAGTTCCTCTATTACAACATCATTGGTAGTACCTCTAGCTGGCGCAGGAATATTATCTCTTAAACAAATTTTTCCATATACCCTTGGGGCTAATGTGGGAACAACCTTTACAGCATTGTTAGCAGCGCTAACTGGGACAGTCTCGGCGCTAATTGCGGCATTGAGTCATTTAATTTTTAATCTAACAGCTATTCTTATTATTTATCCTTTTCCATTTCTCAGGAATATTCCACTTAAACTAGCTAATTCAATTGCTAAAGCTTCTGTTAAAAGAAAATATCTACCCTTGGTTTACCTAATATTTATATTTGTTTTATTACCTTTAACAATCATACTGATTTTGGGAACATAAATAACTAATAAAAAAAGTTGAGGAGATAAAAATGTGGCGGCAAATAATTGAACTTTGGAAATCAGATGATCTTTTAGACCAAGCATATAATGATTCATTTGAAATGATGTACGTTGCACGTGAGATGTGCGTAGAAGCAATTCGAGTTCTTCGAGAGGTGGATAATTCAACAGTAAATCAAAAAATACGAAATAAAGATAAAATTGTTAATGAATATGAACAAAATGTGAGACGGAAAGTGATGACCCATTGTTCTGTAAAAGGTCCTGAGGATTTATCTTCAGGAATGATTCTCGTAAATATTGTTGTGGATATTGAACGTATCGGAGACTACTGTAAAAACATTCTTGATTTAGCATCCGTTCGCTCAAAAAAACTTAAGGTAGGATCTTTCGAAAAATTAATTCTTGATGTTGAAAAAGAAGTAATAACACGTTTTAATAAAACTATTAAAGTACTAGAAGAACAAGATGAAGAAAGTGCTTTATCAATGATGTCCAGTTTTAAAGGGAAAATAGGAAGTGTCTGTGATGAAATTGTAAATACTATCGCAACTGGTAATATTGAAGATCTTTCTGTAAGTGAAGCAGTTTCCCTTGCACTGTATTCTCGCTACTTGAAAAGAATAAGTGCACATTTAAATAACATGATTACCACTGTAGTCAATCCTTTTGAAAGGATAGGTTTTAGAGCAAAATAAAAAATTACCGCTCTTCAATCAAAGATTCTTTGGAAAAAAAACTTTCTTCTAATTCATTATCATAAGATATATCTAATAATTCAATCGTTGTAAGCTGAGACTTTTCAATATTTTCCATTTCCATTTTTAGGATGGTTAAGTAATCACCATGTCGTTTGACTTTTGGAATGGTCATAATTTTTTTTATTTGATTGTCTTTGTCATAGAACTCTATCTTGCTAATTAAACTTTCATCCTTGTCTACCCAGATTATACGTTTCGAGTAAATACTTATTTTTATAGGCGTCGCTTTAATTTTATAATATTTTTTTCCATCTAGATTCTCTTGACCAAGAATTTCATATGTATCTTCATCAATATCACGAGGCTTAATATCTTCATAAGAAAAGTCAGAGCCCATAAAGCTCCTAATTTTTTCTCGTGAAAATATTTTTTTGGATCTTTTTATAGCCGGAAGGTAAAGCCATTGTTCACTTTCTTTGTTCGTATCACGATATTCCCAAATTAGAAGTCCCGTCCCTTTTAGATCTTCTGGAGACTGAAAGCGAATTAAGGTTTTTGTTAGAAATTCACCAGTTTCATAAAATTTTTGTGAATTAGAAAAAGTACGTACTCGACTTTTTTCTTTACCATGTAGATTTTTTATTAGAGTCATTGAGATAGTGCTAACCAAATCCTTTGGGTGGTTTTGTTCCTTGGCCAGTTCCATCACCTGTCTTCCTTGAGGTTGGGAGAGCACAATACTAGTAAAGATTAAAAGGTAAAATATTTTCATTCCAATACTCTTGAAATTTTTTAGAAATTCACTTTTTTGACCAATGGTTACTGTAATAATTTTATAATGAAAAAATTCTATATATCTATAACCTTTTATAGCCTTTTTGTATTTTATTTAGCTATTAAAATATGGAAAGGATGAATGAAATTAATGAAAAAGATCCATATTCTATTAATTATAATATTGATGGGAAAAACTATGTCAGCTGAACCAAAAATCAGATATCAGTTATCAATGCCCGAACCTCATACACACTATTTCCATGTTGAGATGAGGATCAGTGACAATATAAAAGAAAAAGTAGTGGTGAAAATGCCCGTTTGGACTCCTGGGTCATATTTAATTAGAGAATTTTCACGGCATATTCCACGCCTTCGAGCTTATGCAGGACAAAAAGAACTTATAGCAAAAAAGATCGATAAAAACTCTTGGGAAATAAATACTGAAAAAAATAAAGAATTCATCATTAAATATCGTGTTTATGCTTACGAACAAACTGTTCGCACTAGTTTTCTCAATAATTCGAGGGGTTACCTTAATGGTACATCTATTTTCGTTTATATTGAAGGACGTACGGAAGAATCAGGTCAACTAAAGGTTATTCCTTTTCGGACATGGAGACAAGTTTCTACTGGCCTACCAAAATCCAAAGGTCAACGTTTCACTTTTAATTTTAGTAATTATGACGTTTTAGTGGATTCTCCAATTTTAATTGGAAATCATGATGTTATTATTTTTAAAGTAAATGGTATAGAACATGAAATCGCCATTTATGGAAATGGCAATATAAATAAAAATGATCTTAGAAAAGATTTTAAAAAAATTGTTGAAAGTACATTGCAAATATTTGGTTCACTTCCCTATGAAAAATATGTCTTTCAAATACTTCTATTAGATAATTTAAGTGGAGGTCTAGAACATATTAATTCAACTACTATACAAACTGATAGATGGATCTTTTCAGACAAGGACCTATATTTTCGATTTTTATCAACTGTAGCACATGAATTTTTTCATACTTGGAATGTAAAACGTATTCGACCTATTGCTTTAGGTCCTTTTAATTATAATCAAGAAAACTATACTAAAGATCTATGGATATCCGAAGGAATAACTAGTTATTATGACAATCTAATATTGCTTCGTTCAGGAATCCTTAATGTTGAACAATATTTTAACTTTCTTGCAAGAGATATTGCAATTGTTGAAAAATCACCTGGTCGACAGATTCAATCAGTTGCTGAGTCCAGTTTCGACGCTTGGATAAAATACTATAGACAAAATGAAGAATCACCAAACGTACTAATTTCATATTACTCAAAAGGAGCTATAATAGGACTATTACTCGATCTTGCGATTAATTCAGCTACAAAGGGTCAAAAATCCATTGATGATGTTTTTCGTAAACTTAATAATAGTTTTAAAGAAGAACCCACTACAGGTTTTACCTCGAAAGAATTCAGGGAAGTTTGCGAATTAATCGCTGGAACAAATCTAGAAGAAGTTTGGCGCTATACTAATACTACAGATGAAATTGATTATAACTTTCCATTACTATCAGTAGGCTGTGAATTTCAGCGAACGTATGCAAAGGATGACGATGAATCAACTGCTTACTTTGGTTTTTCAATAAGTGGGGACGTAAACCCTATTGTTAAAAATGTTAGGGCAGGAACACCAGCCTATATTGGCGGTTTGAATGTTAATGACGAAATAATCTCACTTAATGGTACGCGTGTATCCAGAAAAATTATAGAAAAAAGACTTCAAGATATACCCCAAGGTAGTTTAACTGAGTTTCTAATTTCTCGAGAAGGNATAATACAAAAAGTAAANCTTACTCCTTCTAAGCCACCTTATGANAACTTTTCAATTAAGAAANTTGATAAAGTCAGTAATGATCAAAAGAAGCTTTTTCAAACCTGGTTAGGAGTACCTTGGAAAGACTAAAAAATAATTTTTCTTTACCAATAGTCATACTAGCCAATGGAGAATTACCAGCACACAAAAAACCAATCTCTATAATCAAAAATGCTGGCACCATCATTTGCACAGATGGCGCTATAAATAATGCTATAGCTCTTGGACGATCGCCTCAAGTAGTTATAGGCGATATGGATTCTATTTCTTCCAATCCAATTCCTGATGGAGTCAAATATATTAAGTTTACCGATCAGAATAATACTGACCTTGAAAAAACACTTGATTGGTGCCTATATAATGATATTAGTGCGGTAACTTTACTTGGGTTAACAGGAAAACGTGAAGATCACACAATTAGCAACTTCGCTATAATGGCTGATTACGTTGATAAATTAAACTTATTATCTGTTACAGATTATCATGAAATTCAAGCTATCTCTCAAGATCAAGAGTTTAATTGTGTACCAAATTCTACAGTTTCAATTATTCCTATAAGAGGAAAACCCATTATCTCGACTCAGGGACTTTACTATCCCTTGAAAAAGGAAGTATTAAAAAATAGCGGACAAGGTATTAGTAATATTTCAAAAGATAGGAAATTTATTATTAAAGTCTATGATGGTTTGATTCTTGTTTTTATAAGGCATAGCGATTGACCGAAAAGCTTCACTCTATTGATTTATTTATTATCCTTTTATATATAATAGGAATTTTAGCTACTGGATTAATACAAAGAAATTCTAAAAAGGGAAAGTATGAATATCTATTAGCTGGTCGCAGATTAACGATTATTCCATTTACGGCTTCTCTGGTTGCAACTTGGTATGGTGGTATTCTTGGCGTAGGAGAATTCACTTATCAATATGGTATTTCTAATTGGGTAGTAATGGGACTGCCTTATTATATATTTGCTTCTATTTTTGCCTTTCTATTTGCAAAAAAAATTAGAGAACAAAATCTATTCACTATTCCCGAACGTTTACGTCATCATTATGGGGAATGTGCGGGATATATCGGTGCTGGACTAGTTTCTATTCTATCAACACCAGCCCCTTATATTCTAAGTTGCGCATTCCTAGTTAGTTTTTTATTTAACATCACAATACTATCAGCCACCCTTTTTTCAACAGCAATTAGCTTTACCTATGTTCATTTTGGAGGTTTCCGAGCAGTTGTTCGAACTGATCTAATACAATGCGTTATTATGTATGCAGCTTTTTCTATTTTAGTGTTTACTTGTGCAAAAAATTTTGCTGGATTTCAAGAAATGAAAATGGGGCTTCCATCATTACATCTGAGCTGGCATGGAGGTAATTCTTTGCAATATATCGCAGTTTGGTTTTTTGTAGCTCTTTGGACATTCATAGATCCAAACTTTTATCATAGATGTATAGCGGCAAAAACAGCTTCAATAGCTAGACGCGGAATTTTCACATCTATTGGATTTTGGGCTTTATTTGATTTTTTAACAATATCTGCTGGACTATATAGTAGATTATTAGTTCCTGAACTTTCTATTAAAGCACTTTCCCTTCCAATCTTGGGTTTAAATATTTTACCGACAGTAGCAAAAGGGATTTTTTTCGCAGGATTATTAGCGACCATAATGTCTACTATTGATTCTTTAGGTTTAATTAGTGGTATTACTATTGGAAGAGATATACTATGGCGAACAGGAAAAATAAAAAATCNAGAAAAAGCTATAAAGGTTGGTGTCATTATAACAACATTGTTATCCTTGATTTTCGTATGGATTTTTCCTTCAATTATAAAACTGTGGTATTCTCTCGGGAGTACAATAATACCAGGATTACTTATTCCATTTATAGCAACGTTTTGGATTAGAAAACCTATTAGAAATATGCCCGCAATAATGTTATTTTCCACTTTTTCCAGCTTATTGTGGTTTATAATTGGTCAGTTAACTAATAAATATCCTTTCGGCTTAGAGCCGCTCTATCCAGGACTGGCTGTTTCGTTAGTATGGTTAATTATCCAAACAAAAGCAACACGCATCAGGATTCTATTCAGATAAATTTCAGATTTCTTATTCTCCAGCTTCCATAGCTTCCGAATAGTGACCAGTTGTAGCAGCACCATTGCACTTTGCTCTATGAATGAAAGCCGATTGGGCAGCACCTACGTTATTTTCATCACCTTTCCATGTTGATAAAGCAGCATCTTGAAGAGCACGACCATAAGAAAAACTAATTTTCCAGGGTCTTTCTGTATCAAGTTGATTCATAGCATTAAGGTGTTCAGTTGCTCTTATATCTTTCTGCCCCCCTGAAAGAAAACAAATACCTGGGACAGAAACTGGTACACTCCTTTGAAAACAAGTTACAGTTGCTTCAGCAACTTCATTAACTGAAGCCTGCTGTTCAGCATCATAACCTGATAGAACCATATTAGGCTTTAAAATTATACCTTCCAAAAAAACATCCATACTTGAGAGAGCGTCAAAAACAGCTGATAGCACTTCAACTGTAACATCAAAACTAGTGTCGATGGAATGGTTACCATTCATTAGAATTTCAGGTTCAACAATAGGAACAATGTCGGCTTCTTGACAAAGTGCTGAATAACGTGCTAACGCATGTGCGTTCGCATCTACACATGCAAAGGAAGGCATATCTTCACCTATCGTGATTACCCCTCTCCATTTAGCAAATCTAGCGCCAAGTTGGTAATATTCTGATAATCTATCCCTTAATCCATCGAGTCCATCGGTTACGAATTCATCTTCAAAGCCAGAAAGTGGATGAGCCCCTTTATCAACCTTAATTCCTGGAATCACACCTTTTTCAGAAAGAAGTTTAGGAAAAGGAATATTATCCAAAGAAGATTGTCGAATAGTTTCATCAAATAAAATCACGCCACTTATATAGTTTTCAATTCCATCAGAAGTAAATAACATGTTACGGTAGGCTCGACGACTTTCTTCAGTTGGTTCTAAATTTATAGTTTCGAAACGTTTTGCATTAGTTCCTGTACTTTCATCAGCTGCTAGAATTCCCTTGCCTGGTACGGCTAAGGCCATTGCTGTTTTTTCTAATTGTTCTAGATTCATTCTATCTAATCTCCTGTTCGTTTATTATAAAATTTGTTCAAATAAAAATTAAAATCCTTTAATTGTGCTGACCTATATCCATTAGAGTTTTTTCAAACCAAGGATCCTTTGTATCAAAAGGTTTACCTCCAGCGATACGATTAAAATCAATTAAACTCAATTTACTGCCATTCTCCATATCAAGTCCAATTACACCGCTATTACCTTGTAATGCGTGATTTACAGCCATTTCAGCGCTATTCTTAATTAATAACAAATCTTCTTTGTTAGCTGCAGCGGATCGTGCAAAGTAGCCACTTTTCTGTACAAGTATTTTGTCCGCTTCAAGTTCTTTTCCAAACTTTTTTGCGAACCAATGACCAGGATTAATATAATCTAATTTAACATGGCCAAAAGCATCTCGTTCAACTTCTTCACCAGAAGCTTCCATCTCTTTTACAATTGTGTCAATTCCAGCACCTTCGCTTAAAAAAATATTTACGCCATCTTTTTTATCCATCCGATCTTTAAGCCTAGTACATTCTGATGAAAAATCTATATTGTTCTCTGGAACATAAATTGCATCGATATCCCAACGATCATGCGACAATAAAATCTCTGGAACAAAAGTTCTTTTTTCAAGTCGTTCCCTATATTTTTGAGCCGTAGCAGCAGTTAGCCAACCACAATGTCTACCCATTACTTCATGAATTAAAAGTTGACGGTGACTTGTTGTATTCTCATTAACAATATTTTCAAAAAATATTGCACCCTGTTCTGCAGCAGAAGAAGCACCTAGGGTCTGCACTATTGGAGTGACGTCATTGTCAATAGTCTTTGGTAGCCCAACTACTGTTAAGTTAACACCCATTTGAGCTAATCTAGACACAAGCTCAGCGGCCATTGTATTTGTATCATCACCACCAATTGTATGAAGTATATTAACTTCATCAATTAATAGCTGATTTGCTGCTACCAAAACAGGATCCTGTCCTTCCTTAATAAATCCTCGATTTAAACAATCTTTAGGATTCGTTAGCTTTACACGACTATTACCAATTGGACTTCCCCCAAAATTCAATAATCTTGTTGCATTTTTCCTTGTTTTGGAACTTATATCAATAGAATTACCTAGTAGTAATCCTCGATAACCATTTAAATAACCTATCATTTTTATATCAGGAAAAACTTTATCATAGGCTATAACAAGAGAACCAATAGCTGCGGAAAGACAAGGTGCAATTCCCCCAGCAGTGAGAAATGCCACTTTAGCTTGCTTTTTTTCTTTCATAATCAATTCTAATATTACTGTTTAGTTTTATTCAATAAAAGCTAGATTAACAATTAAATTAATTATTTACAGTTAATTATTGTATTTTAGAAAATTACTTTAATGATAAATAACTTTGTTAAATCATTGTCAGGAGATAAAAATGAGTGAAGTAAAAGTTAATAATTTTAAAGCCACTTGTGATCAATTTGAACGAGCTTCAAAAAAGCTCGGACTTGAATCCAATCTTGCAAAATCTCTTATGATGCCAGATAGAGAGCTCGCTGTCGAAGTCCCTCTCAATCGTGACGATGGTTCTTTATCAATTTTTCAAGGCTATAGAATTCAACATAATGATGCTAGAGGACCATTTAAAGGAGGAATTCGTTATCATCAAGAAGTTGATCTAGATGAAGTCAGATCATTAGCGGCTCTTATGACTTATAAAACTGCTGTTGTTGACATACCATATGGTGGAGGAAAAGGAGGTATTACTGTTGATCCAAGAGAACTTTCAAAACGAGAAATTGAACAACTCTCAAGACGATTTTTTCGAAGAATAAGTCCTGTTATTGGTGTCAATAAAGATATTCCAGCGCCAGATGTGAATACTAATGCGCAAATCATGGCATGGTTTATGGATGAATACAGTCAAAATGAAGGCCATAGCCCTGGAATTGTTACTGGCAAACCAATCGAATTAGGCGGCTCACTTGGTCGCGAATCAGCAACAGGACGCGGAGTTTTCTTTACTATCCGAGAAACAGCTAACGAATTTGGAATTGATTTGTCAAAAGCATCAGCTGTAATCCAAGGTTTTGGTAACGTAGGTTCATTCGCAGGGAAATTTCTTCATAACGCGGGATGTAAAATTGTTGCAGTTAGTGATGTAACTGGTGGCTTATATGAACCCTCAGGTTTAGATATCCCAAATCTTATTGACCATGTAAAAACAAATGGAGTTATTAAAAACTCTGGACAAGGAAAGTCTATTTCCAATGAAGATCTTTTATCACTTAATTGTGACTTTTTAATCCCAGCTGCACTTGGTGGAGTAATACATAAAATGAATGCTGAAAATCTAAATTGCAAATTTGTTATTGAAGCCGCAAATGGTCCTACTACTCCTCCAGGTGATGAAATATTATTTTCAAGATCTATCCCTGTGATCCCTGATATACTTACAAATGCTGGAGGAGTTACTGTCTCATACTTTGAATGGGTCCAAAACCTGCAGCAGTTCAGATGGGAAGAAAATGAAGTAAATTCAAAACTAGAAACAAAAATGACTTCTGCCTATCAAGAGGTAACAACCCTTAGAAAAGCACATAATGTCTCCTTTAGAACGGCTGCTTTTATGGTAGGAATTGACCGAGTTGCCAAATCAGTAGAACTTAGAGGTTTCTAGAGTTTATTATTTTTTACCTTCAAATTCAGTAAGACTTTTTCCAGTATATAATTGTCGAGGACGGTAAATACGTCGCTTAGGATCTTCCCTCATTTCCTTCCACTGTGCAATCCAACCAGGGAGCCTTCCTAAAGCAAACATTACAGTAAACATTGTAGTTGGTATTCCTAAGGCCCTATATATTATACCTGAGTAAAAATCAACATTAGGATAAAGCTTTCTTTCTAGAAAATAATCATCTTTTAAAGCTACTTCTTCTAACTTCTTTGCTATTTCCAATAACGGATCATTTACACCCAGTTCATTTAAAACATTATCTGCAGCAGCTTTAAGAATCTTTGCTCTTGGATCGAAGTTTTTATATACACGATGACCAAAACCAAATAATCTAAAATCAGAGTTACTATCTCTGGCCATATCAATATATTTTTGATAATTACTATCATCATTGTGAATTATTTGTAGCATCTCTATTACTTTTTGATTTGCACCACCATGTAATTTCCCCGAAAGTGCTGCAATACCTGCTGCAATTGAAATGAAAAGATTTGCGCCACTTGAACCAACCATTCTAACAGTTGATGTTGAACAATTTTGTTCATGATCTGCATGGAGAATAAGTAAAAGTCGAAGAGAGTCGACAACAACATCATTTGGTTCATAATTTTCCGCAGGCACAGCAAACATCATATAAAGAAAATTCTCTTCAAACGATAGATCATTTCGTGGATACATAAAAGGTTGTCCAGTTGACTTTTTATAAGCAAAAGCTGCAAGAGTTTTCATTTTTGCTAGTAGACGAATAATATTCAGATCAATATCATTATTTTCACCTTGAGGATAAAAAGTTGAAAGAGCAGCAACTGTTGAAGCAAGAACACCCATTGGATGAGCATTCATAGGATAACCATCAAAAAAACGCTTAAAATCTTCATGAATCATAGTATGGCGAGTAATTTCCTCAGAAAAATGAGTTGCCTGCAACTGAGATGGAATTTCACCATAAATCAATAGATAACAAACTTGAAGGAATGATGCTTTTTTAGCTAAATCTTCTATAGATATACCGCGATATCGAAGAATGCCTTTTTCACCATTAATAAAGGTTATATTACTAGAACATGATCCCGTATTTACATAAGCGGGGTCATAAGTTATATAGCCTGTTTCATCACGAAACCGAGTTATATCTAAGGCTTTTTCGCCTTCAGACCCCTCTATAATAGGGATATTAACTATATCACCATCTAAATCTATCTTTGTTGAAGCCATTATTTAATGCAAATATATGTAATTATATATAATTCTTTCATAAAACGTGTGTTAATATATAGTTTTTCAAGTTAATTGAAAAGTAGGTCAATTTTACTAAATTTAGACAAATGAACAAAATTTTCAGATCAGTTCTAATAATTTTTTCTTTGATTAAAGCACCAATTTTTTCAATGGAAGTATCTTCTCAAGTATTTTTTGACCTAAATATGAGTACTCAAAAAGGTGTTTTTTCTGCATTTCATATAAGAAGAGCATATTTAGATTTTAAGGAACAGATTTCTGACAATGTTTCTTTTCGGCTAACTACTGACGCTGGAACATCAACAACTGATGGTCGAATGAATATTTATATAAAGATGGCAAATATCATTTGGAGCACAACTATTGGAGATTTCATTGTAGGCCCTCAACTCACAAATTATTTTGGACCTAGTAAAAAAACGTGGGGTTATCGTTTTATTGAAAAATTTCCTGGACATTTATATGGATTTGATGAAACAGCAGATCTAGGTATTTCATGGAAAAAATATTTTAGTAGCTTCCTAGTTCATATCGGAATCTATAACGGAACAGGATTCAAAAAACCTGATGATGATCAATATAAAAAAATAAGTCTTTTACTAAGTCATGGTGAGCAAAATTTACAAATCCATCCTGGTAGAAATTGGGGGGTTGTATTTGCATTAGAACCTTATCCTACAAGTTTCAATAAAGTTTTTTCTACTGTTCGTTTAGGTGGATTTGCTGGCTACGGAAATGAATCATTTCGATTAGGTGCTGAATATCACATAGAAAATGATAGCGGTATGGACCATCAGGAAAGAATATTATCTTTATATTCCAGTTTTGCTAAAACAAAAACATTATCATTGGTTGGAAGGATAGATCTATATGATTCTTCTGTTGGACATCCTGAAATGAGAAAAAATGTGATTTTAATCGGATTGAGCTATAATCCGTCATCAAACTTTCAAGTTTCGCCTAATGCAAGGTATATATTTTATAATACAAATATGCTTGAATCTTACTGGGTAAGTCGGCTAAGCTTTAATTATAAGTTTTAACGTTGATCTTCAAATAAGCCTGAGGATGCCAACTTATTTGCTTTCTTTAGGTCTTCAATAAAATCAATCTCAATACATTGTAGATCTGAGATATCGATAAAGTAAACCTCGCATTCTGATAGTATTGGATGCAATGCTGTTTCAAAATAATCTGCCTTTCCTCCAGCTTTAATTAATCTTGATAAAGAATCAGCAAAAATTCGACCAAAGCTGCGTGAAATTTTTGCAACACCTATAAATTCCCCTAAACAATTTTCCTCAATTAATTCTTTACCTATTGCAACGATTCTTTGATTTTTACCTTCAATAACTTTTACTTCCTCTCTCCCACATAATTTTGTTTCCACAGCAAGAATATTTTCTCGAGAATCGCTAATTATTCGCCTAATCAATTCAATAGGATAAAGTACATCAGCATTCATCAATAGACAGTCAGTCTCAGATAATTCTTTTCTACAAAGGTTTAAGGAATAAGATGTGTTGGTTTCAAAAAAATGAGGATTATCCAAGTAATTTATTTCCATGTCGGAAAATGTTTTATTTAAATGATTGACTATTATTTCACTGAGATAGCCAGTCACAACAGTTACTTTGTTAACACCAACTTTTTTTAGTGCTTTAATTTGATAATTAATAAGAGGCTGTCCAAAAACTTCGAGCATACATTTGGGTTGTTTCAATGTGATAGGATATAACCTACGCGCTACGCCTGCAGCAAGAATAATTGCTCTCATAATTATTTATAAACTACTAACCCTTTATTAATTATTAATCTTTTTTAATAATTCCAAATAGCTATTCCAAATCTTTTCAGGAGACATACTATATAGGCAAAGCAATGGATCCATTTTATTATGGCAAAAATTTTTATTGCAAGGACTGCAATAAACTTTTTCAGAAACTATATCTGTAACGTTTCCTATTGGAGCTGTTTTTTCTGGATCTCCAGCACCAAATAATGATAACATAGGCAAACCTAGATTTGCAGCAATATGTCCTAATCCCGAATCTGCACCAATTGCACCACTGCAAAGATGTATTAAGGCAATAGTCTCTCTTAATGTTAAGTTGCCACAAACTGACTTAATATATTTACTTTTGAATTCTGTCACTAATTCATCTGCGATTGCAATTTCTTGTTTTCCGCCCATTAGAATAATATCATTATTAGCATTTAATCCCAATTCAACAATTCTATGCAAAAGTGATTTTGGGAGTTGTCTTGAAGCTGCTACACTTCCAGGGAAAATTGCTATAGGTGACTTAAGATCTAATACATCAAGATTTCTTTTTGCATTGCTAATTTCACTTTTCCGTAAATATATAGATCTTTCAGAAATATCGAACAATTCTTTATTAATTAGATTAAGATAATACCTGGAACGGTGAATTCTTAAGGAGTATTGAGAATATGGATCAGTTAAAAATAATGATCTTAATTCTCCTGAATAACCTATTCTCTCTTTCGCATTTGACAACCATGCTATATAAGCAGATCTCATAGATCTAGTAAGAATATAAATTTTGTCAAAATCAAAATTTTTTAGTCTTTTTCCAACTTTAGTTGCCCCAGCAAAACTATTGTCTTCATTAGTTTCTATAGTGAATAACTGATCAATTAGTGGGTTGGATTCAAAAATTGGGGACACCCATTTACGAACAATAGCTATAATCTTATCTTTTTCATGCTCTTTTCTACACTGATCTAAAAATGGTAGAGCCATAACAGCATCTCCGATCCAATTAGGGAAAAAGATTCCGATTTTCATTTATTTTTATCCTCTATGGCATCAACAAGACGTGAGGAAGCTTTACCATCAGTTTGATATAAAAAGTTTTTTAAGGCTTGTTCACGATGGGGAAAAAGTGTGTCATTATCATTAAGAACTTTTTTTACTTCTAATAAAATTTGATGCGGATTATCTAATACATAAGTAAAATTGATTTTCTCTGATCTATCTAAATCAAGTCTCTTACGCAATCGGGATTTGAATATTCGATGTTTTAATCGGGGTGTAAAAAAAGTTGTCTGAAAAATCGGACGATTTAAGGCTAAATATTCAAAAAGAGTGGATGAAATATCAGAAATCAGTGCATCTGAAATAGAATAATAAGGTATAATATTGTAATCTTCCTTTGGTACAAGATAAATACCTTTTCCAGAAATTTTTTCAGCTATAATAATATGATGTTTGTATCTTTTCTGGTTCCAGCTAAATCCATGCAGTTTAATAATCAAATTGTATTTTTTAGCAAATTCAGTACAATAAGGTATAAGTTTTTCTATTGAAGAAGGATAAAAAGTGGGAGCATAAAGAATAGTCTTCTTCTGAGAATTTAAATTAAGATCTTCTAGATTTTTTTGATTAAGTTTGGTGTGATCTTGAAATAGAGGGTCAATTTTTGTATACCCTGTTAAAAGAAGATTTGTTTCTCCCTGTGACTTTAATTCTTTATACCTCATTTCACTTTCAATCGCTCGGATATTGATACGATGAGAAGTATCTTTATAATAACTATGTTTTAACCCAATTCCATGGTAAACCATTATTGCCAATGAATTATCTGAAACTATTTTTTCGAGCATACCTGGAACACCAACTATGACTACGTCAAATTTCCGTTTTCGTAATTTTCTCTGTCTGCTATCTTCACTTGAACCATCTAAAAACTCTAGATTCTTCGCCTCGCTAATTTTCTTCAAATAAAAACGTTCTGTATCATTAATTGTTTTAGGAATAGAGATTGAAAGAGAGTAAATCCCCCTACTTTTCATTTCATCAATAATTGGTAAAAAATTAGGCAAGTAATAAAGGTGATGTGTTTCAAAAAGAACAGAAATCATTTTTTTTCTTTAGATATTTATTGATAAAATGACACCTAGAATGGTAAAACTTATTAATATTCACTCAGTAGTCAAAACATCGCTATTATTCTATAATTAATGAAGAAGCTTTTATGAAACCTATATTCATAGCTGGAAGTGAACGATCTGGAACTACCCTCCTTCGCCTTATGCTTCATTCCCATCCACGAATTGCAATTCCACCTCAAACAAAATATGTCAAAAAAGTTTACAAGCGACGAATAATGTTTGGTAATCTTCAAAAAGAAAAAAATCGAAATAAACTAGCCTCATGGTTTAAAAATAACTTCCATACTTCAACAAAGCTCAATGATCTAAATATAGAATTAAATGAAGTTATAAAGGAAATACTGGTTTCAAAATCATTAGGATCATCTTTAGCCGTACCATGGAATTCTTATGCAAAAAAATATGGGAAAAAACGCTGGGGAGACAAACGACCTTACTACATTCATCATATGGATAAAATAAGAAAACTTTATCCTGACGCTCAGATTATTCATATAATTAGAGATTGCCGAGATGTTATAGCTTCCCTCATTGAAATGCCTTGGTGGCATAAAACATTAGAATATTCTATTTTAAATTGGAAATCAGCAATCCAACACGGTTTAATTGCCCGACAAAATACTAAAGTTGATGAATACATTGAGTTAAGATATGAAGACTTATTAACTAATCCTGAATACGAATTGGGTCGTCTTTGTCAATTCCTTGGTGAAGAATATGATCCAAGGATGCTTAATTTTCAAAAAACTTCTGAATTATCAGTCCCAGATTATAAAATGCATTGGCATGGAGCAACACGGGGCCCTCTGAATAAAAAGTCAGTTGAAAGATGGAAAAAAGATCTCTCATCTCATCAAATCTCTATAGTTCAATGGGCGGCTGGAAATGAATTATTAAAACTAGGATATGACCTATCCAAAACAAAAACTCCATCTATGAAGAATCGAATTGATTATAGATTAAAAGCAACAAAATTCGCAATATCTGATATACAACAAAATATCATAGATAAAATTATATCATTACTCTACTCAGGAAATTTAGATTACAGAATCGATTAGTTAAGCATTGAAAATTTCTCGAGCTTTCAATAAATCTTCTTCCGTATCAATTTCACACCAATTTGATTCATTGAACTTAACACCTTTTAAAAAAACCACTCCATCATCTATAGCATCAGCAAATGCTTGCTCGTAATAAATGTTTTTCATACCATTATCAATTAATTTTTGTAATCGAGGAGCTAATTCGTTTTTAAAGATCTCGTAAACCATTGAATATGCATTTACTGTTTTAAATAGTTTTATATGTTTTTCAGGTCGATTTGGATTATTCTCAAGATAAATTTTTTTTACAAAACCATTATTATTTAAAGAAACTACTGTGCCGTTCATTCCTTCTTTTAATTGATCAATAGCCATAAAATTTTCTCCAGATAGTTTTTCAAGAACCCCATCTAAAAAAAATAGATCTCCCTCTAAAAGAAAAAAATTGCTATTTAATAAATCTATAGCAAGATTAAGTGAAACAATATTATTCGTAGTTTCCCAAAATTTATTTTCAACATAATTAATCAAAAGTTTTCCATATGAGTGTCCAACAATTTTTTTAATGACTTTAGCCCTATATCCAACAACTAAAATGGCCTGTTCAACACCTATCTTTTCAAGTTGATCAAGTAAACGTATCAAAAGAGGTTTATCAGCAATTTCAACCATACACTTTGGAATGGTTTTTGTATAGTCTCCAAGACGGCTCCCAGATCCTGCTAAAAGTATTATAGCTTGTCTTGGAATTTTCACATTTTTCTCTCTGATGAAATTATAGCACCATCATCTTTAGTATAATCCCAAATCTTAATTGGTTTTTTCCAATCACCGTATCTAAGTGTAAGATAATCCTCAGTCATCTTAGGTACTTTGTAAGATTTTCCTTTAAAAATCAAAGATCGAGTATCATCATAATAATGGGCTGGAACTGACTTTTTTGTATAAAGTTTGGGGCCTCCACATGACCATACATATTCTCCGTTTTGTTTTGAAGCAATAAAACAATCCATTGTAACATAACCTTTTTTCAAGAAACCTATCTTATGAAAAATTTTTATTATTCTTTTTTCCCCTTTTATAAGAGGAGGATCAGAATACTCTTGACGTCGAATCCTTGCTAAATATCCAGCAAAACGAATTTTCCATAGGACTCGAGGAATTTTATTTATATCCTCTCTGAAAAGGCGGATATCAAGATCAGTGTCCCAAGGAAGCAATCGTTCCTCCCTTACAATACCTAAAAGTGTACCGGCTGTAAGACAATACCTAATTCCAGACTCTTCAAGAATTGTTGTTACATTTTCTAACATTCTGAGGGCTACCTGCTCATTATTTCCAACAAGAGCATGATTGGTACCCATTTTATAATTCCAGAAAGTTTTTAATTGAAGAAATGATTCTTTCGCTTGCTTTTCCATCTCCATAGGGATTCTGACCTTCCCATTTTGGAAAATCGTTCGCCCAAGAAAATGCACTTTTTATATCTATTCCAACAGTCTTTGCAAAACCAGCTGTAACACCTTCTGGTCTTTCCGTTGATGATCTACATACAATCACTTTTTTTTTAAATGTAGCACATTCCTCTTGAATACCACCTGAATCAGAAATAACAAAACGTACCTCACTAAGCAATTCCAATAATTTTTGATAAGGAAGTGGGTCTATTATAGATACAGTTTTTAAAAGATCGCGGTTTTTTAATACCTCAGGATTTGGATGCATTGGGAAAATAAATTCTAGATGAGAATTTTTTTCAGCTAATTCCTCTATCTGAACAAAAAGTTTTTTCATGGATTCACCAAAATTTTCTCTTCTATGAAGTGTTATTAATACTTTATTTGAATATTTAATTGGAAAATTAAACTTAAGGCAAGCATCAACAATTGTATTTCCAGTAAATAAAATACCTTTACATCTCTCATCTTCAAGATTTGCAATTGCCTTTTGTGTTGGCGCCCAGTTTAAACGTGAAACACGGGATATAAGTTGTCGATTCAACTCTTCAGGAAAGGGAGCTTTCAAATCATGTGTTCTTAAACCTGCTTCTATATGTCCAACTGGTAAATTATGATAAAATGCACTTAATGCAACAGCCGCCGCAGTAGTAGTATCACCTTGAACTAAAACTATTCTAGGTTGAAACAGATGAAAATAATTTGCAATCTCTCCCATTATTCTTCGCATAACATCAGATGGAGATTGAGATTCTCGCATAATATTCAATTGGATATCTGGGGTTGGTATAAGAGAAGCTACATCTTCAAATAAACTTTTGTGTTGACCAGTAAATATTGTAGAAAATGACAATTGGCTTGAGCCTAATTTTTCTATAACTGGGGAAAATTTAATTACTTCAGGTCGAGTCCCGAAACATACTAGTACATCAATTTGTTTTTGTTGGTCAGTTATTTTTTTCTCCTAGTTCATTTGTTCAAATTGAACATTATAAAGTTGTCGATATTGACCATTCTCATCAAGAAGTTCCTCATGAGTACCTCTTTCAATAATTTCTCCATTACTCAAAACAATTATTAAATCAGCATTTAAAACTGTAGAAAGGCGATGAGCAATTACAAACACTGTCCGATCTTTCATCAAACGATCAATGGCCTGTTTTACTTTCTTCTCTGATTCACTGTCAAGTGATGATGTTGCTTCATCCATTATTAAAATAGGTGGATTTTTTAGGATAGCCCTAGCAATAGCTAGACGTTGCCTCTGTCCACCAGATAATTTAATACCACGTTCACCAATGACTGTTTCAAAACCATTTGGTTGCTGCTCAATGAAATCAAGAGCATTAGCAGCCGAAGAAGCATTACGTATATTATTTAATGATATTCCTGATTGCCCATATGCAATATTATTTGCGATAGTATCATTAAAAAGTATTGTTTCTTGTGGAACTATACCCATCAGAGCTCGCAAGGATCTTTTTGTAAAACTGCGAATATCTTTATCATCAATTTTTATAGAACCATCTGAAACTTCAAAAAATCTTGGAATAAGGTCAGCAATAGTTGATTTGCCAGCTCCACTTTCTCCTACAACTGCCACAACCTCTCCTCGATTAATTTTAAATGAAATGTTCTTAAGGACTTTATCCTTACCATCTTCATAAGAAAAATCCACTTTGTTAAAGGATAATGACTTATACAAATTAGCAATAGGTTTAGCATTTTCAGAATCAACTATTGTCGATTCTGCATCAAGAATTTTATAAACCCTTTCCGCCGAGGCAAGTGCTGTCTGTATTTCAGAATTGACCATATTGAGGCTTTTTATAGGGTTTAGTATGGAAAATAAAAGTAAAATAAATCGAATAAAATCTTCTGGATTCATAGATTGATGAATAAGAACATACTGTCCTCCTAGCCAAAGTAGAATAACCCCCATTGTGACACCAATCATTTCTGTTACTGGAGAGGAAGCCAAACGTAAACTCATTTGACGTTTTTGAAGTCGATAGTATTGAGTCGTCTCTTTGTAAAATTTTATCTTTTCTACATTTTCCATAACAAAAGCTTTAACAATTCTTATTGCCCCAAGAACTTCTTGTAAAATTGAAACAATTCCAGCTATCTGAATTGAGGATCTCTTTGCTTTTCTTCTTATGCTATTACCAACCCATACCATAAGAAGTATTGCCATAGGAAGAATTAATATTGCTGCTAATGCCAGTTTCCAATTAATAAGGATAAGAAGAGAAACAAAAGTCAGAATATTAATGGGCTCTACAAGAAGTTTTTGAAAACTAACTGAAAACGTACGCCTCATAGTTGCTACATCATTAAGTACTATAGATGTAAGGTCACCAGCTCGTTTACTACTAAAAAAAGATAAAGATAGTGATGTAAGATGATTAAAAAGTTGATTACGCAAACTGGTAATTACCCGCAACTGCATTAATCCAGCTGAAAAATTTTTCAAATACAGGAAAATATTTTTTAATATAAAAATAAAGAAAATCGAAATACATAATCTCTTAAGTGTGTCAAGTGGACTTAATCCAAGCACTAGTTGATTCGTCAACATTTTTAAAGTCTCATTAACTGTGCGTTGATTAGATAGCAATAATTCATTTTGAATTGCTAATTGAGTTTCAAAATCGATAAGAATATTGCTGATAAAAGATGCCGTTAACCAAATAGAAAGCGAGTTAAAGAAAACAAATATAAATGATGCAAAAATAGAAGCAGTTAAAAGTAGCCAATGAGGTTTTGCAAGTTTAATGATACGTTTAAACATTAAAGATTAAATTTAGGTGATTTAGTTTTTTAATTTAGTATTACAAATAATTATGTTACGTTTGATAATTATTTAAGATTTAGGCCATTTTACCATTTTATTTGCGATAAATCTATTACTTGATAACGAAGAAATCATTATTTTTGAGGTACAAAATGAGAGTTGGTAAAAGAACAATAATAGTAATTGGTGACCGAGTTCTGATTCGTCCTGATGAATCATCAGACAAATCTCCAACAGGACTTTATCTACCGCCTACAGTTCATGAGAAAGAAGACGTCTGGGGAGGGTTTGTAGTAGAAGTTGGCCCCGGCTTCCCAGTTTCTGAGCCCAATAGTGTTGAAGAAGAACCATGGAAAACTGATACAGACAATGTACGTTATATACCCTCACAACTTGAGACAGGAGATTATGCCTTATTCCTTAAAAAAGCTTCTGTAGAGATTAATGTAGAAGAAAAAAAATATTTAATTGTACCTCAAGCTGCAATCCTAATAATTATAAGAGAACAAATCACCAGATAATAAAATATTTTCTTAGATAGTAAATATACATTAGAAAGGGTTGATTAAAGCCATTCTGAAGTAAATTTCTTTATTTATACTATCTGTAGATTGAAATGGTTTTGCATTTCCTAAAGCTAGGACTAAAGGACCAAAAGAAAATCGAGTTTCGATCCCGTAAGTCAAAATAGCTTTGTTATTTCCAATTTGGTCTTTCCACGCATTCCCAAAATCAGAAATTAATGCAAGTGAAATAGTTTTTGGAATAATGGGAAGTCTATATTCAAGCGACCCAAAAAATAAACGGTTACCTATCCTAGTACCATTCCATCCTCGAGGATTATGATTTTCAGGCAGGAATTCAAATGTTGATGGTGAGAAATCTCCTGCAATTGTAGAAAGATAGATAGGCCCATCGTTACTAAGTCCTACATAATCATGAGCTGGAGTAGAGCCAGAAACCATAACCCCTTTAATTCTCCCAAAAAATGCTGTAGATCCGATTGGTGAATTTATAAAACCATCAACTGTAATTCTTGTGTAATCAAATGCACCAAATAGATAAGAAGTTGCTTTCTCCACTTTTAGGATTAAACCTTTACTTTTAGGAGGGATAAAGTTGTTCCATCGGTGAGGTCTTCTATCTATCCATCTATATTTCAAAGAAATAACGGCATCTCTTCCAGACTCAGGCAATGGAAGTAGGTTATAAGATGATTTTTCTCTTGGAAACCATTGTCCTGTCAAAAAGCTTATACTATCTGAGACAACTGGCTTCCTATTCATAAATGAAAGAGAAGCAAAAAAAAGATTGTTGGACGAAAGAGTCTCCCCCTTATTAAATGGGTGGAAAAGTCTAATATCTAAACCATTTTTCATTTCTAAAAGACCGAACCGACTTTTATCATATCGACGGTAAATAGGATTTGTATTATAATAATATGAAACCCCCCATAGTGGACCATGTTGTGCATTTTGATAGGATAGCAAATAACCAGATCCTTCTTTTGAATAAAAGTCCGTAAATCCTACGCCAGTAAAAAGATGTCGACCAAGGCCATCAATCCACTGAGTAAATATAGAGGTTTGTGTTCCTGGTAATATAATAGTTGTAACATGCTTCAGATGCTTAGTAAAAGTATATTTTTGAGGATTTCTTAACTCAAAATTATCATTAATTTTAACATCCTCAAGTTTGAATGTTGGTCTGACCTGTAACCAACTACTATAACTATTCATAATTGAAAGTGGAGCAGTACGAATTTTCCTCTTAGATGAAACTTTTACAACTCTAACTGTATCAATATCAGCAAGTGTTGTAGAAAAAATTGTAGAATCATTCGGTACTAATTGATGCGTCCAAATAGCTTCACCAACATCAGTATTTTGATTTATCACTAAATCATTTAGTTTAATTGTATGAATATTTGGAGTACCGCTCCGATGAGACGTAAAGGATATAGATTCACCATTACTTGTCCAAACTGGTTGATAATCCGCCAACGAGTGCTTGGTTAAACGTTTTATTTCACCACTAGTTATATTAAGCAACCATAAATCAAGATTTGAATTATTCTTAGACATAGCAAATGCGATTTTTTTTCCATCAAAAGACAAATTTGGAGTAATGATCTGAGTGCTTTCAACAAATTTAGTAATTGGTTTTGACTGACTATTGTCCAAATCAACTTTATAAAGATTTGCAATTCTATTTTGGTGAGAAACATAAATAATAGATCTCCCATCACTAGACCAAATAGGATATGTTGCTCGACCAGTATTAGTAAGCCATCGGCCTTTTTTTGATTCTAGATCATAAATCCGGATATCCCAAACCGATGATTGATTAACACCAAAATGATATTTTGCATATGCAATCTTTTTCCCATCTGGTGACCATGAAAAACTCCTATGAAACCGACCAAAGTCTATTTCTTCTTTTTCCCAAATAATTATTGGTTGCTCCTGAGGTTTAATTGAATCAGCTTTTAAATCTTCTTTTTTCTTATTTTCAGCCAATGAATCACGAGAGGCTATAAAAAGTGACATATCTAATTGATCATTATCATCTTTACCAATAAGAGCTATTTTGAAAGAATCAGGATTAAACATAAAAGAGAACATTTTTTTTATTGGTAATGAGACAACTTTTCCTACTTGTTCAATAGGTTCTTTCTGAGAACGGACTCCATAAAAATATGTGTTCATATGTCTCCTCCAGTCTTCTTCAAACTGATTAACTGATATACCAGTTACTTCCTTAAATGCTTTAGGAAAGTTGAATAGCTTGAGAGAACTACGCCACTTTAGAACTTCTACTATAGTAGAATCTCCAAAACGATCTGACCAGTACAACATCTTTGAAAAACCATCATGATGGGGATCCATTTCTTCCATTTGATTTTTCAAAACATGTATTTTATGTTGAAGGTCAGCACGGTAAGGCCTCCATTTTTCTGTCTTATATTCAGCTATTCCCTCTATAACCCAAAATGGAAGATCAGAGATTAAAATATCTAATGGACTAGGTAACCATGAACGTATTCTATGAAAAAGAATAATATGTTGAAGTTCATGAGGAATCACATCTTCTAACCATTTTTTTCCTTCACCCCATAACACTGCATCATTTTGATCAACCCAGATATAAGTACTGTAAAAAGGTGTGGCAAAACCATTTTGCACCTGATCAGCTGAAGTAAATACAATATCAATAGTGGGAATAGAATCCAATTCCATCTGTTGAAGAAGAATAGGAAGAACATTCTCCGAAATGGTTGCTCCCTTTCGAGCAATTTTTTCAATCCCACTGTGATAATGGATATTAAAATTTTCAGTCGAAATTGTATACCATTCTAACTCAGGATGAACTCTACCGGTCCAAGACCATGTAAGAGGTGCATGATAAGGTTGGGAAAAAAGTCCGGAAACTATGAAAAATGATAAATACAGCTGCTTCATATAAACTTAGGATTCTAACCTAAAATTACATGTTAATAACAATTAATTTATAATTTATTAGAATTGAAAATACCTCCGTCAAAAGTAGGAGGGCCGTGACTTTCATCACGGCCCTAACGTAGCAAAGGGGACATTTTTAGGGGATCAGCTACGTATAAATTTTATCATATTTAATTATTCTACAAAATCAAAATTGAAAAGTTCCAAATTTTTTTATAAAAAAACCCCCGTCGAAACGGGGGTTTTAATGGACTTACAATTAATTAAAAATGATTAATAGTCATTAGGTGGTGGACCAGTTTGAGCACATGGGCATCCATTCTCTTGACCTTGTTCAACACTAACTGCATCATCATTTTCATCAGGTATACTTTCTAAACCAGCACATAATGCAGCACAATTATGGAGCGTCCAATCACCCCAACTTGATATAGGCTGAGCACCTTCATCTTGAAAGTCTTTCATACCCTCTGTTACTCTATTGTAATACTCTATTCTATCTATAGATCCATCTCCACCAGAAATCATTTCAAATTCTTCTTGATCTGAATCTGGATAAGCTGTAAGAGCTTCATTTTCATCTAGCTCACCATTTCCATCACCATCAATATGATCAAATACATGGATAACTGGAGCTCCACCTTCAGGAGGTGATGCTGCGTGGAACTCTTCTGGGGTTAATTCACCATCACCATCTGAATCAACTTCTGCAAACTTTTCTTCAAAGTCATCTTCATGGCCAAAAGCTTCTGAAGCTTCCTCATAGCTTATCACACCATCTTGATTAGCGTCAACATCTGCGAAAGATGGGCCCGACCCTTCATGAGGTTCACCTTCATGCATTTCAGCATGGTGAGAATTTCCATCTTCTTCAGGAATACACTCTTCACAAAGTGCACACCACCAGTAACCTTCATCACAATTATGATGAGGGCCATCTTCATGATGTCCTCCCTCAGCTTGGTGACTTTCATTTTCTTCTTGATGAATAGCATTTTCAAGATCCGAATATAGATCCATCAAAGCCATTACGAATTCTCCCTGATCTTGTCCATCTGACCACTCAAGATTACTGGCCCAATCACTAATTTCTGTCATAACATCGCCAGCACAATTTTCACAACCACCTTCTTGGTGCTCCGCACGGACTGCCTCTTCTAAACTTTTCGCGAAAGCTTTAAGACCATCCTTATCTTGATCGTCAAGTTGCCCTTCACCGACATGATTATTTATATGATCTTTTAAAGCATCTATAGCAGCTTCAACCGCTGGACTAGCATGACCATCTGCATAAATAACAGCAGGATTTAGCATTAACAATAGCATAGAAACTACTAATGACTTAATCATTCTCATGATTTAATACCTCTTATTTATTCTTGAATATAGGCAGAAAGCCTCGAACTACCTGAAAAGTAGCATTATTAAATATCAAAAACAATGACTTGTATCACATTAACGATTTTCTAGTAAACGCCCAACAGTGGAAGTTTTTCGATTGAATTCCATCTCAAACATCCCATAATAATTATTGACTTCATAAAAATATCGAGCAACGTCACGATCCACAACATGGAAATTTTTTTCTAATACTTCTGGAGCTGGGAATAAGATTTCCATGCCCGGTCTGAAATCACGAATGTTTAGTTTAAGATCAGGATTAATTTCTAATAACCTTCTTAGAATTAATACTTCATAAAGACGGCGTTCATGATCCTTATTTTGAACTATGATGGTGAAAATATCTTCTTCAGGCGTGGAACCATGAAAATTTGTTTTCTGTAGCTCACTCCTGTAATTAAATGACTTAGTGAATGAAATATATTCCAAATCAGCAGTAGGCCTCACAAATGGTTTTTCAACTGATGCTTTTTGGAGAACAGAATAACTTAATTTTAAAGCATTATTTTTTTTTATTCTCTCAACATATTCCTTTAGACCATTGACTCGAAAACCGGCAGGATCATCAGGCGCTGCTTTGAAAAAGATCACTTGATTTGGATTTATATACTTGTAGTAACCCGTTTTCTCTATAATATCATAGATCATTCTTCTAACAATAATCTCTTCGCCAGGTATTGCACCCTCAAGAATTCCTTGAAATGGTTGCGTAACCTTAAGTGTTTTATTTTCCTCCGCTGCAGCAGAAATATCCGTAACCATCTGATTAAAAACGGGACTTTCATTAATAAAACTAAGATCGTAAACATCAGCATTTTGAACTCTGTAACTATTTTGAAAAAGCTGATTACCGAATGCATTAAAGATATCTGAATCAAGAGGTATTACACGACTGAAGTTATTCCCTTCCTCTGAAACTATATGTGGTTTTATAACAACAATAACTTCTTTCCTTTGTGTCTCAACAGTAGAGCTAGAGAAAAGACGTCCAAGGATAGGAATCTCAGATAAAAATGGGACACCTCCCTTAACATCAGTCCTTTTTTTAGATATTAATCCCCCTACAATAAAGGGTGTATTGTTAGCGACTCTAATAAATGACTGAACTTTCCGATTGTTAATTAGTGGGGCTTCTTGGACACCAGAGGTTGCAGCCAGTGCTCCAGTTCTCTCTTCAGTTTCAGTAATAATTGTTTCAATTTGAATGGTAATCCGTGTTTGATCTTCACTAACTCTAGGTCTTAGATTAAGAACTATTCCGACAGGTATATAGTCAACAGATTTTGAAACAGCCGTTTGGGTACTTGTAGTTTTTACAATAGGAATCTGTTGCCCAACCTGAATTCTAGCTTGACGACCATCTAATACTAAAACAGATGGTCGTGATAGTATCTCAGCGGCACTAGCACTCACTAATGCTTGAAGGTTTGCGTTAAAATCAGTTGCAGTTCCGAGAACCGTCCGATCAAAAACAATAGTAAAAGGGTTCAATGAACCAGTTTGGGGATTAGGCGGAGGAAAATCACCTGATATTCCTCCCTGAGAAGCACCAAAATCAATACCCAACGAATTTAACTTATCAGAATCCATTTCAATAACAAGAGCTTCAATCTGAATCTGAGCAGCAGGAATATCAATTTTGTTATTTAGAAGGTCAAGTAGTCTAGCAACAGGTTCAAAGTTATTTGGATTATAACCAATAAGAAGTTGCTGTTGAGGAGAACCAGCTGTAGTCCCAAGCATTGGTATTCCAGCCAGATCAAGACCTAATTCAGCTTTTTTCCCTTTAGCTGACTTCCCTTTTTCTTGAGTTAGAAGACTTACCGTTTCTGTGTCTGGTACTTTTATTATTATGGGCAGAATATCTTTTTGGGGAAGCTCCTTAATATTTAAAGTTCCACCTACGGATGGCGAAAAAGTATACTCACCAGATAGTTCACCTTTTCCACCTTTAAACTCAACCACTGTATAACCAATGGATTTAAGTATAGCCAATGCCCTATCTACCTCAACATAACTTAGTTTAACAACTTGGTATTCCAAATCTCTCATGGATTGCCCTAGAAGTATTAGAGGAAGCAGTATTAATGCTAGTAAATTAAATTGTTTTTTCACAACTCGTTATCGATCAACAATAGTTATAGGTATTTTTACAAAAAGGTCTTGAAATTTTGCCGAAATAAGAGCGCTTTTTTTACCATACTTAGGTATAAACAGTCCTTCCACTTGAAATTTAGACTTTGCACTGTCTGGTAAAACAACTGAAATATTACTAGAAGAAGAAACATGATGTATATCTAATGTACCATCTGTTGCATCCAAAGCAAGTTTCATAGAAGAACCTCCTCCATTAACATTAGACTTTTTCTTGAATATTAAGCTACCTTCTTGATCCGTAGTCCAATACATAAATCCATCTAAAGGAACAACAGGACCTAATGTTTCAAAAGAAACAGTACCTGTTAGCTCTTTACCACCAATAGTTGTAGAAAGATTACCATTTGCAGGATTCCATATCCATCCACCAGCGGATGTAACAACAGAATCAGGAGTTTGTTCAGCACCGAAAACATTCGCAGTTTTCACGAAAGTTATTGCACCTCTTGTATTACTCTCCCAATACATAAAAGCGCCTATTGGCACAGATGAGGCTTTTGAATCAAATTTCACAATACCAGATTCATTATCACCATATACTGTAACAGTAAGACTCTCAGAATCTTTATTATATTCCCATCCTCCTGATTTTGAAACAACTGAATCTGAAGGTGCAGAAAATTCCGTGACATGAGCTGTCTTTTTCAAAATTAGTTCTCTTTTATTTGTAATCCAGTACATAAATGAATTTAAAGGGGTTTGTGAGCTGTCGCTGTCAAAGTTTATTTGACCTAATTCTTCAGAGCCACCAATGGTATCATAATATGCAATCTTTAAATTATTATTAGAATGAGTATAACTCCATCCACCAGATCGAGTAGTAGTAAGTTGAGCTCCATAATTTTCTGTTTCCAAAAGGAAATTAGCAAGTTTCGCTGATCCATTATTTTTATAATAATTAGTGTTTCCATCATATTCACCAATGAAAAGATCAAAATCTCCATCACTATCAATATCATGAAAATTAAGGACAGCATTCGCACCCACATCAACAAACCCCAAAGGATTATTCTCTCCTGTTTGTTCTAGAGAGAAAGAATGACCAGTGCTATTTCCAGTATTACTAAAATGCTTTATAGTCCCATCTCCAGCACCTACAAAAGCATCTAAATCACCATCTTTGTCTAAGTCAATAAAAGACGGTGCAGCATGTGCATTGACAACAAGATTTGCTATGCCAGCATCATTTTCTTTCAGAGATAATGTACCAGCATCATTTTCATAATAGTAAACCTTACCATCAAATCTTCCAACGAATGCATCCATATCACCATCATCATCAATATCAACAAAAGTGGGTACGGCATTATATCCGTCACGTACATTATTAAATGGATTATTGGCTCCAGTTTGTTCAGAAAATGATGGGTTAGTACTAGTTCCGATATTTTTGAAATAGTTAATCGTCCCATCATCTTGACCAATAAAAACATCCATATCACCATCACTATCAAAATCCGCAAATGCTGGTGCAGCTCCCCCAGATACAACCACATCATTGAGAGGGTTACTGGATCCTGTTTTCTGAGAAAAGATGGGATTAATTGTAGTGCCTACATTTTCAAAATAACCAACTGTTCCATCAAGAACTCCCAAAAATAGATCTGCATCAGCATCTTTATCGATGTCAACAAAAACAGGTATGGAAGAATAACCAATATTGGTTCCTGATAAAGCCGGTTCTGTTTTTTCAAAAGTAACACTACTATCATTAGAAAAAGTGTACTTTAAAGTTTTCCCATGCATATTGATGGCTGAACCTTCAACTTTAGATTCTATCACTTCCCATTCACCGAGTACTTGAGATCCTAATTGCAATACATCAAATTTATGGGTCTCTTCAATAGTAACAGTTGTATCATCATCAAATTCATATTGAATTTGTAAAATTTTAGAATTAATTGTGTCTTCAGCAATTGAAATAATATTCCATTTGCCTACAATTTTTGAGAAAACTTCAGCGAAGCGAAAAGTTTCTTTTTTCACAACTGTCTGATCCCCATTAAAAGTAAAATTGACTTCTAGAGTTTGTGCATTAAGTGTATCAGGTTCATTATAAATTAAATTCCATACACCAAGAACTTTATTTGATACATCAGCAATTCCATCTTGTAATCGTTCTATTTTAGCGATTATATCAAGAGAACCTTTAGAAGTAACAATTTGATTAGAACTTTCTAGTGTCAATTCAAAAAGATCATTTTTATCCTTTTTAGTGACAACAGAATCAAGTGGGTCTTCACAACTAATACTTAAAACAAGAATTAAACATATCGGTCCAAAGAAAACCCATTGTTTATTAGTAGATAATAATTTATTGTTTTTATTATTTAATAATTGAATCTTCATTTATCTTTATTTTAACAATTCTCTTTTTTTATGATAATTGATTATTCTTCCTGTAACCACGAATCTGAACAAGAATGCCACAGAAATCAAGAATTATTAGTTTGTCAATTTGAATTTGTAATATTTATTCAATTAATGAATGACTTGAATTTAAATCTCATTCATGAGTTAAATAATAGTAAAAATGGATTTTGAAAAATCTAATTATAATAATAGCTTATAAAATTTTAGTGAAAAATTTATTTAAAATGATCACGACTACTTGGAAACTCTCAGCCTCTATTCACGAACTATATAACAAAAATTAAGATTCATCTCATTGACTTGGAAAGGGATAAATTATTTTGACCAATATGTTTTATTTCATTTTCATATATTGACAAATACTTTTTAATAAAGAAAATTTAGTTATCACTTTATTTTCTCTACATTAATTAGTTAAATACCATAAAAAAGTAAGTAATGACAGTTTCTGCAACAATTTTAGCCGCTGGTGAATCTACTCGAATGGGAAAAGATAATAAACTTTTGCTCAATTTTAGAGGAGAGCCAATGATTCGTTACATTTGTAAAACCATTATTTCAGCCAGATTCAATCCTGTAAAGGTTATTACTGGCTTTGAACAAGAGAAAATTGAAAGTGTTTTATCTGATCTCAATCTATCTACAGTAAATAATAAGAAATGGAAGGATGGTATTTCTTCGTCAATAGCCGTAGGGGTTTCATCAATTATAGAAGAAGCTGATGGAAATATTATTGTACTTGGAGATATGCCATTCATTTCTGTAAAAGTTTTGAATCAACTTAGCAATGCATTCAAACTAGAAAATGGTAAGAAGATAGTCTACCCCTTATATGCTGGCCAACAAGCTAACCCTGTTATTTTTCCAAAAAAATACTTCGCTGATATCATTTCTAACAAAGGTGATCTAGGATGTAAAAAAATTATTGAACGCTACAAATTCAATGCATTACATATTGACATAAAGTCTAATGAAGTGATAGTTGATTGCGATGAGCGAGAAGATTATCTTAAATTAAATAAATAAATGGAATAAATATTAAATGTCAAAACATAATGGTTTGTTCAATACGATTATAGATCTTGAAAAAAAGGACGAAAATTATGCCATAGCTACAGTTTTCATGGTAAATGGTTCATCTTCAGGAAAAGTTGGAGATAAAGTTCTTTATGATAAAAATGGAAATAGAATAATTGGTTATATTGGTGGTGGTTGCATTGAGAATCGCGTAGCCGCCACTGTTAAGGAAGCCATCATTGATGGAGAACCAAAAATAGTTAATATCAATTTAGACAGTGATGAAATGGGGATGGGAATCCCTTGTGGAGGATATATGTCAATAATTATTGAACCTCAATTAGTTCTACCTACTATTCTTATTCGTGGCACAGGAAATGTGGTAGAAGTTCTATCAGAATTGGCTCATACACTTAAGTTCAAAGTAGTTATACAAACACCAGAAGAAGAAGCGGATCGATTCCCATATGCAGAAATAATTACTAATCATTTAGAAATCGATGATATTGATTTCAAACTTGACTATTTTGTTCTTGCGACACACCACAGGGATGACGACAAAATTTCCCTTCAGGCACTCAAGAAAAAGATCCCATATGTAGCCGTATTAGCAAGTAGGAAGAAAACTCAAATAATAACTGATTATCTTCGAAATCATGGAATCTCTGAGAAAGATATGGAGAATTTCCACGCACCAGCTGGTCTTGATTTAGAAGCAAAAAGCCCTGAAGAAATTGCACTTAGTATTATATCAGAGATTGTAATGCATCGCAATGGTGGAACCGGCCATCCTCTTCGAAGTATAAAATCTATAGAATTATCTAAAGAAAAATCATAATGACTAAGCATATTCATACAAGCAAAATAAAGATTTATCGTGATGAGAATACGGTTCGTCGGGCGTACATAGAAGGTTTTGATAAACCTACCATTTTTGGAATTCATACAAATATAAAGAACTTCTATTGAGTGGAGCCAAATGAAGAGCATCCAGCTACTCTGGATTATATCATAGCAGCCACTACTGGCTGACTTACTGGAACCTTTGGTAGCGCACTGGATGTGCGCAAAATAAAAAGTGCTCCAGATAGGCTATCAGCTTATGTTGAAGGATATATAGAAGTGGTGGATGATGTTTTAAGGATCACAAAAATCCGTTTGGCATATAAATTGAGATACTCAGAAGATCAAATGGATGCGGTTAACCGTGCTTATGAGTATCATCCTATAAAATGTCCCGCTTACATGACCTTTCAGGATATTATCGATTTTTCTTTCAGTTTGAAAACTTATTTCAATTAGACTATTTCTTAAAGCCTCCCTTTCACAAGCGTTTCTACAACCGATGGATCAGCCAAGGTTGATGTGTCACCCATGTTTTTTATATCTCCTTCAGAAATTTTCCTCAAAATCCGACGCATGATTTTTCCTGACCTTGTCTTAGGAAGTGCTGGCGTAAACTGAATCTTATCAGGCTTTGCATGTGGTCCAATATCTGTCGTCACGGATTTAAGAATATTTTCGACTATGTCATCACTTTCATCAATTCCCGTCATTAGAGTAACAAAACTATATATACCTTGGCCTTTAATATCATGGGGGAACCCAACTACCGCAGCTTCAGCTACACCATCAGCCTTACCGATTGCTCCTTCGACCTCAGCTGTACCTATACGATGACCCGATACATTCATAACATCATCAACCCTACCTGTTATCCAATAATACCCATCTTCATCGCGACGAGCACCATCACCAGTAAAGTAATATCCTGGATACATTTTGAAATATGTATCAACGAATCTCCGTTGATCTCCATAAACCGTTCGCATCTGACCTGGCCAGGAGGATTTAATTGCTAGCAAACCTGATACACCATTACCTTCTATCTCCTGACCTTCTTCTGTCAAAAGCACTGGCTCTACGCCAAAAAAAGGAAGTGTCGCTGATCCGGGTTTTGTCGGTGTAACGCCAGGAAGAGGTGTAATTAATACACCTCCTGTCTCCGTTTGCCACCAAGTATCTACTATTGGACATTTCTCTTTTCCAATTACTCTGTGATACCACATCCATTCAGGCTCTTTGATAGGTTCTCCTACTGTTCCTAAAATTCTAAGAGATGAAAGATCTCGTGATTTTACATGATCATCACCTTCTTTCATAAGTGCTCTTAATGCTGTGGGAGCCGTATAAAAAATATTGATTTGATGTTTATCAACAATGTCCCAAAATCGACCAAAGTCAGGATAATTAGGCACACCTTCAAACATAATAGTTGTAGCACAATTTGCTAATGGTCCATAAATGATATATGAATGGCCTGTAATCCAACCGATATCAGCCGTACACCAGTAAATATTTTCAGGATGATAATCAAAAATTAATTCATGAGTATAGGACGCATAAGTAAGATATCCACCAGATGTATGCAAAACGCCTTTTGGCTTTCCAGTTGATCCAGAAGTATATAGAATAAAAATAGGGTCTTCCGAATCCATTGGTTCAGGATCACAGATTGGTTCTACTTTCTCCATTTCTTCATGCCACCATAGGTCCCTAGTACTATTGAACATAACTTCTGAACCAGTTCGTTTTACTACAATTACTTTCTTAATTGATGGTGTTTGTTCTACAGCATTATCAGCTTTGATTTTCATTGGGATATTAGTTTTCGTCCCTCTAACACCTGTATCCTGAGTAATAAGCATCTTGCAAGAAGAGTCATTGATTCGATCGCGTAGGGAGTCCGAACTAAATGCCCCAAAAACAATGGAGTGAACGGCTCCTATTCTAGCACAAGCTAGCATAGCAATAGCTAATTCAGGAACCATTTGCAAATAGATACAAACACGATCTCCTTTCTGAATTCCATTATTTTTTAAAACATTAGCGAACCTCTGAACCTGAGCTAATAATTCTGAGTAGGTAAATGCTTTTTCTTCACCTGGGTCATTTCCTTCCCATATAATTGCTTTTCTGTTTCCATTACCAGCTTCTACATGTCTATCAAGACAATTTTGAGAAACATTAAGCTTCCCATTTTTATACCATGAAATTTCACCTTTAACAAAATCAAACTCTCTAACACTGTCCCATTTTTCTATCCATTTAAGGCGTTTAGCTATTTCAGACCAAAATCTCTCAGGGTCTTCTATGGATTCCTGATAAATTTTATTATACAATTCAATTGAATCGATATGTGCTGAATTTGTAATAGACTCCAGTGGTGGGAATTTTTTTTCAATCATGATTATTTCCTTAAATTCAATTTATAAATATGTTAAATAGAACTAAATAGATCAACAAAAATGATATGTTTTTATTATTAACTATCATGAGTTGGTTCTCTAGTTCCATCTTCAAAAATAGCCCATTTCCATATTGGCACATGTTTTTTTAATTCAGCAATAAACCATTCTAATGCATTCAATGCCTCTTTTCGATGGGGCGACCATATGGAAATATGCAAAGAAGCTTCTCCTATTGGGACTTTACCTACTCTGTGTTTACAGAAAAGATCATTAATGAAAAATTTTTCTACTGTTTTATCAGCCAATTTTTTTAACTCTAATTCAGCCATACCTTCATAATGTTCATATTCTAAAGCAATGATTTTTTTACCCTTTTCGAAATTCCTTACTCGACCATTAAAGATTACTTCTGCACCATCAATTGTATGTTTTTCATTACTAAAAAAATGATTAATCTTTTCTGTAACTATCTCAATTTTGATCATTGAATTTTTCATCCTCCTTGAACTGGAGGAATAAGTGCTAACTCATCACCATCCTCTAATATAACTGGCTCAATAATATAGGTTTGGTTAACAGCAATCTTAAAAGGTATCTTATCTAACTTCTGTCCAGCCATATCACAAATTATTTTTTTAATATCATTAGTATTACTACCATTGTTTACTTCAAGGAAGATAATTTTTTCTCCTAAAACTTGACGAACATGTGAAAAACACCGAATAGAAATTTTAATGCTCATTTTAATTAATGTAAATCACACCATGGTAATAGACTAACAGTCACAGGTTCTCCAGGATCAAGAGAGGATTGACCCGGAGGAGCTTCAATAATCGCATTACTACCTAAAAAAGAACTAAGCATATGCGATCCTAATTTTTTGGATGGAGTAGCAATCAACTCACCCTGATGCTCATGTACTACACCTGTAAGGAATCGATGCTTAAATTCATCACATGGGAAAGATCGATCTAATACAGCAATTATTTTTTTCATAGAATTTTGGCCAGACATTAATTCATATGCAGGCCAAACATATTCCATAAAACAAATAAAAGATGAAACAGGGTTCCCAGGAAGACCAAATATCATTACATCATTTTTTGTACCAAAGAAAAAAGGTCCGCCGGGCTTCTGTGCTACACGCCAAAAATACTCTTTAACACCTAATTCTAGAAACACATCACGAACATAATCATGCTTTCCCATAGAAACACCACCTGATGAAACGATTAAGTTACTATTTTTCAACGAATTACTAAGAAATGAGGTCAAAGAATCCTTATTATCTTTTAATATTTCAGTATTAATGATATCAGCACCCATTTTTTGAGATAATTCTTTAAAGATAGGTAAATTAGAATTATAGATTTGTCCATCTTCTAATTGTAGGCCAGGTTCTACTAATTCATCCCCAGTAGCAAATATTGAAATCTTCGGTTTTCTATGTACTTCAATATTATTAAAACCAAAAGATGCTAATATACCTACTTCTCCTGGTCCTAATAATGTGCCAGCCTCTATAATAGTATCTCCAGTAGATATTTCTTCCCCTTGATAACGAATATTGTCCCCAACCTTAACTTCAGAAAAAATTTTTACACTATCTTTTATTTGAAAGCCACTAGTCTCTTCAACTTTTATAACAGCATTAGCTCCAATGGGAATTTTTGCACCTGTCATGATTTGAGAACACTCACCAGAAAAAATCTCAAAATCAGCAGTTTCCCCAGCAGCAATAACACCTTTAAGAGAAAGCTTAATTGGAGAATTATTATCTGCTTCTATAGTATCTTCAGCCCTAACCGCAAAACCATCCATAGCTGAGTTATCAAAACGTGGCTGAGGAAAAGAGGCCAAAATATTTTTTGCTAAAGTTCGTCCTGATATTTCTTTTAAAAGAATTTCTTCACATCCAGTTTTTTTTATGCTTCGACGGATCGTTTCATGTGCTTTTTTGACTGATATTATGGCCATAAACCTACCAAGCCAAGGACTCGCCGAAGAGATGCTATAATAAGAACAATTGACAATAAGTATCGTATAGTTTGATCAGAAGCATAATTAGCGCCAAAACGTGTACCTAAGAAACCTCCAAACATTACCACAGAAATAAATTGAAGCATTAAATCAGTCTGAAGGATAGTCTGACTAGAAAAAAAAGCCCCAGCCAAACCAGCCATTGAATTAAATAAAATAAATAAAGCACAACCTGCTGCAGTCTCTTTATTAGTGGCCCAACCCCTCAGCACGAATAGAGGAGATAAAAAGACACCTCCTCCAACGCCTACTAATCCCGAAATAAGACCAATTCCAGCACCACTCAGTAGAGAAATAATTAAAGTAGGAGGTCCAGAAATTAGTCTCACATGCTTAAAGGAGAAAATAAGTTTAACACTCGCTATAGCAAGTGTTAAAGAAAGAAGTGTGTCAAAAATCCAGTCAATAACTGGTAAATAGGCTCCTAAATATGAAAATGGTATAGAAGTCAAGGCAAAAGGAAGAATTAGTGTGGGCTTGATATATCCCTGTTTGCCATAGTGATAGAGCCCAAAAATAGCTACTATTAAGTTTAGGGTAAGGGCATGTGACTTCAGCCAAAAAGGCCCTTGATTAGCAAATATCGACAGAGAAAAAATAGCCATATAACCTGATGCACCGCCATGACCTACAGAACCATATAGAATGGCAATAATAAAAAGAGAGAAAAGGAGACCAATCTGAATATCCATATCAGTGTCGATTACCTTTCGAAATAGGGAAAACATGTAAAAAATTTGGCATCAAAACGGATATAGCATCCTTTGCAGCTGTTGGACTTCCTGGCAAACAAATAATAAACGTACTATCAATACTACCCGCTAATAATCTTGATAACATTGCTGTTTGTATATTTTTTTGACCATAGTTATGTAATGCTTGTTCGACACCCTGAAGTTTTTTTGTCAGCATTGGCTCTATTGTATCAATAGTAATATCATAGGGGCCAACACCTGTACCTCCAGAAGTAACAATAAGTTCAAAATCATTCGATACTAGGTCTGCAATGACTGTTTGAAGTTTTCCACTATCATCTGGAATTACTTCAGTATAGTCAATTACGCATCCATAATTAGTTAAACCTTTTTTAAGAATAGGACCTGAGAAATCTTCGCTCTTTCCCTCATGAACAGATTGAGAAAGTATTAGTAAGGCTGTTTTAGGCGAAAAATCTGTATGACTATCACTTTTTCCACCCTGTTTTTCGAGCAGATGTATATCTGAAATTACCATTGATTTATCTACTGATTTTACCATGTCATAGATTGTCAATGCTGCGACACTTACTGCTGTCAAAGCTTCCATTTCTAATCCCGTTGAATCTTTAGTTTTAGCTATTGAATATATTTGTATATAATCCTCCTGAATTTCAAAATCTAGGTTTAACCATGTAATATTAAGAGAATGGCAAAGAGGAATTAGATTTGAAGTTTGTTTAGCTGCTTGAATACCAGCTAATTTCGCTACATCTAGAACGCCTCCTTTTGGTAGTTCATCATTTTGAATTAATGAAACAGTTTCTTTTTTCATGCTAATCTTGGCGGAAGCAGAAGCCATTCTTTTAGAAGATATCTTATCAGTAATATCAACCATTTTTAGTTTACCTTTTTCATCTAAATGCGAAATTTTATTCAAATCAACCTCCAATTTGAGTCATACTTTCCCTGTAACGCTCTTTTAGTTTTTGCGCAGACCATCCATCCTCTGATTTTAACTGCATGGCTTTTCTAATTACTAATTCAATATCTTTATCCGACCGAAAACTCCTAAGTAGTTTTTTTAAATCAAACTCATCATCTGAATAGAGGCAGTTTCGAATTTTTCCATCAGCTGTAAGACGTATACGGTTACAACTAGAACAAAGACTTCGAGTAAAAGAAGGAATAATACCAACTTTTCCAACATATCCAGGAATACGAAATAATTTATGTTCTGTAGATGTGCCAGAATCCAATACTACATTTGGAAATAACAGACGAATTTCTTCTTCAATTTCTTTAGCACCGATAAATTTTCCTGTCTTCCATATTTGGTGAGAATCAAAAGGCATTAATTCAATAAACCGTATGGTAAGAGGTAGATCACGAGCAAGTTCTATAAAATCACCAATCTCCATGTGATTAAAGTCTCTCATACATACAACATTTAACTTTACTGATTGGAAGGGTAATTCTAAAACAGTTTGAAGTCCTTTCATTACTTTTTTAAGACCTTTTCGACGAGTAATTTTTTCAAATTTTTTATCGTCAAGAGTATCAAGAGAAATATTAATCCCCTTCAATCCTGCTTCAAAAAGAGTTAAAGCCATTTTGCCTAATAATAGACCATTAGTTGTTAAATGAATTGAATCTATTTCTTTAATTCTAGAACTATAACTAATAATATCTAAAATATCTTTGTGCAATAAAGGTTCTCCTCCAGTAAATCGAATTTTTTTTACACCGTTGATTGAAAAAATTGAAATCAATCTTCTTATTTCATCTGTTTTGAGGAGCTCTTCAGAAGGTAGAAAATTCACCCCTTTTTCGGGCATACAATAAATGCACCTAAGATTACAACGCTCATTAAGTGCTATCCGAGCATAAGAAAAGACCCTACCGAATGTATCGGTAATTGTTGGCCTTCTAATTGAAGATTCCAATATTTTATTATTAACTATCGATTTTTTTACCAATTGGAGCCTCCTTCCAAGTGTATCCCAAATTTATCAGGATCGGGAGCTAGATTCATTGTTTCCAATGAAACCGTATCGGCTTAAGACCTTATACAAAATATAAGTTTGCACTTAGGTCAGTTAGCTAAGAGACTATACCTTAACTTAATATAAAATTATGAATAGGAAAGCTTTTTTCCTGCTAAACTAAATCACTATTCACTTTTTGAAAAAACTGATTTTTCTCTAAGAAACGTGACAGCTTTTATAATTTCTTCAGCAGCAATCTTAACATCTTCATTATTATTCATTCGTCCAAAAGCTATACGAATTGATGAATGAGCTAACTCTTCGCTGTGTCCTAAGGCTTTCAGAACATAACTGGGTTGAAGTGTTTCACTATTACAAGCTGAACCTGAAGAGCACGCAATAGATTCTAGTCTCATCAATAAAGCCTCTCCTTCTACATTCGGAAAAGATAAATTGATATTATGAGGTAAACGATTTTCAAGACTTCCATTAATAATTGTATCGGGAAGAGCCTCTTTTATTTTTAATAACAACTCATCTCTCATCCACATTAAACGTTTATTTTCCAAATCTCGGTTTTCTATGATTAGTTGAGTGGCTTTTGCAAGTCCAACAATGAGAGGTACGGGAAGTGTTCCCGGCCGCATATTTCTTTCGTGACTACCACCGAAAATTTGAGGATTTATCTCTACTTTAGGATTCCGTTGACGAACATATAAAAAACCTATACCCTTAGGACCATAAATTTTATGACCTGAAGCAGTAAGCAAATCAATATTCATAAGATCTACATCAATAGGTAATCTCCCAAATGATTGAGCCGCATCAACCATGAATCGAATATTCCTTTCTCTGCATATTTTCCCTATTTCAAGGATATTATTTATAGAACCAATTTCGTTGTTCGCATGCATTATTGATATGAGGACAGTTTCTCCATTTATAGAATCATTAATTTTATCTAAACTTACAAGACCATCATTTCCAACAGGTAAAATAGTTAATTTCCATCCATTTTTTTTCATTGCAGAACAGGTATCAAGAACAGCTTTGTGCTCAGTACTTTGAGTAATTACATGTAGACCCTTATCTTTATTTTTCTCACAAAATCCCTTTATTGCAAGAGTGATTGCTTCTGTGGCACCACTAGTAAAAATAATTTCACGTGAACGACAGTTAAGCTCATTTGAAATTAATTTTCTAGAATTTTCAACGGCATCTTGTGCTTCCCAACCAAAATGGTGATTCCTACTGGAAGAATTACCAAATTTATCAGAAAAAAAAGGCATCATAGCTTCAACTACAACCGGATCAGTTGGTGTTGTTGCATTATTATCAAGATAAATCTTCTTTTTCATGTTGAATTATAAATCATTGATAGGGCAACTTTCCCTGCTTCATAACCTTTATTACATGACATATTTTGGATTGAAGAACGTTCCTGTGCTAATGCTAAAGTCTGACAAGTAAGAACGCCAAAAATAATAGGAATATTTGACTCTAGAGTTATTTGCATAACTCCATTAGTTACAGCTTTAGCAATATAATGATAGTGATCGGTTTGTCCTTTTATAACAGCACCTAGTGTAATTACTATTTCAATTTCTTCTATAGTGATTAAACTATTTACAGCTGCAGGAATTTCAAATGCACCAGGAACTTTTTTTATAATTATCGATTTGTCATCAATCTCTTTCTCAAGCAGAGCTTTTTTACAACCGCTTAAGAGCCCTTCTACTATGGCCTGATTAAATTCAGAAACAACAATACCAATCATGATTTTTTCAATAGATGACCAAGTTTTTCTTTTTTTGTTGCTAAATATTGCCGATTATTCTCATTTGCTTCAATGTCTACTGGAACTCTACCTACGATCTCAAGACCATGGCCTTCTAATCCAACAAGTTTCATAGGATTATTTGTTAATACAATTAATTTTCTTGCACCTAGAAAATGTAAAATTTGAGCTCCAATACCATAATCTCTTAAATCTGGTTCAAAGCCAAGCTTTTTATTTGCTTCAACAGTATCCAAGCCTTCTTCTTGAAGTTTGTAAGCTTTAATTTTATGTTTAAGCCCTATACCTCTTCCTTCTTGTTTTAGATAAACTAAAATACCTGATCCATTTTTACTTATCTCACGAAGGGAGAAGTCTAATTGTTGTCCACAATCACATCTCTCACTATGGAACACATCTCCTGTAAGACATTCTGAATGTACTCGAACCATTACTTTGTCATCTTTATTAATTTCTCCATATGTTAGAGCTATATGCTCATGACCTTCAAATACCTCTTCAAATAAATGGAAAACAAACTTTCCATACGGTGTTGGCAGCTTTACTGATTCTATCTTTTTTATTAATTTCTCTGATTTACGCCTGAAACGTATTAAATCTGAAATAGAAAGAATTTTTAAATCATGTTTTTTAGCAAAAATTTCTAAATCCTTTTTCTTTGCAACAGAACCATCCTCAGCTAAAATCTCACAAATTACACCGATAGGTTTTAAGCCCGCTAACCTAGATAGATCCATTGAAGCTTCTGTATGGCCAGCTCTTCTTAATACACCTTCCTCATGACCAATAATTGGGAAAATGTGTCCAGGCCTTACCAAATCATCAGGAACGGAACTATTCTCCACAATAACACGAATTGTTTCAAACCTATCTTGTACAGAAATTCCCGTGGAAGTATTTTCCGCTGCATCAACACTAACAGTAAAAGCAGTTTCATGGAAACTTGTATTTTTTTTTGCCATTCGTTCAAGGTTTAATTCTTGTGCCCTAATTTCTGATATAGAAACACAAATAAGGCCCCTAGCCTCACGTGCCATAAAATTTACTGAATCAGGCGAAACTAGTTCAGCAGCCATAACAAGATCACCTTCATTCTCTCTATCTTCACTATCAACAACAATAACAAATTTCCCACATTTTATATCATCTAAAATTTCATTGATGGAGTAATTATTCATTTGGACTATTCCCTAAAAGCTTTTCTAAATGTTTAGCAATCATATCTATTTCTATATTGACTTCATCTCCTTTTACAATATTTTCCAAAGTGGTGATATTTAATGTCTTGGGTATAAGACATACTGTAAAACTACTTTTAGACAATCCAGCAACTGTTAAACTAATACCATCTATAGCAATAGATCCTTTCTCAACGATATATTTAGAAAAGTTTTCATCTAGAGAAAATTCAACTTTCCAACTATTCCCTATTTTTTGAATAGACTTTACAAATGATACTCCATCTATATGGCCTTGAACTAAATGTCCACCAAGACGATCGGAAAAAGATAATGCTCTTTCAAGATTTACAATAGAACCAGATTTCCATTTTTTTGCTGTTGAGCGGTTAATTGTTTCTGAAACAAGATCAACCCAAAAAGAGTTTTTCTCAATTTTTATTACCGTAAGACATATCCCTGATACGGATACACTATCACCAATTTTAAGTCCTGACAATACCTTTTTACAATATACATTTATAGATGTAACTCGTCTATTTAGTATAATCTTTCCTATTTTGCCAGTTTCTTCAATTAACCCTGTAAACATTATTGATCCAATTTATAAACTATTCTTACATCATTTTCAAATTTAGTGAAAGAATTAACAATTAAATTCAAGTTATCCATTTTTGTTCCGATAGTAAATAAAGGTACTCCACTACCAAAAATTTTTGGTGCAATATAGGCATGAATCTCATCAAAAAGACCAGACATTAAAAATGAAGTTATAGTCTCACCTCCTCCTTCTACTAGCAGTGATTGCATACCTTCATGATAAAGCTTTGATAAAAGTGGGGCTATATTATTGAATAAAGATTCTTTTTCAAGATTTTTTGAATCAGAATTCTTACAAGTATCCAAAAATGAATAAAAGATTGGGTCCTTTGAAAAAACTTTTAAGTTAGAATTAAGCTTCTCTTTATCACCTAGAATTACTATCCTCGGATTATTTCCTAAACCATGAGAAGAAAGATCTGGATCATCAATTTGAACTGTTTTCCGGCCAACAAGTATACCATCACAACGTGCTCTCAATTTATGGACACTCTTTTTTGATTCTTTACCAGTAATTACCGTTGATTTTCCAATAGACTTTGATATATATCCATCCAAACTTGTAGCATATTTTATAATTACATAAGGCCTTTTTTTCTCATAAAAGGTAAAAAAATGCCTATTTATTTTTTTTACCTCTTTTTCTAATACTCCTACTTTAGTAGTAATACCACGTCCATTAAGAATTTTTATACTATTCCCATTAACTAGGGGATTAGGATCAAGAGATCCCATTACTACTTTACTAATCATAGGGAATGTAATCAAATCTGTACAAGGTCCTGTCTTTCCTGAATGAGAACATGGTTCCAAGGTTATGTAAAGCACAGCATCTTTCATTTTATTATTAATTTTATCCAAGGCATAAACTTCAGCATGCGGACCACCAAAGAACTGATGAAAACCTTTTGATATAATTTTCCCTTTTGATACAATTACAGCACCAACTCGAGGATTTGGAAGGACAGAATCTTCCCCTTTAATCGCCTCTTGAATGGCAATCTCCATGAAATATTCATCTTTTGTATTTATTTTTATCAAAACTGATTTATTTTAGTCAAAAATCAACTGTTAATTCCAATGACCCAGAATTTTTCAGCGGTCTATAAGCATAAAATAATGTTACAGGCAAAACAATAGGGAAACCAAAACCTGCTACTTCAAAAGTACTACCAAATCCGACAGTAATAAAATCTGTACGCACTTCCTCATTTTTACCCCGAAGCCAATGAAAAAATAGATCAAAAGATATTCTTTTCACATATCCAAGTTGTATTTTTTTTAGCATAGGTACCATATCAAACCCAGACTCTGGATAAAATATTGGCACCCTGTATGATCCTTTAATGCTTACAATTTTTTCTTGAAAAAAATATTTGTGTCCTAAAGGCATATTCAGTTTACTCATAAATGGATATCCTTCATTCTTTTTATTTTCAACAGCAGCAACAAGTTTAAAGGAATCATGATTAAATATTCCTTTAGATAAAATTCCCCCTGAAAAATGAACACGTCTACCTTTGAAATTACTTTTGAAGGGGGTTGAGGTATAAGAAAAATCTAAATGTCTTCCCTTTCCATTCATAACGTCTCGGGGAGCACCTTCTGTCTTTGATTCGTATTTAACTCCTACGCTTAAAGGAAATATAGCGCCATCAGCTGATTTATTTGTAAGAGTTGTGTCTCGTAAATCATCCCTGTTATCCCATTTAAATCTAATTTTATTCCCAAATATTAACGTTTTTTGTAGACTGATTGAGAAATTCATAGCATCAAGCATTGGTCCTATCCTTCGATTAATAATTGGGAGAATTATCTTTCCAGAAAAGTTTCTCTCACCCCATGTAGAAAGAATATAACTCTTAGCTTTTTCTCCTTTTCCTAAACTGACATTTAACGTATCAGGCAGAGATCTACCTCCCCATCCAAGACTTCCGATTAATATTGGATAATATCTTTTATATGATCCAGAAATTTCGTGAAAAAAGAATTTTTCATTTTGGTTATATGTTGTTGTTGCGAATAATTCTAATGTCCCGAGAATATTATTAGAATGGAACATAATTGAAGGTTGATTGTTATTAGGAATTATAAGCCAACTATGAATTTTTAATAAGTCTTGGAGATGATTGTAATCAATTGCTTCATAATTAATATAATTTGAAAGGTCGTCCATAGGATTATTAATTTGTTCAAATGATGACAGCAATGGATCTGGTCTAATTTTTACTCTCTTAATAGGCTCCCACAAAGTAGAATCAAGCGTAGCTGAAACAATTTTATCCCCATGCAAATCATAATCATTATAAATTAATTTTTTTCCATTATCTCCGATTAAAGCATTTGTTGCAGAAATTTTAGAAGAAACAATGCGAAATATTTCCCTTGATGACTGATCTATTGCATACAGATTATCTATTCCTGAAATTGGAGATTCATAAATAACAAAATTTTCATAGAAAATAGGACGGAAAATTTCTTCATTGGATTCTGGCTTAACAACTTTAATGTTTCCATCAGAAATGTTAAGAACTTTAATACTTCTACCATCATAACTTTGTGAAATAAATACAATTTGTTTTCCATTTGGCGACCATCTAGGATGCATAATAATTGATTCTGATGAGATTCTATTAATTACATTCCCATTTCTTGCATCTATAATTACTAAAAAACAATCTCGTTTTTCATTGAATTCTACAGTAACTATAGTATTTCCTTTAGGTGAAATTGATGGATAATAATATCTTTTATTCCTTGTAATTTGTTGTCGACTTTCATCTTCGATATTAAAAATAATAATATTTGACCAACTCTGCTTGGACCATCTTCTATCGGGATGAATTTCATTCCAAACTGCTAAATTTCCAGAAATATGAATGCCAAAATTTTCAACTATCTCTGGTAATTGAACTAAATTTTCTATACTACCATCATGTTTGATGCGGACCAATGAAGTTTTTTCACTCAAACCTCTTTTAATAGCATATATTCGATTTTTTGAATCAAAACCAGGAAAAATATAATCTATTCTTCCTTTTAAAACTGATGGACTAATTAAACTAAATTTAGTATAATTTTCTCCTTTTAACTGCGATTCCCAATCATTAGCAATCTCTTCCATTGCATCACTAAAAATTAATGATGCATTTCTACCAGTTATTTTTACAAGAGATGAATTTAGAGGCATTATTGGATTCCGAATTATAGGCCAATGCATTGCATAATCAAGAATATGTGAAATAGCTTCTTTACCATATTTTCTTCTAATGTGTGCATTTATTAGATACCCATAGTTATAGTAGTTTGGGTATTCATTAATAAAAGAACCATAAAGAGCGGAACGATAGTCCGTTTCTTTATTTTTAGATAAAAGTGCCCGTATTTCTCTATTAAAAAATGGTTGCCGTCCTCGACCACCTCTAGATAAAATAGTTTCCATCAGCACAGCATCTCCCTCCCAGATCCAATTAGGTATCATAGTACCTGAAACTATAGCCTGCATATTCTCCCCACCAATAAACCAAAATAATTTGTTAATACCCCTATTAAGGTAGGAGAACTGAAACATATGGCGTCCTTCATGTATAGATAGAAGCTTATACCATTCAGTTGACCCTATTTCCTTTAATGGTAATGGGATGTGGTTCCATTCTGAGAACCAAGGGCCTAAAGATACAAATGCATTAGGTATTGCACTTCGGTTTCGGAGAACTATAGGGATTTTTCGATGGGAACCTCCTAATTTTATACTATTATATTTATAGATATTTTCAAGGATATTAGCAACTCTATTTGCTTCAAGAATCAACTCGGTTGAGAAAATAATTCTATAATGATCTGTTTCAATTTCTTTCCAGTCAATTTCAGGCATATCCTGACTGATAACGGTTGAAAATGATAATAATAAATACAGGTAGATTTTTTGTTTTAATCTCATCTATTAATATCCATTAGAAGAATTTATTATATAAAAAATGAACCCAATTCCAATAAAAAATATTAGACCAACTTTTTTCTATGAAATTTATATAAAAGAATATGGTACGTTTGGGAAATAATTGAAATGAATTATTTATTGTTATTTTATAGGTTGATTTCAGTTTTTTGATTCTATTATCCTTAAGAACTATGAGTTAACTTCTAATAAGGATCTGGATTTACTGAAATAAGTTGAATCCACAAATTATTAATGTAAAATGAAAAATATTATAAATTCAATTCTATTAATAGCAATATTTATTAATGTGGATCTATTTGGAGAAGCAAAATACAAGATAAAATTTGGTCACATAGCAAATGATAATAATATTTGGAATTTAGCAGCTCTCAAGTTTAAAGATATTGTTGAGAAAGAATCTAATGGAAAAATAGAAGTAAAAGTTTATCCAAATGCTCAACTAGGTAAAGAATTAGATTTAATAAATGGGATACAATTGGGAACAGCTGATATGACAATTACTGGAGAATCACTTCAAAATTGGGTGCCTGAAGCTGCATTAATGGCTATTCCATATTCAATTCGTGATTCAGTACATCTAAAAAAGGTAGCTAATGGTAATATTGGCAAATTGATTGAAGAAGAAATTTTAAATAGGATAAACCTTAGACCTATAGCATGGTTTAAAAGAGGTCCTCGACATCTAACTTCAAATCGGCCAATAAAGCATCCTGACGATTTAAGGGGTATGATTTTACGGGTTCCAAATGTACCAATATATGTATCTGTTTGGAATGCACTTGGCGCAAAACCTACACCAATGGATTTCTCTGAGGTCTTCACATCCCTTCAACAAGGAACAATTCATGGGCAAGAGAACCCCTTTGCATTAATAAAAAGCTCTGGTTTTTATGAAGTCCAAGATTTCTGTAATTTAACAGGACATGTAATTAGTTGGATCTATGTTGTAATTGGAGAAAGAAAACTCAAATCTCTTCCAAAAGAACTCCGAACTGTTGTGCTTGATGCTGGTGACAAAATGCAGGAATATCAACATTTAATATTTAATGAAAATGAAAAAAATATTGAAAAAGAATTAGTTAAAAAGGGAATGATACTAATTAATTCTGATAAGAATGCTTTCCGAAAAAAAGCAAAACAAGCTGTGATAAAGTCTCTTAATAATAAGCAATTGAATATTTATAATCAGATTGTTGCTATACAATAAAAGATTCAATACTGTAATTAAACTATAGATTAGTCCTCTTTCTGAATAATTTAATAAAGGGTAAAGCAATCAACTTTAAAAAATGAAGAAAACTAAGCTGATAATGGACAAACTATTGGAGATAATAACAATAATGTCCCTTTTTTGCTTAATTGCAGTAGTCCTATTGCAAGTTTTAGCCAGGTTTATTTTACCTCAAGCTCCAGTTTGGACAGAAGAATTAGCTAGAGTTTTATTTATATATTCTACATCATTTTCAGCTGGACTTGCAGTTAGAGAAGGTGCTTATGTATCAGTAGATTTAATTTCAAAAATGCTTGCTCCTTCCCTACAACTATACATATCAATTATTATAAAAATAATAATTGCTTCTTTTATGATGTTAATTAGTTATTATGCTATTGAGTTCGTAAAGATAGGTAATTTCCAAACTTCACCCGCACTTCAAATTCGAACATTTTATTTCTATTTAGCTATATTGATTGGACCATTATTTATTGGGATTTACTATCTAGTTTCTTTAGTCGAACTTATTTTGACTAATAAATTTGATGAGGTTTGAAAATGACTATCTTATTTGGGATATTCATTCTAACATTATTTTTTGGTTTTCCAATTGCTTTTTCTCTTGGTTTAGCATCTTTATCTTATATATTCTTCTCTGATATTCCTTTAGTTATTATCCCACAAAAACTTTATGCTGGTATGGATGTGTTTGTATTGTTGTGCATACCTGGTTTTATTCTTGCAGGAAACCTGATGAATAGAGGTGGAATTACAGAAAGAATAATTAGTTTCTCTAAAGCTATAGTCGGTCATATCCGTGGAGGTTTAGGCTTAGCTAATGTAGGAGCATCCATGATTTTTTCTGGTATCTCCGGAACAGCTGTTGCTGATTCAGCAAGTATCGGAGCCGTAATGATTCCAGCTATGGAAAAGGAAGGCTATGAGACTGAATTCTCATGTGCGATAACGGCATCATCCTCTACGATTGGACCGATAATTCCTCCTAGTCTTCCGATGATTATTGCCGGCAGTTTGACTGGCCTATCAGTTGCGAAACTTTTCATTGCAGGTGCAATACCAGGATTACTGTTAGCAATTGGTTTAATGACCATTTCATACTTTATCTCAATAAAAAAGGGTCACCCTAAAGGAAATAAGTCAACTTTAAATCATATTAGGAAAGAGTTCTTTAGTGCATTTTGGGCACTATTGATGATTTTTATTATTCTATATGGCATAGTTGGTGGTGTATTTACTCCAACTGAAGCTTCAATTGTTGCCTCTTTATACGCTTTAATTTTAGGTGTTTTCGTATATAAAAATTTGACGATTAAGGATCTATATAAAATATTTATTGATACAATGGTAACAACATCTTCTTTAATGATATTAGTTGGTTTTGCGAATCTTTTTGGTTGGATTCTAATCAGTGAACAAATCCCTCAACTGATTGCTAAAACTCTTTTGGAAATCACAACGAATAAATATTTGATATTATTAGCTATTAATCTTCTACTGTTATTTGTTGGTACATTTTTGGAAACCATAGCTGCTTTGATAATTTTGTTTCCAGTATTGTTAAAAGTAGCTGTAAGTGTTGGAATTGACCCAATTCAATTTGCTGTTATTTCAGTACTAAATTTGATGATTGGCCTTACAACGCCACCTGTAGGAGTTTGCCTATTTATTACATCTAGTATTGGAAAAGTTTCACTAAGTAATGTCAGTAAAGCTATTTTACCATTTCTAGCTGTCAGTATTTTTATTTTGTTGCTTGTTACTTATGTCCCAGCGATTTCGCTTTTCCTTCCAAATCTACTGTTTTAATTATAAAAAAATGGTTTAATCAATTCAAAACTTTTCAATAATTATTATTGTATATTAAAGTAATAAGGAAAAAATAATTTGAAAGCTGTTATTGTTAGAAAACCAAGAATTGTAGGAATTGAAGATAGAGCAGTTCCTGATAATATTAAAAATAATGAAGTCAGACTAAAAGTAAAAAAAGTGGGAATTTGTGGGTCGGATTTGCATATCTACCAAGGAACAAACCCGTTTGCAACATATCCAAGAATAATTGGTCATGAATTTGGAGGGAAAGTTGACAAATTAGGTTCTGATGTCGAAAAAATTAATATTGGTGATCATGTTGTAATCGATCCAGTATCTAGTTGTGGCTTTTGCAATGCTTGTAAATTGAAAAGACAAAATGTTTGTAAAAATCTTGCAGTTACGGGAGTTCACAAAAATGGAGGAATGCAAGAATATATTGTTTTACCAACTTTATCAATACATAAAATTCCTTTAACCTTTAGTTGGGAAACAGCAGCACTTATTGAACCATTTACAATTGCCGCACAAGCTTCAAGCAGAGGAAAGGTGGCAGCTTCGGATAAGGTATGTATTATTGGAGCTGGGCCCATTGGTATAGCAACAATGATGGTTTGCAAAATGTTTGGTGCTGAGGTCTTAATAACTGATATAAACTCAAGTCGCCTTTCCATGGCAAAAGATTTTGGGGCTGATGCAACAATCAATCCTTTAGAACCTAATGAAAAGCAAAAATCAGATAATTTTACTAATAAAGAAGGTTTTAATGTAGTTATTGATGCAGCTGGTTTTTCTGAAACATTTGAAAAAGCTGTAAATATCGCATCACCTGCTGGTCGCATTGTTATTTTAGGCTTCAATGAACGACCTTCAAAGATTATACAAAAGGAGATAACTAAAAAAGAATTGGATATTATGGGTTCACGTTTGCACACGAATAAATTCCCTGAAGTAATCAAATGGGTAGAAAAAGGTCTAATAAAACCAGATAAACTAATTACCCATTATTTTCATTTTAGCAATATACAAGAAGCTATAAAATTAATTGAAAAATCCCCTGATGGACTCTGCAAAACAATCATCAATTTTTAACTCCAAAAAAAAATATTTACCAAATTGTCCTTTTTACCCTATGTCTAAACTTTAAACCAGTTTACTTATAATATTGAAACTTGAAAAATACTCTTTTGGTTTAGGTGACAGATTTGGTCAACAAGCAAATGCCCTATTGCGAGCTATCATTGAAATTAATGAAAAAGGTGTACCAGTCGTTCCAGTATGGAATAAGTCCTACAGAGAACATGTCATAGTTGGAACTTCTCCTGAAGATGTACGGTTTACAGCTGATAATGCTGTCTCTTCTCTTAATTGGACAGGTAATTATTATGTAGATGCTGACCACATTAATCATGAAAATGTTGATCCATTTATTGGACCAAGTAATTATTTTACTATTGATGTGTCCAAGTTTATTGGACAATCAATTAGACAAGAAGATATCCGAAAATTTGTAAATAAATATACTACTCATTTCCGTAGAGCCAATATTCTAAATATTAGCAAAAACTCCGAGAATTCATTAACTACATTTTATAAAATTGCCTCTAAATATTTACTTGCCATTAAACAAGCTGGTAAAATCTATCGCCATATTGAGTCAATTAAAGGTAAACATAATTTTATTACAGAAATTTCTATAGATGAAACTGATACTCCTCAGAGTCCTATGGAAATGTTTTTAATTTTAATAGCAATCGCTGACCAAGGGATTCCAATTCAAACAATTGCACCGAAATTTGTAGGAAGATTTAATAAAGGAGTGGATTATGAAGGGAACATTCAACAATTTGCTATAGCATTTGAAAATCATCTGATTCTAATTAAGTATATGATAAAGGAATTTGGTTTACCTGAAAACCTAAAGCTTAGTATACACTCAGGAAGTGATAAGTTTTCAATTTATGGTATAATGAAATGTAAAATTGAAAAACACGATGCCGGATTGCATGTAAAAACAGCTGGAACAACTTGGTTAGAAGAGCTGATCGGATTAGCATGCACTGATGAAAAAGGACTTTCTCTTGTTAAAGAAATTTGCCTAAGTGGACTGGATCGCCTAGAGGAACTAATAGAACCATATTGGAATGTAATTAATATTTCAAAAGAACGTCTACCCCATCCTGATGAAATTGATTCTTGGAGCGGTGAAGAGTTTGCAAATTCTTTACGACACAATATCAGTAATCCTAAATATAATTCAGATCTTCGACAACTTCTTCATCTAGGTTTTAAAGTAGCTGCAGAAATGAAAAATCATTATATTGATAGTATAAAAAATTTTGAAAATAGTATTGCTGAAAATGTTTCTGAAAATATTCTAAAAAATCATCTAAATCCACTTTTCCTTTAACAAAGTTACCTAGAGAATAATTATTAAAATTTCAGAAACTTCTCCAATTCGAAAATCTTAGGTAACAAATATTTATTAAAAAGAGAATGACTAATATAATTATTTTCTAAACGTAGAAAACCACTACATATTTTATATAACAGTGAGAGCATCCTAATGAGGAAAAAATAATTTAGTTAAGCTCCGGAGGAGGGACTCGAACCCCCAGCCTAGTGGTTAACAGCCACCCGCTCTACCATTGAGCTACTCCGGAAAAGACTGGATTTTGAACCCAAATTTACCGTTTACTATAACCTAGCCAAAGAAAGATGTTACATTTCTTTTTCAGCTGTAAGAAGTTTTTCAGCCATGAAATGACCATGCTCTAGATGAGTTGAAGTCAAGTAAACGACACCTTCTTCACTATGGGTTTCACCATAAGTTGAATGAATTGATTTTAGCCCTCCCAACCACTTTCTACTATCGGAAATATATACTAAATCTCCCACTTCAGCTGACATTAAGAACATTTCTTTTTGAGAAAAGTGCACCCTGTCTTCATCTCCAGAGATAAGTTTTAATTTAACAGATACTTTTTCCCCAGGACGATTATTAGGATCATTTCCTTTGAATATTTTCTTTAGATTATTAACATCAAATATTGTTAACCCTTGAATTTTTTCATTTTTTTCTGGCTTGGTAAAAAGGCTAACGATCACTCCTACACCAGCACAAACAATTAAATTGTAAAGCGCTCCTATATATGAATAGCCTCTTCCAGGCCTTAATTCAATTCCATGAGCTAAAGGTGTAATTAAATCGGGAATGAACTGACCCAGTACCATAAGAAACGCTCCTCCAATAAAAGTTGCTATAACAGCTGGTGAGGTAAATCTTTTCCAAAAAATACCGAGAAAAACCGCAACAACTAGTGGCGGAGTAAAAGTTGAATGAAACCATCCGTGAGCTTCATAAATAGAATCGAATGAATTAAAAAAAGGTACAAGCATAACAGCAAGAATTTTTACTGCAATAGAACTAATTCTAGCAAATTTTAATTGTCCCTTATCATCATTTTGATTTTTTGTAAAAGGTTGATAGATATCATTTACGATTATAGCTGATGATGCATTGACAAGAGTATCTGCTGTTGACATTAATGCTGCACATAATGCTGCAATAATAAAACCAAAAATTCCTGGACTAGCTACAAGATTTGTTACACTAACAAAAACATCATTTGGATCCATGCCAACCGGAAGTGCGTTTGGAACTAAATTTGAAATAGCTTTTCCGATCCATCCAGCATTAGAAACTACCAATGCGGCAATTGGCAAAATGCAAAGTACATTTATAGCAGCGGCTTTTCGACCTTCATTTACACTTTTTGCAGCCATAAATCTCATTATTAATCCCTGATTAAGGAAAAGAAAACCAACTGATCCAGCTATACCATCTTGCCAAAAAATCCCAACAAAATTAAAGTCAGGTGGTTTATTAAAGTGCGCAAAAGGCAATTTCTCAACAGGTGACAAATTTTCCCAGAATGCCTGGATCCCACTTACTGAAGAATGATTACCTAAATATTCCAAACCTAAAATAAATAGAAAAATGCCACTGAAAAGCAGAACTAACCCTTGAAAGAGATCAGTAAAAATCACTGATGTCTGACCGCCATAATGCATATAAATTGTAGTAACTATAGCAATGATAATTACTGTTAACATAAGAGGAATTTGGTAAATACGATATAAAGCTGTAGCCAAAGTCAAAAACTGTATTGCAATATAACCAATCATATATAGTAATATCATCAGTGTTGCCAATGATCTTGCAATTGGATTAAATCTTTTCTCAAAATATTCAGGAATGGATCGAATACGGCTGTAATAAATGATAGGTAACCAACCAAATAAAAATAATGGCATAAAAAACCAATCATTCATATATGTCATGGTAGATGAAAAGCCATATTCATAAGCTTTTGTTGAATATTTTACAAAACTATGAGAACCTACTCCTGTTGCGACTATTGATATAGTAATAAGCCACCAAGAAAATCTTCTTCCTCCAAAAAAATAATCGGAAGTTGTTTTGCTATACTTACCAAAATAAGCACCAAAGCCCATTACGATAGCAAAATAACCTAATATGACTATCCGATCTAGATTCGACCCAACAGAGATTTCCATTATTTACTTCCTAATGCAAGTAGTATAAAAATGAAATGCAAAAGGCAATAAAATACAAAACCAAAAAATAGTATTATTAACCAAATTTTATGTCGAGGGATACTTAGGTTTAATGCATTGGTTTTTAAAATAATCCTGATGCCGACTATTAATATAATTCCACCAACTCCGTACAGATAAATAAAAGGTAACCATGATTGATTAAACTCAATCATTGATCTTATCAAATTCAGGTTTTAGCTGATCATAAATTTCATTAAGGCTTTGAACAAGAATTTTTGTTTCACTAATTATTGGCATAAAATTTGTATCCCCATTCCATCTTGGGACAAGATGGTAATGTATATGATCAGCAATACCCGCACCACCCGCCTTACCAATATTTGCACCAAAATTAAACCCATTAGGATTGAATTGTGTGGTAAGGATTTTAATTGTTTTATCAACAAGAGTCAAAATTTCCATCTTAGTTTTCAAATCAACTTTTAATAAATCTGACTCATGTTTATAAGGAACTATCATCAAATGTCCATTGTTGTATGGATAGAGATTAATAATTACAAAACAAAAACGACCCCTATAAAGAATTAATGATTCTTTATCATTTGAAGACTGAGTCCTATTATAAAAAACACATCCTTCTTCTTTTGGCCCTTTAATATATTCTAAACGCCAAGGCGCCCAAAGTCTATCCATAATTAAATAAAAATAATATCCATTGTTAAATATTTGATTAACATTTATTAAATCATTTCATGATCAATTATTCATCTACCTCATTTTTTTCTTTATCAATAACTTTTTTCTGAAGATCATTAGGCATATATTCATAATGACTGAATTTTTCTGAATGGGTACCTCTTCCTCCTGTAAGGGACCTTAATGTAGTAGAATAACGATATAGACTTGCTTGGGGAGCCTGAGCCTTAATTAACTGAAATCCACCTTCAGTATCCATACCCAATATTTTTCCTCTCCGACCAGAAATATCACCCATTACATCACCCATTTGATCTTCAGGAACTTTTATTTCAATATTCATAATAGGTTCTAAAAGACATGGCTTTGCATTCATGAAAGATTCTTTAAATGCACCTTTACCAGCTATCTGAAAAGCAACATCTTTAGAGTCAACTGGATGTTGTTTTCCATCATAAAAATTAACTTTTACATCTACAACACGGTAACCGGCAAGTATTCCTTCTTCACATGCAGCATTTACACCCTTCTCAACCGATGGAACAAATACTCTATCTACATTCTGACCAACTAAACTATTAGTAAATTCAACACCTTCTCCACGATTTTTGGGCTCAATTCTCATCCAAACTTCCGCAAATTGGCCAGCCCCACCAGATTGCTTTTTATGTCGGTATTTTGATGCACCATTACCTTTAATTGTTTCCCGAAAAGGCACTTTAGGTTCAACGAGATCCACATCGACACTAAATTTTTGTTTTAACCTATCTACCACTACTTCTAGTTGAAGTTCACCTAACCCAGATATTATTGTTTGTTTTAATTCCGAATCCACATGATAGATGAAAGTTGGATCTTCCTCATGAAGAGTTGCTAATCCAGTAGCAATTTTTTCTTCATCACCTTTTGACCTTGTTACCACCGCTTCATGTATGGAAGGAGGAGGAAAATCAATCTTTTTTAGCTTAGCATTAAGTTTAGGATCACAAAGAGTGTCCCCTGTATGTGTATTTTTTAATTTTACTACTGCACCAATATCTCCTGCATATAAAATTCCAGCATCTTTTCGATTTTTTCCATTCATAGAAAAAATTTGACCAAGTCGTTCACTTGATTGCCTTGAAGTATTATTTAGATCCATCCCGCTTTTAACTGAACCAGAATAAACTCTAAAAAAAGAAAGTTCTCCAACATGTGGTTCACTAATTGTCTTAAAAACAAGTAAACTTGTCGGTTGATCTGATGATGGCTCGATATTGAATTCATTATTTGAATTTGATTTTTTACTTAAGGCTTGGTAAAGATCTGCTGGTGAAGGATAATATTTTGATATTAGATCAAGTAAACGATTTATACCTATATTATTTTGAGCTGAAGTAACAACAAGAGGTATCAAATTACCATTAATAATTGCATCATGAAGACCTTCCCTCAATTCTTCTTCAGATAAATTTCCCTCTTCAAAAAATTTTTCAAGCATGGTGTCATCTGACTCAGCAATATATTCAATTAATTCTTCATGCATCTCTTCTATTTTTACTTTTAAATTTTCAGGAAGCTCCTTCTCTTCAAATTCGCCACTTCCATCAGTTTTATATATTAGGAGTGTTTTTCTAAGCACATCTGCAATTTGGTTAAAACCAGGTCCAGGATTTACCGGAATAGTTAAGGGAAAAACACGACGAGAAAAATGACTTTGTAATTGACTTAAAACTGAATCGAATTTTGTATGCTCTTTATCTAGCATTGTGGCAACAAAAAGTCTTGGTATATTGCTTTCCTCAGCGTATCCTGAAACAATATCTGTTCCTGTTTCAACTCCAGTAGTAGCTGGTATAGTAATTACAGAAATATCTGATACACGTAAAGAGCTCTTAGCTTCGCCTAGAAAATCAAGGAAGCCAGGTACATCCTGGATGTTCAAACGCTTTTTTAGCCAATTGCAATGAAGTGGTGTTCCACTAATTGAAATCTTTCTATTAATTTCTTGTTGATGATAATCTGAAATAGTAGTCCCATCTTCAATTGTACCCATTCGACTTATTTCACCAGCATTATACAATATTGCTTCAGCAAGAATTGTTTTTCCAGATGTACCGTGCCCTAAAATCGCAAGATTGCGAATATCATCAGTTACTATGTTATTCATTAGAATCCTTTCTAACTATAATAGAAGAATAAATCTTTAATCTTAATAAGTAATCAACGATTTGAATTATAAATATGAACGTAACCCAAATCAAGTATTTTCATATTATTAATAATTCAATTTTTAGAATTAATATTAATGAATTTTCTCAAAACAGGTAAAATATATTGCTCTTCCAAATCTAGATCCCCAAATGATATAGCTAAAACACGAAGACGTTGCTCAAGCGGTCTACTTTTATTTAAAACTACAAATTGAACACCTTTTAAAGTACAAAACCCACCTTCAAAATCACCTTTCCCTTGTAAAATTGTGATATTCAATTTATCAGCTAGTTTTTCAAATTCATCATATAAATAGTCTTGTTTCATAGTAATTCATTTCGATTCTTTTTTTCTAAAACTGATAAAAGATTTTTTATCTCTTCAACCCGTTCTCTAGGAACAACCAAAGTAGAATCATTTGTATTAATTACTGCAATATTATTAATGCCGAGGATACTAGTGAATTTTTCACTTGAATGTATAAGATTATTAGAACCATCAATAATTAAACCATCTCCTTTAATTACATTTCCATCTCTTTTTTTTGTCATGAGATTATAATAAGCGTTCCAAGATCCTACATCACTCCATGTAAAGCCACTTTTAATGACACCAATATTATTAGCCTTTTCAAGTATTCCATAATCTACAGATTCTTGACTAATACGATCCCATTCAGATGCTAAGCTTGATTTATATTGATTAGTACCCACTTTTGAAATAATATTTTTAATTATATCATATTGAATTGGCAAATGATCTTCCATAGCTTTCATGTAAACGGAAGCTTTCCAAACAAAAATTCCACTATTCCAGAAAAAATCCCCACTTTTAAGGAATCTTTTAGCTGCTGATAGTGTGGGTTTTTCAGCAAAAGTTTTTACTCCAAAAGCAATTCCATCTTTTAATATTTTCTTTTTATTATACTGGATATAACCATAACCTGTATGTGGAGATGAAGGTATTATCCCAAGCGTAACCAGAATTTTGTTTTTAGACACCAAATCTAAAGCAGCTGAGAGAGATTGGTAAAATGGTCGATGCCCAACAATAAGATGATCAGCTGGAAAAATACCCATCACTGCTTCAGGATCTCTATTTAACAAATGACCAGCAACTAATCCAATTGAAGGTGCTGTGTTTTTACCGGAAGGTTCTACAATAATATTTTTTTTAGAAATACCTTCAACTTCTTGAGCAATTGATTTTGCAAGATCTTTACCAGTCGCAATATAAATATCTTCAATAAATCGGATTTTCCTCAAACGATCTATAGTCATCTGAAGCATTGATTGATCACCAAAAATATTAAGTAATTGCTTAGGACGTTTTTTCCTACTTATTGGCCAAAATCTTGTTCCTCTTCCGCCAGCAATAATTACTCCAAACATTTTATTTTTAATTTTCATTATGTCTTAAGGAAATGTTAATTCTAAACCATCAATATCCCAATTTGCCCTAACTTCAACTGTATCGATTAGAAAAGTAAAAGGTTCAGAAGGTATGTTATTATATATATCACCGTATGTGTAACGACCATTTCCATCTCTATCTTGAAATGCGCTGAGCAACCATTTTCCTTCACGAATATTCTCTATTTTGAACTCCCCATTAGAATTTACTGATACGGAAACTGATTTTGTCTGTTTTTCTAATGATCTAGCAATAACTATTGAGTTTTCAATATAGGATCCGTTTAATTTACCAATTATCCCACCAAAACCAATTTTTGAACTAGTTAGAAAATTATAGGTTATAATTGAATCTTTGATCGAATATCCATCTAAAGATTGAATATAATTCCCAAAAATTTTTAATGTAAATGAACTTGACTCAACCCATCCTCCAATCGGAACAATTTTCATTATAGAGTCATCTACTTGCAAATTACACTTTAAAGTATCTCCTTCATCATTTGTCAGTACAGCCACTGAATCACTAAGAATAAATACAGGTTTAGTAAATTGAATTCTAAAGGGATATCCCCCTGATTTAATAATTGACATTTCATTTGCTGATGTTGAATAAATTGAAGGGTCAAGGTCATTGATTTCAGGAATACTAACTTCCCGTTTTACTTCTTGAAGATGCTGATCGATTGAATCTTTTATTCCTGCAATTGAAACTGAATAAGATTCACCAGGATTCAATCCTTCAATAAAAAATCTTAATTCTTTCTTCTTATCACTATACTGAAAAAGTTTAGAAACCTCTAATTCTAATTTTGAAACATTTGAATAAAACTTTACTTCTACATTAGATAAGTTTGATAAATCAAATGAGTTGGTAAAAACCATCGTGCCAGAAACACTGTCATCCATTTTTACTGACAATAATCTAAAAGAAGATATCTGTTTCCCAAGGGTCATATTTACATTATTTATTATTTTTATATTTTCATCAACTCTAACAACTGGTTTCCAGTAAAGACCATAATTTGATCTTAATGGACTAATTGGTGCTGGTGGAGATACACCAGTATGTGCTACAGTTATATATTGACCTTGATCTAAAAAATCAAAAACATATCGTCCTGAATCATCTGTTTCAGTATAATATTCTGGCGTACCAAGCAAAAGGCTATCATTAAAATTTCCCTTTTTTGCAAAAAGATATACTATTGCTGAAGTTTCCTCTTTTTTATTATACACTATGCCAGATATTTGACCATTAGCAATTTCTTCACCAGTAGTTAACGCAATCTGATAAGTTTTATCGAGACGATTTTCTCTCTCATCCTTTAAATCTCTTGAAAGAGTTAATATATAAGTCTGATCTTGATCCAATTTCTCAGGAAAACCAACTGATATTATCTCTTTATTTAATGTGAAATCCAGAGGTTTGCCAATTATAGGAGATAGACGTATAGCAGAAAAATTCGTCTCTTCGCTTAATCTTTCTGAAAAGGTCAATTGAACAATAATACCTCCCTTGATTCCTGTAGTTCCAGATTCTGGTGCAACATTTACTAACGTGGGAGGAGTCTCATCTTTAGGACCTCCTGGAGGCGGACCTAAAGCAGCACACCTAATAATAATTAGTATAAGAATTAATAAGAAAAGTTTTTTCAAAAAGGCTCTAGATCATAAGAGATCTCTTTATAATAATTAATTGAAGTTGGAGTTATTTTTGTAACAATAACATTAATCTGAACACCAGCTTTCTCAGCTAAAAGTAAAGCCTGTGAAAATTTTGGATCCCTATTCCACATAGGACGAAAACTTTGTGCATCCGACCTTTGACATACAAAAAGAATTCCCGCCTTGTTCCCTTTTTCAGACATCTGAGCTAAAAAATTGGCATGCTTCATCCCTCGCTCCGTTATAGCATCAGGAAACCTAGCTAAACTTTTTTCAACAAAGGTAACTGACTTTACCTCTAAATAGAAAGGTTTTCCTAACTTTTCCAAAAGAAAATCAAACCTGTGTTTCCCTACCACAACTTCCGGTCTTTTCAATTCATAATCTTTAAATTGGGGAAGGCTTTTTTTCTCTAAGAGATATTTTACGAATCTGTTTGGCAAAGTAGAATCAATAGAGATCCATTGTTTATGTTTTTTTACCATCAAAGTCGTCCATGATGTTTTTCTTTTTAATAATTTAGTATCAATATAACGAACTTTTAACTCTGAACCTGGAATTAATAACTCACTGAGACGACCAGAGTCAGGAAGATGACTTTCAAAAATTTTTCCACCAATATCTATTAAAGTAAGAAAACGGTTTAATCTTTTTATAAAAACTGCATCATGAAGAGGACCATCTATTTTCATTTGGCACTTTAATCTTTAATAAAAATTTGACCTAAATCTCATTTAATGCTATACTCAAATCATTTAGTATATCTCTTGGATCTTCAATCCCAATAGATAAACGAACTAATCCATCTGTCAAACCTCTGGCATTCCTTTCATCTGATGGAACGTCAACATGCGTCATCGTTGCTGGATGAGTTATCATAGTTTCTACAGCACCAAGGCTTTCAGCTAAAGCACATAATCGAACATTATTCATCAATTTTCTACCTGCTTCAATTCCTCCTTTAAGTTCAAAACAAATCATGCCACTATATCCATTCATTTGATCCTTGGCAATTTCATGTTGGGGATGAGATATAAGACCAGGGAAAGTAATATTCAAAACTTTAGGATGGGACTCAAGAAACTCAGCTATGATTTGAGCATTTTTAGCATGTTTTTCCATTCTTAGATGAAGTGTCTTAGCACCCATTAGTGTAAGCCAACAATCAAAAGGACTTGGAACTGCTCCGATAGTTTTTTGAATAAACTTCATTTCATCATAAAGCTCCATACTATTTGTAATAATAGCACCACCGATAATCTGATTGTGACCACTAATATATTTCGTAGTACTATGAACAACCATATCAGCACCAAATTCAAGAGGTCTCAGAAAAACAGGTGTTGAAAATGTCGAATCTACGCAGAATAAAAGTTGATTTTCTTTTGCGATTTCACCAATTGCATGTAAATCAGTTATCTTAAGTAAAGGATTAGTTGGAGTTTCTATCCATAACATCTTAGTATTAGGACGAACAGCATTTTTTACATTAATAGACTCTGTTGAATCCACATATGTAAATAATAAACCATACTTAGTCAAAATTCTATTGAAGTGTCTAGAAACACCTCCATAAACGTCATCAGAACAAATAATGTGATCTCCAGGGTTTAATACTTTTAAACAACTGTCAACAGCAGACATTCCACTCGAAAAACATATTCCAAATTTTCCGCCTTCTATAATTGCGAGATATTCTTCTAGTATTTGTCTAGTCGGATTAGCTGAGCGTGTGTAATCAAATCCTTTATCTATACCTACTTCAGGTAAAACATAAGTAGCTGTTTGATAAATTGGCGGAACTATAGAACCAGTTGTTGAATCAGGTTTGATCTCTGCTCTTACAATCTTAGTATCAAACTTCATGAAAACTCCTTTTATATAAATTAAAAAATAATTTTCTTAGATATAGAATATTATAGTTATTTAAAATTTTTTTATAAAAAACTTATTGATTTCTTTTCAAAAAACCTTTTTTTGTCATCCATTCATCATCTACAAATTTGCTAAGATAGTTTCTAATTGAATCAGGCAAAATTACTAAGCAAACATCACCTTTTTTTAGGAATGTAGAAGCTTGAAGAGCAGCACAAATAGCTGAACCGCTAGACCCACCAATTAATAAGCCCTCTTCTTTTATTAAACGACGTGCCATAAGAAAAGAATCATTATCATTTGTCTTAACGTATTTGTCTATTAGACTATTATTTAAAACATCAGGAAAAAAATCGTAACCTATTCCTTCAACAAAATAGGAGCTAATTTCATTTCCTCCACCAAGTATTGAGCCCTCTGGATCTGCTCCAACTATAAATATATCTGAACGTTTCTCTTTTAATTTTGTTGCAATACCAGTAATTGTCCCACCAGTACCAACTCCCATAACTACCATTTTCAATTCATCACCAAATTGAGTTAATATTTCTTCAGCAGTAAAATTATAATGAGTATTTGGGTTGTCAGGATTAGAATATTGATCCAAAATATGAGAATTAGGTATTTTTTTATTTAATTCCTTTGCTACTCCAATATGGCTTTTTGGATCATCCCAAGCAGCATCCGAAGGTGTTCGTATTATTTGGGCTCCTAGTGCTTTAAGAACCACCTCTTTTTCTTTACTCATTTTTTCAGGCATAGTTATAATCATCCGATAACCTTTAACAGCTGCCGATAGTGCAATCCCAATACCTGTGTTTCCTGAAGTAGGTTCAATTAAAGTGTCTCCAGGTTTAATTTTTCCAGAACTTTCAGCTCTTTCAACCATCCTTACTCCAATTCGATCTTTTACAGATCCACCAGGATTAAAAAATTCACATTTAACATAAAAAGTGCAATCATAATCTTTCCCAATTTTATTTAACTTTATTACAGGTGTCTCGCCAGTCGTTTGAAGGATAGTTTTGAATTTTTTATTTTTCATTAATCTTGTCCTAAATAGTTCTTTTGTGAACTTAATTCAATTCATTCGATATTGTTTCCCATTATAACCCTCATAGTAAATCTTACATAATGTACTTATGATAGAAAAAGGAATGTTATCATTTATGAATTAATACTAAGTAAGAAATTAGTCTATCATAATAAAATATAAGTAATGAATATCTAGATTTTTTTGAGCAATTCTATGAAATTCTACATTAGGATTTCATAGATTATTAATATGGATATTAAACTTATGTCTAATGTAGAATCAGCTCAATCAATCAGTGACGTACCTTCATCAGAAATAATGATACCATATCCCAGTATCAGATCATTGCTTGACTCTCAAGTCCAACGATATGGTAACCGTACTTTCTTAAATATCAATGAAAATAATAAATGGTCTCAAATATCCTTTATTGATTTTTTCCATCAAGTATGTAAATGTGCAAATTTTCTTCGGAAAGAAAAAGTCAGTTTTGGAGATAGAGTCAACATGAACTATAACGGAAAGTTTAGATCTTTAATCCAAATTTTTGGTATTTGGGAAGTTGGCGCTACTGTAAACTTAAATAACGATGAAATAGAATCAGAATTTTTTACTGACCCATCTCTTTTTGATAAGACAATTGCACAAGAATCAAACAAAGTTCAGATTGGAAAAAAATCAAAGCTTTCAGACGAATGTTTAATACTAGATAATAATTTTGGAAAGAATGTTTTATTATCACATTATAATCTAATGGTTAGTGGAATGGCCATTTCTTCATATTTTAGATTATCTGACAAAGATATAATCGGTTGTTCTGAAAAAACTAATGACTTACTAAATCTATCTAGTACCATAATGAGTGGTTTATATTCAGGATGCCAAATCAATCTAGGAACTGGTTTATCAACTAAAGTTTTCTTCTCATATGATAATCACTTAGTAAAAAACTCTGAGTTTTTATTGAAGCCTCACAACTCATATCAGGAAAATATAGGCGTCCCAGGTTTTTTTATTCCTGAACTATCAGGTTTCGCTAGTTTTAATTTGAAAGATAATAATCTTTCAAATGGGTTTATACCAATAGGACAACCACTTAATATATGTGAAATGTCAATTATTGATGATGAAGGAAATCAAGTTAAAAATGGTAATTATGGATTTTTAGGTGTTAGAGGTCACAATGTAATGAAAGGTTATTTAGATAAAGAAGAAGATAATAGTAATAGTTTCAAAAAAGGATGGCTCAATACAGGTTGGGAAGCAATAGCTGAGCAAAATCCTTCTAATGTTTTATCATACTTTGTATCTAATGATAAACCTTCCTAATCTGACTCTACTTCAGATCAATCTAACCTTATATGTTTAGATATGAAGATTAAATTTTAGCTTTTTACCCAGAAAAATATAATACCTCCCCCTTATCATCCACAAAATAGATATAAGAACCACATTTCTCATAAAACCGTTAGTTTCTAGATCCAATCAAATCAGAAAATATAAATTTTGACCAGTTTGCAAAAGTATCTTTTCTTATTTCATGACGTATTTTTCTCATTAAATCTAAATAAAACTTTACATTATGCAGTGTCGCAAGATGGAGACCAAGCACATCATTCAGTTTGAATAAATGTCGAATATAAGAGCGACTAAATGTGCTACAGGTATAACAATTACAATGATCACATATAGGAAGGAAATCATTAGAAAATTTACTGTTTAAAATATTTAATCTACCTGTCCATGTAAAGAGTTGTCCATTTCTTGCATTTCTAGTTGGAATTACACAATCAAAAAGATCAATTCCTAAAGATACCGCCCTTAAGATATCTTCTGGCTTCCCAACTCCCATCAAATAACGAAGTTTATCTTGAGGTATATCTTTATCCATTTTTTCCACTATTTCAAACATTTTATCTTTATTTTCACCAACTGCTAGACCACCAATTGCTATACCGCTATCAGAATACGGTAAAATTCTATCAAGACTTTCACTCCTTAATATCTTATCAGTTCCTCCTTGAATAATAGGGAAAAAAAGTGGACCTGAAGACAAAAGAGCATTATTTACTCTTAGATAATTATGACACTTTCTAGTCCAAGTCGTTGTTCTTTTTACAGCTTTTTCAACTATTTTTCTATTTGCGTTTCCTGGAACACATTCGTCAAAGGACATAATAATATCACTACCAAGTGTTAATTGAATTTCCATCGATAATTCGGGGGTTAAAAAATGTTCGGAGCCATCCAATGCTGATTTAAATAGGACACCTTCATCATTTATTTTCCCTAATTTGGCAAGACTAAAAACTTGAAATCCTCCACTGTCTGTAAGGATTGGTTTTCTCCAACCCATAAAACTGTTTAAGCCCTTTGCCTGGTTAATTATTTCCAAACCAGGACGGAGATATAAGTGATATGTATTGCTTAGAATTATTTCCGCACCGATTTCCTTAAGATCCTTTGGGGATAAAGTTTTTACAGCACCATAAGTTCCAATAGGCATGAATGCAGGTGTATTTATTTCCCCACGAAAAGTTTTCAGTAAACCCATGCGAGCTGAGCTATTTGAGTCTTTCTTAATTACTTTATATGTCATTATTACTTTAGATTGTTTATTCTAGAAGTGTAATAAATCAAAAGATGGAATCAAAAGCTTCAGAAACTGTCTTACAAACAATCTCTTTCATACCTTCAATACTTTTCTCACCTTTTTTTGGAACTATAGCTCTTTTGAAACCTAATCGGTTCGATTCTTTAAGTCGACTCTCAATGCCATTTAATGACCTTAGTTCTCCAGACAAACCAATTTCACCCAGTAAAATAGTTTCAGCATTGATAAAAACATTTTTTTTACTAGATGCAATTGCTGCTATAATAGCCATATCTGCTGCAGGTTCATTAATGTTCATTCCTCCTACTATATTTATAAATATATCATCAGCACTAACCGATATATTTAGACGCTTTTCTAATACTGCTACAAGCATAGAGAGTCTATTTAGATCAAAACCCGTTACATTCCTTTGGGGTGTTGAAAAACTGCTATTTGAAACAAGAGCTTGAACTTCAACAAGAATTGGTCTAGAGCCTTCCATAGATGGAAACACCGTTGAACCGGGAGCATTAAGTTGCCTTTCTGATAAAAAAATTTTCGATGGATTCTCAACAGACTTTAATCCCTCTCCACTCATCTCAAAAACACCAACTTCATTAGTAGCACCAAATCTATTCTTGTAAGATCTAAGAAGTCGATAATCATTCCTTGAATCTCCTTCAAGAAACAGTATAGTATCTACCATATGTTCTAGCATCCTTGGTCCAGCAATTATTCCTTCTTTAGTAACATGTGCAATAATTATGACACTTATGTATCTTGATTTACATATATCTAAGATTTTTTGACCACATTCCCGTACTTGACTGATGGTACCAGGATGTCCGTCATTAAATTCTGAAAAAATAGTTTGAATAGAATCTATGATTACATAAGAAGGTTTTAATTCAATTATTTGCTTTTCAATTAATTCCCAGCGGTTTTCTGAAATTATTGACACATTATTTTCTTTAATTTTAAGACGTTTTCCACGTAAACCAATCTGTTCTAGACTCTCTTCAGCAGAAATATAAAGAATTGATCCATCCAAAGATCCCGCAACTTGTAGAGCAAGTGTTGATTTACCTATTCCTGGACTACCTCCAAGTAAAATCATTGCTCCTGTAAAGATGCCACCACCAAGTACACGGTCGAATTCAGGAATAGCTGTAAATGTTTTTGTTGATTGAAAATTTTTCGAAAACTTACTGAGTGGAGCTACATCTAAATTATACCTATTAGAAGAATATCTAGTTGAGTCAGAATGAATATTAATTTCATTCAAAGTTCCCCATTTTTTACAATTAGGACATTTTCCATGCCACTTTAAATAATCATTACCACACTCTGAACACAAAAAAATGTTTTTATTTGAAACCTTTGCCATCACACAAACATAATTAAACTGATACTTTCCCTGATGGAAATCAAAGATTTATTCAAAGTCAAATAGAATATTATAAATCAGTTCCCAAAGAAATATAGTACTGCCATTTAGAACTACCCTGCATAGTATAGTCTTTGGCCGCATCAAGACGTATAATAGTGTAGCCAATATTCAACCTTAAACCAAAACCATAAGAACTAATAAAATTATCGAATTCACTTGCTCCCGTAACATTATTTGTTCTAATTAAATTAAATTTATCATCCCAAGCAGCTCCAGCATCAGCAAATAAAACCCCTTGAATATTCCCAAGGATCACTCTTAACGGGAATCCAAGAGCTAAATAATTCACAAATGGAAACCGAAATTCATAATTAGTTAATATAACTTTTGTACCATGCCTTTCAACCAATCTTGCTCCTCTAACTGGCAAAACAAATATAGAAAAGTATAAATCTTTTAAATAATTGCCGCTCCCACTATCCCAAATATTTGCATCTTGATCATTATTCCAACGTGCTCTATCACGTTCTCCATTTGTATAACCTGTTCCAAACAACCAATTTTGAGTCCCGCCAAGAAAAAAACGCTGTGGATCTGCTCCTAAACTAAATCCACCTATCGCACGGAAAGCAAATGTATAAAGCCTACTAACTCTAAAATAGCGCCTAGCATCAAGGACCAGCGTTTTAAAATCAAGTTTATATCCGAGCATGGCTAAACTTTGAGTGAATTGAGCATTAGCACGCCAACCATCAGATGGACCAGTTGAACCCCATTGACTATTATCATATGTCCAATTAAGCGAATAAGAAAAAAGTCTCAATGATTCATCTGATGAAAGCGAATATTGATTATATGCCACTAAAAGATACTCCCGATTGTTCACGAAATGATTAGTAAGACCAGCGCCAAAACGTTGGAACCTACTTACTGGACGGGAAAGTGATAAATCCATTCGGAGATATCGCAATCTAAGAAAATTCCATTGAGATCCAAAAACATTCGAAGTATGATAAATACCTACGTTTAAATCATTTCTTGGTTTAAGGTAACTGTATTGAACAAAATAGTCACTATTCTCAAGATTCATAACCATCTCACTCCCAACATATACACGATGATCTCCAAGAATGTCACTAAAAGCAAAGACTGTTGTGCCCATAGCGCCCCAAAGGTTGCTATACATAGCTTGACCACTTACTAAATCAAGTGTAAATCGAGTCTTATAGTTCTGAGTCAGATAAGTTCCATCTTTATCTTTATACTTTGCAATTGCTAAGGGTTCTATTGATTGAACATTTGTAGAATCGTAAATACCATCATTATAGTGATTGTATTCCGGAGCAAATATCCATCGAGCAAAAGCATTATCCGCCCAATCAACCTCTATTCTTTTATCTATAGAACCTTTTTCCAATAAAGAAATTTTCAAAGGATCCTCATATGTTCCTGATTTAATAAAATTTGAAGGTCTTACTTCTTTTGTATCAAGGGATAAGGGATTACTGATTGAATAAATATCCCAACCAACGCCTGAGTAAGCTGAAAAAATAAGCTTCTGATCATCATTAGACAAACTTAGTTGAAAGATCCCAGTAAGAACATTACTTATTGGACGCGACTCATTTGTATCAAGGTCTAATAAATGAAGATTCCATACTCCCGATGCATCCGCAGTATATGCAAGCATATTGACAGTATTTGCAAAAACAGGAAAGTTTTCACTGTGAGATGTGTTTGTTAATCTCTTAAGTTTTTGAGATTCTAAATCCAATAAGAAAAGGTCCGTCTGACTATAGTCATGTTCATGAATATCAAAATTAGCTGGAGTTTTTAGATGCTCTCCTCTGTCTGAAACAAAAGCTATTTTTTTTCCATCAGGAGACCAAGTTGGTTCTGAGTCTGAAAAAATATCATCCGTTAAATTTTCAAGATGTTGATTCTCTATATTATAAATATAAATATCACTAGCCTCTCCTTTATTACCTACAAAAGCTATCTTATTGCCATCTGGACTCCAAGCTGCTGTAAATATCCCATCCAAATCAAAAGTTAGTTTTTCTCTTTTCCCACTTTCACCATTTATAAGAAACAGTGCATCTCTACCTCCAGCTTTTGTAGCTAAAACAATCCTCTCTCCATCAGGGGACCAAGAAATTCCAGGTTGCAAAAGTTTCAATTCTTCAAAATCAGGCGTTCTATTACCCTTAACTAAAGTATTAATTACTTCACCATTCCGTGATGAAATAGTTATAACATCTGAATAGCCACTTCGATCAGTAATAAGTGCAATTTTGCTCCCATCTGGAGAAAGAGAAGGAGAAATATTAAAAAAGTTTTTTAATTTCTTGTGGTCAGTTATCTGAAATGCAAAATCTTCAATTTCATCTCTACCAGCTACATCTGGCCAATATTCTTTTTTCAAATATTTATGCCATTGGTCAGTAAGATCATTAAAATCAAGACCCATTGATTTTTGAAAACCACGCTGAACATCCTGCCTTTTTTTAGATTGAGCAAAAATCTCTCCCACTTTTTGCCAACCATATTTTTCTACAATAAACTTCCAAACTGATTGTCCCCCTTTATAAGCCATAAAATAATTGAGTTCAGGCACCGCTGGTATCCTATCATGTACAGCAACATCTCTCATTACCATATCCGCTCGGGTATCCCATTGGCTTGAAAGATATTCAGCTAACCCTTCATTCATCCATAGTGGTAGAGTTAATTGAACTCTATTTGAAACAATACTTTGTGCAGATCCTCCGTATATCATATCATTTATCATAGCATGTACTAATTCATGGTGTATAACATGCCTGAATTGTTCATAAGAACCTTCAAAAGGCAATGCGATTCTATTTTTGAATAATTCTGTAACACCTCCAACACCCTCTGGCATATAACTTGTAACAATATTGGTTTGTTGAAAATCATTATGAGAGTTATATATTATAATTGAGACTCGTTTACGCAATTGCCAATCAAGATATGTTGATACTTGAGTATAAGCTTCCTCTACAACTTCAGAGGTAAATTCAGCGAGAGGCTGTCCATCAGCATAAAAATAAATGTCAAAATGAGGGGATTGGATGAATTGCCAATTAAAATCTCTATATTGAACCTTATTCTGACCAAACGCTTGTGCAAAAACCGAATTTAACATTAGCATTAGGAAAAGAGTTGTTTTTACAATTATTCTCATGCTTAACCTTTTATACAATTAAATATATGAATTGTTCATTAAATTTAATTAATCTGATTCCGTTAAAAGATAGATAAAAATTGACCCACTGTCAAGAGACTGATATAGATTTTTTCCCATATTTTATTTGATTGAAGGAAAGTAATAAATTAAGTTTCTTTCCATGAACATTCCTTTATATTTCATTTCAGATGTTCATCTGAGCCTTGAGAGTTCTTCAAATGAAGAAAATAAAAGAAAAAAATTAAAACAATTTATTCGTCATGTTATTGAAAATAATGGAACTCTTGTTATCGTAGGAGATTTATTTGATTTTTGGTTTGAGTACAAATATGTAATACCTAAAGCATATTTTGATATTTTGAAAATATTAAATGAAGCCAAGTTAAAAGGTTTAATTATTCACTTTGTTCCAGGAAATCACGACTTTTGGATAAAAGAATTTCTAAAAGAGAATCTTTTTCATCAAGTTCATCCACAAGGTATTAAAATTAATATTTCTGGAAAAAATTTTCTGATCAGTCATGGAGATGGTATTTTATCTTGGGATAGAGGTTATCGCTTCTTAAGGAATTTTTTAAGAAATAGAGTCTTTGTTTATCTATATAATTGGATTCACCCTGATTTAGGATATGCTATTGCAAAAAAATTTTCAAGAAACGGTAATTATAATCATCATACTACGGAATATAAAGAAAAAGTTCTGCATGAACTCAAAAACTATTCTGAAAATGAATTTAACAATGGAATTGATTACATTATTATGGGTCATTATCATCAGCTTAAAGAAATCAACTTAAAAAATGGTAAGCTTATAATCTTAGGTGATTGGATACGTCATTATTCTTATGGTTATTTTGATGGAAAAGAATTATCACTAAAAATTTGGGGAGTGAATAATGATGATGTATAATTTGATGCTGAAACAAATTCTCTCGTTTTTGACTTTAGCATATCTAATAATACCTTTAACAGGATGTTCTCAAATCAACAATTTAATTAATCGTTTTTCTAAAACAACCGATATAGAAGATGCTTCTCCCCAAACAGTTGAAGAATTAAGAGTAACATACATACAAGGAGATATGGGTGCATTAGAAGAACTTATTGCCATTTATCAAGATGAAAGCCAACAACTAGATGTCCGCAAATCAGCTGTTCGTGCCATGGCCGAAACAAAACATCCAATTGCTCTTGAAGCTCTAGCAGATTTTGTGAAAAAGGCTGAAGCAATTAATGTAGAATTAATGGTTACTAGTGTCGGTGTTCTTTCAGAATTTGAAGAAGATCCGGTCGCTTCAGGTGCTCTAATGGAATCTATTTTTTCTGTGGATGAAAAACTAAGATCTGTTCAAGCTGCAACCTTTAAAAGTTTAAAGAATGTTAAACCTGAAAATAAAGTAATGTCGCTAATTGATATTTATGAACGTAGCAGATCTGCTTTTTATAGTACAGCAACTATGGTGTCTAATACATTAGCTAGTATGGATGAAGATGAAGTAGTTCCAGTTCTTGTTTTTCTTGCAAAGGATGAAACGCTTGATATAAAAGCCAGAAATCGAGCTCTAGAAATATTAGCTGGTCGTAAAGATGACGCAAGAATTGTTGAAATGTTTGTAGAAATGTTGACTGACCCATCAATGGAATCACAAATTCGCGATTTTGCAATTCGTACTATGCAAGGTGTAAAAGAAGAACGTCTAATCCTAGCTCTACTTGACACTTATAATCAAGGCCAGGCTTCCTATTATTCACTACTGAGTACGTTATTAGATGCACTTGGAAACTTCAATGATCCTGTCGTCAAACCAACACTTTATGAAATTGCAATGAAAGAAGATATGCCTCGATCACTACGTATAAAAGCAATAAACAACCTTGGTAATTTTAAAGATCCAGAGGCCTTTAAAATTATTCTCCCTATGCTAGAAGATCCTGATAGTTATGAATATTACCCATACATAATTGAATTGGCCTACAGTCTGGGTGTACATGATTTATATAAAAGGCAAATTAGAGAAGCAGGTTTAATCGCTCAAGAGAAAGCCCTCGAACAAAATATAGATAAATGAAGTTATATATAAAAATCTCATTCATTTTAACAGGTATAACTTTTTGGTCATGTGGCGGTGGTCCTCCATCTCCTCAGTCCCGCCCTTCTATTGCTGCACCTATTGTAAATCAAACAGTCGATGCAAAAGAGTCAGATCAATCTAGATTAGAATTTTTTCCAACAGCAAATCGTGCTCGTGAAAATATCGCATCTCTTTTAAATCTAACTGAGGCACGAGTTGATGCTACACTATCAGCTCTTTCTGATCAACTTATTTCTGAAAATGAAAATTCTGAGATATCTCAGCTACTATTAGATGAAGAAAATGCTTACCGAGATATGATTTTTGATTTAGATGCATTTATTGGCTACTTACCCACTGATAGCAAATCTTATGCTCTAATGAGTCAAGGGAGAATAAATACTGAAGCTAAATACAAAACATTTTCTCTTTCCTTATCAGCAAGTGCTGCAGATCAAAGCATTGATGAAATTGAAAAAAGTGCAATAGCATCAAATACAAGATCTCTTATAGAAGAGCTCCGACTGTTAGAATCTTCGCTCCCTCTCCCACCAGATAGTCTTGAGACAGGTGCTACTTTTATTTTCGAATCTGATTCTGTTGATCTTTTTTTTGAAGTAGTGAGGAATGTAGAAGAAATGACAAAAGAGATGGATGAACTCAAAAAAACAGTTGCTGATTTTGGCTTAGCAAAACAAGATATGGAAGCTTTCCTTGAACGTGAGCGTCAATTAACTAACGATCTAGAGAAAAATAAAACAGAAATTGCCCAGCTAAATGCAAAACTTGATACTACAAGAAAAGAACAAACTCAAACTGCAGACTCAATAGGAGTTATAATTCGTCAGACAGATTCTTCACTACAAGATCGTATATCTGGCCTATCTATAAGTATAACAGATAGTATCGCTAGCCAAAAAGGAGAGTCTGATTCTTTATTTTTTACACTTGGCACAAATTTAAACCTATTTCAAACTCAGATTGACTCACTTAAAGGTATTGTAAGATATTATGATATTGCCGAAAAAGGATTGCCAGAACTTGATGAGAATGTCCTTAACATATTAAAACTCCCTATGCTACGACACAAAATAACACTTAATAATGGTACAGTAATTGTCGGACATAAAATTGCCGAAAACCTAAATGTAATTATTTTAGAAACAACAATAGGTAAACTAGTCATTGATCGCAATCATATTATTGAATATGATGAACAATTTTTCCCTGGTCCAAAAGTTGAATTCATTGGTAGCTATGAAAAAATAGAAACCCCTGAAAAAGAGGAATTTATTGGGCGAGTAAAAAATGTAGGTAAAAGAAGAGCAGATTTTGTCAAAGTGACATTTTTCCTTTGGTCATCGACTACGGAATCTATGGGATTAGGAAATTCAATGATAGATGGATCTACCACAAAATTTGCTACTGGAGTAATAAGCGATTCATCTTTAGAACCTGGTCAGATAGGTACCTATAAAGTAGTGGTAGAGAAACTAAAAGGAGCTATTGTATCTTACCGTACAAATGAAGTAACGTGGCGAAACTATAAAGCTAAAGAATAATTATGAAAGCGTTTCATCAATACCAATAATTCTTTTCCAACTCTGCAACCTCACTTGTGGAATTCTGTATTCTTTATAAATCTTTGTTGAATATCCTGTCAAATTTATTCGATTAGTCACAGTAATATAAAGTATTCTTACAGTATGTTCACTTTCATTAACAATTTGTGATAAAATATTTTCATTTATATCTACAGTCCATTCGAAATTAACAATTTTATCATCTTCATCTTCTAATTTTGATTGAATACTATCTCGATTAATCTCAACAAATAATTCTCCCTTTTTATTTAAAATCTTTACCCCACCAACAAAAAAATCATTTTTTCCGGAGAAAATGAGTTGAAAAGTAGGGTTATTATTTCCTTTTTTTATTAGTTTCAATTCAAAATCTGAGACAAAATGACCATGATATTTTTTACCACGAAATCGATTCATATCTTGAAGATAACCAAAATTTTCCTTTAAAATTTTTTCTTTCCGTCTAGAAGATTCTTCTGTAACATTATATTTTAGAGCCCAGAATTCTGGGGTATTTAAAAAATTATCAATAATGACTTGATGAAATAAGTTAATTGAATCATCTAGTTCTTCTATTATTTTTTCTCCATTTTTCTTCACCTCACTAAAACTCTTTTGCATTGCATTAAAATTATTATAAAGAGAGGGATCTCTTTTTATTCCATCCATCTTCCCAACATGCGTAATAATTTCAGTCTTTATTTTTTTCAAATCATTTGAAATATCCCTAGCCTTAATAAGTTTTATTTGTATGTTTGAAAATGATTGCTCTAATTCATTATATGGAAAACTATTCTTCGTAAATCCTTTAGGCATACGCTCAAACAAAGAGCTATATCTTAGACTATCCGCAACCAATTTTTCTTCTTCATCACGAATAGATTGGTCAAAAAAAACAATGTCCTGATCGATATCATTTAATACCTCTTTAAACTCTAAAATTAGATCGTTAAGATCTTCAAGCTTTTTCTGTTCTACAATCAATTGATCTGGCTGAGAGTTAATTTCTTTTAATTGTTCATTTCCCTTGTTTAATATTCTTTCATAAAATTGTCGAGCAGTTATTCCTTTTTTTGAGGTTTGATCTCCAGCTAAAAAACTATCGAAATTTTGTGAAGTGGAAATCAAAGAATCTTCCATCAATTCATAATTTTTCTGCATTCTTAATAAATAAGATTTAACAGAATCTGCTTTAATAATAATTGGATATGAATCCATTGTTAATTTGTTTTTTTCAAACTGGTTAATAACTTTTTCATTTTTTAGATGATTATCAGCGACATCTCGATTAACAGATAAAAGATTCTTTTTAAGCTCATTTGCAGAAGTTTTCACCTCTTTTTTAAACTCTAATTGAACCTTAGTAAATAATTCCAACTTTTCTATTTGATCATCTAAATAATCTGAAAATAACTCCATTTCTTCGATGATTTGAATTTTCTTATGATTTAGTTGATCAAAAATTTTCCAAACAGTTTTTTCCTCTCCAGCGTTACCAGCACCTGTAAGAAAATGATGCATTTGTTTTAGCATATTTTCAAGGGAAGTTTTATTATTACTGTGCTTTTCATACATTAACCTCAGGTCTTTCCTGATGGCTTCCCCTTCAATAAAAACTGGATAATTACTTAACCATGCTGATGCATCCTTAAATCTAGATTCAGTCGAATTAACTATTTTCCGACTACGTTCAATTTCTCTGGAAAAAGAAGATATTTCTTTTTTTAACTCTTTATTTTTTTCAAAAACTTCTTCTGAATTCTTTAAGGATTCAGTTAAGAAATTTTCAATAGGCTCAACTTTTGAAAGATCATTTGAAAGAGAGGTTAATATAGATTCAATTTCATTTCCAAGCTTCTTTACTTCAGCAAATTCTTTATCTTGAGAAGTAATTTGATCCTTCTTTTTGAATGGACCTCCAAAAAGTTTTTCATATGCAGCCCCATTCTTTTTGAAAAGCGGTTCAGCTGTATCAATACGATCAATTATATTGCTAAGTTCATTATATTCTTTTTCTATAGATTTATAAATAGGTGAGTTACGTGAGGTTCGTGGGAATTTTTTATTTAATGACTTATCAATATTATTGAAAATAGTTTCAGTCTCTTTGATTAAAGAAGTTATCTGATCTATTCTTAAAGAAAATTGATCCCTTTTATAAGTTTGGGCTGGTAGCCATGAGACGCAATAAAATATTAGGTTAACTGCAAAAAGATTTAGCGAAAGGAATCTTGTTAACCTTACCTTTATAATACCCCCAATACCATCATTAAAAGTGCTTTTTGAACATGCAATCTATTTTCTGCTTGATCAAAAACTATGGATTGAGGACCGTCTAACACTTCATTCGTTACTTCCTCTCCACGATGGGCTGGTAAACAATGTAAAAAATAGGCTTCTTTTTTAGCTACTTTCATAAGACTTTCATTAACTTGGAATAGTGAAAAATTTTGAACCCTTTTGCTTGTTTCTTTCTCATTTCCCATGCTAGTCCAAACATCAGTATATACAATATCTGAGCCAGCGATGATTTCATATGGATCATTAGATATTTTAACTTCACTAAGACCAACCGTCCGAGTTAAGTCTACTAATTTTTGATCAGGTTCATATCCTTTAGGAGATGCTAAACAAAGTCTTATTGGCAACCTTTGTGCTAGAAATAACCAAGAATTAAAAACATTATTCCCATCGCCTATAAATGAGATTTGCAAATCTTCTAAGTGTCCTCTTTTTTCCTGTATCGAGAAAATATCTGACATAACTTGACAAGGATGATTATAATCCGTAAGTCCATTAATTACTGGCACTGTAGCATGATTTGCAAATTCTAGAATATCTTTATGTTAAAAAACACGAGCCATAATTATATCATTATATCTTGAAAAAACTTGGGCAGAGTCTCTGATATTTTCCCTATTACCAAAGTCAAGATCTGAAGGTCCTAAAAATAAGGCATAACCTCCAAGCTGCCACATTCCTATTTCGAAAGAAACTCTAGTTCGTGCTGATGGTTTTTGAAAAATCATAGCAAGATTCTTACCATCTAGGTATTTATGCTGAATACCTTCTGAAGCCTCTTGTTTCAAACGACTAGAGACATCCAATATACTTTTAATTTCTTCTATTGAAAAATCGGTAATATGTATGAAGTCTTTTTCCAATGTAATAATTATAAGATGTATCTACTGAGATCTTGATCTTCGACAATTTCTTCAAGTTTTTCCATCACCATTTCTTTAGTAATAGAAATTGTTTCAGATTTTACCTCTGATTTTTCAAAAAGGATATCTTCCAGTAGGGTTGTCATAATTGTATGTAATCGTCTAGCTCCAATATTTTCTGTGGTTTCATTAACTTTAGTTGCTATTGAGGCAATAGCATTAATTGCTCCTTTTGTAAACTTTAGTTTTACCCCTTCAGTATCAAGTAGAGCTGTATATTGTTTTATTAATGCATTCTCAGGATGGGTGAGAATTTTTACGAAATCATCCGCATTTAAATTATCCATCTCAACACGAATTGGAAATCGGCCTTGAAGCTCTGGAATCATATCAGAAGGTTTTGAAACATGGAAAGCGCCAGCAGCAACAAAAAGTATATGATCCGTTCGAACTACGCCATATTTTGTATTTACATTACTTCCTTCTACGATTGGTAAAATATCCCGCTGAACCCCTTCCCTTGAAACATCCGGACCTGTTCCATTTTTTCCGCCTACAACTTTATCAATTTCATCCAGGAAAACAATTCCAGCATTTTCAACACGTGTGCGTGCCTCACGAATAACTTCTTCATTGTCAATCAGTTTTGTTACCTCTTCAGCAATTATAATTCTTCTTGCTTCTGAAACTGTTGTTCGACGTTTTTTCTTTTTTTTTGGAATTGAACTACCAAAAATCTCCTGAATATTCATTCCCATTTCTTCCATGCCAACAGGTCCAAAAATTTGCATCATTGGAGATCCTTCATCAAGGACATCTATCTCAACATTTTTTTTCTCAAATTTACCCTCTGACATTTTTTTTCGTAACTTTTCTCTGGTACGCTTTTGTCTATCAACCAAGTGGACCTCATCTTCAGAATTTTCATCTGCACCATTAATAGGGAATAAAATGTCAAGCAATCTTTTATTTGCTAGATTTTCTGCTTCGTCTAACAAATTTTCTTCCATTTCTTTTTGAATTGTTGAGACTGCAAGATCCATTAAATCTCGAATGATTGACTCTACGTCTCTTCCCACATACCCAACCTCCGTAAATTTGGAAGCTTCAACTTTTATAAAGGGCGCTTTAGATAAGTTTGCGAGACGTCGAGCAATTTCAGTTTTACCAACTCCAGTTGAACCAATGAGTATAATATTATTTGGTACTACCTCTTCTCTCATTTTATCTGATAGTTTTTTTCGACGCCATCTATTTCTCAGCGCAATAGCCACAGACTTTTTTGCTGGTTCTTGCCCTACTATATAGCGATTGAGTTCCATTACAATTTGTTTAGGCGTAAAATTATCCATTCTAAAGTTCCATTACAGTAATATTATGGTTAGTATAAATACAAATATCAGCTGCAATATCAAGACTTCTTTTTACTATTTCAGCTGGGGATTTAATTTTACAACTAATTAAAGCCTCAGCAGCAGCTTGAGCATAACCTGCTCCTGAACCAATTGAGAGAATAGAGCCATCTGGTTCGATAACATTCCCGTCTCCAGATACTAAATAACTATTTTGACTATCCATTAGTGCCAAAAGTGCGTCTAGATTACGTAGATATTTATCAGTACGCCAATCTTTTGCTAGTTCAACAACAGCTCTTTGTAATTTCCAATTGTATTCTTCAAGTTTTTCTTCGAATTTACTAAATAAGGTTAGAGCATCCGCTGCAGCACCAGCAAAGCCTCCTAGAATTATATTTCTTCCTCCTTCAAAATTTCGAACTTTGACCGCTTTTTGCTTTAATGCCATATCACCAAATGTTACCTGACCATCACCACCCATAGCAGCACCAGTTTTCAAACGAACACCTAAAATTGTAGTCGCTCTTACCTTCATTTTTTCCCTTTAATTAGTTTTAATAGATCAGAATCTGTTGATAATATCAGTGTAGTATTGGTATCAATCATTTTCTGGTATGTTTCCAGGGTCCTTGTAAATTCATAAAAACTAGGATCAGACTCAAAAGCTTTTGCATAAATCTCTACAGCACTTGCATCTCCTTCACCACTTATCTCTTGAGCTTGTTTGTAAGCTTCGGCTAGAATAATGGCTCGTTCTTTATCAGTTTCAGCACGTATTTTCAAAGCTTCCTCTTCTCCTTCAGAACGATATTGTTTAGCCTGTCTTTCTCGCTCAGCAATCATTCGATCAAAAACAGAGCGTTCATTTTCTTGTGATAGATCAGCTCTCTTAATTCGAACATCAACAATGTCGATTCCATACTCAATAAGTTTTTCACGTGCTTTAGAAGTAACAGTTTTCATGATTTTTTCACGTCGTTTATCAATTATTTCTGTAAGATTATGTTTACCTAATTCTACTCTAAGCTCAGAATATACTATTGGATCAATTCGTCCTAAGCCACCATTAATTGTACGTACTGCTCGATAAAATCTTAATGGATCTGAAATTTTCCATCGAGCATAGTTATCTACTTCTAATCTCTTTTTATCTAATGAAAGGATTGCTTTTGGTTCGGCATCATATTCTAATATTCTTTTTTCGAATTTTACTAGTTGGCGCCATGGAAGTTTAAAATGCAATCCAGAATTGACTACTGCTTTTCCTACAGGACGTCCAAATTCCAGTATAATAGCTTGTTCTTTTTCATCAATGGTATATGCTGAAACATATAAGCCAATAGCTACTGCTAAAAATAAAATTAATACTGTACTTTTCATTTCTTTACCTCCAAATTTTTCGCATTACCAAGATTTCCAAGGGGTAGGACATTTAGTAAATTACCAGATTTTTCATCAAGAATTACTTTTTCAATTCCAGGAAGTATTTTTTCCATTGTTTCAAGATAAAGTCGTTTTTCAGTAACAGCTTTTGCTTTTCGATACTCTCTTAAAACTGAAATAAATCTGGAAGCATCACCTTCAGCTCTTTTTATTCTTTCTTCTTTGTAGGCTTCAGCTTCTCTAATGGTCTGTTCGGCCCCACCTCTAGCTTTAGGAATAATATCATTTTGATAACCTAAAGCCTCGTTAATTAGCTGTTCTTTTTCTTCTCTTGCACTCTGCACATCCTTAAATGCAAAATCTACTTCCTGAGGCGGATTTACATCCTGAAGCTGAACTTGTCTTATATCAATTCCGCATTTATAATCATCAAGCATTTTTTGTAAAGAAAGTTGAATTTCATCCATTATTTCAGCTTTTTTTTCCGTTAACGGATCATCAATTGGATGCGATCCGATAGTTTGTCGAAGTGCTGATTCAGTTGCATCTTTTATAGTCTCCTCGACATTAATTACATTAAAAAGGTACTGGGCAGCATTTTTTATTTTATATTGCACCCTTACTTCAACTAAAAGAATGTTTTCATCACCAGTCAACATTTTTGCTTCTCGAAGAATTTTTCCAACAGAGACCTCTTTTACTTGAGTTACTTTTGGAAGATCGATTTTTTCAATAGGATAAGGAAATTTAAAATGTAATCCACTAGGTTCAGTTCGGACCCATTTACCAAACCTTCTAACAACTCCTTCTTCATCAGGACCAACAATATAGAAAGCACTTAACGCAAACCACGCGCCAAGAAATAGAATAATAAGTGCTACACCTCCTATATTAAAAGATGGAATTGATATCTCTTGGTCACCCACCATTATCTTTTTTGCCATGTTTTACACTCCTTTTATTTTTTTGATCAAAAGATCCTTCTTAATCTTGCCACTGGAATTTTCATTTGATTACGATATTTTGCTATAGTTCTTCTAGCTAATGAGAAACCTTCATTCTGTAAAATTTCTACCATACCATCATCAGATATAGGATCTTTTTTATCTTCATTTTCAATAATGGACTTCAATCTAGATTTAATGAGATTTGTAGAGACTTCCTCTCCAGATTGGTTCATTATACCATCAGAAAAAAAATGTTTGAGTTCAAAAACTCCCCAAGGAGTTTGTACATATTTACCTCGTGTTACTCGACTTATAGTAGAAATATCAAGTTCAGTCATTTCAGCAATGTCTTTAAGTATCATTGGCTTTACTTGTGTTATCTCACCACTAAAGAAGAGGTCCTGTCGAGAAATAATAGCTTTCATAACTTTAACTATATTGATTTGACGCTGTTGAACAGCTTGAACAAACCATTTTGCTGATTCAATTTTATTATGCAAAAACTTTTTTACTTCGTCATTTTCTGAAGGTACATTTCCAATGAGGTTTTTATACTTTTTTGAAATTCCTATCTCAGGAATATTTCCATCATTCACAGCAACAATTAATTCTCCATCAACTTCTTCAACTATCAAATCTGGAAGGATATAGTCAGCAGGTGTGGTTGGAGAGCCTTCTCCTGGTTTGGGGTTTAGGTGAGAAATAAACTTCAGTGATTCATTTAATTCTTCTTTGGAACAGTTCAATTTATTCTCTAAACGTTCAAATCTCCGATTTGCAAAATCATCAAAAAAGTTTTTGATGATATTTATAGACAAATTATTACCTCCAAGCAACTCTAATTGGATTAACAAACACTCCTGAAGATCCCGAGCCCCTATGCCAGGAGGGTCTAAACGTTGAACAATTTGAAGCATTTTTTCAATATCTTTAATTCCAACTTTTAATCTATCTGAAAGAAGCTCTAAATCCGTTAGTAGATAACCTTGTTCATCAATATTCCAAATTATGACTTCTGCAATTTTCCGATTTTTTTCAGATAATTCAAGATAGGTAATTTGATCTAATAATCTTTCAACAGCAGTATAAACATGTTGAATGGGAGCTCCTAAATTTTTTCTAGATCTATCAGATGGACCCTTAATTCCTTCATCATAATCAAAATTTAGAATTTCTTCCCAATCAATCTCTTCGAGGGGTTCTTCCAAATCCTGTTCTGAATCAGATTCTTGAATTTCCTGTAATTCTAACGCTGGATTTTTTTCTAATTCTTCTAAGATTTTTTGTTCTAAATCAATACTGTTCATTTGTAATAGAACAGTTTCTAAAATTTGTTTAGGTAAAAATTTTTGCCGTTGTTCTAATGATTGGGTGAGTTTGTTCATCATTAAAGTTTAAAAGTAGACCCAAGATAAAGTTTTTTGGTTTGCTCATCACTTGCAAGAAATTCGGCAGTTCCTGATTTTAGAATTTCTCCATCATATAATAGGTAAGCTCTATCAGTAATAGATAATGTTTCTCTAACATTATGATCAGTAATAAGAACACCGATTCCTCGATTGCAAAGTTTTTGAATAATTTTTTGAATATCTTCAACTGCAATTGGATCAATCCCAGCAAAAGGTTCATCTAATAATATAAAATCAGGATCCATTACGAGAGCACGACAGATTTCTGTACGACGTCTTTCGCCACCCGAAAGTTGATAACCTTTATTCTCTCTAATTTTGGAAATAGAAAGATCCCTAAGAAGTTGCTCCAGTCTTTCTTTTTGCCTTTCTTTCGAAAAGTTTGTCATTTCAAGCACTAATTTGATGTTTTCTTCAACCGAAAGTTTTGTAAAAATAGAAGGTTCCTGTGATAAATATCCAATCCCTTTTCTAGATCTTTTAAACATAGGTAGGTTAGTTATATCTTCTTTACCTAGAAATACATTGCCACTTGTAGGTTTAACCATACCCGTAATCATATAAAATGATGTTGTTTTCCCCGCACCATTTGGTCCTAAAAGACCAACAATTTCACCTTTTTTTAGATCTAGAGAAACGTCTCTAACAACTGTACGTTTACCATAAACTTTAACAATGTTTTTTGCCCTTAAATTTATTTGTTTAGATAAATTTTTCATTCTTCTCTTGATGAAACACCCCATGGCTTAAGTATTTTCCATCTAGTAAGGTCAACGTCAGATTCAAAACCTATACCATATAGTGTATCATTTAGTTCTGTAGCTAACATTACTGTATCATTAGAATTGATTTTTTCCGTTTCATTATCCCAAAAAAGTGAATCAGTAAAGAGGGTAACACCACTATCTGATTCCACTATAACATTTCCAATTGCTAATAGATTATCATTATCTTCATAAACAAAAGCGCTTTCAGATCTTAAATTAGACATATGTTCCTCATCTTCAGAATAAAAATCAACATCTACATTTCCATTCAAAACAGTTTCTTGATTCTTAGAGTTCTTTGCAAGATAATCAGAACGAACTATAGCACGTTTTTTTGCTTCCCTTGTCATAACAATAATAGGTTTCCAACTTTCTTGATCAGGAAAATCAGATCTTTTTCCTAAAGATTCATTATTTTCAATAGTTTCGCATGAAATCAAAAAAATGATAAAATAAACTGAATTTGACTTTTTCACATTACATTGGTACGAAGAATATCGTGAATATGAACGATACCATCAGGAACTAAGTCCGTTTTTTTATCCTTGTAAACCAATAGTGAAGTTATTGAATATTTTTCCATTATGTCTAAAGCATCAATTGCAAGTGTATTACTGTTAATCCACCTAGGATTACTCGATTGGACTAGGGATTCAGCCGTTTTTTCTAGTAATTCATTATCTTTTTCAATACTCCTGCGAATATCACCATCTGTAATAATTCCAGATAATTTTCCATTTGCTTTTAGTACTATTGTAACACCCAACCTTTTTTCACTTATTGTCAACAAAGTTGATTTTACATCAGTTGACTCATAGACAATTGGGAGATTTTTCCCAAAATGCATAATTTCATCAACAGTAAGGATTAATTTTTTTCCAAGTGAACCAGAAGGATGAAGAAGTGCAAAGTCTGATGGCTGAAACCCCCGTCTTTCTAAAAGAGCAATAGCTAAAGCATCTCCCATGGCAAGAGAAGCTGTTGTACTAGATGTTGGTGCAAGTTCTAATGTACATGCTTCACGTTCAACACTAATATCAATTAATATTTCTGCATTTCTTCCAATAGTAGAATCTTTTTTCCCAATCAAAGATATTATAGGAATATCTAACCTTTTGAAAGCAGGAATAAGTTGAACAATTTCAAAAGTTTCACCACTATTGGATATAGCTAATATAGTATCATCTTTGGTCACCATCCCAATATCTCCATGGGAAGCTTCACTTGGATGAATAAATTGTGCAGGTGTGCCAGTACTTGAAAAAGTAGCAGCAATTTTCTGAGCAATAAGGCCCGATTTCCCCATACCTGTAACAACAACTCTTCCACTACGTTTAGCAATTATTTCAACTGCATTGTGAAAATTAATATCAATCCTACCTTCAAGGCTGGATATGGCTTCAGCTTCTATTCTAATAACCCTACGACCTATAAGAATATTTTCGTCCTTATTTTTCATTAAAAGATTCTAATCGTTCTTGAATGTTTTCAATGGTTTCCTCATATATACCTTTTGCTTTTAGTATCATTTCTACAGCTTCCCTAAAAGCACCTTCTCCACCTAATTTAATCGTTGATACATGTGCAATTTCTTTTATATAAGGATGAGCATTCCCAACCCCTATAGATAAACCAACTTTCTCCATAACAGACGCATCGATTAAATCATCACCGATGTATCCTACTTCATCATGGTCTAAATTATATTTATGAATAATTTTATTATAGGCTCTTAGTTTTTGTAGTTCACCCTGATAACAATCATTAATACCTAATTCTTTCATTCTTGATGTAGTAGCTGGAGAATAGCGACCAGAGATCACAGCTAATTTCAATCCAGATTCTCTAGCAAAAGCAACAGCTGCACCATCAAGAACATTAAACTGTTTATATTCAATACCATCATTCCCAATATAAACTGAACCATCAGTCAATACACCATCAACATCAGAAATAAGAAGTTTAATTCTTTGTGCCCTCTGGATCGTTTTTGGATCCATTTTCATTCTATAGCTTGTCGGATTCTTAATAGTTTAATAATTAGTTCTTCTGTTTTTTCAATAGGCCATTGGGTAGAAGCATCACTTTTTGCATTTTGGATATCATCGTGAACTTCCATAAATATACCATCACAACCAGCTGCAACCGCAGCACGAGCCAAAACAGGTATAACCTCCCGATCCCCACCACTTCTAATACCTTCAGCACTTGGCCGCTGGACACTATGCGTTGCATCAAAAATGACTGGATAACCAGTCTTTTGCATGACTGGAATAGACCGCATATCAGCAATAAGGTTGTTATAACCAAAACTTGAACCACGCTCTGTTAATAGAATTTTATTATTCCCTATACTCTCAATTTTATTAATTGCAGATGTGATATCATGTGGTGCTACGAACTGTCCTTTTTTTATATTTACACATTTTTTTGTTGATGCTGCAGATAAAAGTAAATCAGTTTGTCGACACAAAAATGCTGGAATTTGAAGAATATCAGCTACTTCACTAACTGGTTTAACTTGATCAGGTAAATGAATATCAGTGATTATTAAAACTCCCAATTCATCCTTTATATGTGAAAGTATGGATAATCCTTTATCGATACCAAGCCCTCGGAAAGAATTTATTGAGGTACGGTTTGCCTTATCAAAGGATGACTTGAAAATAAATGGTACATTATGTCTAAAAAATATCTTTTGCAATTCTTCACAGATTTTCAATGAATGATCTCTAGATTCAATAACACAAGGACCAGCAATAACAGGTAGCAAATTACCTCCAAAAAGAATATTTTCCACTGAAACAGTCACTTTGAATTATTGTGAACTATGCTAGCTTCTATAAAATCTCTAAAAAGAGGATGAGCTTTATTAACTCTACTCTTTAATTCTGGATGAAATTGAGTAGCTACAAACCAAGGGTGATCAGAAAGTTCGATAATTTCAATAAGGTTGAGATCAGGGTTAATTCCACTGAGGACCATTCCATTTTGCTCAAGTTTTTTTCTGTATTCATTATTTACTTCAAAACGATGGCGATGCCTTTCACTAATTTTCTTCTTACGGTATGCTTTGTATGCTTTAGTTCCTGGTTTTATTTCACAATTATAAGCACCCAATCTCATTGTAGCTCCTTTACGCTTAACTTGTTTTTGATCTTTCATTAAATGAATTACAGGATTAGTTGCTCCTTTTTTAAATTCTGAGCTAGTTGCATTTTTCAACCCACAAATATTCCGAGCGAACTCGATTACAGCTGTCTGCAAACCCAAACAGATTCCTAGATATGGAATCTTCTTTTCTCTAGCAAACCTACTCGCAGTTATTTTCCCTTCTGTACCTCTATCCCCAAAACCAGGAAGTACAAGAATCCCATTAACTTTTTCAAGTTGCTTTTCACAAGCTTTAATAGAAATCAATTCTTCAGAATTAATCCATATTTTTTTAATCCGGGCATCATTTTCAACGCCAGCATGAATAAATGACTCTAAGATACTTTTATAAGCATCTGGAAGCTCCGTGTATTTTCCACATAAAGCAATGCTAACTTCATGAGTGGGATTTTTGAAACGATCTACAAAAGATTCAAGTTTACTTATATTATGATCTGGACCATCCAAACCAAGTTGGCCCGCAACTAATTCTCCAACTTGCTGTTCATGAAATACTATTGGAACTTCATAGATACTTTTAACATCGCGAGCTTCAATTACATGGGATGGAGGCACACTACAAAAAAGTGAGATTTTCTCTTTTACAGATTTTGGGATGGGATCTGAGGAACGACATAGTATTAAATCAGGTTCTAAGCCTATTTCACGAAGTTTCATAACACTGTGTTGAGTTGGTTTTGTTTTCAATTCCTCGCTAGCTTCTACAAAAGGAAGAAGAGTTACGTGTGCGATAAATACATTTTCACGTCCTTTTTCAACTCGAATTTGTCTAATTGTCTCTAAGAAAGGTAGACTTTCAATATCTCCAACAGTACCCCCTACTTCAGCAATAACAACATCAAAACGTTTAGGTTTGTTCATATCATATATACGTTGCTTGATTTCATTTGTGATGTGAGGAATGACTTGGATTGTCTGACCTAGATAATCTCCATTCCGCTCTTTTTGAAGGACAGCTTTATAAATTTGACCAGTAGTTGCATTATTGTTTTGGGTCATATTTACATCGATGAATCGTTCATAATGGCCGAGATCAAGATCAGTTTCTGAACCATCATCAAGAACAAAAACTTCACCGTGTTGATATGGATTCATTGTTCCAGGATCAACATTAAGATATGGATCAAGCTTCATAATGGTTACTGACAAACCTCTACTTTTCAATAAATAACCAATAGAAGCTGAGGTTATTCCCTTACCAAGGCCTGATATAACACCACCAAGAACAAAAATGTATTTTTTTTCTCTTTTAGGCAAAAGTCATAATCTCCTTAAGTTTTTTGAGATCTTCAGGCCTGTTTATACCTATAGAATCTAATGCAGTAATAGCAATATTAATCTCAAATCCATTATCTAATACTCTCATTTGTTCAAGATTAAGGTCCATTTCATTAGGAGTTCTTTTCATATTAATCAATTGAAGTAAGAACTCCTTTTTGAAACCATAAATACCAATATGCTTTGCACAGTTTTTCAATGTCGTTCTTTCATTAGAGTTTCTGAAAAAAGTTGTTGCAGTGCCATCTTTCCTTATATTTACTTTAACCACATCAGGATTGTCAAAATCTTCTGAAGAAAGATTTGTTGATGCAACAGTAGCCATATTGATCTCCTTTTTAGTGCGAAATTCATTAATCACTAGATTAATTATTTCTGGTTTAATAAATGGTTCATCTCCCTGAATATTGACAAACACACCACCATNNATGGATCTGGCAACTTCAGCCACCCTTTCCGTACCAGAATTATGGTTTTTACTAGTCATTATTACTGGAATCCTTAACTCTTCCATAGTCCTAAGCGCTTTCTTATCATCAACAGCAACTACAACAGTATTAAGCAATGATTCTTTGGCCCTTTCATAAACATGGGCAACCATAGGAATACCATCTATCAGTTCAAGAATTTTACCTGGGAATCTCTCAGAATGAAATCTCGCTGGAATAACTCCAACAAAATAATTATTTTCTGAAATAGACGTCATGATTTCTCTATTACATTTGGTACAATAAAATATTCATTATCTGCTTTTGGTGCATTTTTTAATGCCTTTTCTCTTTCAAGAGATGGTTTATTTTCATCTTTACGAGTCATATTTATTTGATCAAGAACGTGACTTAAGGGTTCTATACCATCCGTATCTAATTCATCTAATTGATTCATATATTCAAGAATTTCATTGATTTGATCCGTATAGAGGGAAATTTCTTTCTCAGACAACACAAGTTTTGCAAGCGAAGCAATTTTAAGGATCTCTTCACGATTTACCGTTTTTCTTTTTGACACATTAACTCCTAATTACAATAATGATATAACAAAAATTTAGTTGTTCGTTGAACCTGAACCAAGAGAAAGGGTTTTATAGGCAATATCACTTTAATCGTATCGAAGAGATTGAATTGGGTCAAGATTTGCTGCTCGCCATGCTGGATATATACCAAAACTTATACCTACTATGGAACATATGGCTAAACCGTAAAACACCCAATCTAAAGGTATAACAGTTGGCACATTCAGCAATAATGCAACTACATTACCACCTAATATTCCAAGAATCACACCAACAATTCCCCCAAACTGACTTAAAAAAATTGCTTCCATTAAAAATTGTGTCAGTATATCTGCTCTATTTGCACCAATAGCTTTCCGCACTCCGATTTCTTTAATTCTCTCTGAAACAGAAACTAACATAATATTCATAATACCAATTCCTGCCACCAGTAGTGCAATCACACTAACGGCTCCGGCAAATAGTTTTATTCCCCCTGTAAAACCAGATATTGCTTGCGACATTTCCTCATTTGAATTGATTTCAAAATCATTTTCCTCTTCTGGTGGAACTTTTCGGATTACCCTCATTAACCCAACAACTTCATCAAGTGTCCTTTCAAGCGTATTAGAAGAAACTGATTCTACATATATTTGCAAGGATGTCCAACGGTTGGAAAACCGCTGGAGATAAACAGTAATTGGAATGAGTAAAAAATTGTCTTGACTATCACCAAATGCTCTTCCTTTCCTTTCCGTCAACCCTATAACTGTATAGTTTAAACCCTTGATTTGAATCTGCTTATCTATAGGATTTTCAAAAGGGAAAAGAATATCAGCTACATCAGGACCAATAATGGTGACATTTCTTGAAAAACGAATATCGTCTTCTGTAAAATTGCGCCCAGAAGCTAAATAAGTTTTATGGGTTCTTAGGCCCCAATCATCCGCTCCTATAAGATTAGCGGTACGTTTTAACTGTTTGTCCTTGTATTTGATGTTACGTTCCTGTTGATCATCTTCCATAACACTTACTCGCAAAGGAAGGGATGCCCTTCTTTTAAGTTCTTCGTACTCAAAAAAATCGATGTTTTTTCGTTCCCTATATTTTTTTTCACCTCCAGGTCCACCAACAAAAATACCTGGCCATTTTTCAATTACGAAAGTATTCGTTCCTAAAATGTCGAGCATTGAATCACTGTAAGTTTCAAGGGTTCGAATTGCCGTCATCACCCCAATGACGGAAAAAACACCAATGCTTATTCCAAGCAAAGTGAGAATTGAGCGTAGCTTATTTTGCCTAATAGCTTCTACCGCCATACGAAAACTTTCCTTGAGTGTATTTTTTAAATGAGATCGTTTTCTTTTCATTCGTAGCGTAGAGCCTCAATTGGATCTAGTTTAGCCGCTCTAGAAGCAGGAATAAGTCCTGAAACAATACCAATAATTACACTAAGTAAAATGGCACTTAAGGCAAGACCAAGTGGCATAACCGATGGAAAAAAACGGCTGATCATCATACTTAAACCGTAGGCAACGGTTAATCCAAAAAGTCCACCCATAAAACATATTGTGATAGCCTCCATTAAGAATTGGATTAAAATACTTTTTTGAGTTGCACCCAAAGCTTTTCGAACACCAATTTCTCTTGTTCTCTCTTTAACTGACACAAACATAATATTCATAATTCCTATTCCTCCAACAATAAGAGAGAGTGCTGTAATAAAGAGACCTGTTCCCCCTATAGCATACTTAATTGAATTATACTCTGATTCAAATGCAGATGAATGATTAATAGCAAAGTTGTCATCTTCAGATGGCTTTAAACGGCGAATAACTCGCATGTGCCCTCGAATCTCTTCTTTAGCCTCTTCAATATTAGAACCATCAACTTTTAACCGAATATTCATCCATCCTCTACGAGAAAATAGTCGGCTGAAAGTTTCATGAGGAATTATTGCTTGATTATCCAGACTAAAAAGCCCCATGAAGGAGCCCATTTTGCCTACAATACCAATGACTCGAAATTTATGATTCCCAATTTTCACAAATTTTTCCAATGCACTTTCATCTTCAAAGAGTGCCTCTTCAATATCAGCACCAATAACCAGAACCCTTGCACCCGACCTATGTTCGCCTTCTGAAAAAAATCGACCTTTTACTATCTCTAGTGCATCATTTGTTGAAAGATATTCTGGCGTAGTTCCAAAAAAACGTGTATCTATTTGACGGTCTTTTCGAATTATTCGACCTCCACGCTCAGAAGTTGGTGCAACAGCTTGAACAAACTGGGATTCAAATCGAAGTCTTTCCCCATACTCTTCCTTGATTTTCGGTCGATTTCGGAGCTCCCACCAATCCCATTCTCCCCCAAACCAATCCATCCTACTTACAAAAAGGATATCGCTTCGAAANTTNGACATACTCTTTTCAAATGTTGNNTCCAAACCTGAAATCATTGTCCCCATAAGCGTGACGGAAAGAACACCAATTACTATACCTAAAACGGACAGAATTGATCTTGATTTATTGGCAAGTATAGATGAAAAGGAAATACGAATATTTTCCCAAAAAAGACCGAACATAACTAAGCTGAATAAATACCTTCTAATACTTTTTTATTGCCAGTATCCTCTTTTATTTTTCCATCAAAAATATGGATCGTTCTATCAGCATGATTAGCTATGTATTCCTCATGAGTTACTAGAATAATCGTATTACCCTGCCTATAAAGATGATCAAAAATTTTCATGATTTCAACTCCACTCTTTGAATCAAGATTACCAGTTGGTTCATCAGCAAGAATAATAGAAGGTTTATTTACAAGGGCACGAGCGATAGCAACTCTTTGCCGTTGTCCACCAGAAAGTTCATTTGGTTTATGGTTGATTCTATCACCAAGTCCAACGGCCTCCAGCGATTGTTTAGCCTGCTCAATTCGATCTCCACGATTTATATTAGCATATATAAGAGGAACTTCTACATTTCTTAAGGCCGTTGCCTTAGGAAGTAGATTAAANGTCTGAAATACAAAACCAATTTTTCTATTTCTAATTGAAGCTAATTGATTGTCATCCATTTCATGAACTAGCTCACCTTCAAATTCATATGTTCCAGAAGTTGGTGTATCTAGACAACCTATCATATTCATTAATGTTGATTTACCTGAGCCTGAAGGACCCATAATTGATATATATTCATTTGAGCTGATAGCTACATCTACACCATCTAAAGCACGAACAATTTCACCACCAACATCGTAATGCCTTTTTATCCCTTGAAGAGATATTAGATCACTCATAATAAATATGAATAGCTTTCCTTATTCAACAAATGCCTCCTTGAAAAAACTTTCTTCTTTTCTTTTTTCTTCATCATCTTCTACAGTTACAAAGCTGTTATGACTAAGGTCTTTACTTATTGCTCTATAGCTTCCAATAACTATTTCCTCACCATCATTAAGTCCATCCAAGACTTCATAATGTGTGTTCGAAGAAATACCAACCTTTATAGGTCTAATATGAACATATTTTCCATCATCTCTGATTTTTCCTTTCTTATCAAAACTATCAATCCCATCAAGATTACCGCCTCGAATAACACCTCCAGGTTTATCAGATAGGATAAATACTAGTTCCTCAAGTTCTTGAAACTTTATTGAAGGTTCTATATTGGAATCTTTTCGCGGGAATTTTTCCTCTTTAACTTGCAAATTCTCTGATCTAATAGGGCGAACGGTTAAACTCTGAATTGGTATAGCCAAAGCATTCTTCTTTTTATCTGTAATAATGTTAGCTGTTGCACTCATTCCAGGTCTGATAGCATCTGGTACTTCTAGCATTCTTACTTTTACCTGATAGTTTGTTACTTGGTCTTGGGTACCTAAGCCGGTTGTTTGAGCAACATGTGCAATTTCGGTAACTATCCCATAAAAAAGAGTGTCTTGAAAAGCATCAATTTCTATCTCTGATGTGTCCCCAATACTAACTGAAACAACATCATTCTCATTTACATTAACATGGACTTCCATTTTTTCAAGATCGGCAAGACTCATTAATACGTCAGCCGAAAACATTGAACCCAAAGCCATTTCTCCTTCATCTTTTTTTATTTCCAGCACTATTCCTGTGCTCGGCGCTAGTAAAGATGTTTTAGTAAGATCATCCATAGCTGACTTAAGTGCAGCCTGAGATGTAAGTACTTCAGACTCTGCCGCTTGCAAGGAGGCATTAGCTGACTCTAATTGCTGACTAGAAATGAGCTTTTCTTCAAAAAGCTTATCTTCTCTCTCCTTGATTGCTTTCATTTTTGTTAAATTTGCTTTTGCTGATTTAAGTCTTGAACTGACTTGCTCAGCAGCGGCCTCATACCTTGTTCGATCTAAATAGATAAGAGGTTGCCCTATCATTATTGAATCCCCTTCCTCTACTGAGATTTCCATGATCAAGGCACTTATATTTGCACTAAGTTCTACTTTTTTCGCAGGTTCGATTCTTCCTGAACCAGTCACCTTATGAATAATAATCTGACGAGAAACAGGTTCAACAGTGACACTAATTGGTTCCTCGCCTGAAGAAAAATACCATGCTCCACCTATAGTCGTCAAAACAACGAAAATTATTGAAATAATAATTATCTTCTTTTTACCTTTATTCTTTTTTGCCATGATTCCTCATTATTTATTATCGATTACCAATTAAGGCATCTAGTTCAGCTTTTAAAATACGCTCATCATATATTGCACGGACATGAGAACTATTAGCTTGGGCTACTGATAGTTGAGCATTTAAAAGATCTAAAATTGTGGCTGCGCCAAGAGTATATCTTTCCCTAGCTAATTTCAAATCTTCTTCAGCCGAAGTCTTAGTATCTTCAAAAATAGGTATAGAAACATTAATGTTCTTCCATAGCCTAAATGTATTCTCATATTGAATCTTCAAATTCCGTGTAAGTTGGTTTAGTTCTTCACGTTCAATATCTAACTGAATTTTTGACCGTTGAAATTGTGTTGATCTTTGAAATCCTGTAAAAAGTGGGTAAGAAATAGAAAAATTAATTGATCTTTGCCACTCTTTATCAATATCTGAAAAAACTTCTTCAAACTTGTCAGACGATCCACTATATCCTACTGACATTGAAAGAGTTGGAAAATACGTCGCTCTTTGAATTTTTAACTGTATTTCTCTTGAAGCCACCAACATACGTTTTGCTACAAGTGATGGGTTATTACGTTCAATCACATCCCAATATTCTTGAGAATCTAATATTTCACTTTCTACTAATTTATCTACTATAGGTTTTTCTATATCAAAAGAAGATTCTATATCTATACCTACAATATTGGCAAGAGATCTAGATGAATTATTTAAAACTGCTTCTTGTCTTAGGAATTGAACCTTAGCATCTCCAAGAACAACTTGCTGTTTAAGAAGATCAGATTTAGCAACAGCTTCTAATTCAAACTGTTGCCTTACACGCTCAACTTGCTGTTCAGAAAGCTCAACTTGTCGCCTAAAAACTTCCAATAACTCAATATTTTTAAGATGCTCATAAAATGCTCGTTTAACAGATAATACTGAATTAACTATTACAGATTGTTCACTTTCTAAAGCTAAATCATAAGAATTTTTGCTCAAAGCAATCTGATTCCACCAATTGCCACCGTCAAAAATATTCTGATTTATTGATAAAGAACCTGAATGATATTCCGATTCATTAAATGATAAACCTGTACTATTCAAAACTTGACCTAATACACCCTGATTATATGCACCCTGAAAAGCTGAACCAGTAGAAGCACTTATTCGAGGCAATATCACTGAGAGAGAACCTTTTTTATCAGCAAGAGCAGCTGAAACTCTCATTTGTTCTATTCGAATATTGACATTGTTCTCCATTGCAATATCTATAAACTGATCAAGCGTATAGATTGTCTGTGAAAAAGAAATTTTAATAAGAATTAATAGAGTTAGTATAATTTTGAACATAATATTTTTCTTATTTTGACTAAAAGATAAAGTAAGAAAGTTAAATATACATTAATAGTTATCTAATTATTGTTCGAATTTACATTTGATCTTTAATCAAAAATGATTCTTTTATTCCGAGGAAATAGGCATAGGCAGATTCATAATCATTATTAATCTTTCCATCTAAAATAGCCTCTTCTATAGCTTTCTTAATTTCTCCAACAATTTTTCCAGGAGAAAGTTTACATTCTTCCATAATTTGTGCACCTCGAATTGGCGATTGAAAAGAACGATATGCATCTCGTTCACTAACTTCTCTCATTAACCTATCAACGCGGTCAAAGTTTCCTAGATACCTTTGCACAAGTTTTGAATTTTTAGAAGTAATGTCTGCTCTACAAAGAGTCATTAAATCTTCAACTTCATCTCCAACAGATATTAATAAACGTCTTATAGCACTATCCGTTACTCCTTCTTTGGCTAAAGCTATAGGACGTAAGTGTAAAAGAGTGAGTTTTTTTAAATAATCACGAGTTTCGTTTGATAACTTCATTCTTCTTGAAACTCTATCTATCATATTTGCACCAACTGCATCATGACCATGAAATGTCCAACCTCTCCTTTTATCTAAACGACGAGTTATAGGTTTTCCTATATCATGAAGAAGCGCAGCGAACCTCAAATTAGTATTATTTGTTTCCTTTGCAATATTATCAACTACCTGAAGTGTGTGATAAAAAATATCTTTATGATGCCATTCAGAAGGTTGTTCTAAACCGAACAATGCGGATATCTCAGGCAATAAAATTTGCATTAAACCTAATTCTTGAAGTAGCTCAAGACCTTCAGAGGGAACATTAGAAGCTAATATTTTGTAGAGTTCAGATGTAATTCTTTCCGCTGAAATAATCTCTATTCTTTGAGTTTTGTTTTTTATACTATTTTTGACTTTTGAATCGATTTGAAATTGAAGTTGAGATGAGAAACGAATTGCCCTCAGCATCCTAAGAGGATCATCTGAAAAAGTTTTATCTGGATCAAGTGGAGTTTGAATAATCCTTTTATTTAAATCTTGAATGCCGTTATAAGGATCATGAAGTTGACCAAATTCTGATGTATTTAAAGATATGGCCATAGAATTAACGGTAAAATCACGGCGCGATAAATCAGTCATTAAATCAGCTGAATTAATTTTTGGGTTTCTAGAATTAGAATCATATGATTCACTACGAGCTGAAGCTATTTCAATTAAATCACTATTAAGTACAATTTGAGCTGTACCGAACTTTTCGAAGGGCACTAAACTATTACCCTCTATTTTGGAAGCTAGTTTCCGAGCAAATTGTATACCATCACCAACAACCATAATGTCTAGGTCAGAGAGATTATTTCCCATGATTATATCACGAACATATCCACCAACAACATAAATATCTAAGGACATTTTTGCAGCCAATTCACTTGCGGAAGAAAGTATACCAAAAAACCTTCTATCTTTCTTTAATAACATCTTAACATTAGTCATAAGATGATAATTTACACTTTTATATAATAAATCAACGAATTTGAAAAGATTCTTCTTGAAGAGACCAATCAATCTCAATAACTTTAAATAATGAGAAAAATAATCTTAATTATAATGTCTATCTATACGCCTTTTCTTAATGGTCAATTTAAAGAAGCGAGAGTTTCTATTGATTCACAGAGGTTAAAAGAAAATGATCGTCGCTCTATTTCAACATTAGAAAATGAAGTTAGCAACTTCTTTAAACTTAATCAATGGGATGAGGAGTATAGTGATCTAGAAATTGGTATTAATATTCAGTTGATTTTTGAAGGTGTAGCTGACAAAGGAAGTGAGCACCTCTTTTCAGCTCAATGTCTTGTATCTGTAGGTAAAGATCAGAGGTACTTTTCCAAGGGTATTCAATTTCCGTATAATATGGGGAAAAGCATTGTTCCCTCAACAGCAATCTTTGAACCATTATCGAGTGCATTAGAGTTTTTCGCATACTTAGCATTAGCCGCAGAAGCTGACACCTATGATCATTTTGCTGGAACTCGCTTTTATGAAAAAGCAAGAGAAATAGCACTACGAGGTATTTCTTCACAGTATCGACTTGGTTGGAGAGACCGAATGGAGATGGTAGACCTTCTGACAAAATATCGAGAAACTCGACTTGCCAAATTTTATTTTTATGATGCTATGGTTCTTATTGAGGAAAATAATCTGGAAGATGCTGATGTAGCATTAAAAGAAATGCTGAAAAATTTTGAAGTAACTTTTTCCAAATATCCTAGAGAACATTATTCAATTATTTTTCTAACTGGACATGCTGAAGAATTAAGTCGAATGCCAGATGAAATTCCTTCAAAATTGAGGGTTTTAAAGAGACTTTCAGAACTAGATCCTGATAATAAAGCTAAATATCAACTTGGTCTTGGGAATAAATCTCGATAATTCTTTTTTCGAAAAATAAAATAATCCAATACTATGCTTCCTTTATGCATACGGGATAAAATATTTCTATCCTCTACATTCCTTAGTTTTTTTATATGTTGACGGCGAAGATATATAATTTTAGGATGGAACAATATCCAAATTAAAGATTTAAGAATACCCACAGCATGCTTGAAGTCAAAGAGAAAAAGTGCATATAATATTGCAATAAATTCTAGAGCTAATCTTATCGGAAAAAGATATACTACCATTGGAAAAGAAAAATTTGTAATAAGCATCAGAATAGAATTTCTATGATTTAAATATTGTTTTTGTATTGATTGAGCTGGCAAAGTAACAGCATTTTTATGATAAACAATTGACTCAGGAGCTACCTTTATATTTCGGCCCATAAGATGAAATTTCCATTGTAAGTCAATTTCTTCTTGATGAGCAAAAAAAGTTTCATCGAATTTCCCAGCTTTTTCAAAGTCTTTTTTCCTAACTAAAAATGCTGTGCCTGAAGCCCAAAAGATGTCTTTTTCATTATCATATTGTTTTGAATCAATTTCCTGATAGTGAAATAACCGACCTCTAGTAAAAGGGAAAACCAATACATCTATTGCACCACCACATCCCCCAGCATAATCAAAAAGTTTTCTGTTAAAATAATTAAGTATCTTTGGTTGGACAGCTGCAGTATTAGAATCACAAAGTAATTCATTTACAAGAGGTTCAATCCAATCTTTATCATGAGTTGTATCATTATTTAAAAAGAGTAAAAATTCACCGTTTGCCAATTCTGACCCTCTATTACAGCCTCCTGCATAACCTTCATTTAATTTGTTCTTTAAAAGTACTACATGAGGATGATTCTCTTGAACCCATTCGGAACTACCATCTTGTGATGCATTATCTACAACAATTATTTCTCTATTTAAATAAGTTGATGTATTTACAGAATCAAGACATTCAGATAGCGTCTCAAGCCCGTTATAATGTGGTATAATTATGGAAACTAGAGGGGATTCAATTAAATCAGGAGTCAGGAGATTTAACCTCAGAAAGATAGCGTTTTAACAGAGCCATAGCATTAGTATCCGCCGGAAATGTATCCGTCCAATTCTCTAAAATGTCTATTGATTCATCAATATATCCATTCTGCTTATATATGTTGAGCAAAAATCCAACAATATCAGGTCGAGTAGAATTATGAAATTTTCTAAAAATTGTTTTTCCTCTTTCAATATCTCCTGCATCATGATAAATCTGACCCATTTGCAAAGTCATCTCTTTACTAGTAATTGGTAAAATATCTTCAGGCATTAATTCCGACATAATATTAAGTGGTTTTAAAGCCTCAATATTAAGGCTATCAAGATCTATTATTGGATTAACGTTTAGTTGTTGTTTCGCATTTAATTTTCGAAACCGATCCATACTAAGTTGAAGAAAAGCTGATCGATAATTTTGAAGAAGTTTTCGGATGTTAGGATTTAGATAAACATCGGGATTATTAAGATTTCGGTACATATATCCTGGTGAATAATCAGTTTCCCAATTATTACCATCAACTACATTCATTAAATTCTCAGAAAGCTTTTCATAATTTACAGATGGAACAGGATGAGATCTTAATCTGAAAGCTAATCCCTCCATCTGCAAATACTTTTCTAATCCAAGACGATTACTTGGTGAAACTGTAACAGCAAAGTAAATCGGGAATTTCCAATTAGACTCTCGAATTATATGTAAAACCATAAGATCTTGAACACGAATTCCACCTGCACCTAAGGTAGGTTTTAAATTCCACGTAATTTTTCCTTCCGTATTTTTTGAATCTCCAATCACAGGAATAGAAATAGGAGTATCTTTCCATCTATCAACTCTAAGAAATAATGGCTTCCCATCAGTAGGGTTTTTCCCAATGGGATCTTTTCCTTCTATCTGCCCATTATGAAAGCTTATAAGATTATAATCACCAGAACGAGCGTCACGCATTTGTTTTATATACCAATCTGTATTGAGAAGACTAAGGTTAACTACCATAACATCTTTTCGAATACCTTCAACTTCCTGTAGGTACCAGAGAGGAAAAGTATCGTTATCACCATTAGTAAATATTATTCCATTCGGTTCACATGTTTGTAAAATATTGTAAGAATAATCCCAAGCTACATAATTGCCTGATCTATCATGAACATGATAATTTGATGAGAGCATAATTCCAGGTATAATTAATAACAAGGCAAAGCCACTTACAGTAATAAATGGTCTAAATTTTTGTTTTCGAGAAAATTTTACTAGTTTATCAAGAAAAGCAGAAATGGCGATACCAATCCAAATTGAATATGCAAAAAAACTACCTACGTATGAATAATCACGCTCTCTGGGCTGGAACTTATCCTGATTAAGATAAAATATAATTGCTAAACCTGTCATAAAAAATAAAGCCATTATAGACCATGCTCGCTCTGGATCACGTTTGAAATGATAAACCATACCATAAATTCCCAACAAAAAAGGTAGAGGAAAAACAAACTGGCTCCAATCTACACCATCTTCGCCTCTATTTTGAAGAGCACCAAAATCAGACACCCAAGTTTCTCCTGCAGGCCCTCGTCCAGCAAATTGCCATAGAAAGTATCGAAAATACATTCGTTTAATCTGATAATTCCACAAAAAGTCTAGTTGAGTACCTAAATCATGAAACATATATTTAAATTTTTGAGAACTTGAAAAAGTTCCATTCGTGCCTGGCCTACCAACAATACTTATTTTATGAGGATATGAACCAACTTGTTCCTTTTTATATTTTCGTGGCAATGTAAATATTGAACCATACTGTTCTCTTTCAAGATATTTAATTGCACGCTCTACAGTTTCAGGATCATTTTCATCAATAGCGGGATCTTGAGTTGAGCGAATAAAAAGAATGCCATAAGTAGAATAACCGATAATAACTAATATTGTTGAAGATAATATTAGTGACACTAATTTCTTTTTATTAACAATAGCATAAATTGCAAAACAAAAAATAAATAATACAACTAGAGCTAATCCAGTAAGTCCAATTTTTGCAGCAATCTGAGGAAATCCTTTAATAATTCCTAAATAGATTATAATGAATATTGCTCCAGTTGTAGCACTCATAATACTAAATGAACCCCATGAAAAATTCGTTTTTTTGAAATAAATAATCATTCCCATAAATGGTAATGCTAAAAGGTTGAGAAGGTGAATTCCAGTTGCGAGTCCAAGAATATAGCTAATAATAAGAATATAGCGTTCATTTCCTGAGCTTTCTGAATATTCCAGCCAATGTAATATAAGCCAAGTTACTACAGCCGTGGTAAGTGTACTCATTGCATATACTTCAGCTTCAACTGCATTAAACCAATGGCTATCTGTAAATGCAAATATCAAAGAGCCAATAATAGCGGAACCATATGTTATAAGTTGATCCCGTCTATTAAGAGGTTTCCCTCGGAAAAGAGTTACTAATTGGACAATAATAAGGTAAAGAAACATTACCGAAAAAGCACTAGCAATTGGGGAGAGAAGATTAACTCGAAAAGCAATATCTTCACCTATTGGCAACATTGAAAACATTCGCCCTAAAATAAGGAAAAGTGGACTGCCTGGTGGATGTGGAACACCTAATATGTATGATGTTGCAATAAATTCACCACAATCCCAGTAAGAAACTGTTTCGGCCATAGTATTATAATAGACTAAGAAGGTTAGGCAAAGAACAGCTAAAGCTAATATCTTATTTAATTTATTCGCTTTCATTTAGAATTATTGATCTCTTTTTTATCCGTTTTGTTAGATATTTCTTCATTTTTTTGTTCTAAATCTTTGGATTTTTCATCAATTTCTTCATCTTTATTCTTAGAAATAGTTGAACTATCTTCTTTTAAATCTGATTTACTATCAGGTTTATTTGACTCTTCCAAATAGTTTATCTTTAGTCCGCTTAGACTCGAATCCAAAAACTTTTGCTCATCACCAGAAAGATTACCTGACATCTTCCTATTCATTAAATCGATTATATCAATATAGAAACTTGCTTCCTGAAGATTTCGTTCAGTTTTATCAGTAACAGGATTTTTTAACTTACCCATCGCCATCCATGCTTGTTGAGAAAACATGGTAACAACATTTATTAACAAAAGTTCATCTTTTTTACTTTCAACTTCAGACATAATACTTTAATACCTTTCAGATAACTAATTTATATAGAAATAGTCAATTATTTTACTTTGGTTTAACCACATAAATTAAGGAACTGAAAAGTTTTGTTTCAGCCTTAGCTTTTTTATTTGATATAAAACCTGTCCATAGACCACTAATAAAATTTCCGCCAAGATTTTTTGCACTTAACATTGAAACATAGTATGAATCAAATGGCAAACCAATAACCTCTAATAATTTAAGATTTAAAACATCAAAAAATTTATCCATGAATGAAGGTGAAAAGTGAGTTAAATGGCGAGGTACATCATAGGCAGCCCAATTTTCAGCATAAAAATTTCCATCATAAGATAAAAAATTTGGTACACCAATGAATATAGTCCCTTTTTTACTTAATTGTGACCTTGCCATTTCAATATACAATTTAGGATCATGAACATGCTCTAAGGTGTGCCAAAATGTAATTACGTCAAAAAAACCTTTTTTCTTTTCAGACCATACATCTGGTGAGATTACATCTAAACTATAGTTTTCTTTTGCGATAGATCGTATATGTTTGGAAGACTCAACACAGCATACTTCCCAACCGTTGTTTCTCATTGATGCAGCAAATTCGCCTGTTCCAGATCCAACATCAAGTAGGCGTCCTCTTTTCAGACCACTAAAATCTCGAATCCACTTTCTTTTTTTTTCAATCATTATTCCACGAATAGTACGATAAATGAAATCAGAAATTTTTTGACTTTTCAAATTATGTGGCCGATATTCCTCGGAATTGTAATATCTGCTAATTTCTTGTTCATCAGGAATTGGAGAAGTATGGCGTGATTTACATCTAGAACATTCAAATATATCAAAAATTTCCTTGGTTACAAGCCAGTCCTTCGCTTTAAGGACAATCGTTAAATTCCTATCTCCACAAAGTGAACAATGGGTAATACTCTTCATAAAATAATCACGTTATGTTAACCATATTAAGCATTTCCTGATATTCTTGGAAAAATCTTTTTCTAATTTTTTCATTTGAAATTTTAATCAGATTATTATCATCATCGATAATATTTGATGCTGCTTTTTGAGCATCGCGAATGATTTTTCCATCATTAACAATATCTGCTATTTTCCAAATAGGATAACCATGTTGTCGAGTTCCATAAAATTCACCTGGACCCCTTAGCTTTAGGTCTTCATCTGAAATTTCAAACCCGTCTTTAGTACGTTCCATGATACTAAGACGTTTTTTTGAATTCTCTGTTATCTTTCTATGGATCAATATACAGTAACCTTTTTCTGAACCTCTTCCAATTCTTCCTCTTAGTTGGTGCAGTTGAGTCAAACCAAATCGTTCAGCATTCTCAATAAGCATTACTGTTGCATTGGGAACATCAATACCAACCTCAATAACCGTTGTCGAAACTAATAACTTTATCTTGTTAGTGGAAAAGTTCGACATAATTTTATCTTTTTCCTCACGTTTCATTCTGCCATGAACGAGTTCCACAGAATAATCTAGGAAACGCCTCTTAAGCACTTCGAACCCATTAATAGCTGTTTCAAGATCTAATTTTTCAGAATCATCAATAAGCGGATAAATAACAATACATTGGCGACCTTTTTCAAGTTCTGACTCCATAAAGCCATAGACTTTCTCTAAACTTTTCTGGTTTACTACCTTAGTAGTAACTGGTTTGCGATGTTTTGGCATCTCATTAATTAAGGAAAGGTCCATATCTCCATAAAATGTATTAGCTAGAGTACGAGGAATAGGTGTTGCTGTCATTGAAAGTACATGAGGATCCAATCCTTTATCTACAAGATTCCCTCGCTGAATAACCCCAAATCGCTGCTGTTCATCTATGATAATTAATCCAAGATCCTGAAACTTAATTTCTTTCTGGATTATTGCATGGGTACCTATGACAATTCTTATTTTACCATCCTCTATTCCAGAAAGAAGATTTTTCCTCTCTGACAAATTCTGTTTCCCAACAAGAAGACCTACAGGAACTCGCACTTTATCAAAATAACTTTTAAAAACACTATAATGTTGGTAAGCTAAAATTTCTGTTGGTACCATTACAGCAACCTGAAAATTATTTCCAGCCACAATAGCTGAAGCTAATATGGCAACAATCGTTTTACCAGAACCTACATCTCCTTGAACGAGACGGTTCATCACCTTTCGTGAAGCCATATCAGAATGGATTTCAGAAAGTGCTTTCTTCTGTGCTCCTGTTAAGTCAAAACTAATTGAATTAAATATTCTTTTAACATAAGCACCATTATTGGGGATTACTTTTCCATGTCTTTTTGAATTAATTAATTTTCGAAGCGCTATCAGTAGCTGTAGAAAAAAATGTTCATCAAATTTGAGACGATATTTTGCCTTTGACAACTGATCTATTTCTTGAGAAAAATGAATAAACTTTAAAGCTCTCTCTAAAGAAATCAATTTATAATTTTCAATTATCCTATCGGAAAGGAATTCCTCGTTATCAAAATCAAAATTATCTAAACAATACTTAATGATCCTTCTAAATCCTCTTGAATCGAGACCTATTTTTTTTAACTCTTCATTAGAGGAGTATATTGGTATAACTCCACCAGTGTTAAGTGGTTCAGATTCCGCATCGCTCAAAATATCATATTCTGGGTGAATTAATTGATAACCATTGTAAAATTCAACTTTTCCATGAAATGCCACTTTATTACCAATAGAAAAAAGATTTTCAACGTATTTAGGATTATTAAACCATATACATTTTAGAAAAGCGCTTCCATCATTTACTATCAACTGAAAATATTTTCTTCTTCGAGCTTGTACTAGTCCACTAGCCTCAACAGTAGCAACTATAGTAACTTTTTTTCCTCTAATTATTTTCTTTATTGGAGTAATTGATGTACGGTCTAAGTGTCTTCTTGGAAAAAAATAAAGAAGATCAATAGCTGTTTCTATACCAATTTTATTTAAAACTAAAGCCCGTTTTGGACCAATACCCTTTATATATTGGACCGGAGTTTTAGAATTCAAAGTTTGGTTATAAATCATATTTCCCTTCCCCAGTTTCTTTCTTATTGAGGAAATATTTGCTTAAATAAAATAATTGAATTATTTCAAACTATTGCCATTCTTTCCTATATGTATAGGTAACATTTTCTGATGATGAGCCTTTTATTTTTATATCAAATTGGATTGTTTCAGAATCCATTTTTCGATAATCATGAGAAGGGTCTTTTATTACCCAATCACCAAAAATATGTTCTACAAGACGTATATTTATACTATCCTTCCTTTTATTATTCAACTCAAGTAGTATTGTAGCTTCTTCACTCTTTTTCTTTCTGTCATAGTTTATCACTGTTCGTCTACCTATAACATTGAAAGCTCGACCCGCTACAACAGTAACATCTTCACCACTAGCTGTTTGAGGAAGGAAATCCTCTCCTGCAAAAATCATACCTTCATTTTCTGTTCTTTGATAAATCTGTAATCTACCAGCAGGAAGAGGAATATTCATATTTTTCTCACTATTTCTAAATGAAATTTCTATACTAAGAGGTTCTTCACTTTTTATTTTTTCCTCATTTTCAAAAACATACGTTCTATCCAGTTTTACTTCAATATCTGGATAGAGAGATACTGTTACGAACTCACTTTTCGGCAAAGTTAAAGATTCCGCAAGTGTATAAAGGACAAAATCACCTGACGATTCAAGATTGAAAATATTTTTCTTTTTTGCACCTTCAGTCTGAAGTGCTAAACGTGGTTGTAGACTATTATTTCGTTTCCGCCTTAGATTACCTTCAATTAACTGTAGAGAAGCTCCTAAAAAATTTTGATTTGTATTATTAGAAATTTCAGCTTGAGTAACTAATGTTGCTTGCTTTTCATCTGAAGAAATAATTAGTCTATAATTTGCATTCCAATCGAAGCCGTCAGATATATAAACAATTTCTCCATTTATTGTAGTATTTAATTGTGAGTTAATTTCCCATTCCATTGATGGTGTTACTTCAATATTACTAACTTTATTGCCAATAGTAATTTCAATTACTTCATTCATATTTAGAATATGTATGTGATTTTTTGATTTTAACGATAACCAACGATTATTCACATCAATAAGTCTACCCTTAACTGATTTCGACCCTTTCATCTTAAGTATTATATCCTCTCCAAGGCTATTATTTAGGAAAGAAAAAGAGTCATAAACATTATTGTTATATTTTTGACGAAGAATAGTCCCTTTAGAAATTGAAAGAAAGACTGATCCCGGTTCTATTTTAACTGGAAGATCAGGATAAGATAAATTATTTGTACCAGTTTGAACTTGGAAAGTTACCGGCTGACGTATTAGCCCATAACCGTCATTATAAAGTGTAATAACAGCTTTTTGAGATTGGCAAAAAACTGCTGAAACAAGAAATATAAAAATGGATAATTTATTCATTTAAAGAAACTAATATTGTTTTCCAGTTTAGCACGTTTTTCTTTCATATCACTAAACTTTTTTCGTTCTCTGTCAACTACTTCTTTGGGAGCTCGCTCAATAAAATTAGAGTTGTTTAATTTTTTTTCAATTAATCTGAGTTTACCATCAAACGATTCGATTTTTTCTGCAAGACGTTTTTTCTCTTCGTCAATATCAATAAGATCACCTAAAGGTATAAATAGTTCTTTTTGACCTAATACTACTGTCGCAGATTGTTGTGGTCTTTCGATATCAACGTTAATGACCAAATTATCAAGTTTTGCTAGGTCGCAAATTATTTGAGTGTTTGGTATTAATTTATTAGGATTTTCACAGCGTATATAAAGATTCATATGGATTCCTGGCGGAATATTCATCTCAGACCTTACAATCCTTACACTTGTTATTATTTCTTGAATTTCCTTAAAGTTTTCCTCAGCAATAGTTTCAATTAAGTCCTCTTGGCCCTTGGGCCAACTTTCTACAATTATATCATTTTTTCGTTCATTGTTTAATCTATGCCAAAGCTCTTCTGTAACAAATGGAGCAAAAGGATGAAGCAATTTTAAAATATTTTCAATAATATAATTTGCAATACTATATGCAAGAAGTCTTTCATCCTTATGTTCACTATTAAGTCGTGACTTAATTGATTCAACATACCAATCACAAAAATCAGACCAAGTAAAATCATAAATCTTTTTTGCCGCCTCATTGAACCTATATTTTTCAAAACTTCTATTCACTTCAATTATAGTACGATTAAGGGTACTTACAATCCATTTGTCAGAAAGATTTAAGGCATCTCTTTCAAAATTTGAGATGTGCTGAACTTCAATTTTTTCTCCAGCGAGTCTTAAAAAACGCGAAACATTCCATATTTTATTCATAAAGTTTCTACCCACCTCTACACGTTCTTCTGAGAAGAGGATATCTTGCCCTTGTGGAGCAATTAGCATTATACCGAATCTTAATGCATCGGCTCCGAATTGATCTATTAGAACTAATGGATCTGGTGAATTACCTAGGGATTTACTCATTTTTTGACCCTTCAAATCCCGAACCATTCCTGTAAAATAAACATTTTTAAAAGGTATTTCACCTTTAAACTCAATACTTGCCATCACCATACGTGCTACCCAAAAGAAAATGATATCTGGTCCTGTTACTAAGTCATCGGTTGGATGGAAAAAATCTAAATCTTCACTTTCATCTGGCCAATTATGAACACCAATTGGCCATAGCCATGAACTAGACCAAGTATCAAGTACATCAGGATCTTGAACTAATTCATTTGAACCGCAGTTAGGACAAACATCTGGACAATTTTCAGAAATTATTATCTCTTGACATCTTTGTGTCTCGTCCCCTTTGTTCTTTCCATAACAATACCAAACTGGAATCCTATGTCCCCACCATAATTGTCGACTTATGCACCAGTCTTGAATATTGGTCATCCAATGTTCATAAGTTTTTTTCCAATGGGATGGGAAAAATTTAATTTCTCCGTTTCTTACAGCATCTAAAGCTGGCTTAGAAAGTTCTTTCATTGACATAAACCATTGCTCAGAAAGGTAGGGCTCTACTGGAACACCCCCTCTCTCTGAAAATCCAATACTTGTAATGTAATCTTCTGACTTTTCAAAAAGTCCTAAGCTATCTAGACTAACAATCATTTTTTCTCGAGCATCAAATCTATCCAAACCTATATATTCACTTGGGACCTTATTATTAAGTGTTCCATCAGGATTAAAAATATTAACGAATTCAAGATTATGATTTTGTCCTAATTGAAAATCATTGGGATCATGCGCGGGAGTTACTTTAACACATCCAGTGCCAAACTCAGGATCAACAAAATCATCAGCTATAATAGGAATTATCCTATCTGTTAAAGGTAGTTTGACTGATTTCCCTACCAGCTTTTTAAATCGTTTATCTTTTGGATTAACTGCAACCGCTGTATCGCCCAAAATTGTCTCAGGTCGAGTTGTAGCTACAGTTAAAAATCCATCTTGTTCAAAAATAGGATATTTTAAGTACCACAATTTTGCATTAGTTTCTTTGTAAATAACCTCTTCATCAGAAATAGCTGATTTAGTTGCTGGACACCAATTGACCAAGCGCTTTCCACGGTAAATCAGTCCTTTATTGTAGAGTCGAATAAAAGCTGAAATTACGCTTTTATAATAAGCATCATCCATAGTGAAACGCTCCCTTTCCCAATCACAAGAGCATCCTAACTTTTTTAACTGTTTAATAATAAGTGACCCATATTCACTCTTCCATTTCCAAGCATGTTCAAGAAATTCTTCACGACCCATGGCATTTTTATCTAATCCATTTTCTGTTAACATATTGGTGACTTTTGTTTCTGTTGCTATGGAAGCATGATCTGTTCCAGGTACCCAGCATACCTCGAACCCTTTCATTCTGGCTCGTCTTATTAAAATATCCTGAATAGTATTATTTAAAACGTGACCAATTGTCAAACTTCCTGTCACATTTGGTGGCGGGATAATTATAGTGTATGGCTTACGATTAGGATTAACCTCTGCATGAAAATAGTTCATCTTAACCCAATGATTGTACCATCTCCTCTCAACATGATTAGGTTTGTAGACTTTTGATATAGTGTCGTTAGAAGACAACTTAAAAGAGCACCTATTTTTCGAGTATTAAACTAAATGCTGTAGTTAACTTAAGAACGTTTGTATTCGCATTTATTAAGTTATCAGTTACAATTGAAGCAACGTTCTTCATAATAATAAAACCAATTTCAGGATTTGACTCACATATCTGGAAAAGATCTTGTTTCATTATAATTCCCATTTTACAATTAGAAATTGCCTTAACTGTCGCGGTTCTTTTATCATCTGTACCTAGTAATGACATTTCTCCAAATACAGGGTAAATTTCGCTAGATAAATTAACAATAGATTTCTCCCTTGTGTCATAATCATTTTTACTCAATTGAAGAGTAAGTGCTTGGTTTATTTCAACCTCTCCATCCATTAAAAGATAAAGCGAGTCACCTATTTCTCCCTCAGAAAAAATTATCTCTCCAGAAACAAATGTTCTATGTTCGATTACATTTTCAAAACGACTTATTTGTTTTTTATCAAGATTATTAAACATTCGATAATTAATATATTTTTCGATATCATTCATAATACACCTATTGAATAACTATAGCTTTCTCATTGTCTTTAATAATATAATTTTCCTTAGGATTTATAACCACTTCCGTTTTGCTTTCTTCCCCTAGTGAGTGGCCAGCTTCCTTAAGTTTCCTCTCAATAAAAGCATCCAATGCTGATGAATCTGAGGAAAGAATCTCACCAATTCCTATTTGTTCCTCCTCAGAAAAAACACTGATTAAAACCCATCCTTTAGAATGGTAAAAATGAAAAAGATCATTATATGATTTTCCAACATATTCTTCAGGAATCACTACCCGCTTAAGAGAGGCTTGGTGATGTGCATTCATTAATGATTGCACTGTTTGCGGAACTCCAGGATCAATAACATGGGAAGCAACCATATATGCACCAATATCATCACTCATAATTACTTCATCAGCTTTTGCACGCCTAATATGAGTAAGATTTTCTCGTTGTGTGATATAAGCTATCACTTTAATACTAGGTGCCATTGTTTTGATTGTTAAAGTAGCAAAAATTGTCTTTTCATCTGGATGTCCACCAGCCTCTAAGTTGTCACTTGGAATAATTATTGCTGTTTTTGCAAGGGAAAGATTTGCCTTCTCTAAAATTGTTTCCCGGGTAAAATCACCTTTAACAAATCGGAATTTGATATCACTATATTTATTTCGAATTGCTGAAATTGTATCTTCGTTTTCATTATTAATCAATACAATATTTAGTTTATTTGAATCATTCATGGATTGTAGAGAATCGATTAGACTTTCTACCATTCTGTTCCATCCACAAAGTAAAATATGTTCTGATATATTCAATGATTCCAAACCTTTATCCTCCCTAATCCTTTTTGCAACAAAAATTGATGATACTGTAGCTGTAAGAAGAGCTGTAAGTGAAATACCTGCAAACATTATTACAATTGCAATAAGTCTACCCTCAGGTGTTTCTGGAGAAAAATCTCCATAACCAACTGTTGTCATCGTCACAATTGCCCACCAGAAAGGATTATTCCCATCAGTTATATCACTAAATTCTAACTTACCAATAGCCCATCCTCCAAACAACATGGTTAGGAAAAGGCCTGTAATAATTTGAGCGAATGGGCTCCTCACAATGTTCCTTAGAAATTGTGGCATGAATATAATTTACCTATTCAGTTTGAAATAAAATAAGAAATGAAAAATACACATAATTTCAATTTTTCTCTAGTAAACATATTGTCTCTATATGAGGAGTATGTGGAAACATATCTACCATACCCAACTTAACAAGAGAAAATTCTTTGTTTATTAGTAAAGTAATGTCTCTAGCCTGAGTAGTAGGGTTACATGAAATATATAAAATTTTTTTGGGATCCATTTTTATAAGATCTTTTACGAATTTTGGATGCATACCTGGCCTAGGAGGATCGATTAATACTATATCTGGGAGTTCAATTTCTGACAATATAGAAGATTCTCTAAAAAATTTATCAAGGTTTGATTCAAAGAAATGGCAGTTTGTTACTGAGTTAGACACCGCATTTCTTTCAGCATCTTCAATGGCTGAATGAACAGCTTCAAAACCATAAACTTTTTTAACATTATTAGCCATGAATATGGAAGTTGATCCTGTCCCACAATAAAAATCATAAAGAATCTCATTACCTTTAAAACCAATAAAATCCTTAGCAACCTTATAAAGGTTTTCAGCTTGACTAGTATTTGTTTGAAAAAAAGAATTAGCGGAGATTTCAAATTTGAAATCTCCTATACAATCAGTTATTGTAGGTTTTCCATAAAGAAGTATTTCCCATTCTCCATATGATACACCTGATTTTCTGCGATTAATATTATTCACTATCGAACTAATTGAAGGATCGACTTCTTTTATTCTATCAATAATTGGAATTAGTTTATTTTTATCTTCTCGTGAAGTTACAATATTAACCATTACCTCATTAGTTCTTTCACCAACTCTTATGATAAGATTCCTAAGGAAACCAGAATGTTTCTTAATATCATAAGGATCTAATCCATTTTTTTTTGCTACATCACGTACAATTTTAAGAATCTTATTTCCAATTGGTTTTTGAATATCACATAAATCTATATCTAAAATTTTATCGAATCTTTTAGGAATATGAAGACCAAGCGCAAACTCATCATTATTATTAAAACTCCCCATCTCATTTTCCAGAATCCATCTCCGATTAGAAAAAGAGAATTCCATTTTATTCCTATAATGATAGATTTCATCAGCAGGAATTATAGTTTGAATATTAGGATTTTCTATGTTTCCAATTCGTCTAAAGATATCTATAACTTGCTTTCTTTTTTCATCTATTTGGCTTTTGTAAGCTAAATGCTGAAACGAACAACCACCGCAAGTTGGAAAATGTTTGCAAGGTGCGTTTACACTATGTTGAGAATCATTAATTACAGATAGAATCTTCCCTTCACCATATTTATCTCGACGATTAGTTAATCTAACTAATAAACGTTGGCCAGGAATTCCCCCCTTGATAAAAATAACATAGTTATTAAAATGCCCAACCCCCTTACCTCCAAAGGCTAATGATTCAATATTGAGCTCAAACTCATCACCTTTTTTAAGATCGAGTGATATCATTTTTTCTGAAAAATTAGGAATAGATCTTGTTCATCAATTATTATCCCTTAAATAATAAGATGCCCTTAATAAAAATTTTTATCTAAAAATCAATTCAAATGTTATAGTACTAAGTTTAATACCTTCAGTATAATATATTATCCACTAACAATGGTTTTTACCATATTTACAAGATTCTTAGCTTGTTCTAAAGTTGAAGCTTCAACATATATTCTTAAAATAGGTTCGGTATTAGATTTTCTAATATGTATCCAACGATCCTCCCAAGATAGCTTTAACCCATCATCCCGACATATTTGGGCATTATTAAACGATGATGAAATCAAATCAAATAAATCGTCTTTTAATATATCAATCGAAATTTTTTCTTTAATAATTTCAAAGTGCGGAAAATTTAGCATAATATCACTTATAGTAGAATTAGTCAATGAAAGTCGGTTAAGAATTAACACAGCCGCAACCAAAGAATCTCGTCCTAAGTGTACATCTTTTAAGATCACCCCACCATTTCCTTCACCTCCAATTATAGAGCCATATTTTTTCATCATCTCAACTACATTAATCTCACCAACCGCTGATCTTAAAACTTTAACATCGTATTTTTCGGAAACTTTTTCTACTGCTAAAGTCGTGGATAAATTTGTCACAATTGGTGATTTAACTTTATTTTTCCTGAGAAAACTATCAACTGCAAGCACCAGAGTAGACTCTTCACCAATAGCTTTTCCTTTATTATTTATTACAGCTAGACGGTCAGCATCAGGATCAGTAGCAAAACCTAAATCACTCTTTGATTCCAATACAAGGTTACACAGATCTATTAAATTTTCGGGCAAAGGTTCAGTCCCTCTTGTAAAATGGCCTGATGTTTCACAATTAATGGTAACTATTTCACATCCAAGTTTTAATAAAATTTTGGGTAAGGCAATAGCTGCTGCTCCATTAACAGTATCAATAGCAACTCTGAACTTCCTACGCTTAATTTTTTCAATATCAATCCATTTAAGATTACAAATCTTTAAAATATGCTGATCAATTGCATCCTCAGACTTAATTTTATTACCAACACTATTTATTTTTTTACTTTCTTTTCCTTTAAGATTAATTAATGAATGAAATTCTTCCCCATTTAAAAAACATCCATCAGAAGCTAAAAACTTTAATCCGTTCCATTCAGCAGGATTATGGCTAGCTGTTACAACGATACCACCAATTGCATCACTATCCTCTACAATAAATTGTACAGTTGGTGTCGGAACAATTCCACAATCAATAACTGTCCTTCCTAAATCATTTAAGAACTGAGTGATTTTTTTTACATAAAAAGCTCCAGAAGGTCGACTATCTCGGCCAATAACAATCTTTCCTTCTGGACAAAAATTATGATAAGCATTCGTGTAATCATATATTGCAAAGTCGGTGAGGCCTTGATCAATTATCCCTCTTATTCCTGAAATAGATTCAATTAATATCTTTTTGTTCATTTATAAAGAATTAGAAAAATATCAAACTAATAAATATTATTAAAAAAAATCCAGATTCGATAATTCAAATCTGGATTTAGAATAAAAAATAAATAAGGTAAATAATATAAAAAGATACTATTTGCGACCTTTAGATTTTCTGAGTTTTTTTTCTGCACTGGGCTTTAAATAGAAAGATTTCCTCCTAACCTCTCGAAGAATTCCAGCTTTCTCATATTTTTTCTTAAATCGACGTAAGGCTCTTTCAAGTTCCTCACCTTTTTTTAAAGACACTTCAATCATTGATTGTATTTCCTAAAACTAACCAAGATAATTTCGCAGACTTTTACTTCTCGACTTATGACGCAACCTACGAATAGCTTTTTCTTTAATTTGTCTAACACGTTCTCTAGTAAGATTGAATTCTTCTCCAATCTCATTTAGAGTCAAAGCATAATCGCGTCCAATACCAAAATACATTTTTATAACATCTTTTTCTCTATCCTTAAGAGATTCGAGGCATTGACGTATTTCCTCCTTTAATGACTCGCCCATAAGTCCTGTCTCAGGTGGTCTTTGATTTTCATCTTCAATTACATCCATTAAAGAGTTTTTATCACCATCCCTAAAAGGAGCATGAAGAGAATGATGTCGCCGAGAAATACGGATAGCATCTGTTACTTCTTCACCCTGCATCTCCAATTGTTTTCCAATTTCTTCTTCGTTAGGGGGACGTTGATATTCCGATTCAAGATTTTCCGCGGCTTTAGTTATCTTACTAATTGTACCCACCCTATTTAGCGGTAATCGAACAATTCTAGAATGTTCAGCAAGAGCTTGCAAAATAGATTGTCGAATCCACCAGACAGCATAGGAAATGAATTTAAAACCCCTAGTTTCATCAAATCTTTCCGCTGCTTTTATCAAACCAAGATTCCCTTCATTAATGAGATCTGTAAGAGGAAGACCTTGACCTTGATAATCTTTTGCAACCGAAACTACAAAACGAAGATTTGCCTCTGTTAACTCATTTAAAGCGATAGCATCACCTTGTTTCACTCGCTGGGCCAACTCAATTTCTCTTGAAGGTGCTAGAGGCTCATATTTTCCGATTTCTTCTAGATAACGACTTAAACTTCTATTTGCATCTGATGCCATTAGTTTTAATACCTATTTTTGTTTTAATAATTTTCCTAGCAAGCTTCTAATTTAATCTAGATTATACTAACCTCAAAGGGACCATTAACTATTTTTTTTTAATGCAACCCACTTAGCAAGCATTCTAAATTCAGATATAGATAACATTTCAGGCCTTTGGGAAAGATCAAGAATAGAGTTGTTGATTTTTATTGATGAGAGTGAATTACGAAGCATTTTACGTCTTTGACCAAAAGCAAGACGAGTAATTTTATCTAAGGCATTTTTTTCAGCTTTAGTTAAAAAATTATTAGATAATGGTTTAATTTGTACCAGAACTGATTCAACATTTGGTTTTGGCACGAAAACTTCTGCCGGAACTTTCAAAACTGTTTTGACGCTAGCTACCGCTTGAATATTAACAGAAAGTCTTCCATAAGTTTTTGAACCAGGTAACGCTGCCATCCTTTCTCCTACTTCTTTTTGAACCATAAAATGACAATCTTTCCAAAAGTTCTCCTTTTCCAGGATATGGAAAATAATCTGGGATGATATATTATATGGAAGGTTCCCAACAAGTCGAATATTACTAGTTTGAAAAACTAATGTTGATAAATCTAGTTTCAAAAAATCCCCATATAAAAAAGAACTATTTGGAAGATCATTCCGGGAATACAATTTCTTGAACAGTTTTTTGTCAACTTCTACACCAATCAAATCTTTAACATAAGGGTCTAATAATTCTGTTAATGCGCCACCACCAGGACCAATTTCTAGTAATGACTCCGATTTTAAAGGATCAATTAGTTTAACAATTTTTCTAAGTAAATTTGTGTCAGCGAGAAAATGTTGACCCCACTTTTTTTTTGCCTTATCTATCAATAAGGAAGTCCGAAAAAATTTTGGGCTGTGGTAGATGTAAAATTAGCAACATCTCCTAATTCAATTTCTTTAATCTCAGCAATTTTCTTCGCAATATGGGGAATATTGGAAGGCTCATTCACTTTACCTCGATTTGGAACAGGAGCTAAAAATGGACAATCTGTTTCTAGCATTATTTTTTCAATTGGAACAACCCTTAATACTGATTCTGTATGATTATTGCCAAAAGTAATATTCCCGGTAAAAGACAGATGACAACCAGCAATAATAGCTCTTTCAGCAATAGCAACATCACTTGAAAAACAATGAATAACAGTTTTAGTCGGACTAATTTCTTCTACAATATTAAGTAAATCCTCATCTGCATTACGGTTGTGAATTACCGCTGGAACATCAAGCCTTTTTGCTAAAAGCAGTTGTGAAGAAAAAACTTTACGCTGTTCATTAACAGATGAATGATTTCGGAAATAATCAAGTCCCATTTCTCCTAAACCTACGACTTTAGGGTGCAAAATCATTTCTTCCAAAATATCTAAGAAATTAGATGGAGCATCTTTGGCGTCATGTGGATGTATACCAACAGTAGCATAAACACATTTAAACTTTTCGGAAATAGCAATTGAGGCTTTTGAAGAACTAAGATCCGTCCCTACGCAAATTATATATTTCACAGATTCTTCTATTGCACGATTTACTACTGATTCAAGCTGGTCATTAAGATCATCAAAATAAAGGTGAGCGTGGGTATCTATAAACAAATGACTAAGACACTAATGAAAATATTAAGAAACTCTAATGCCAGAACCAATTTCGGGATTATCTATTGTTAAAACTGTTACGGAATCATCAGTACTTGCAGCAAGCAACATACCATTCGATTCTACTCCGCGTATAACAGCAGGTTTCATATTGGCAATAATTACAATTGTCTTTCCAATGATATCTTCAATTGAATAATGCTCAGCAATTCCTGCTACTATTTGACGATCTTCATTTCCTAATTCCAAATCAAGCTTGAGTAGCTTATCAGCTCCATCAATTTTTTCCGCAGATTTCACAACAGCAGTTCTAAGATCTAATTTAGCAAAATCATTTATTTCTATTTTGCTATCAGTCATAATATGCTCCTTTTCTATTTCAGAATTATTATTTTTTGCTAATTCAATTCTTGGAAAGGGAATCTCAAATTTTCCAATTAACTGTCCTGGTGTAACTTGTTTTGATCCTTTAACCATATCAAGACCTATCATTTTTAGGATTTTTTCTATTTTTACTGGCATTATTGGATGAAGTAAGTTCAGAACATTTACTAGTGAATAAGTAGCAACAAAAAGAACGGAACCAGCCTTATCAATATTGTCCTTTACCAGTTTCCATGGTTCGGATCTTTCCATATATCGATTAATTGATCTTACAAATTGCATTATTTCTTCAACCGCTTCACTAAGTCTCATCAATGATATATGTTTCGAGACTACCTCATGCAGTTTATCTGAATTTTTTATTAAAGTTTGTTCAGCTGGTTCCAATGCAAGCCCTTCTGGAATACAACTTTCAAAGTGTCGGTCTATCAAAGTTGTAATTCTTCCTACCAAATTCCCAAGATCATTTGCCAGATCACTATTATAGCGCTTAACAAAAGATTCTAAAGTGAAACTTGCATCTTGACCTAATACCATCTCTCTAATTAGATAGTAACGAATAGAATCAACTCCATAATCTTTTATAAGATCAAGAGGGTTTACTACGTTGCCAATTGATTTGCTCATTTTTGATTCGCCAGCCAACCACCAACCATGAGCAAATATTGATTGTGGAAGAGGTATACCTGCCGACATCAAAATTGTAGGCCAATAAACCGCATGTGTGGTCAAAATATCTTTGCCTATTAGGTGACAATTACAAGGCCACCAATTCTTATACAAATTATCATCGGTTCCATAGCCAGTTGCGGTAACATAATTTATAAGAGCATCAAACCAAACATATGTAACATATTTTTTATCAAAAGGAAGTTCGATTCCCCAACTTAACCTTGACTTTGGCCGAGAAATACATAAATCACCAAGTGGTTGTTTTAAAAAACTAAGGACTTCATTTTTTCTATGTTCTGGTTGAATGAAACTAGAATTTTCACTAATATGATCAATTAAAGTTTCTTGATACTTAGACATTTTGAAAAAATAATTTTTCTCTTTGATCCTCTTGATATCTCTAAAGTCTCCTGAGTCTGCTTCTTTCTCAGTTATAAAACGCTCTTCTGAGATTGAATAAAATCCCTCATATTCATCTTCATAAATATCATTATTATTATAAACTGTATTCAGGATAGATTGAACTACTTTAATATGCCTTGTTTCAGTCGTTCTTATAAAATCATCATTTGAAATATGAAGATCTTTCCAAAGATTAATATACCGGGGTGCCATTTCATCGCAATGTGATTTAGGGCTTATGCTCTTTTCCTGAGCTGCTTGCTGTACCTTTTGTCCGTGTTCATCTAAACCAGTTAGAAAAAAAACATTATCTCCACTTTCACGATGATATCTCGATAATACATCGGCTAATATTGTTGTATAAGCATGGCCAATATGAGGTTTGTCATTTACATAATAAATTGGTGTCGATATATAAAATTTGCTCATCTAGGGTCACCTAAACCATTGTGAATTTCAATTAATAAATTCATTACTACTAAATTTAGTTGAAAATTTTGCTTTAATGAATTAGCACATTTTTCAATAGCAACAATAATTTTTGCATAATCTGCTTTTGGAAACATTCTATTGAATTCTTTTATGTCTTTATCCATAATTGACATATTATAATAATAATTATCGCAAGATTGTTGACAAAGAAAAGCATCCTTAAACCAAAAACTAAGAAGCTGAAATTGAAAAAAAAGATGTGATGGATTTGAACGATAATTTATTACAACATGTGAAAGAAATTTCCGCCAGCCATTTTCACTTTTTGATCCTAACCAAGATATCATTGATTGAATAACATCTTTTATTTCATCTATATCATAATCAAGAAGTTGTCTAGCTAAAATCATATTCCCTCGGGATAGACGTGCAATAAATAAAGCTTTTTCTTCATTCAATTGATATGTGTTCTTTAGATAATTATCCATTTCTTTCTCTGATATTGGCGGGAAAAAAATGGATTGGCATCGTGAACGAATTGTCTCAGATAACCTTTCTGGTTTTTCAGTAGTTAAAATAAATGTGGTTGAGGCAGGTGGCTCTTCAAGTATTTTTAACAGTGCATTACCAGACGCTCCTTCTTGAGACATTAATTTTTCAGCCTCAAAAACTAGAATCATTTTTTGACCTAATTCAATGTTTTTTAGATAAATTTTCTTTTTAAGTCCTCGAATTGAATTAATTAAAATACTATTTGCTCGAGGGAGTTTTAGTTTTACATAAGGATCCTTTCCTTTATTTAACATTAATTTTGAAAATAATTCCAAAGTTTTTGGTGAAAGAGCTTTAAGTGCTGAATCTTCTTTGGTGATTTTTTTTTCTATTGGGAAAGGAGAAATTATTGTGAGATTTGGATGTTGGAGGGAATTGAATTTCAGGCAAGAATCACAACTGAGGCAAGGCATACTATCAGCTTCATTACAATTCAATAGAGAAGCAAATTGTATTGCCATGGCCTCTTTTCCTATACCTTCTGAACCATGAAAAAGATAAGCGTTCCCAACTTTATCTCTTCTATAAATTGAAAGGAGTTTTTCCCAGACGGTTTCTTGACCTATAATTCTGGGATATTTCACCTTTTTTTTAACCATAGTTGAGGATTAACCTTTTCACGATTTGCCCATATTTCAAAGTGCAGTTTTACACCATCCAAAGATCCAGAATCACCAACTTTTGCAATTATCTCAAGTGCCTCAACATAACTATTTTCTTCAACTTCAATATCTGTAACATGCGTATACACGGAATAGAATCCATCACCATGATCAATAATAATTGTATTACCATAGCCACGTATATAAGTAATTGTAGTAACAATACCATCATAAATAGATTTAACATCCCCCCCTATATTGGCACTAATATCTATACCTGTATTTTCTATAAGAGTCTTCAAATTAGGATTACGAAAGGTACCAAATTGAGATATAACTTTTCCTTGAATTGGCCAAGGTAAATTCCCTTTTAATTCTTTGAATGGTTTTGAATCTACCATTTCAATTTCTTTTCTTTTCCTTTCTAACTCAGCAATCCTTACAGCACGTTCTCTTTCAAGGGAAGTAATAATCTTTTCCATTTCTCCAGCAGCTTTTTTTCTCTCCTCCATTGCTACAATCATCTGTTGTCTATCTTTTTTTAGATTGTCTAGTTGTTTAGTACGTATTTTCCTTCGTTGCTCTAACCACTTTTTCCTTGCAATTTTTTCTTTATCAATCTTTTTGATTTCATTTAGTTCTAACTGCAAAGCTTTCTTTTGATAATTTATTTCATTGAGATTTAATTTTATTTCAGATGATAAAGACTTATCATAATTAGAAATAATTTCTAGATACTTAGCTCTATAGACCGCTTGTTCCCAAGATTTAGAATCGAGTAATTTCTCTAGATCAGATAGGCGTCCTTTTTTATAAGTGCTGACTATTCGCTTTGCATACCGATTTAGCAGATTATTGTGTTTTAACTCTTTTTCAGAAATAATATTCTCTGCCTCAGAAATCAACTTTTCTTTACTTTTTTCTTCTTTACGGAGGCGAAATATAAAATTCCTAACAAGTGAAATTTCCTCATCAATTTCATTAAGTCTTTCTATTTCACTCTTTTCACGATTTGAGCTATCATTAATTCGCTTTTCAAATTGAGCTATCTCACTTCTTATTTTATTTAATTCTTCATTATGAAATTTTATGTCACTTTCGATCTTTTCTGTTTGTGCAACTAATCTACATAAGATCAAAAAGAATATTATTATGTAAGAATTTTTCATGCTTTTTATCCAAAAGAAATTAAGCTTGAGAAATAAATTTTCCATTCTTCAAACTACTTGCCAAAAGTGCAATAAGTTACTATTATTAAGCAATAAACTATTACACGTGAGGATAAAAGTGAAGAATGCAGTTTGGCCTAATCTTTTCCGAGGATGGAATCGCGCAGAAAGCGATACTGTTTATACTTTAAGACAAGTTCCTGTATTTAAGGGCTTTACCAATAGAGAGTTCAATGAGCTTGAAAAATTAGTTCACCACAGAAATTATAGCCTAGATGATTTTGTTTTTAAGAACCGAGCACCAGGTGAAGGAATGTATATCATCATGAATGGGGAAATAAAAATCACAATTGGAACACGTACTGGAGATGAGAATGTTCTTGCTAATTTAAAAAAGGGAGACTTTTTTGGAGAACTTGCTCTGTTTGATGATGAGCCAAGATCCGCTAATGCTATTGCTATTGAAGATTCGCATCTTATTGGATTTTTTACAGCTGATTTAATATCGCTTCAAGAAAGAAACCCTGAGATGGCCAATAAAATTCTTTTTAATCTCGGTGGTATGCTAGGCGAAAGACTTAGGAGTACTAATCGCTTACTCATTGAAGCACAAAAGGGTTCAGATTCTAATGAAGAATCAGCAGACTGATTATTTCCAATTAATCTACAGATTATTATTAGGGGTTGTAGGTACAATCTTCATCTGGTTTATCTGGCCCTTTGTTTCTAATGTTATTTTAATGCTAGTATTTGCTTTTCTTTTTACTACTGTGCTTCTCTCTTCAGTAGATAATTTAGAACGTAAAATACATAGCAGAGGAATAAGCGTATTGTTAATTACTCTAGGTGTCTTAGCCGGCATTGGAATTTTTATTGGTAGCTTTATATCTCAGTTATCAGCTCAAGCTACAGAGTTTTCTTCAAGAGTTGACCCAACAACGCTAACATCTGAGTTTAAGGCTCTTGGAGAAAGATTTATGGATGCAATTCCAGGTTTTGCATCAGGAATGGTCTCTTCTGGAGGTGATTTTGCCTCTACTTTGACTAAGTTTATTAATACTGTAATCGATAATTTAGCCTCACTAGCTAGTGCTGTTGGAAGTTTCGTATTAAATGTTGCCATGATCCTAATTTTCACTATTATCCTGCTTGCAGAATATCATGGCTTTAGAAAAACTCTAGTCGGTTATGTCTCAAATAAATATTTTGAGGTTGGTTTACGATTAATATTTAATATAGAAAAATCCGTCTCAAGCTATCTTCGTGGCCAATTTTTATCAGCTGCTAGTGTTGCTCTAATGTCAGTCATTGGCCTTATTATTCTAAATCTAGCTGGAGCAAATTTGACTTTGATCGTGTTTATTGGTATAATCGCCGGATTAGCAAATTTAATCCCATTAATTGGCCCTTTTGTTGGGATGATTCCAGCAATCATGATTGCTTTCATGAATAATCTAGGAAATGAACAAGCCGTAGCCCATATGCTTTTTGGCGTACTTCCATCACCATTTTTTATTTTTGATATAATACTAATGTTTATTTTGGTCCAACAAATAGAAGGAAATTTAATTACTCCCACCCTTGTTGGAAAAAGTGTTGGACTTCATCCAATGCTCGTTATGATAGCCTTAATCATTGGGGGTACAATCTTAGGTCCACTAGGTATGCTTTTTGCGGTTCCAGCTACAGGAGTACTTAAAGTAATTTTTCAAGAGATCGCCTTTGTCAGGCGCAATGCCCATTTGCTATGATAACTAGCCTGTCTCCAACTTAAAAAGGATGTACTCTTCAAAATATAGAAGTCTTTTTTTATTATTTGGCAAATAATAAATCCACATCTCATATGTCTTGCCATTATCTTTAGATTCTTTAATAATTTCATCAGGAATTCCAATAATTTCTTCAACCTCTGATCCTAGCATACCTGTTTCTACCTTAGGCAAGTGTCTTTCTGATAGAACTTTTCTTGATTCCATAAGTGATTCATTCATTTTATTTCGAATCAATAGAGAATCATTAGCTAGAAGTTGTTGCTCTAGTAAAGTAATATAATTTTCATATTTAAAATCGGCTGGTTGAAAAATTTCCTTTGCAAGCTTTAATGATTTTAGAGCAAGACGTAGACTTTTTATATCTTTTGCTCTATTAAAATCTCCTACCATTCTTACAGCAGCTTCCATGCTTGCTCTCTTCGCACTTATTTCCATTGAAGAGTCTAAAGCAGGAATTTCATCATACTTTCTAATTGCCATAGAAAATAATCCAGCCGAGACAAGCTTATTGCCTTGTTGCAAAAGGATTTTTGCTTTCAAATTTTTCTGAGCTCTTTTTCCATTGTCAGATAAAGTGGCCGCTTTAGACAGAAACTCAAGAGACTTGTCATATTGCTTCTTTTCAAAAAATATAGTTCCTTCTTCAACATAATATTTTACTAGATCATCTATCTTATTTTCTAATTGATCCTTCAAAGTATCTTGTGCTGTTTTCATTGCTTCAACATATTTTTCAGCTGCATAATCCATTTTATTAATTTTTTGGAAGTTTTCTCCTTCATTATATAACTGATATGGAATACGTTGATTAATAATTTCAAGAAGTTTCTTTGCTCTTGGAATTCGAGCATGTTTAGGATGAGAATTAATGAATTCAAGAAATTGAGATTTTGCTTCTACATAATTTTTATCTAAAAAAAGTTTTTTACCCACATCTCCAGCTGTTTTTTGTCCACCATAAAAAGCACTAAACGTAAAAAAGATGCCTAGATTAGGCAATTTCATACCTTTGATAGGTGTTAATTCTAAAGGATCTTGGATTGTTTTTACGTTATGAAAAATATGCCTTAATTCTACACCCCAAGCATATCTTGCTTCCGTAGGAGATTCAGATATTATTTTTAGACCTAGTGAATATGATGATGACGTACCAGTACCATAGGGAGAACTATCCAAACTTTCATCTTTATAAAAACGAGCATAGTTTAATCCATAAGAATATTTTAAATGAAAAAACCATTTTGGATGCCACTGCATTATATATGATGATACAAGATTCATTTCTAAAACAGAAGGAGAGAATTTTCTGTCTATACCCCATGATTCTGGGATACTAGGTGGGCCAGAAATAACCAAATCATCACTAATTTCCATCCTTGGAAAGGGAAATATTGATGAGTATCTAAAACCAAGTCCCGTCAATATATCAACGTAACTTTTACCAAAAAAAACATAAGATAGGTTAGTCTGACCAGCATCCATTTCAAGAAAAGACCCCATTCTACCGGAAAAACTTATTTCCTGAAGTTTTTCTTCAACATCTTCCGAATAACTAATTGATCTTGGATGAATTTTTAAAAAATTAAGCCCATTCCAACCATAAAAACCTACTCCAAATCGGCCTTCAGCTGGAATTGTTGCAATAGGTTCACGAAATTCCATGGGACGAAAAATTGATTCAATTGCTTTTGTTTCTCCTGCTAAAATCGATTTCAATACCTCTTCAAAGGATTTAGGAAAATTTAATTTAAAACGTTTTCTATCCACCTTAAGAATAGATTTCTTCTCATTAACAACCTCTTCTACCTCTTTTTTATTTCTTTTTTCATCTTGAGAGAATGATAAAGATTGCAGTAAGATAATTACTGCTATTAAAAGCTTGTGCGAACTAAAAATTTGGGGCTTAGCTAACATCTATTCAAAATAAACGCTTAAATAAGCTAAATCAAAGTGATAAATACATTTTTTTTTATAGTCTTTTTTACCTTTTGGGAACAGCTAAGATTTGTAAGTTCTATAAATAAAAAATGAAGTTTTTAAGTTCAATCTTTTCTATTATTATGTATTCCTTAATGCACAGTTCTATTTCTGGGCAAACTATTTTGGAACCGACTATTTGTCGTGTAAAATATTCTGGAGGTGGTGATTGGTATAGTGATCCTAGTTCTTTACCAAATCTTTTAGAATTTATTAATCTTAATACTTATCTAGACCTTGCTAATATTGAAGCTAGAGTATCTCTTGAGAATAATGAGATATTTAAATATCCATATTTATATTTAACTGGACATGGGAACATACTTCTTAATGAAAAAGAAATTGAGAATCTAAGAGTACATTTAACCTCTGGAGGTTTTTTACATATAGATGATAATTATGGTCTTGATAAATCTCTAAGACGTGAGATAAAACGAGTTTTTCCCAATAAAAAATGGGTGGAGCTACCATTTAATCATCCTATTTATTATTCTTTTTTCAAAATAAATGGTGGATTACCTAAAATACATGAACATGATAATAAAGCCCCTCAAGGCCTAGCCTTATTTGAAAAAGATCGAATGATTATATTTTATAGTTATGAATCTGATCTTGGTGATGGATGGGAAGATCAGTCGGTGCATAATAATTCTCAAGATAAAAGACTGTCAGCTTTGAAAATGGGTGCAAATATTGTGATTTTCTCTCTAATTCAATAAATGGAAATTAAAAATATATTAAGACGATTTCTTTTTCAAAAAATCATTAATGATATTGCGTTATTATTTTGGTTTAGCATGTCATTATTTATATTTTTTATTCTTATTTTACTTTCAGTTGAATCTATCTTTTGGCTTCCACCTCAAGTCCGCTACGGTACATGGTTTGTCGGTCTTGCTTTGTTAATTGCGATTACAACTTTTATTATCTTTGCAATTATAAGAATTAAACATCAAAAAATAGGACGTTACAAGACAGAATCTTCTGCAGAAGAAATAGGACGTGTTGCATTTAATCGGCATGGTGATGTTTTAAATGCATTAGAACTTGAAAATTCACTCAAAAGGGAAAATACTGGGTCAAAAGCTTTAGCAAAACAGTTTATTAGTGAAGTTAAATCAAAACTTGCAAAACTTTCACCTAAAGACGTATTAGACAATTCTAGATCTATAGAATTGAGAAAAGTTTCGATTTTAGTCTTTTCATTATTTTTTATTATTTCTATTTCTTTCCTACCTGAATTTTTAGAATCAGCAAGACATTGGATTCATCCACGGACAATATTTAATCCACCTCACCCATTTCGAATTAATAATTTGACCGGTAATATTTCCATAATGGGAGGTGACTCAACATCATTGAGTTTTACAATTGAGGGTAAGGACCAAGACTCTTTAATGCTTGAGTTCAAGAGTCTTGATGATAAAAGTTTTTATATGCTTACACCTAATGAACAAGGTTATTTTAAATTTAATACAGGAAAAATTTTCCAAAACCTAGAATTTAGAGCTTTCATTAAAGCTAAAAATTTTTGGGAACGTTGGGATGAAATTTCTTCAGCAGTTCATTCAATAGAAGTCATCGATCGTCCAAAGATAGAAAACTTTGCAATCACTGTTAATCCACCATTATATTCTAAATTAGAAAAGATTGAACAGGGTGGGAATGTAGCAGAAATTCGAGGACTCATTGGGTCAACTATTGATATAGAAATTTTATCTGACAAAAATCTTTCCAACGGCTTCCTCAAAACTTTTAATGTTGAAGACAAAGAAATTAAAGAAAATTTAACAATTGAAGAGAATAAAGCGAGTGGTATCCTTGGTATAGAAAAAGAGTTTTTCTTTACATCACACATCTTTGACGAGCGAAACATTGGAAACCTTAACTCCATTGAATATAAAGTTTTTCCTATACCAGATGAATTCCCTATAATCGAAGTTCTAGAACCTTCAAATGTAACAGAACTAGGAAGTGACTTTTCAATTCCAATTGAACTTCATATTGAAGATGATTTTGGCTTCTCAACACTTCAAATTGTTTTCGAAACCAAACACCCAGATTATCTTGGCTCTATAAATCGCGTAAGTATAACTACAATCCCAAATATTTCAACAGAAATTGCTTCTCAAGATATTTTCTATAATTGGGATTTATCAGGGTTAGAATTAATGCCAGAGGATGAAGTAAAGTTCCATTTTGAACTTTATGATAACGATCTAATATCTGGACCTAAAAAATCTATATCAAAAGAATTCAAAGCAAATTTCCCTTCATTAGCAGATCTATTTGCAAGAACGGAGGAAAATGAGCAACTATTAGACAATAATCTAAGAGATACTCTTCGAGAATTTGAACAAATAAATAAGTCTATTGAAGATATAGAGTTAAAACTCCTAAAAACTGAAGATCTCGAATGGGAAGAGAGAAAAGATGTCCAGGAATCACTAGATGCGGTCAAAAATAGACTTAAAGATATTGATGCAATCCAAGAAACTTTTAATGAAATAATGAAAGAAGCTGAAAAACATAACCTTTTTTCTAATGATCTAATCAATAAGTTCAAAGATTTAAATGAATTACTAAATGATCTTGTTTCAACTGACCTTTTAGAGTCTATGGCTGACCTACAGAATTCAATGAAGGAAATGTCACCTGATCAACTTTTAAAAGCATTAAATGAGCTCCAAAAAAATACTGAAACCATGGAGACTGAATTAGATAGATTTATTGAAATTTTTCAACGTGTTCGTGCTGAGCAAAAAATTGATGAATTGTCTGCTCGTATTTCAAAACTTTCTAAACAACAAAAGCAAATTGCTGATGATATTGGATTTATTCCTGCAGAAAAAATTCAGCAACTTTTGTTTAAGCAAGAAAGAAATAATTTAGAATTTCAACGTATAGAACAACTTATTGAAGAAACATCTACAGCTATACAACCCTATGCAAAAATGCCCTCTGAAGAACTTGATGCTCTAGCAAATTCTAATCTATTTGAATCAATCAATAATGAAATGAGTTCTACTGAAAAATCCCTAAAAAAAGAAAATTATAGCCAGGCTTCATCAACAGCAATTTTAGCATCAGATAAATTGGAGTTATTAAATGATAAAGTAGGAGAAATTAGTAAGAATTTTAGGGATCAAACATCAAATGACATGGAAAAACGTATCAGAAAAATACTTCAAAACAGCTTATTTATTTCTAAAAAACAGGAACAACTAAGAAGAGAAACACGAGAGTTGCCAAGAAACAGTCCTCGTCTTGGACAAATGGCCTCTCGTCAACAATTACTTAGAGATCAATTAAATCAGTTGATTACTAGCCTTATAATATTGTCAAAAGAAACCTTTTCAATAACACCTGAAATAGGTAAAGCAATTGGTAATGCTACAATAGGCATGAATGAATCATTAATTAAACTTGAAGAACGTAATGGATTAGAATCGGCTAGGGAGCAAGATAAAACCGTAGAGTCATTGAATGAAGCAGCTATATCAATGATTTCTGCCATAGAACAAATCAAAACATCTGGTTCAGCTTCGGGTTTTGAACAGTTTTTAGAAAAAATGCGTGAAATAGCAAATTCTCAAGAAGGAATTAATTCGCAAAGTATACAACTTGCTCTAGGACAGATGGCAGCTTCTTCACAAAAAGAACTAATGCAGAGACTTATCGCTGAACAAACGCAACTAAAAAAATCTATTGAAGCACTTATTCAAGAAATGCGAGGTTCTAAACATAGTGGTGAGCGTTTAGATATTATTGCCGAAGAAATGGAAGAAGTAATTAATGACTTGAAAAATAATAAAGTTGATCGCCGTACTATAAAAAGGCAAGAGAGAATACTCACGCGAATGCTTGATTCCCAAAAGTCCCTTAAAAATCAAGATATGGATGAAAGGCGTATCGCAATCAAAGGAATAGACTTCGATAATAAAGGACCAGGAGGTTTGCCAGCAAATCTAGGCCAACGTAGAAATCTAGCAATTGAATCACTTAATAATGCATTAAAAGCAGGTTATTCTCAAGATTATCTATTAATGATTAGGCGCTACTTTAATAGAATGGCTGAATCTGATAAATTGCCAGAAAATGGAAAAGATGAAAGTTTTAAATAAATACTTATTTTTGATTTTAATTGATACACTTTCTACTCAAATACCCGTTGATATTCCTTTATTAAATCAATCAAAAGACCAATTTAGACTCGCAATTCAACTAGAAAGAATAGGAGAAATAGAAAAAGCTGAAACTATATATCTAGAGATCCTAAAAAAAAATCCTAAGGACACTCGTGTTTTCCTCCAAATAAAATCATTATATCGAAAGCAGGAAAAATATGATAAAATAGAATCTTTACTTTTAAATAGAATTGAGATTTTCAAAAATGATATTCAGAGTCATGTTGAACTTGGAGAGCTATATTTAATTAATGACGAAAAAGAGAGGGCAATAAAATATTGGCAATCTTTACGATTGAAATTCGTTGAAACACGTTCAATTTATTTTGTATTGATCCAAATGTATTCCAAACACAATTTAGAACAAGAGCTTGAGCAATTAGTTTCTTCTGGTCGAAAATCTTTCTCAGACCCAGCTTTTTTAAGCCTAGAATTAGGTAATATTTATAAACGAAATTTTGACTATGGCAATGCTACTAACCAGTACTTACTCTTTGCAAAGCAAAATCCAAAACTGATAAGAAATGCAACTGTTCAAATACTTCGAATGTCTGATTTAGAAGATAGTTACGAAATCATTGAAAAAAAATTATTAGACAATCTCTCAAAAAATGATGATAAAGTGATTAAATATTTATACAGTAATTTTCTTTTTAAATTCCAACGTTATTCAGAATCTTTTAACCAGTATAATGAAATTGGAATTAAGGACGAGACTGATTTAGATCAATGGCTAGTTCTTGCTAAAAACCTGAGAAAAGAGAATCAGTTGAAATTAGCACTTAACGCCTACACCTATATACTAGAGGTTTTATATAAATCTCAACTTTCAATTTCTAGCAAAAAAGAGACTCGTGCAATTGGTGAAGCTCTGTTTGGTTTAGCATTGACATATGAACTAGAAATTACCCCTAATATAACATGGAGTCCAATTGCTACATATTTCCCAGACAATATCTTCTTTGAAGACAATTTAATAAAAGTTGAGTTAATAGAATTAAAACCTCTAGAAGAAACATTCTCACTATATGATTCAATTTTGACCACTCTACCTACTACAACATTCCCTCCTAAAGCACACTACAGACTTGGTGAAATAAAGTATAAAATTACACGTGATTTTGATGGTGCAATCTCCTCTTTTTCTGAATCAGCAAGTTCTTCAAAAGAAAAGACATTAAAGCTTAATTCTAATCTCAGGCTTGCTGACGTATTTATGGCTAAAGGAGACTATTCTTTAGCCATAAATCATATTGAAAAAAAATTAGAGGAAAATCATCTTGATTCGTCTGGACATAATCTAGAATTCAAGCTATGTCAAATTCATTTATTGAATGGTGATATAAACACATCAATTACTTTATTAAATAAATTACTTTCAGAACTGGATTTGAAAGACAAATTATTTAATGATGCTTTAGAGTTAAAAGGATTTATCGAAGAGAATTATATTCAAGGAGATCAAATTTCAAAGGATGCATTCCAAGGATATATTATTGGAGAGAGTCTACTAAGACAAGGAAAACGATCCGAAGCTGCTTCTTTTTTTAGATCAATATCTGAAACTTATCCAAAAGCCCCAATAGCTGATGAAGCTGTGTTTAGGAGAGCTGGGTTAACTTTGGAATTTGGCGATTACAAAAAATCTATAGAATTACTTAATTCTATTCAAATATCTTCATTAGGAGATTTAGCTGTTGTAATGACAGCTGAAATTTATGATAGGTTCTTACATGACAGAGAAGAAGCAGCCCGATGGTATTTTAAAGTATTAGAAGACTTTCCAACCAGCCTACTGGTTGAACCAGTAAGGTACCGTCTTAGAGAGATCACTAAAGATAGTTAATTCAGTTGAAATACTTGTTTCAAATACTTTTTTTTATTCTATCTAGTTTATCCGCCAATAAAATTCTAATTCCTATGGATATTTTACAAAAAGATCATCTTAAGGCCTATGGAATTGCTTACTGGGTACTAAGCCAGGAAATTAATGTTGAATGGCTCTTGAACTATCGTGGAGGTTCTTTTATGTTTGAAGAATATCCTGCTATTGTGAAAGAATCAAAAATTCGTGGTGTTATTGTTGAACTTTTAACTGATCAAGATGTTATTGACATTTATGGCGAAGTCAAGTTAAAAAACATGGAAGTAATTCTTTTAGAAAAAAAACCTGAAATTGCAATTTATTCTCCACCGAACAAACAACCTTGGGATGATGCCGTAACTATGGCCCTTGAATATGCAGAAATAGAATATAAAACACTCTGGGATGATGGGGTTTTTAATGGAAGTCTAAATCAGTTTGATTGGCTTCACCTGCATCATGAGGATTTTACAGGTCAATATGGAAAATTTTACAGAAATTTCCATAATGCACCGTGGTATATTGAACAACAAATTCAGTTTGAATCTATGGCTAAAAGATTAGGCTTCAATACTGTTAGCGAAGAAAAGAAAGCTGTGGCATGGGAAATAAAGAAATTTGTTGGAAGAGGAGGCTTTTTATTTGCAATGTGTTCAGCAACAGATTCTTATGATATTGCTTTAGCATCTAATAATGTAGATATTGCTGAAACATTAATTGATGGAACACCAATTGATCCAAATGCACAATCTAAATTAGATTTTAACCAAACTCTTGCTTTTGAAGATTTCACAATAATTCCTGATCCATTTATTTATGAATTTTCTGATATTGATATACCTCCTAGCAATAGGCCTACAACTAGAGGTGCTGAAGCTGACTATTTCTCACTTTTTGAATTCTCAGCTAAATATGACCCCATTCCTACAATGCTCACTCAAAATCATTTAGGAATCATTAAAGGTTTTATGGGACAGACTACTGGATTTAGAAGATCACTGATAAAAAGTCATGTCGTAATTATGGGGGAAGTTGAAGGTGAAGAACAAGTAAAATATATACATGGTAACTTTGGTGCTGGAACATTTACTTTTTTAGGAGGACACGATCCAGAGGATTACCAACATTTTGTTGGTGATCCAGCGACTGATCTTTCTCTTCATAGAAATTCTCCAGGTTATCGTTTAATATTAAATAATATTCTTTTCCCGGCAGCAAGAAAGAAGGAGCGAAAAACTTGAATATATTTTGTGTAGGACAAAATTTTGCTGACCATGCTAAAGAACTCGGAAATAAAGTCCCGAAAGAGCCAGTGTTTTTTCAAAAAGCATCATCTTGTATTTCAAAAAGTGACCTAATTAAAATTTCTTCTGATAAAATAATTCACCATGAGATTGAACTTGTCATTATTATAGGTAATAGAGGATCTAATATATCTATAGATTCTGCTAAAAGTTATATTTCACATTGGTGTCTTGGTTTAGATTTAACTGATAGACCAAGACAAAATGAAATGAGAAAAAAAGGTTTACCATGGTTTGATTCTAAATCTTTTCCAGGTTCGGCAGTAATTACAGAACCAGAAAAAATTAATTGGGAAAATATCAAAAAAGATTTTTTTCTTTGTAAAAATGGTCGTGAGATTCAACGTGGAAATATAACGGATATGGTTTTTGATATTTCGACTCTAATATCAAAATTATCTCAAATCATCATCTTTGAGAAAGGTGACTTGCTATTTACTGGTACTCCCAGTGGTGTTGGGCCGATTTCCAATGGTGATTTATTAGAACTTTTTTCAGAAGATTATCTAAAAGGAACATTTTCTGTCAAAAAAACTTGATGTATATAAAAAATATTAACATTATTAATAATTTTCAATTTTTTCATTTAATTGACTAAGGTTTATTTATGGCTCTAATTAACCAATTACAAACAGCGATGCAAATAGCTCTTAAATGCAGTGAAAATGATCGTGTTCGCACATTACGGACACTTATTGCAAAACTCAAAGATAAATCAATTGAAAAGGGTGGTCCACTAAATGATGAAGAGGAAATAAAAATACTCCAGACAGCATCTAAGCAGAGAAAAGAAGCTGCTGAGATGTTTACTAAAGGAAATAGAATTGAACTAGCTGAAGCTGAGCTAAATGAGTTGTCTATTATTAAAGAATATTTGCCGGAAGAACTATCCACAGAAGATTTAAAAGAAATAATTGATACAATTATCAATGAGACAGGGGCTGAATCAATCAAAGATATTGGAAAAGTAATGTCAAAGGTTATGAAAATATCATCTGGAAAATCTGATGGTAGTGTTGTTCAGTCGTTAGTAAAGAAAAGGCTTTCAGATTGATTCACCCCTTTGATCTTGTTGCTATTTTTCTTTTTATCAGTTTTGGGATTATAGGCTATAAGCGAGGGTTTCTAGAAGAAGCAGGAAGATTAATTGGCCTAATTGTCTCATCAATTGCCGGATTTAAGTTTTATTATTCTCTTGCAGCTATAATTTATGAAAAATTACCTTTGGATTGGAGATTGATCATTTTTATTGCATTCTCCATTATTTTTTTTACTACACTTTTTATTGCTAGAGTGTTAACTCGCTTTGTTCAAATGTTCTTACTTGCAAAAGGAGTAAAATCAATTAATAGAATCATGGGTATAGCTATAGGCTCATTAAAGGCTTCTGTTGTAGCAATTCTACTATGTTGGATTATTGATATTATTCCAAACTCTGAACATATGATTACAATGAAGATTCAGTCATATGTCTATCATAATTCAAGTGGAATCCGTAATTGGCTCATAGATATTTATCACCTTGACGAACCAATAGAAAAAGGTAAAGTCTGGGTAAAAGAAAAAATAGAGAGTTAATGAGTTGTGAAACAGATTCCTCAAGACACAATTGATCAAATTAGAGATTCATCGGAAATATTAGATATTATTTCAGATTATGTTGAATTAAGACAACGTGGAAGAAATTATTTTGGCCTTTGTCCTTTTCATCCTGAAAAGACACCTTCATTTAGTGTTGCACCTGACAAACAAATTTACCACTGTTTCGGTTGTGGAGCTGGAGGAAATTCAATTTCATTTCTAATGGAATATGAAAAAATTAGCTTTGTAGATTCATTAAAAACACTCGCTGCAAGATATGGTGTTGAACTAAATGTTAATCGAGATGAAGGATCAGACAAATTTTTTAGTCAGCTTTACGATGTCCATAATCAAGCTGTTTCTTTCTTTAAAAACAATTTGGATTCCACACATGGAAAAAAGGTTCTAAAATACCTGCAATCAAGAGGACTAGATTCTAATACAATAGAATCCTTTGATATAGGCTACGCTGGAGATGGATGGGATCATCTGCTGAGTGTCATAAGGAATAAGAAAATATCCCAAGATGTAATTGAAAAGTGTGGCCTTTTTACAAAAACGGATAAAGGGATTTTTGATCGATTTCGAAACCGTTTAATGTTTCCTATTTCAAATAGAGGTGATCGTATCGTAGGCTTTGGTGGAAGAGATATGAGTGGTGAAAACGACGCAAAATATCTTAACTCACCTGAGACACCAATTTATAATAAGCGTGAAATATTATATGGTCTTTCGCGAACACGATCTGAAGCTCGAGAAAAACGGTCTTTTATTGTTGTAGAAGGATATATGGATTTCCTGCAACTCTATCAAAATGGAATAAAGAATGTTGTTGCTACTTCTGGCACAGCACTTACCTCTGCTCAGGTTTCTCAATTACGAAAGTTAGCAGATACAGTTTATCTTTGCTATGATGGAGATATTGCCGGTCGTAAAGCTACTATCGCAGCTGGTTATAATCTAATGAGAGGAGGTATAAATGTAAAAATTGTAATCGTACCTGAAGGAAGCGATCCAGATAGTTGGGTTAAGGAATTTGGTGCTCACGATTTTAAAAAAGGTCTAAAAGATGCAAAAGATCTTATCACTTTTCATTTCGAAAACACTCTTTTTGACATTACCGACGCGACACAACAATCAAAACTTGCTAATGAAATTGCACACGAATTAACAACAATTAATGATGATATAATAAGACGAGAATTAGTACGCCAAGTAGCTGAAAAATTAAGTGTAGATGAAATTAGTATAATGCGTCTCATAGAAAGTAAAGGACGACGCATTAATCAAAAACAAATTATCGATGTAAAAAATGAGAATTATCAATCTAGTTTATACAAAGCTGAAGAAGAAATAGTAAAACTTCTTGCTTCAGGTAATATTGATATATTTGAACTATTAAAAGACAAAGTGAACACAACTTTTTTTTCTAATCCAACTATGAAAGTTTTAGCCGATTACTTAATAAAATCTGATAGTTCAAATGGTTTTACCAATGTCTCTGGTGCTGTTGACATTTTTGAAGAGAAATATGAGCGTGAAATTGCTTCTCGCCTTTTATTAGAGGCCGTTGAAATAGAAGATCCATACCATGTGGCTATTGATTGCTTAATAACAATCGAGAAGCAACCACTAAAAAAGAAAATTGAACAGGAACGAATACGCTTAAGACAAATAGAGAAATCTGGTAAAGATACTTCAGAAACTATAGCCTCTATTATGAAACTTCGGGAAAACCTTTCTGAACTTGAAAAAAAAAGAGTCTCATTACTTAAGTCTTTGAAATGAACACAACCATAAAAATCCTAAATAAGATATTTATTTTTTTATGTTTTTTTACATTAGGATCGTCCCAAGAAAAAGGTAATATAAAATTTTTTAAAACTGACCTCCATCGAAGTGATCTTCTTAAAGATGAAATCTCTAATGAAGATGCAAATAAAACAAATCACTTTAAAGCTTATTATAATTCACGTGGACGCCTCGTTAAAGTAGAGTTTTATCCTAATGGAGACCGCATCCTTGCACAATTAAAAAAAAATGAAATATTTCCTAGAGCAAAACCACCTTTTAAGTATTTTAGAAATTGGAACCCGCATTTAAGACAATTTGGCAAAGAACTTTCTCCATCAAAAATAGGAAAACTTCCATATTATAGAGCATCTTACGAAGAAGATTCATCAATTCGAACTATAGAGTTTTTTCAAAAACGAAATAGACATTTATGGACATATTATTTTATGACTACTGAGGGAGAAGAAGAATCTCGTCTTTTTATTGTCTTTGCTAAACAACAAGCACTAACATTAATGGAACCCCATCTTTTCCACCCATCAGCAAGTGAGATGAAAAAGGGGTGGATTGCTGAATTTCAACATAATCGTCTCAATAGACCCATTGAAACTCTAATTAGTGATCCACTTGGGAATCGTTACTACTTTTATCGATTTAAACATAGGTATGAAACAGAGGGAGATAGTATTAATCCTATAACATTTCGATATACAACATCAGAATATTTTCTTGCTGATAGTACAAAAATGGGTAGTCATCAACTTATATATGATGAAAATGAACGTCTATTAAAAAAAGAATTTTTTGACAACCAAAATAATCTACTTGAATCAATCGAATATATTTTTGATAATGCGAGGAGTGAACTCGTAACAATAATTCGTGATCCAAAAGGAGGTATTTTGCATAGAGAGGTTAAAAGAAGAAATTAAATTTCTTGCTAATTATTCTTTATTATCAATTAAGAATTTTTAAAACCGTAATACTAATCCAGCATTGAAGTATCTAGGTATTCCTAAAAATACTTCAGCATTATGAGCTGCATGAATCTTATCTCCATAACTATTATATCTACTATGATCAACAGCATCTTGCACATAAATATTATCAAGAGCATTAAATACATGGGCAAATAACTGAAAGTTCATTCCTCCAATAGTTGGCAAATCGTATGACAAGTGAATATCCATTTTTGAATAACCTGGTGCCTCCCAAACTTGCTCTCTATCTACCTCAGAATCATCACCACTATATTCACGAGCTGATGGACCCCAGTCTGAATAGTTCTTATCATATATTTTATACAAAACCTGAGCTCGTAATCCGGTAATAGGTGTAAGAGTTACTCCAAAAACATAACCTGTTTGTGGCATATCTCCCACATACAATCCATCAAGAGCATAATCGTAGTTTGTTGTAGTTTGACCTATAACCTGACCTTGTTCATTAAACTCATCTTCTTGATAATTACCTGAAGCATCTCCAACAAATTTCCAGTTTCCAATACTAGCCACTACATCTAAACGAAGCATTGACATTATTTGGGCTTTTCCTTCAATTTCTATACCACTGTGATTTTGGTCAATACCAGTTAAGAAAATGACATCTGTATCTCCACTGGAACCTTGCCCTGATGTAACAGCCTTAGTGAGATTTCGATCCATCCAATCAGTATTATAATAACTTGTCTTTAAACCAAAAATTCCGCTATTGAAATTGGCGCCAGCTTCGAAACTCTGGAATTTTTCATTTGCAGGGTCTGAAGCCACAGTCCCGTCATAATATATAACATTGTCCATGATAGGAGGTTTTTCAACAATTCCAAAATTTCCGAAAATACTTAAATTGTCATTAACATCAAACATTGCCCCACCTTTAAACTGAGTGGCAGATATAGGATCAGCTATAATCTTTTCATTATCTACAGTAAAATGGTCTTGATAAGAATATCCAATAGAAGAAAATCCAGCCATACCATAAGCAGATATTGGACCACTTGCATAACTTGCCTGACCAAAAACCCCTAGCCAATCAACGGTAGTATCATTGTGATAAGCAATTATATCACCAAGAGTAACTTTTTTACCTGAAGGATAATTGTCATCTGCATAGTCAATATAATAATCTCCTCCCATCAAATCTCTAACTTCTCTTGCATGTTCAATTCCAGCTGTTCTCCAGTCAATACCAAATTGAAGTTTCAGTGCTTTGTTCAAATCCAAATTCAATTTAGAAATTAATCCAATTGTATTCTGACGGTTAATGCTATTCCTTAGAATGCCAACTGATTGCCCCTGTTCACGAGCAAAAGCATTCTTATCCACGTAAACTGTATCATCAGAACCAGAGTTCATCGTAATTAATGCATTCCAATCTCTAACCCAAGGAGATCTTCCATAATAAAATTTATAATCATCATCTCCAAGATTTCCATCAGCATCCATTGTTGGTATTCTTCCATAGGTCCCTGTTCCACCACCCGAACCACCAGACCAGTAAAGAACGGAAGATAATCTCAATTTATCATTTATTGTTAAAAAGTGATTTAGATTTACAAGGGGCTTATGAAAAAAGTTTTCCCTTTCATTTATGAAGTTTGGATTAAATCTGTCAACTGTTTTTGCTCCATACATGTAGTAGTATTGCTTCCCCTTATAATTAGAGTTGACTGGTGCCCAATTCTGATTAAAGTTTCTTCCAAAACTAATTCCATTAATCTCTCCACTATCTCTGAACTTACCATCCGTACCTAGGGCTGTTTCATCATAACCATCTATGGATTTCGCAAATTCTGAATCATAGGCACCAAGATTCTGTTTATAGAGATTCTGCCCATGACGCTGTGGAGCTCCTACTGCATATAGTTCAAATCTGTTTGATTGATTCATCTGAAAACTAGCTCCAAAATAATATGCCCATGCATCAGTCCATGTCTTATCAATAACGCCATCTCCAGTTTTTCGAACTATGGATCCACTGAAAGCCATTTTATCTCTAATTAAACCCGTGTTGTAATTAATTGTAGTTTTTAGAAAATTTCCTGCGCCTATTTCTTGTTTTAATTTTCCACCCCTACTCATAGCTGTAGGATCAGTAATAATATTCATAGTGCCACCAACAGATGGTGCAGCAAGATTTACTGCACTCAATCCACGTTGAACCTGTATGGAAGAAGTTGCATCACCCACACCATCCCAATTAGACCAATAGACCCATCCATTTTCCATGTCATTTTGAGGGACACCATTAATCATCACTGCAATGTTCCTTTGATTAAAACCTCTTATATTTATACGAGCATCGCCAGCACCACCGCCCTGTTGAGTAGCATAAACACTCGGCGTGGTATTAAGGCTCATTGGGATATCTTGTGAACCAAGACGAAATTCCATTTCAGCCTTAGTAATATTAGAGTAAGATACGGGTGTCCTTTCATCAGCACGAGATGCAAGGACTTCTAAACTAGTCAATTCAATTGATTCACTAGAAAGTGAAAAATTGACTGTAATTGAACTTGATGAAGATACATTTATAGTTTTGCTAAGTGGACTATAACCTATAACAGTAACTATCACAGTATGTGTACCTATAGGAACATTATTTATTTCATAAATTCCAGTAGAATTAGCCGCGGCACCTAATTCTGTACCATCGATAACAACATTTGCACCAGGCAACCCTTGCCCATTGGATGAATCGGTGATACGACCTGAGATATTTCCTTGCCCAAATATGAATGCTGGTATTAATAAAAAATGAATGATTGAAAAAGAGAAATAAAGTCGTTTCAAAGTTCCTAACTCCTTAGATTATTATTTTCGTTAATAATTTAACCATACTTTGAAGAGTTCCGAGGTTAAGGAGCTCTTTATAATGGTTACGAAAACTTGCACAAATGGTATGAGATTTACAAGTTTTTTGGCAATTTTTTTAAACTTTTTTATAGAGTATTTCTATTTCAGAAACAGCATCTTCCGAGTCTGAGTAAATTGACCAGCCTGTATACGATACAGGTATACTCCAGCACTGACTTGTCTTCCTAATGGGTGTGCATCTTTCTTTTAATATGCCACCACCTTGTTTTCTGATCCAAGTTGAAAATTTTGATTGGTGTAGATGATCAGTCATTATTTATTCTCTCCTGTTCATTTTATATGATCCAGCCATTCAATAAAAGAGAAACATCCCAGTGATGCTAAAAAAAATGATTATCATTGAAAGGTGGAAGCTTGTCGGATTATCTTCTGCAGTCAGAACCTTCTGACTAGAGTTTTTAGTTACACGATTCTTCTTAGCTGGTTTTGAATTACCTTCTTTCCAAGTCATATGAACTCTTTTGATCTCACCAGGTTGAATCATAAATGTTTTAGTATTATTTAAGATTAATTCTTTTTCCTTCTCCAATTTCCATTTTTGATCCGCTACAGCCCAAACCCAAAAAATGTCCTTTTTCTGAACTAAAGAAAGAAATGGGTTAACTCCAGCCTCCGAACCCTCTATTGCTTCCCTTATTTCCTCGTCAGAATAATAACTTATTCTATGGTTTCCTGGTAAGAGCTCATATGTATCTGAGGATAAATAGGTATCTACTGGTGCTCCATCTAAGTATAATGTTTTATAACTATTGTTAAAAAGTTCAAGCTTCCCATACTGAGAATTAGAACTATTAATTGGTTTACTGGTAGCAATTCTTTTTTCTCCTTCTGGAAGAACTAAATCAAAAAGCTGATAAACACTTTCCTTCATTCCAAACTTCAACAAATCACCAATTTCACCATCATAATCAAAATTTGTAACCTTAAGTATTTCACCAGTTTCAACAGAGACTAAACGACACGAAACAGAGAATAAATTCCCGACTTTGCTTATTGAACCAATTATGATTTTCTGAACACTTAATAGCTTTCCTACTTCTACAGCACATTCAGAAAATGTACATCCAGTTTGTTGAAACGCCTGTTCTTTTAGCACTTCTTCCATCTTGCCACGCTCAACAACAATTTCACTTCCAAGTTTCACCACTTCATCCCTGAATCTGTCCGTCAGTGCGGTGACCTCAAAATCCGACACACCATTTCCCTCAAATTCAATTACAGCCGTTGTCTCTTGTGCTGAGAGGAAGCTAAAAAGCACAATCAGTATGGCGAGAGGCTTTTTCACTTCCCCAATTCCTCAGCCACTTTCCTCATACCCTGAGTTAAGAGACCGCCTATATCTCCTGAATGGTCATAGATGGCGGTTTTGATAATCTCGCCTTCTGTTTGGACTTGGGTTTATATTCAACCATTATTGTGATTCCCAAAATAATCTATAATTTTACTGAATGAGTTTGGTGTTTTTTCTAATTTGTCCCAATCTTCCTGCATCACATAAAGATAATCCCACTTCGTGTTAGTCTGTTTGGTAGCGTCCTTACACCATTTAGAAAGTCGTTCAATTTTCAATGGGTCATTAGAGTTTTCTAACCCTTTTGTTTCTACAACCCAATGTTCGATTTCACTTATCTTAACAACAAAATCGGGATAGTATAATCCAATACCACCATCATAATTGATATATTCCATTTTGAAATTTATCTGCTGGAAGTTCTTCACAAAGGAAATCACATCAATACAAGAATCAAGAGTAGAAGAAAAGATTAGTTCAAAATGACTATCACCAACTATTCTATTAAATACTGACTTTTTAGGGTAGAATTTTTCAGTATCCTTAATTGTAAATGTTTTAGTATTACCAACCTTAATATAATCAAGTATTTCTGTATCACCTTTATCTACTACTGATAGTTCGTTAATATATTTTTTGAAAGTTTCAACAATAGTTCTAACTTATTCTACTTCACTTAAATTTCTAATTATGTTTAAGTCATTCAAATCAACACTCTTACCAAAAAGATAATTAGTGATAAAATCTTTTACTTTCTCATATAACACTTCTTGCCCACCAAATAATCTTAATTCTTTCATAATACTACGAGTAAAATGACCGATGATAGATGTTGGGTCAGGAATAAAGTTTTTAT
>PAYY01000025.1 GCA_002715465.1 Fidelibacterota bacterium | reverse complement strand
TTCATCCTGAGAAGCGTCCTTTGCGACACCCAAAATATTATAGTGATCTTTCATATGTCCCTGAAATGGAGCGGGTGATGGGACTCGAACCCACAACATTCAGCTTGGAAGGCTGACGCTCTACCAATTGAGCTACACCCGCTAATGGAGCCACCGAGAGGACTCGAACCTCCGGCCAGCTGATTACAAATCAGCTGCTCTACCAACTGAGCTACGGTGGCTAAATCATGAATCACGGAATTTGAGGAAAGATCCATTGACTGAAACAGATCAGATGGGGAGTTGAAGGCAAACAATCTTCGATGGCATACATCTTGCATAGCCCCGAAAATTACCTAAGGTCATTTTTAAATCAAATAATTTTATGAAAGAAAATTAAGAGAGTTTAATTCAACTAAAAATCGCTATAAATTCTTTAAAATAGTCCCTGAAGGAGTGTCTATTAGATCAATTCCTTTTTTTCGAAATAGCTCTCTAATTTCATCTGAACGTGACCAATTTTTATTTTTTCTAGCAATCTCTCTCTCTCTAATTAATGAAGATTCTTCGGGAGTAATTTCTAGCTCTCCTTTATCTAAAAAACAAAGTATAGAATCAAACTTATGAAGTAACGCCAATGAATTAGCTGCATCATTAACTAAAATTTGATCAGAATCTAATTTTCTATTTATTGATCTCACCCAATCAAAGATAACAGCTAATCCTTCAGCAACATTAAGATCATTATTCATTGATACAGTAAATTGATCTAAAATAGAACTTTCTGTTTTTTTTATACTGCCTATATTGCCTTTTGAAATATTCAATAGTCGTCTATTAAATTCTTGAAGTCTCCTAACAGTCTTTTCAGCTCCTTTCAAATTTTTATCCGTTAAATCTATTTTTTGTCGATAGTGCGAAGAAGTTAGAAGATATCTTATAGCCTTTGCAGAATATCCTTTAGAAAATAAATCTCCAAGAGTATAAAAATTCCCTAAAGACTTGCTCATTTTTGCACCATTAACTAGTAAATGTTCACAATGGAGCCAAGTTCGTGCAAATTTTTTTCCTGTCGAACAAATACTTTGGGCAATTTCATTTTCATGATGTGGGAATTGAAGATCAACACCTCCACAATGTATATCAAATTCATTACCAAGGTATTTTATTGACATAGCTGAACATTCTATATGCCATCCTGGTCTACCATTACCCCAAGGAGAATTCCAAAAAATATCACCATCTTCAAACTTCCATGCTTTCCATAGAGCAAAATCTTGGGGGGTTTTTTTATCATAATCATCATCAGAAACTCTTTTTGTACTTTCAAGTTGATTCATATTTATTTTAGATAATTTCCCATAATCACCAAATGAATTAATATTAAAAAAAACTGAACCATTATTTGTTTTATATGCATATTTTTTTTCAATAAGCAATTTTATTAAATCAATCATCTCAGGAATATGGTCCGTAGCATAAGGGAGATGATCAGGAATCTCTATTCCAAGTTTTTTTGAATCATCAATAAACATTTTTGCATAATGTGAGGTTAAATCTTTTAAATCATGATTCTCCTCATTGCATCTAAGAATTATTTTGTCATCAACATCTGTAATATTCATAACATGAGTAACTTCATATCCTAGAAAACTCAAATATCTCTTAATTAGATCAAAAAAAAGAAATGATCTAAAATTACCTATATGAGGAACATTATAAACTGTTGGGCCACAAGAATAAATTCTAAAGATATTGTCCTTAATAGGTTCTATTTTTTCAATTCTATCAGTAAGAGTGTTGTAAACTTTGAAACTCATTTTCATTTAATTGGTTTTAACATATCAGCATCTATGTGAACAGAAATTGCCTGCTGAATACCATCAATTCTAACAACAAACCTTGATTCGCCCTCCCTTCGAGAAAGGACTCCTTTCAACCCTAATAAAGGACCCGAACCAATTTCTACTTCATCTCCAATATCAAAATAGTCATGAGCATCAGGAACATATCCTCCTTCTAACATTCTCTTAACTGAGTCCACCTGGTCGTTTGGCACAATTGCTATATCACCTCCCATTTTAACAATATGATGAACACCATGCGTTTGAAGAACAAAAATAGTCTCATTTAAAGGAACATGGACAAAAAGGTAACTGCGAAAAAGAGGCATCCAAACCCATTTCTTTCTATCTTTCCAAAATCGTTGTCTTTTTACAAGAGGCAAATATGATGCTATACCCTTCTTTTTTAGCTCGGCTTCTGCCTTTTTCTCATGTCTTGGCTTAGTATAAATCGCTATCCAATGAGATTTAATTTCATTATTTTCCATCAATTGCCATTCTGCAGAGCTTTTTAATTAGTTGACTAAAGTTTATACCAATAGCAGTAGCAGCCATAGGCAAAAGACTTGTTTGAGTTAGACCCGGTAAAGTATTGATCTCTAAACAAAAAAAGCTATTTTTTTCAGTAAGTCTAAAATCAATTCGACTGTAATGCGAACAGCCTAAAATTTCGTGTACTGACAATGCCGATTGGGCCAATTTATTTGCCAAGCCTTGTGATAATTCAGCCGGACAAATATATTTTGACATACCTTCTTGATATTTGCAATCAAAATCATAATGGTCATGAGATGGAATTATTTCGACACAAGGAAGGGTCTTATTACCTAATACCCCAATAGCAAGCTCCCGGCCTGGAATATATTCTTCAAATAATAATCCATTATTACATGAACTTGCCTTATCTACAGCCCCATCTAATTCTCTTGAAGATTTAACAATTGTTAGTCCAAGCGTACTTCCTTCTGAATTAGGCTTAACTACAAAGGGGAAATCAAATTCAATTTTTTTATCTTTACACATTCTAAATATCTTTTCGTCTTCAAAAAATCGCCAAGCTGGCGTAGGAATATTATTTTCAACCATGATTTTTTTAGCCATAGATTTATCCATAGCTAAAGCAGAAGGCTTTGGTTTAGAACCTGTATAAACAATATTCTCTCTTTCTAATATTTCCTGAATTTTACCATTTTCACCTTCACCTCCATGAAGTGCTAGAAAAACTACATCAAACGCTTTTAGCTTAGAAATATAGTCCTTGATATTTCCTTTATAAATGCAACTAAAAACTTCAATATTCTCTTTTTCAAGCGCAAGAACAACAGCATTACCACTTTTTATGGAAATTAAACGCTCAGAGGAATTTCCTCCCATTACCACAGCAACTCTCATTTTTCACTCTCAAACTGAACCACATATTTTGCACAATCGGTAATATTTTCACCAATAAAGTCAGGAGTTAAACCTATTTTATTCATTTCAGATTCAACCATACTACCATTCCCAGTTCTGACTAAAATCTTCTTAGCACCTATTCTTGAAGCAGCAATAATATCAGCCTTCGAGTCACCAATTAAATATGATTCTTTTAAATTTATTTTGTGATCTTTTGCAGATCGATTAAACATTCCAACTTCTGGCTTTCTACACTTACAAAAATCATCAGGTAAATGCGGACAATAATATTTATCTGCTAATTCGACTCCATGTTTTAATAATAAATTGTCAAGCTTATCATGTATTTTTTCTAGGGAACGAGTTTTAATCAAACCACGTCCAACTCCAGACTGATTTGTCACTAATATTAGTGGTAATTTAGTCTTTGAAAGAAGTTTCAAAGCTATTATCGTATCAGTATAAAGATGGAAAATATCAGGAGAATTAATATAGCCCGGATCAGGGTTAAGCGTTCCATCTCGATCTAAAAAAATAGCACCTTTAATCATGAGCTACTGCTAATTTTAATTGATTTAATATCTTCTAAAGTCATAGAGCTTCGAAAGAAATAAAAAGCTCCAATTACGATAAGAGGTATAAATCCAACAGCATGGTTAATTAAAGCATAAGCTTGTGCGGATGTTTGAGAAACTCCAAAAACCTCAACTAATACTAAAACAGCGCCAGCATGGTATGTTCCAATAAAGCCGGGCGCTGCTGGCAAAATAATGATCATAGTAACTGCTACCATGAGAATTCCAACTTGAATAAAGGATAGTTTAATTCCAACAGCGTATATACATAAGAAAGTAATCAGCCAATAAATCCCCCATAAAAGAAGTGAATTAAATACAATTACCTTAATTTGTTTTACTTTACGCAAAGTAGTTAAACCAATCATTAATGATTGTATCATATCTAAAATTTTTTTTCTAATTCCACTTCGAAAGAACTGGAATCCTATTAACTTTTTTATAAATTGATCATGTTTTAATGTAATCCAAAAAAGGAAAAGTGAAATAATAACAACAAAAATTGATACAACTAAACCACTTTTTAAAAGCCAAAAAGGTATATCATAGGAAAAAAATAACAGAATAATTAAAATCATTATACCTATCATATCTAATGTTCTTTCAATAACTATAGTCCCAAAAGCGGCTGAGATACTTAAAGAATTCCTTTTTAGTGCGTACGCTCTCATGAATTCTCCCAATCTCAATGGTAAAATCGAATTCCCAAAGTAACCAATCATTGTAGCCTCAAAAAGTGAATTGGTATCTAAATGTTTAATTGGACATAAAATCAACCTCCATCTCAAAGCTCGTATCCAAACGCTTAAAACCATGGCTAAAGAAGCAAAAATTATAGGTAACCATCTAACGGATGAAAACACTAAAGAAAGATTTTTGAAATCAATCTGACCAAAAGCTAGATAAAGACCTCCTATACTAAAAAATAACCCAACGAAAATTTTCTTCACTGGCTACTGCCTTAGATCAATTATTTCATTAGCATCTAATTCTTTCGAAATTAAAGCTTCTCTATCCGATAGAGGTGAAAAAGAAAGAATATTTACACTTACCTCCATCTCTTCTCCAGAAATAGCATGAATTTTTTTGGGTATAAAATTTTTTTCTGAGACAGTTATATTTAATACCTCAAATCCAATTAATGCCTCAGGAATTAGTGTAAGGAAAATCTCTTTGTTTTCCATTGATATTTCTTCAACAATAAAACCATCAAACTCACTCAAGAGAACCGCAAAAATATTGGAAGAATCTCGACGATTAAAATAATCAATTAAAACCTGATCTTCTTCCGGATATTTAATGCTCATAATTGATTTTTTAATTAATACTTCCATAAATGGTAATTCCAGGCTCAAATAATCTTTACCATAAATCTTTAGAGTTCCTTTTCCCTCCCATGATTCTTCATCAAGGCGATAGAACCAAGTTACTTCAAAATCATGGCCACCCTTGCTAAGAACTGCTGATGAAACTTCATATATGATTTCTTCATCATATTCAGCTAAAGAAATAGAAAACATGGAAAAAAGGGTAACTAATATTTTATTTTTTTTCTTCAAATAGTTTTTTTATCTAAGAATTATCATCAAGAATTTGCAAATAAGATTCATCAACTAGAACTTCTCTAGCTTTGCTACCGGTAAATGGGCCAACAATACCAATTTGTTCCATTTGATCTATAAGACGAGCAGCTCTGGAATATCCGACCCTAAATCTTCGCTGTATAAGTGAGATTGAGCCTTGTTGATTAGTAACAATTAAACGAATTGCTTCATTAAGAAGTTCATCTTGATCATCTATACCTGTCCCATTAATTTCACCATCAGGGCCAATCTGTGATTTACTCCCTTCTAATTTAATTTCATCTGCCGTTGGTTGAGATTCTATATGACCTACTATTTTTGTAATCTCATCTAATGTGACAAATGAATTATGCAATCGAGTAGGATCAGAAGAACCGGGTGGTAGAAAAAGCATATCACCTTTACCAAGAAGCTTTTCAGCACCATTTATATCAATTATAGTTCTAGAATCAATTTTAGTTGCTACTTGAAATGCAATTCGAGCTGGAAAGTTTGCTTTTATGACACCTGTAATCACATCTACAGAAGGTCTCTGAGTAGCAAGAACTAGATGGATTCCCACTGCCCTGGCCATTTGGGCAAGACGAGCTATTGACTGTTCTACCTCTTTGGGTGCTCTAAGCATTAAATCAGCTAATTCATCAATAATTACAACAATGTATGGCATTGTTTCAAGATTGTTATCCTTTGATGCTTTTTCTCTAAACTCTTGGATATTTCTAACAACAGCATCAGCAAGAACATCATAGCGACGACCCATCTCTTTTTCAGCTGCACGTAATGCTAGAACAGCATTTTCTGGGGTTGTCACAACATATTCATCTATATCTTCAGATGTAATTAGGTGGTGCTTTTCCAATGACCTATATGACGCCATTTCCAGTTTTTTTGGATCAATTAGAATGAATCTTACTTCCTCAGGAGTGGAACGATAAAGCAATGAAGAAATTATCGTATTTATGCATACTGATTTTCCTGATCCAGTTGTGCCAGCAATTAATAAATGTGGCAATTTATCAAGTTCAATAATAAAGTTTTCGCCACTAGTTGTTTTTCCTAAGGCTACCACCAAGTTTGATTTAGATGAAATAAATTTTTCTGAATTAACGACGCTACGCATATAAACTACTGAAGGATTTTCATTAGGGATTTCTATACCGACAGAAGATTTTCCTGGTATAGGAGCTATAACTCTTACTCTTGGAGCTTTCATCACTCTAGCTAAGTCATCAGAAAGTTGAACAAATTTGTTGACTCGGACACCTTCCGCAGGTTCTACTTCAAATAGAGTAATAACTGGTCCAGGAGCTATATTAACAACTTTACCTTGAACTCCAAAAGTTGAAAGAGATTGTGTCAAAAATTGAGCCTTTTCTACTAACTCACTATCAGAAGCACTAGGAGAAATTTCTTCATGATGATCTAGATAGTCAACAGAAGGTAGTTGATAAGATTCTTGAACTACCTCAACAGTTTCATCAAAGTTAACTTCCTGTTCTATTATCTCATCTTGTATTCTATATTCTTCTATAGAATTTTTATCAGCTTCTATTATTTTCTTTTCAGTTTTATTAATAGAGTTACCATCATCTAAAGTGGAATTAACTTTTTTATCTGGTAATATCTCTTGTAATTTATTTTTGGGTAATGAATCAGAGCGTTCACCTTTTATTGCTTCATGCGTATTTTTATCAAAGTCTAGAGGGGAAGAGGAAGCAGGAATTGGATTAGGAATATCAACATGTTCTAATTCTCTTCTATTTTTTAAGCCTTCGAGCAATTTTTCCGTATGTTCTCTTTTTTTTACTTCGATATTTTGTTCTTTTTTAATCCAACCTACTCTACTAAAAAGTTTTGAGAAAATTTTCATAATAGAGTCATAAAAATTCAAATCAAAATAGCTACGAATAACTATAAATATGGAAGCAAAAAGAAAAATAATTGCTCCACTGGTTCCAATAAAATCATTTAGTAGCCTTGCTATTACAGCACTAAATAAGCCAGAAGACTCATAGCTTATAATAGAGTTAATTGCAGCAAGTCCAAAAAACATAGATAAAATAAAAAATGTTAAAACAAGATGCAGAGTGATCTTTAGAAAAAATTTTTGGTTTTTCTTACTAAATAGTATCCAACCCCAAACAATACCTAAAATAGGAATAATAAAAGATATATAACCTATACCTAGCTTTCTAAAAAAATAGCTGATATAAACTCCAATTATCCCTGCCCTATTAGAGATAGCAATATTTGGTGATATTGTAGGCTCCTCTGATGAGTTATAAGTGATTAAACTTAGCATCATAAAGATTGACACTAAGATTAACAGAATACCTATTATTTCTTTTTTTTTATCCATATCTTTTTTCAAAATTGGTCCAAAGCAGTACCTTTAGTCCAAAAAGGTGTGTTAACTATAGTGGCTTGAAGTTCACGACCTCTAGCATCTATTATTAAATTCTCACCAATTTTTGTATAATCTGATTTAACATACCCCATACCAATTGACGTTAACAATGAGGGAGAGTATGAACCACTTGTTACATGCCCTACAACAGTACCATTCTTAATCAGTTTATAACCATTTCTAGCAATGCCTTTACCAGAAATTTCAAATCCAATTAATTTTCTTTTTATACCCTCGGACTTAAATTGAATCAACTTTTCTTTTCCTATAAAATCACCTTTCCCAAATTTTGTAATCCATCCTAATCTAGCCTCCAATGGATTATTGTTTTCACTTATATCATTGCCATAAAGACAATATTTCATTTCTAAACGCAACGTATCTCTAGCACCTAAGCCAATAGCTTGAATATTTAAATCAGCACCTTTATCCATTATAATATTCCAAATACTCTTAACACCTGAGCCTTTAATATATAATTCATAACCAAGTTCACCTGTATAACCAGTTCTAGAACAGATGATATCTACTCCACCTATATTAGTATGACAATAGTGATAATAAGGCAATGATTCAATTTCTTCAGAATTTTTAACTAAACTTAAAAGCAAATCCAATGATAGAGGGCCTTGAATAGACAATAATGAAAAAGTATTTGATTGGTCTTCTATTGAAATATCTTCATTGACATTAACATTTTCTTTAAGCCACATGAAATCTTTAACAATATTTGAAGCATTAACTACGATAAGGAAATGATCTGTAAACCGATAAATAAGGAAGTCATCAATTATACCACCTAATTTGTTACAAAACGCTGAATATTGAGCCTGACCAATGTTAATCTTAGAAAGATCATTAGTCGTGATTCTTTGAAGAAAGGGAAAAGAATCTTTGCCACTGATATAAAATTCACCCATATGAGAAAGATCAAATAAACCAACTGAATTACGAACTGAATTATGTTCCTCAATAATTCCAGAATAATGTAATGGCATTAAAAAACCAGAAAAACTGACAATCCTTGCGCCAAGAGATATATGAGTATCATAAAGAGCTGTTTTTTGAGTAGCTAATTCCATAGTTAGTTTTCACAGTAATCTTTAAGTTTGTAAAGTCCTTCCTTTATTTCCTCTTTACTAATTCCCGCATATGCAAACCTTCCATACTGTTGTTTTTCAGATGGAAGAGGTCTACAAAAATACTCTCTTGGACAAAATGCAACTCCAGTTTTTTTCAAAACATCTTCTTGTAAGTCTATTACTGTATTAAATCTTTTTCTAGATACAATATCAGTCAAATTAGGGTAAACATAGAAAGTTGAGTCAGGAACAGTCACTGAAACCCCATTGATATTATTTAATAGATTGCAGGTTAAATCACGTCTTTGTCGAAGCTTATCTACTATTGGCTTACACATTTCTTCTCCACCTTTCAGTGCTTCAAGCATTGCCCATTGTGCAAAATGATTAGTACATGATTCATCGTTAACATTTAATTGAGAGATTATTTCCATAACTTTTTCGGGACCAATAGATGCACCAACTCTCCAACCTGTAGTCGCAAATCTTTTTGAAAATGTATATAATATTACAGTACGCTGAGCCATACCAGGAATAGAAGCAATAGACCTAGATACTCCTTCATATCGAGTCTCGAAATATGCCTCATCAGATAGAACCCAAAGATCATTCTCAATACAAATTTTAGCAATTTCTTCTAATTCATTTGTAGAAGCTTCAGAAGCCGTAGGATTATGTTGATTATTAATAATCAACATACTTGTTTTTGGTGTAATACTAGATTTCAACCGATCAATATCGATAATGAAACCATCTTCACTTTCTATATAAGGATATGGAATAGCTTTTCCTTGGTGGAATTCAATTAAAGATTCATAAATAGGAAATCCTGGAGTAGGATAAAGTACTTCGTCTTTAGGCTCCATAACAGCCAAAATAAATTTTCCAATTGTTGGCTTACCGCCTGGTTGTATAATTACATTTTCAAGATTATAATCTAAGTTTCTGAGTTTCCCAACATCTTCAGCAAGAGCAATTCTTAATTCAGATATACCAGAAGGTTGACAATATCCTGTTTTTCCTTCAATAATAGCTTTATTCATTGCTTCTACCACACGAAGTGGTGTAGGAATATTAAAATCTCCAAGATGAAAAGGGAAAACCCTATTCCCATCTCTCAACCATTCATTTGCCTGCCTAGCAACTTGAAAAACAGACTCAGTCCCAAGGTTTTTTAAACGTTTTGCATACTTACTCATCAGATTAAAGCTCAGCTAGAGCCATTTTCACCACATCTTCAATTTCCCCACTGAGTTTACCTTCTTGTTGAATTTTTTTCAAAACTTGAAATACATCGGCCCTGTTGAATCCAAGGGAGGTTAATGCAGCAACCGCATCAGTCAAATGACCAGGAAATTCTCCATCATTCGGAAGATCAGAATCCTCTACTGTTTCAACAAGTTTTTCTTTTAATTCTACAATTATACGTTTTGCCATTTTAGGACCTATCCCAGGAATAGTTTTTAATGAAACAACATCACCAGTTATTATTCTCCTTTTAAATTCTTCAGGACTGGTACCAGAAATTATTCCCATAGCTAATTTTGGGCCTATTTTAGATATTGTAATTAGCATTTTAAATATTTCTAATTCGCTTTCACCTGAAAACCCATAAAGTTCCAAAGCATCCTCTCTAACATTAAGATATGTTCGAAGTTCTAATCTATTTCCAACATCTGGCAATAGATTTCCTGTTGGAATAGATATTATAACATCAAGAGAAATACCTCCAATATCAATGACTACATTTGTTGTTGATTTAGATTTTACAGTACCTTGTATAGAATTAATCATTGAACTATTAAATCTTTTTGATTAAGATGGCAAAGAGCTGTAGCAAAGGCATCTGTTACATCTAGTTTATCAGGCACCTTGTCCATATTTAATATAGAGCCAATCATATATTTAACTTGTTCTTTCGAAGCATTTCCATTACCAACTACTGACATCTTTATCTTACGAGGAGAGTATTCCGCACAAGGAAGTTCTCTATGTGCTGCTGCAAGCATCGCCACACCTCTAGCTTGTCCTAAAAGAAGAGCTGTCTTAGCATTATTTTTATAGAAAGCTTCCTCAATTGCAAATTCAGTAGGTAAATATCGATCTATAACATCAATCAATCCATTATATAATATTGAAAGTCGAACATGAATTTCTTCTGTCTTTGGTGGCTGTATAGTACCCCACGTAATAATTGTTTTTTTTTCTTTAACAACTTGAATTACTCCATAACCTGTAATTGTAAGACCAGGATCTATTCCAATAATACAACGCATTTAGTTAAACAAACCTACCGAATCTTCTTCGAAATCAAAATTCGCTGATACTTTTTGAACATCTTCATGAAAATCAAGTTCTTCCATTAATTTTATCACCTTTTTTGCTGTCTCGCCTTTTATTTTCACATAGTTCATAGGCACTTGTAATAATTCAGATGTTTTGATTATAAAACCATTTTTTTGAAGAGACTCAATAACTGGAATCATTTTCTCAGGAGAAGATTGAATAATGTATACATCATCTTCTTCAATAAAATCTTCACCTCCAGCTAATAATACTGATTCAAAAAGAAGGTCCTCACTATTAATTTTCTTGTCTACAGCAATTGAGGCCTTTTTTTCAAACATCCAAGATACACAACCAGATTCTCCAAGGTTCCCACCATATTTAGTAATTAAATGACGTAATTCAGCAACAGTTCTATTCCTATTGTCGGTAGTTACTTCAATCATTATCGCAACACCTTCAGGTCCATATCCTTCAAAAATAGACTCTTCATAATTTACACCTGGAAGTTCACCCGTACCTTTTTGAATTGCTCTCTTTATATTTTCAGCTGGCATATTTGCATTTTTTGCACTAATAATTGCTTGTCTTAGCCTTGGATTTGCATTTTCATCACCTCCACCTAGTCTAGAAGCAACAGTAATTTCTTTTATTATTTTAGTAAAAACCTGTCCACGTTTAGCATCAATAATAGCTTTCTTGCGCTTAATTTGCGCCCATTTAGAATGGCCAGCCATTTTTATACAAAATCATTCACTTATTATTTTGTGAACGCTTAATTTTAGTTTTTATTATCCATGGAGCACTATATCCAAGAGACAAAAGTTTCTCTCTTGTTTTTTCGGCAGATACACGAGATGTATAATTCCCGATTCTAAGTTTATAATTTGGTGAATCATAAATAATATATACTTCGGAATCAAATTGTGAAGACAAAGAAGAAAAGATAGCATTTGCTTTATTTAAATCTTGAATAGAAACAACCTGAACTCTAAAACCATCAATTACTGAATCTATTTCAGTTGGTAAAAATATTTTTGGCAATGGTTCATCAGAACTAATTGTTGTTGGGAGTTTTATTTCTGGTTCTTTTAGTATTGATGGATCAAAGCTTTCATCAAAATTCAAATTGTCTTGTTGGGCAATTATTATACTTAACACAATAATAACACTACTGAGAATCTTCACCTTACAGTAACCTCAAATGTTTTAATGACAACCAACCTTTTTTACCATCAATAAGTTGAATTTCAGCCCATGGATTTTCCCTGTTTGATATTTTCGCTTTAGTACCTTCATGTACAACAAACAAAAGATTGCTACTTTTGGATGGTGCTGAATAAACTTTTCCTTCTTTGGCAATTACCACACCCGATTCATTCTTTGAAAGGTTATAATTAACATCAACAAATATAAATAAGGAGATAAGTCCAAAAATAAAAATGATTAACGAAAAGCTCATCATCAAACGAGTTATATGATTTACCCAAATTTTTCTTGTTGTAGAAAAGATTGAACTTAATAGCATTAAAAAACTTACTAGGTATAACCATTGAGTTGGAGAAAATATTTGCCTAAAAGAACTATATAATTTTATAACAAAAAATGGTTCAGGAATAATTATTCTATCAACAATTCTAGCATTTGCAACACTCAGATTATAATTAAGATCATCATCTCTAGGGTTAAGGATAAGACCTTTCTCATAAGCCCAAATAGCATTACCCAATTCACCTAATTGATAGTATGCATTACCAAGGTTATAATATAGATCAGAATGCTCGTAGCCTTGACCTAAAAGTTTTTCATACATATCTAAAGCACCATTATAATCTTGAATACTATAATGTTTATTTCCATCAAGGAAGAGTGAGTCAGCATAATTAGCATAACTTACTTGAATATTTATCAAAATTAAAAAGAGAATAACTACTCTGATCATAGTTGCTTATCGATTTTTTGAATAAGTCTAACAGTTTTTTCTGCAAGTTGAGGTGCTAATATTTCTTGTCTTGATTTGGCATACTGACCTAATCCACAATTAGACAATATTTTTTCAAGAGTCTCTATACTTTCATTATCAATTAAACCAAATACTTTAGCCCGAATAATTCGAGCGTCAAGACCAACCTCGCTTATGTCAAGTTGAGTTGAAAAATAAGAGTAAATAGATTTCTCCACAGTTTGAAAATCATTATCTGATTGTATTCCATTTAATTGTTTCTTGAGTCTTTTAAGTGCATTATGCTTTAAATAAATACCTGAACGTGCATTGACCTTAGTTTTTACTTTCCTAATAATACTAGGAGTAAAAAAAATACCAATAGACAAAATATTCATGTACCAAAATCCCAGTGGAAAAACGCGATTAGAATTATTTCGCAATTTCACTGGCTTTTGTCTTATATAGCGAATATCTTTATTCAAAAGTGAAATTTCTTCTTTTCTTAATCCACCTTCAACTAAGAAGGCATTTTCAGATGGATCAACGATAATTGGTATTCTATCAGTAGTGATTTTTTTCCAATGACCTAGATTGGGTTCAAAATAGCTTAATTTTATTTTCGGAAGAATATACTGTCCCTCTCTTCTTGGAATAAGAATATATTCCCATGAACGAGTAGCTGAAATCTCATCCCGAAAAGGGTCTTTATCAATCTTTATTTTAGGGCTGAAAACCTCAAGACCACCAGGAAATTCAATTTCTGGCAATTGAAATAATGGGAAATTTCCTGTACCAGATAATTCTATATTTAGAGCTATAGCTTCATTAACAGAAACATGATTGGTATCAACATTTGCTTTGATTTGAAAGTCCCCTACTGCTCCAGTAAAATCAGAAGGTTTATCAAGCTCTGGGACTGGTTTAACATTAATTTTTATTTTTTCTGAACTAATTATTTGTTTTTTTGTCCTAGAAAAAAAAGGGTCAGAAAAAAAATCATTAAATAAGGAAAATTGACGGTTCTTAGATGGAATCTCAATTGAACAATTTAAAACCATAGGTTCAATTTCTAGTTGACCATTATTTATTGGAAAAAGTGCAACTTTATACAAGGTTGCTACTCGATACCGAACCCCATCTATAGAAGTTTCTTTTAAAGTTGGCTGTTTTGGAGCATAAAGTTCTTCCTGCCAAAAACCTACTCCTTGAGGTTTTGATTCAATAGCATATTGTCTCATATTTACCCGGGTAAATAGTTTATAATCAACAGTAAGTTGTTGACCCTGAAAAATTTCTTTTTTATTTGGCTCAGCCACTAAAAATAAAAGAGGGGTTTCGTCCTTGTTATTTTTAATATCAGAATTTTTCCTATCAGCAGATGGTTTAGGAAATGATTTGTTAACACTAATTTTTATAACTTCAGTATTAATTTTTTTCCCATCAATATTAATAGAAAATGAAGGAATAGTAAGTTTGCCAATCTTATTTGGCAATAGGGTCCAAGATAGGGTTTTTGAACTAGACATCTTTCCATTAATCCACTGAAAACTACTAGATTGTCCTGGCCCTGAAATTACAGTAAAATCTTTTAAATCAGTTAACGTAAGTCTAGGGAAATCATCAGATTCTTTAGCGGTAATCTTTAAGGTCAAAGTTTCATTTATTTGGATGTTACTTTGATCAACAGTTGCACTAACTTCCGTTTCAGATAGTAAAACTTGAAAAGAAAACAATAAAAACAATAGTTCTTTGTTCATCTACCAATCCTTCTCAAGCATTCTACTTTTTGAATTATTCAATTTACGTTTCATAAGATTTTCTTCATCAGCTTTTAATGCATTTAATGTTGCCTCAGCATTAGGCTTTTTATCATTAAGAGCGGGCTTTTGTTCTTGAGAATTCTGTTTTTGAGAAGGTCCATTTTCTGAACTTTTTTCTTCTTTTTGCTCTGACTGTTTTTGATCTTTATTCTGATTTTTGTCTTTATTTTCATCATTTTTGTCTTTATCAGGTTTTGACTGTTGGGATTTTTGATTATGTTTCTTCTGTAACAAACGTTTCGTCAATTCATAATTAAATTTAGAATCTAAATCATTTGGATTAAGTTCTATTGCTTTTCTAAATGCCAAGAGACTTCCCTCTAATTCACCCTGACTATGCAATGTATTCCCCAAATTATAAAATGACATAGATTTAAGCTCTTGTTTACCTGTTTTGGATGCTAATTCAAAATCTTTTTTCGCCTGTTCAAAGTTCTGATCTAAATAAGCTGAATATCCAGAATTAAAATGTGCTTCAGGAATATCTAATGTTTTTTCATCAGTAGAATCCTCATCTTGGACTAAAACTGTATTTTCTATTAGACCTTGTCCATTTAAAATGCATAAATATGTAATTACAATAAAAAATAAATTATACAAAACGGCCCTGCCAATCTTCTTGCTTTTTTCTAGTAGTAATAAAAAAATCAATTAAAAAAAATATTAGAGCAAGTATAAGAAAATATTGAAACCTATCTTCAAACTGTGAATATTCATGTGTCTTCAAAGTCTTCTTTTCCATATTTTCAATAACATTAATTAAATCATCCATACTTCCTGACCGTCCATCAAAGCGAATTGAAATACCTCCAGAAATAGTAGATATTTCTTGAAGTACAGACATGTTTAGTATAGATGTAATTAATTTACCCGATCTATCTTTTTTGTAATCGTTTTGGAAACCTTGATTATTATAAATTGGAATCAATGATCCAACTATAGTACCAACACCTGCGGTGTGAATAGTTACCCCCTCTTCATAAAGACGTTTAGCCGAGATAAGAGCTTCCCCTTCATGATCTTCTCCATCACTCAAAAGAATTAAAACTCTTTGCTTTTCATCTGTAGAGCTAAATGCATTAAGTGAAGTTAAGAGCGCATCACTTAATGCTGTTCCTTGGGAACTAACCATCTCAGTATCTATAGCGTTAACAAATAGTCTGGCAGCGTCATAATCACTAGTTAAAGGTAGATATAGGTGACTAGTTCCTGCAAAAACAACAAGACCAATTCTGTCCCCCTCAAGTCTAGAGATAAGTCGACTTATCTCTAATTTCGATTTTTCTAACCTGGTAGGCTTTACATCCTCAGCTAACATACTTTTTGAAATATCCAAGGCGACAAGGATATCTACTCCTTTGCTTTCAATTTCCTTTAAAGAAGTACCAATACGCGGACCAGATGCAGAAAAAATTAAAAAGAAAATTCCCCACCATTGAATAAGAGATTTTCTTCGAACTAACTTCATATCAATTCTAGAAAAAAGTCGAGTTCTTAATTTTTCTTCCCCCCAGCGGGATAACTCAAAACTCCTATCCTTTGATTTTACTTTTTTAATTATCATTATTCCTATCAACAGTAGATAACAAAACAATACTAAAGGATATCTAAAATCAATCATTTAAAAACGTTTTCTAAAAATATTTTCATTAATAAAAAGTGTTCCTATCACTAAAAAAACTGATGGAATTAAGAACCATCCAAAAAGTTCATTATATTTCCGGAAATGTTTTACTACTATATCAGATCTTTCTAAGGAGTTAATTTCATCGTAAATAGCAAGTAATTGATCTTCATTAGTTGCTCTAAAATATTTACCACCTGTTATATCCGCAATTTCCCGAAGAGTTTTTTCATCCATTTCTACTGGAACTTGAACATATCTTTTCCCTAATACAGAATCATTAACTGGAAAAGGTGCATTACCCCTGCTTCCAACACCTATAGAGTATATTCGGATATCATATTCTTTTGCAAAACCAGCTGCTGTGACAGGGTCAATCTCTCCAGCATTATTACTTCCATCAGATAATAATACCATAATTCGCGTTTTTATTTCACTATTACGTAAACGATTAATTCCATGAGAGATAGCCATACCGATAGCTGTACCATCATGAGTTTCATCTACAATCTGAACCTGCTCAAGCAGATCTAAGAGTACTGTGTAATCAATTGTAAGTGGACATTGTATATAGCTTTCACCAGCAAAAACTAACAACCCAATTCTATCACCTTTTCTTTGCTCTATAAAACTCTTTGCAGTCTTTTTTGCAGATTCAAGACGATTAGGCTTGAAATCTTCAGCTCGCATACTACTACTTATATCTAATATCAAATTAATATCCACTACATTAATAGAAGTTTCCGATAGATCATGAATAGCTCTAGGTTTTGACAAAGCAGTAATAATTAAGAATAAAAGAACAAGATAAACAATTTTTACTATCTTTACCTTCTTCGATCCGGATAGATTGGACACCATTATATAATTCTGTATTGATGAAACTTGTATGGTACCCTCTCTACTCGAACCCCAGCGTTTGTCAAACCAAATTACTAAGGGGATTAATAGATATAAAGCAAGAAACCAAGGATTGCCAAATTCAAACATTCAAACCAAATTAAGATTATCTTCTATATAATGACTTAAACAGAGAATTGTTTCTTCTTTAAAGAAATTTCCTACTAATTGCATTCCTATTGGAAGGTTATCTGAAGTCTCTCCAGCTGGTATATTTAAAGTAGGGACACCAGCAAGACTTATTGGAGTTGTAAAAATATCAGAAAGATACATTTCTAAAGGGTTTTTTAGATGTTCACCCTGTTTAAATGCCGGTGTAGGAGTAGTAGGAAGAAGTATAAGATCAACATCTTTGAAAACTTTAATAAAGTCATTTTGTATTAATCTTCGTACTTGTTGAGCCTTTTTGAAATAAGCATCATAATAACCTGAAGAAAGAACATAGGTTCCTAGCATTATCCTACGTTTCACCTCATTACCAAAACCTTTTGATCGACTATCTTTATACATTGATTCTAAGTCTGTAGTTCGTTTACTCAAGCCATATCTAACACCATCATAACGTGCGAGATTTGAGGAAGCTTCAGCATTTGTTAAGACATAATAGGCAGCAATTGCATGTTTAGCATGAGGAAGAGATACTTCACAAATTTCACAACCATTTGATTTAAGAAATAATTCTATTTCCTTTAACCTATTAATAATCTGTACATCAACACCATCTTTTAGAAAGCTCCATGGAACACCAATCCTCTTTGCTATAGGTCCACCAAGTTTCGATAGGTAGTCAGGTACCTGATTTTCTGCAGAAGTAGCATCCTTTGGATCTTTTCCCGAAATTACTTGAAGAAGCCTTGCTATCCCCTCTGTTGTTCTTGCAAAGGGGCCAATTTGATCAAAAGAGGATGCAAAAGCTACCAGTCCATACCGTGAAACTCTCCCATATGTTGGTTTCATTCCATAAACACCACAAAAAGCAGCTGGCTGCCGTACTGACCCTCCCGTGTCGGAACCTAGTGCAAAGTCTGCCATTTTTAATTTAATTGCTGTTGCTGATCCGCCACTTGATCCTCCAGGAACCCTATCAATCTTAGTCGGATGTTTTGCTGGACCGAAAACCGAGTACTCATTTGAAGAACCCATTGCAAATTCATCATGATTTGTCTTTCCGACAATTACTCCCCCACTTTCAAGAATTTTATTAACAACAGTAGAATTATAAGGAGAGATATAATCCTGAAGAATCTTTGACGAACAAGATAAAGGCCATCCTTTAACAGCGATATTATCTTTTATTAGAATAGATCTACCATGTAAAAGTTCATCATCTAGACTATTCTCTTTATAAATAGGATCTAAATCATAAACAATTGCATTTCGATCACTAAATTGATTAGCAATCTCCTTAAACTGAGAAAATTGTAAAGATAAAGGCTTTAACTTAGTCAATCGGCTTATTATCGCTTTCCTGCGACTTTTCAACTGAATCAGTTACATCATCAAGTTCTTTTTCAAAACCCTCAACAGCACCTTTAAATTCCCTAATTCCTTTACCAAGACCTTTCGCAAGCTCCGGCAATCTTTTAGCTCCAAATAGAAGCAAAACTACTAAAAAAATCAGTAGAACTTCCCAACCGCCGATACTTACTAAAAACGGGAGATCCATTAATTGATACATCTCAACCTCCAAATTTACCTAACGAAAATACCTCAAAAAATAGTAAGAAATTCCAAGACCAAAAATAGTTGCAAAGTTAAACCTTAACTTAAGGCCAAACATCAATGTAATAGCACCTAAATCAAGAGAAATTGCATCATTTTCTCCTCCAAATAAACCTTTTAGAGAAAACTCCGTACTTTGTAAAAAAAACTGTTTCACCACACCCTCGGGAAGAGTAAACGCAATAAGGTCACCAAAGAGAGTTCCAATAAATGAACCAAAAAATAAAACTAAAATAACAACTTTCAAGTCACGTCTACCGAACAAAAACATCCTCCTTTTCCGAAGATATTGTTACCAAAGGGGTTTCATCATCAAAGTCATTTTTATGGATTGAAAATCTCACCAGACTCCCAAACACATACAACATTGTAAGAGGGAAAAGAATAAGGCCACGCCACCAAGTTAAAGCAGCTAGGCTAAATAGAAAAAAAAATACTCTAACTCTCGAATGCCAATTCTTCCCAATATATGTAAGCTTTGGGTATGGGGTGTTAGTTAACATAAGTAAAGATGAAAATATGATCAAAGATAGAGCAATTCTTGGATCACCCAAATTCCCTACCAAACGATTGGTAAATATAACATATGAACTAATTATTATTGCAAAAGCGGTAGTTGGTAAACCCGAATAAAACGGAGAAGGAACATCACTAGCATCAATATTGAATCTAGCAAGCCTAAAAGCTCCAGCGAAAAGAGGAAGAAAACTCATTGATGCCCCAATAAGTGGGTCTAATTCTTGAGCAAAAGCAAAATAAGTTATAATGGCTGGAGCTGTACAAAATGAAACAATATCAGCAATAGAATCAAATTCTATTCCAAATGGGGACGTAACTTTTAGGGCTCGTGCTGTTGGACCATCTAAAGAATCAAAAAGAGATCCTCCTAGGACCAACCAACAAGCATTTTCTACATGCCCTTGTGAAGCCTGGATTATTGCTAGAAAACCAAATAAAAGATTTAAAAATGTAAATGTACCAGGAACAGCTTGTTTATTTACTCTAACTTTTGCTTTCAATTAAGTACTCCTATAATTGAAGATCCCGCTTTTAGGCGATCATTTAATCGAACAAATATTTTAGTTTCTGGAGGCAAAAAAAGATCGGTCCTTGAACCAAAACGGATAAAACCAATAGATTCTCCTTCTAAAACATTTTGGCCTTCAGAAAGATTGCATATAATTCTTCTTGCAAGAAGACCAGCAATTTGACGAACACGAACAATACCAGATTCTGATTTAATTTCAATATCATTATGTTCGTTTATTTCAGAAGCTTTCATATTAAATGCAGCCAAAAAACTACCTTTAAAATAATTAATGCTTACGACCTTACCTTTTACTGGAGATCTATTTCTATGAACATCAAATACTGAGAGAAAAATTGATATTTTTCTCTCACCAGATTCGCTGTAAGATATATCAACTATTTTACCATCCGCAGGAGATAATACCAATTTCCTTCCGATAGGTACTTCTCTCTTCGGATCCCGAAAAAATTGTAAGAAAAAAATTAGTGTTAATAAAGAGAAAAAAGTTACTAATCTAAAAAAGTCTATTTTAAATATTATCCACAGCAAGTATGCAGTTAACATAAAAAATATCACAAAAAAAACTATGTCTCTACCCTCTTTTGCGATCATCTTCAATATCTTTTTTCTAACTTAAGCCAAGTTTTTTTCATTTTTCTTTTTCGGTAATAATCAACTTCCAGTTTATCGCCGGGCCGAAGAAGACCATCTTCCATAATTTTTATTATATCACCACCAGAATTTACTTTTCGACTATTAATTAAATAAACTACATCTCCAATAATTAAACCAGCTTTATCAGCTGGACCCCTTCTTTCTATTTCTGTAATTATCAATCCACCAAATTGAGGGAGCTGAAGTGCCCTAGCAAGTTGTCGATCAACACGTTGAAATCGAAAACCAACAGCTACATTTCTATCGATCTTACCATATTTTTTTAGTTCTTCAGCAATTTTTTTTGCCCTATCAATTGGAATAGCAAAACCAATGCCAATTGATCCATCACTATATCCACCTCCTGTAAAAATAAATGTGTTTATTCCAATAACTTCACCCAAAGCATTGCATAAGGGACCCCCGCTATTGCCTTGATTGATTGCCGCATCAGTCTGAATCATACCATTATAATAACGACCAGAAAGTTTACGACCAAAATCTAGATTGGTAGCACTTACGACTCCAACAGTAGCTGTAGGTTGTTTGTTCACATCAAATAAACCTAAAGGATTACCTAAGGCTATAACCCATTCTCCAATAAGAATGTCATCAGATTTACCTAATTTGGCATATGGTAGGTTCCTATTTTGTATTTTCAATACCGCAATATCTGTTTCATGGTCAGCACCAATTAAGTCAGCTTCATATTCTTTTCCACCAGGAAGTGTTACAAAAATTTCTTCAAAATTTTCAACTACATGTTGATTAGTTATGACATAGCCATCGGGACTAATTACAACACCGGACCCAAGACTTGGTATTCGTTGACTATATGGTTCTTCAGGGAAAAAAAATTGAAAAAAAGGATCATTGAATAAAGGAGTGGTACGTTGCTTAATCACATTAATACTAGCTACAGCGGGTCCAACTATTTGAATAGAACGTGTAATTGCATTTTTCCTGCTAGCATCAACATCTACAATCTTAGCAAAAAGTATGCTATTTAATAAGATCAATAAAATTTTTGGGGCAAAAGAAATCATTAGTATGTAACATTTTGTAGAAAAAGCCCGTTCGATGGAGCTCGATAGACTTTTGCTTTAATATTTTTTTCTTCGAGAATTGCACTAAAATTATTAACTGTTAATTGTCCAGTTCCCACCAGAACCATTGTTCCTACAAGGCAACGTACAAGATGTTGTAAAAAACGATTCGCTTCTATAGTAAAAATTACGAACGATCCATTATTTATCCATTGAGATTGATTGACTATACATCTTTGGTTATTTTTATCAGGAATATGTTTTGCAAAAGAAGTGAAATCCAAATCACCGATCAGTAGTTCAGCACACTGATGCAATTTTTCAAAGGATAAAGGTTTTTTTATTTCCCAATTATATTTTCGATAAATAGGAGATTTTCCAAGAAAACAATTATACTTGTACATTCTTTTGATAGCACTATATCTTGCATGAAAATTTTCTCCTACAATATCACAACCCTTAACGTTGATATCATCAGCAGAATTACCGTTAATTGCATTACAGAGTTTTTTTTCTTCCCATTTTTTATCTAAACAAAAACTTGCTACTTGCCCCCAAGCATGGACACCAGTATCAGTTCTACCAGCACCATTAATTTTTACTTGTTTATTACCATTTATTTTGGAAATAGCACTTTCAAGTTCACCTTGAATAGTTCTCATATTAGGTTGAATTTGCCACCCAGAAAATTCCGTTCCATCATATTCTATGATTATCTTATAATTTGGCAAAGATTAATTGTCCTAATATAAATGCGAATGTTAAAATTATAATAATACCATCTTTGTAACTAAAGTTAATCGGTTTAGCAATTGTACGCGGAAGAACATTCCCATAACCTCGGAATTCCATTGCTTGGCTAAGTTGACTGGCCTTTCGCAAGCAAGAAATAAATAGTGACGGAAGAAGATCCGAAATTTTTATTATCTTAGCCATTTTATTTTTTGGCTTAGAACAACCAAGCATTTTATCAAGCTGAATTAAGATTTTAATTTCAGAAACAACAAGAGGGAAAAATCTTAAGGAAAGTTCCATAAGTTGGAAAAAATCTTCGATCTTACGTGATTTAATATTCAAATTAATCCACTGTGTTCTAATGGCATCCATTAACCTTAAAGATGAAATCATCTCAAGGAATAAAGCTGTACTCCCTAAAAGAAAAGATATTTTTATTATTGATTTAAAAGCTTGTTCAACTATTAAGGAAAAAGGCTGAAGTGAAAAAAGTATTGAAAAAATTAGATAGAGAGATGTCATTAATGGTAAAAAAACGATTGTCGGACGTAATCTTTTAACAATGGATAAAATTGAAATGCCAAAAAAGTGTTTAAATAATATCAACAAAATTAAATGAATAATGTAATGACTAATACTGTTTGATGAAAACAATGAAAACATGTACACAATAATTAAGAATACAAAAGTCAAGGGATTATAATCCAAAATCATTTTCTTAAAAGTTAATAAATAATATTAGCTTTGAAGCTTTTATTGAATCATTTATATCAAAAGGTTGAAACTTTAATAAAGGCGTAGCTTTATTTTGTCTATTCAAATAAGAAACATTAATTATTGAGACTATTCTATTTACTACCATTCCGCCAATTGCAAACATCCCAATTTTATTAGCTCTAGCATGTTTGCGTATATAGTTCCAGTATCTTTCTTGATTTTCTTGACTGTCCCACTCCCAATTATATCCATCAGAACTATAAACCCTGCTAGCAAGACGCATTCTTTGTTGTTCATTATTGTACTCTTCTGCACTCAAATAATTGCCGACATCTATAGCAAATTGATCCTCTTTTCCTATCAAACTAGCTCCAGCATGAATTGCTGCATATGAAATCATATTTGATCGAGACATTTTTTTTGATTGCATCGATTCAGCAACTAATAACCATAGAGTTATCTCTAAACCTCCAAAGAATTTTGCATGATTCTTTTTTCCTATTGAGAGTTCTCCTAGTCCTGGAAAAACTAGTGATTTAAGAATTGGAGCTTTAGTAATTCTTTTGTCTTCAAATGGTTTTGGATTTATAGCATTTAGATTACAGAGTAAAACAATTATATAAAAAATTATAGACTTCACAAATTACCTTTCCGCCAACCTATAAAAGAAAAAAATAAAATTGAAAGAAAAGCAGTACTAATTATCCAATCTCCATATCGTCCATAAAATGTTTTTCCATCAAAAGGAACGATTGAAGCAGTAATAACTCCAGTTTCACCTATATCTAAAGTTTTAATCTCCCGACCAGACCTATCAATAATAGCCGAAATTCCAGTATTTGCTGATCTAATAACTGGATAGCGATGCTCCACGGCCCTAAGTCTAGCAATAGCTTCATGTTGGTATAATTCAGCTGATTCACCATACCAACCATCGTTAACAACTATAATTAAAAACTGAGCTCCAATATTTGTTAAACTTCTAATAATCCTTGGAAAAACAGATTCAAAACATATAACAGAAGCAAAAAGTGATCCATTAATCTCAAAAATCGTTTCTTCTTTACCTCTTGTATAATTTCCCAAGTTTAGTTCCTGTGTCAAGGGTAATTGTCTAGCAAATGGGTTAAATTCACCTATTGGAACAAGTTGCTTCTTATGATATATTGGAATTTGACCATCTTCTTTAATAAGCACAACACTGTTGAAATAAGATCTGCTATTTTGACTCATTGACCAATCAATAGTTCCTGTTAATAAAGGGATGCCAGTCCGTCTAATTAGCCTCCTTACTCTAAGGAGATGGGTATGGTTTTTTATAAGGAAAGATGGCGTAGCGGCTTCTGGCCAAATAATTATATCAGGTTTCATCTCAGAAGCGATTTTATATAGTGAGTCCAAACGGGAAAAGACCCAATCCCTTTTTTTAATTTCCCACTTATCCTGTGGCCCTATATTAGGCTGAGTTACAGATATTTTTATTTTTTTCTTATCATCTTTATCAGACAATGTTCCTAATCTTAGATAACCAAATAGCCAAATCGAAACAATCGAGAATAATAACGTCCTAAAAATTGTACTACGGTAGGATATTGAACAATTTAATAGTTCATAAAAAATTACATTGACAGTTATTAACCAAAATGAAATTCCAAATATACCAGTCCACTCAGCAATTTGAATAATTGGCAAATAATCAACCTGCGTAGTAGATAAAGAAACCCACGGAAAACCAAATGGACCAATAGACATAATAAACTCTGTAATTATCCATAAAGAGGGTAAAATTAATAGACCTATACCCGATATAGATTGAATATGTGAAAAAATATAACAGAATAATGACCAAAATAATGCAAGATAAATAGCGGCTGACAAAAGAGAAATTATTGCAAATAATTTAGATGGAGCACCTATGTTTAATGAAAGCCAATGCAGGGCTAATATATTCATAATAAACCCCGTCATGAAACCAAACAATGCACTTTTTAAAGGTTTTTCATTTAGAATGACTCTAATTAAAGGAACAAATCCCATCCAAGCTAAAAACCCTAATTTATATGGTGGAAAAGACAAGCCAAGCATACAACCAGAAACAATAGCTAATTCCCAACTTTTTCTGGTAAATAAAATATGCATTAATTTTTCCTGTCGATATAGGATTGAAGAATAATTGCAGCTGCTGTTGAATCCACCATGTTTTTGTTTCGACTAGGTTTTATTCCTTGAACTCTAAGTGAATTTGATGCAGCTACAGAACTTAATCTTTCATCTTCTTTTATAACTGGAATCTTAAATTCATTAACTAGAATATTATAAAATTTGCATACTTTTTTTGTTTGGCTTGTATCTTTACCATTTAAACCTATAGGAAATCCTAGTATAATCCCTTCCACTTTCAATGACAATATGATGTTACGAATTGTTTTTATTAAACTTGATTCAGATTCAAAAGCTATCGTCTCTAGAGGAGACGCAATAATCCTATTTGAATCGGATATAGAAATACCAATTCTTTTTTCACCATAATCAATACCAAGTAGCCTACCCATGGTTCAAAAAAATTAATTCTCCTAAATTGAGTGTAATAACAGCTTACCTCTTTTGCTGAATTTAAATGATATTTTCTGTAGCCAAAGATTATAAATATCTGTTATTTTTTAAAGTGTTAATAATAGAAAGAATTTCCAATATCCATTTTGCCATACTAGAAAGAGCTTTCATCTAATTTGACCTCTCAACTATTGTAGTACCAGAAAGATTTTCTATTTTTCTTATAACATTGTTCAAACGCCGAACGTTCAAAACTGAAATTATAATTAAGCAAGATGCAATACCATCCTCTACTTTAGTATCTACACTAGTAATATTGACATTAAGGCTTGAAATTGCTTCCGTTACATCCTTGAGATAACCTTTCCTATCTTCAGCCATTACTTTCAATTGAGATTGAAATTCAACTTTACGAGACACATCCCACTCTACCTCAATAAAACGATCCGAAGATTCACTCATAATTGGCAAATTTTGACACTCTGCACGATGGACTGTAACACCCCTTCCCCTAGTAACAAAACCAACTATCTCATCTCCCGGAATAGGACTACAGCATTTTCCAAAATTTATTAGAATATTATCTATTCCTTGAACACTTACTCCTTTTGCATTTCGACGTGCAAAATCAAGGAAGGATCCCTTTTCTTTCGCTTTAGCATAATCGTCATCCGTTACTGAGGGAAAAGCTTTTCTTAACACTTCTCTTAATGTTATTTGACCAGTCCCAATTGCAACCATCATAGCAATATCTGAATCAAAACCAGCTAAATCAGATTTAGATTTTAACTCTTTTATTTTATCCTTCATTTTCATACGTCGAAGTGTTTTTTCAATTATTTCCTTTCCAAGTTTTGCACTCTCTTTTAATTGCGAACGGCGATGAATTCGACGAATATGAGTTCGTGCTTTAGTGGTTTTTACAAATTTTAACCAAGCTGGGCTAGGACCCTGAGAATCAGAGGTAATAACTTCAACAGTGTCACCACTCTTTAACTCGGTATTTAAAGGAACAATCTTTCCATCTATTTTAGCACTCAAACAATGATTCCCTATCTCGGTATGAACACCATAAGCAAAATCGATTGGTGTTGATCCAGATGGCAATTGAATAAGATCGCCAGCTGGAGTAAAGACAAAAACTTCATTTTGAAAAAGATCAATTTTTAATAGATTCATGAATTCTTTAGGATCTGCTGATTCATCTCTTAAAATTGCAACTAAGTCTCTTAACCAACCTACATGATGATCAAGACTACCATTACCTTTACCCTCTTTATATTTCCAATGCGCAGCGACACCAATTTCAGCATTGTGATCCATCTCATTTGTCCTTATTTGAATTTCAACCATTTTTCCTGATGGAGCGATAATTGTAGTATGTAAAGATTTATAACCATTACTTTTTGGTGTCGCGATGAAATCCTTGAATCTTTCGTGAACTGGTGTAAATACTTGGTGAATTAAACCTAAAGCTGTATAGCAATGAGCAATATTTTTAACAAGAATCCTCAAAGCAAAAATATCATATATCTCATCAAACGGTTTATCACGAGAAACCATTTTATTATGTATTGATGAATGAGATTTCAACCTTGTCTTTATATTATAATCTATATTGTATTCAATTAAACGATCTTCAATAGGTTTTGAAATTTCTTTTAAAGTTCGTCTTCTTCTTCCACCTGTTGATTTAAGAAGTTTTTCAATCCCTTTAAATGTATCAGGTTCTAATGTACCTAATACTAAATTATCTAATTCACTTTTAATCCTAAACATTCCTAGACGATGAGCAAGTGGACAGTAAACATCTCTAGTCTCAACAGCAATCCTATGTTGTTTTATTATAGGTAAATATTCTAGTGTTCGCATATTATGCAATCTATCCGCAAATTTTATTATAATAACTCGCAAATCTTTGGCCATAGAAAGAAACATTTTCATTAAATTATCAGCCTGCTGATCTCGGCGACTTCCTAAATGCACGCCTCCAAGTTTTGTGACTCCATCAACTAACTGAGCTACTTCTTCTCCAAATTCCCTTTCAATTTCTTCAAAAGTTGAATTAGTATCTTCAATACAATCATGTAAGATTCCACCAATTATTGTATTCAAATCCATATGCCATTCAGCTAAAAGTTCCGCTACTGCAACACAGTGTTCGAAATATGGTCTGCCTGATTTTCTTAGTTGCCCTTGATGGTGATCCTTACTATACTGATATGCTCCCCATAACCGCTTATAAAGTACTTCATTACTAACAGTCTGATGATCTTCCAATAAATCAATAAGCTTAAGAAAATCTCTAGGATAGGATCCTGTTACATTTGGTATTAGATCAGGAATACGCATTAAGTTTAATCATCAACCATTTGGTCAAATAAAGTAGCATTTTCAAATTTAGCATAGCTATCTACAAAAATAAGAGGGACTGTACCAGTAGGACCATTTCGTTGTTTAGAGACAATAATTTCCGCTTTACGCCTATCTTCTTCATCACGACTATAAACCCATTTTCTATAAAGAAACATAACCAGATCAGCATCTTGTTCAATAGCACCACTTTCTCTCAAATCAGAAAGTTGAGGCCTATGATCACTTCGCGCCTCAGGAGCACGGGATAATTGAGATAGAGCAACAACTGGTACTGAGATCTCTTTGGCAAGAGCCTTGAGTGACCGTGAAATTTGTGAAATTTCCTGCTGCCTACTTTCTGAACTAGACCCACCATGCATCATCTGAAGATAATCTACCATAATAAGTTGAATATCTTTTTCAGCTTTCAAACGACGCGATTTAGCTCTTAGTTCCGTAATACCCATAGCTGGCGTATCATCAAGATAAATTGGAGCATCTGCGAGTTTTCCAACAGAAAGAGAAAGGTTTTTCCATTGTTCATTCGGCAGTTTTCCAGTTCTAACAAGATGACTATCTACTCGAGCTTCGGATGTAAGTAAACGCATTGCAAGTTGGCTATTAGACATTTCTAAACTAAAAATACCAATTGGAATGTCATGCTCAACAGCTGCATTTCGTGCAAAAGTAAGTGCAAGGGCTGTCTTACCCATACTTGGTCTTCCAGCAACAATAATTAATTCTCCATCCTGGAAACCTGAAGTTATTTCATCAAGATCCGTTAGCCCTGTAGGTACACCAGTAACTGAACCAGGTTTTTGATGGATTTTATCAAGTTGTTCAAAAGTTTCTTGAAGAACAGGACTTAACTGCTGAAACTTACCCTTTAGTCTACCTTGAGAAATAGAAAAAATCCTTTGTTCAGCTTTGTCCAAAATATCCTCAAGACCATGCTCATCATTAAATGCATCACTAGATAAATCTGATGCAACACTAATTAGTTTTCTAAGAGAAGCTTTTTCAAGGACAATTTGCGCATAATAATCAATATTAGCTGAAGTAGGGACACTATCTGCGAGACCTGTAAGGAAATATGCTCCCCCACTAGCATCTAGCTGTTTCCGTTTTTTTAACTCATTAATAACAGAAACAGCATCAATAGGCTCACCATCATCGAATAGATTGTTCATTGATTCAAAAATTCGACGATGAGAATCTTTATAAAAATGGTCTGAGGTCAAAATTTCAAGTCCACGACTAACAGCTTCTTTAGAAGTTAACATTGCACCAAGAACAGCCTCTTCAGCCTCTAGAGCTTGAGGTGGTATTTTAACTTTTAATTCTTTAGAATTGCTTTGCAAGCTAGGTTTTTCCAATTATTTTACTTATCCATTGAAAATCTTCCCAAGTAGGTCGCTTAAATGCCGAATTTCTAAGTAGAGCAGCCGGGTGATACGTTACTACTAAATCATAGTCTTGCCATTTCCATTTTTTTGATCTCAGTTTTCCTAAGGGAGCATTTAATTTTAAAAGTGCCTGTGCCGCGGTAGATCCTAATGCAACAATTAATAGTGGTGAAATTAGCTTTAATTGTCTTTCAAGATAAGGTAAACATTCCTCAATTTCTATATCATGTGGTGTTCTATTATTTGGAGGTCTACACTTAATAATATTACAAATATAAACTTCCCCGCGAGTCATTTTTATAGCCGCAAGTATTTTATCTAATAGTTGTCCAGCTTTTCCTACAAATGGCTCACCTTTTAAATCTTCTTCTTTACCCGGAGCTTCACCAACAAATACAATATCAGCTTTTGAATTACCTACACCAAAAACAAAGTTTTTCCTTGTAAGCCCTAAGGAACATTTTAAACAATTGCTAATTTGAGATTCAAATGAATTCAGTAACTCTGAAGTGTCTTTTTCTATTTTATTCTTTGGAATTCGAAGAAAAATTTCATTGCCGAACAATTTCGCTAGCTGTCTAAAATATCGTTTAACCTCATCATTTAATAATTCATTATAAACCAATTATTTTCACTTTCATGGGGTTTCTTCTCTACTATATTTCCAATCAAGTTCTCCATTCAAAAATTCATCTAAAGCCTCACTGGTAGCCTTTATCATCTCTTCATATTCAATTTCTGGTTCGATTGGTTCAGAAAAGTCCGTTTCCTCAAGTTCTGTATCTCGATCAAATGTTACAATTTGATTACGTGCAATTCTTTCAGCAATTATTTGGCGCGCACGTTTACCAATAACAAGAGTCGCTTCAAAAACATCTTCTGACTTCTCTTCCATATCACGGAAGTGGATTGTCTCATCTGGCATTATTTATCCCTTTCATTTATCCTTTGAATTTCATTTGATATTTTTTCAACTGTTTCATGAATATTCACATTGACAACTTCAATATCAAATTCAACTGATTTTTCAACTTCTAAACTCGTTCGTTTTAACCTCTCTTTTATTTTTTCTTTTGAATCAGTCCCACGATTTTTTAATCTTTCATTTAAAACATCAAAATTAGGCGGATGAATAAAAATGGTTATGGATTCTTTAGGATAAGTCTTTTTTATCATCATTGCGCCATTTACATCCATATCAAGTACAAGTACTCTCCTTTTATTCAAAGCATCATCAACTATAGATTGTAAAGTACCATACATTTGACCATGTACTTCTTCAAATTCTAATAAAAGTCCTTTTTCTTTTCGAAAAAGGAATTCTGCTGAAGTAATAAATTCATAATCTTCAAAATTTTTCTCTTGACTTCTTCTTGGTCGAGTAGTGCAAGAGACCGAGAACCTCCATTTAGGATTTTCCTCAAGTAATTTTTTTGCGATTGTCGTTTTTCCTGCACCTGAAGGTGCTGAAAGAACAATCAATTTCGAATTCATAAAATATTTTGTGCCTGCTCTTTTACCTTTTCAGTTTCTTCTTTCAAATCTACTACACTATTAATTGTATTTAGATCCTGTGATTTAGAACCTATAGTATTTATTTCTCTAAGAAGTTCTTGTAAAAGAAAATTTAACCTTTTACCAGCTAAATCATGGTTAGCAACTAGTTGAGCAATTTGATCTAGGTGACTATCACATCGAACACATTCTTCTGTAATATCAGCCTTTTCAGCAAGAACTGCAGCCTCCATAACAATCTTTGATTCATCTATAGTAGTAGTATTTTTAATCATAGATTTAATTTTTTTCTGATACTTATCCTTTAGACTTTTAGAGGTTTTTTGAGTAATTCTTCGGACTTTCGCTATAATATTTTTCATATTTTTTATTCTGATATTAATATCCTTAGCTAAAGTTTTTCCTTCAATAGATCTCATATCATTTAAGTTAGATAATGCTTCATCAAGAACTGATAAGATTCTACTCTCTGACAAAACAGATGTTTGCTTTGACAAGAGAAGTTCACGTATATCAAGTAAATCAGTCAATTTTATATTGTAATTATATTTACTATTAATAGCATCAACAAAATTCTTATATTTTTGAAATCTAATCTCATCTAACTCTAATTCATTCTTTAAACTACCGTTTGATCTTTCTAATGTAACAGCAACCGTGATTCTTCCTCTTTTACAATATTCTCTTACTTTCTTACTCATTTTTTGTTCAAGAAATTCAATTTGTTTAGGCAACCTGAAACGTGAGTCTAAAAACCTGCTATTTAAGGATCGAACCTCTACAGAAACTGTCATGTCATTAATAACTTGTGATGCTACACCAAAACCTGTCATACTACTAATCATATATCTCTCTAGAAAAATTAAACTGAAATTTACTTAAGTTTTTTAATGACTTTCTACCCTATTAACCAATATTTCTGTTACTTATCAAGAAGTTATCCACAATCATTTTTTTAAAATTCCAAAAAAAGAATCTATAGCTTCAAGTTTGAGATTCAAAGATACGTAATGACTACTTCCAAGTATTGTGCCCAAAGGAGAAGGAACAAAGGCGTAATCGATTTCACCAAAATTAAAAATAAAACCTAAACCTGTAGAAAACCCAGAAATCGGGTTCCTTCCACATCTTATATTAAGTTTATTATTGTAGTTTAGTTCTAGACCTAATCTATAGTGTGAGCCAAAAGAACCAATGAAGAAATCATCATTTTTTTTCTTTCCTTCCATAGAAAGAACTATTGTACCCATAGTGGTGACTTTAAGTGGGAATACATCAAAATTAAAAGAATGAGCATCTCCCAATCTTAATTCAGGAGAGATTCTTTCTACGGTACCAGAATCCCAAATAACCCAAGAAGTAGTAATATCTCTAATAGAGATCCCAATAACATTATTGGTTGACAACCTTTTCCATCCTCCAACATCAAAACCAATTCCCCAACCTGAGAACTCACCTAATTGATGAATTAATACTTTTGTATTTCCACCCAAATTCCATTCACCTCGAGATGTTGCAAAACCAATTACCCCAGCCCATTGAGATTGATTAAAAAAAGTAACATTAGAGGATAGAACCCGCTCCTCTGGATCATCTAATGAACCAGTTCCAAAAAGAAGAGCATCAGTAGTTTTTGGGATTCCTTGAACGGCCTCTCTTATTAAAACTAAAGACCAATTAGATTCTGAACGCTGTTGCAAGTCTATACCGAAAATATCAAAAGTTACAGACCCAGCAAAACGTTCCTGATGAGCAAATATAAATGATCTTTCATCCACACTATTTAACCTTGCGGGATTCCAAATAATAGATAATGGGCCAGTAGCAGCAGCAACACCTGATTCACTCAGACCAATAGCTTTTGCATCTCCAACTCCTCGAAAAATTTGGTTACCATACTTTACCCAAATAGATTCAGCTTTAAGATAATTTGAATAAAAACTAGTTGAAATAAAAATGGCTAATAAAACATACTTATAGATCATTTTTTTTCTTTATTGTAGCTAACAGATTTATTGCTTCTAGAGGTGTTAGTTCATTGATATTAATCTTACTAAGTTCCTTCTTAAGATTAGATTCATTCTTTGGAGTTTTTTTCTCAGGTGACATGTTAAAAGTTATCTGTTCATTAGTTAATGTTTCAGATCGAATCAATTTTGCTAGAATTTCAGTAGCACGAGAAATTACTGAAGAAGGAAGACCCGCCATTTGAGCAACTTGGATACCATAACTCTTATCACATGGTCCCTTTTTTATTTTCCTTTGAAATAAAATCTTCCCTTCAGTCTCCTTGACAACAACGTTATAATTAACTATCCTTTTAAATCTGCTTGGAAGTTTAGTTAATTCATGATAGTGAGTAGCAAAGATAGTCCTTGCCTTAGTTCCTTCTTGCTCATGTAAATATTCTGTGATTGCCCATGCTAATGAAAGTCCATCAAAAGTAGCTGTACCTCTTCCAATCTCATCAAGAAGTACTAGACTATTATTTGTCGCATTATTTAAAATGTTCGCGGCTTCTGTCATTTCAACCATAAAAGTTGATTCACCACCCGCAAGATTATCACTTGCACCAACTCGAGTGAAGAGCCTATCAACTATGCCTATTTTTGCACTCTTTGCTGGTACAAAGCTACCCATTTGAGCCATAATTACAATTAACCCAATTTGTCTAAGATAAGTTGATTTTCCAGCCATATTTGGACCTGTTAATAGGTGTATTTGATTCTCATTAGATGACATATTTATATCATTAGATACAAACTTTTCTCCTTCTGGCATTAGAGCCTCTACTACAGGATGACGAGATCCTTTAATTTGAATGATTGAATTATTTGTTATTTCTGGACGAAGATAATCATTAACCTTTGCAATTTCAGCTAATGTTAGGTTAACATCTAGTTCATTTATAGCCTCAGCGTTAAGTTGGATTTCATATGCATTTTTTAAAATCCAATTTTTTAATTCATCAAATAATTTCAGTTCAATTTCTATAATTTTTTCTTCAGCCGTAAGAATTTTTTCTTCGTATTCTTTAAGTTCAGAAGTAATAAAACGTTCAGCATTAACTAAAGTCTGTTTTCTAAAATAATTCCCCGGCACCTCCGATAGATATTTTTTTGTTACTTCAATATAATAACCGAAAACTTTATTATATCCGACTTTTAATGAAGAAATACCAGTTTTCTCCCTTTCAGAAGCCTGCATTGAAGCTATCCAATCCTTGCCACCTCGTGCTATTTTTCTTAAATCATCTAATTCTTCGCTTACCATATTTTTTATAAATCCACCTTTGGCCAAGCTAGATGGAGGAGAATCATTAATAATGCCATCAATTTTTTCAACAATCTTTTTTGTCGAAATGAATTTCTTAGAGAAATTAATTAGTGATTCTAATGGGTTTTTTTTTAATTCAATTTTAAAATAAGGGATAAGTTTAAGAGTTTCCTTAAGCCCAATCATATCTCTAGGAGTACCAGAGCCCCGACTAAATTTCCCTAGGATTCTTTCTAAATCACTAGAATTTGATAATCTCCAGCGAAATTCTGATCGAAGAGAATTATCTTTAAAAAACCCATCTAATATAAATAGTCTTTCATCTATTATTTTTTTTTCTGTTAGGGGTATAGCAAGACGACTTCTTAGCATTCTTCCACCTCCAGCTGTAAGAGTGTCATCTAAAATAGAAAGAAGGGTTCCATGGGTACCCTGATTGGAAAGTGAATTAAATAATTCAAGATTTCGAATCGTGAAACTATCTAATCCCATTTTACCTTCTGATTTAATTGGAAGAATAGATGTTATATGATCCGCACTAAATTGTATATTATTTGTTATATATCTAAGTATAACACCCGCAGCAGTTATTCCCACGTTCATATCATCACAACCAAATCCTTTCAAGGAATTAACTTTGAAATGTTCTAGTAAGGATGATCTTGACAGATCATAATCGAAAAACCACTCATCTATTTCTGTAATAAAAGGATTTGACCCTAATACCCAATCTAATTCTTGAATACTTTCCTTCTCATTAATAATAATCTCTTTTGGATCAAACTTAATAAATAAATCACGGATTTTTTGAATATCCCCTTCAGCAAGGAAAAATTTTCCTGTTGAAAGATCAAGAAGGGATAAACCATATGTTTTTCCATCTAAAGTCAATGATGAAAGAAAATTATTTTTTCTTTTATCATTAATTCCTGGAGAAGCTGTACCTGGAGTAACAATTTCTGTTACTTCTCTCTTTACAATACCCTTTGCTAATTTAGGGTCTTCTACTTGATCACAAATAGCAACTCGTTTTCCCGAAGAAACTAATTTTGGCAAATAAGTATCTAAAGCATGATATGGGAAACCTGCCAAAGGAACTTTAGCAGCTGCACCATTTGCACGTTTTGTAAGCGTAATACNAAGTATTTTTGAAACCTCTTTAGCATCTCCGTCAAAAGTCTCAAAAAAATCTCCCATTCTAAATAAAAGAATGCTATCCTTATACTTCTCTTTAATTGAATAATACTGTTTCATAAGGGGCGTCACGCCTATTTGTTTTTTCTGAATTTTCATGAGCAAAATATCCGTCTATTACCTTGACGATCAGTAAAACGCTGATTGTCAAAATATTCTAATAGAGGGATAGCATGTCTACGAGAAGTGTTAGTTAATTCTTTAAATTGAGCTATATCAAAACTTCCTATCTGTGAAAAATTTTTTATTAATAATTTTCGTAAAATTTCTATATTTTTTTTGTGGTACCAAAGTTTATCAGAAATCTTTTTTATTTCTCCTTTGTCTTTGAGAAAATGTAGCAAAGGAATAATATCTTGAACATTAGCTCCTACTTTAGAAGCAAGTTCATTAATGATAGGAGGGGTGAATCCACTTCTATTAAGAATATCTGAAAGTTTTTTAGCTATTGCTGAATCTTCAGATGAAAGTTTTACCGTGTAACCAGTTAATGAAATATTACCTGACTCTATCTGAATTGATTCACTAGTTACTAGTTTTTCTGAGAGCCAATCAAAAAGAGGTCTGCTAAAACCAAGAGATTTTCTTAAGTCTTCTCTAGGAACACCTCGACGAGCTGTGAGTCGTTTTAAAGAAAAAGAAAGTTTTTTAATATATCTTCCCAATTGTTCATCTACAATACTTTGAAGAGTAATAAATGGATCTTCAGGATTACCAAATTTGATAATGTCCAAAGAATTTGAATCAGTAAAAAACTTTTCTGACGAAGCCTGCCAACGTTTTCTCCAACCCATAAGAGTTAACGGGGTATTTCCAGATTGAATAAAAAACATTTCCAGTCGTTCTTGAATAGTTTTTTGAGAAAGGGATTTCAACCAAGAGCGAGCTATTTTAAATCTTTCTGGAGGAAAAGGATCGATTATTATTCCTCCACCAATTGTTTCAGCTGGTGAATAGAATCTAATAATGAATTTATCCTCAACAGCTACGGCTACAGGTTTTTCTAACCTAGCTAGAGCAATTTCTGTTCCACCACCATTACAATATGCTATTCCTTCCTCAACAAAAAATATCCTTCCCAAAATTTCTTCAGTTCCAATGTGAAATCTTACTCTTTGTTGATGTCTAATTTTTCTTTTGGTTTTTTCTAACATCGAGAAAGAAATACCAATAATCATCGATGGTTTTAAAAATTCTTTTTCNGAAAGCTGTGAGCCTCTTTTTAAAATTGCTTTATCCAATTGACTCAAGTTTATGGCAGCTCTATATCCCAATCCTACTTTTGCTACTGACTTTCCATGAGATTGTAGACCACGAATTTTGGCAGAACCCATACTAGGAAGCAGTTCAATTTCTTCACCTACTTGGATACTCCCACCTGTAACAGTACCAGTGACAACAGTACCAAAGCCTTTCATTGAAAAAACTCTATCAGCAAATAATCTAAAAAAACCTCTGTCAATATTAACTTTTGAATTAACTACGCTTTTCAAAAGAGTACTTCGCAATAGTTCTATTCCTTCTCCTGTAATTGACGAAACACGGATTATAGGAGCCTTCTCCATAAAAGAACCCGCTAATAATTCTTTAATTNCTTCCTCCATCAATTCAAGCCATTCTGGATCATGAACTAGATCAATTTTATTAATTACAACTATTCCACTTGGCACCCCAAGTATTGAAAGAATATCAAAATGTTCTTTTGTCTGAGGCATAATTCCATCATCNGCNGCNATCGNCTAATANNNCNGAATCNATTGNNGNNACNCCNGCAACCATATTTNTNANAAATTTTTCATGNCCAGGNACATCNATTANTGNNATATCTTTTNNTANNANGAGCAAAACCNANNTCAATNGTCATNCCTCTTTCTNNTTCNTCNNNNAAATTATCNGTATTTNTNCCNGTTAAGNNCTTNTACTANNGNNGTNTTNCCATGGTCAATATGGCCAGCTGTACCAAATACAATCTGACTCATATTGATTTTTGTATTGCTAAAGAAAGAGCTTTCATTTGTGATAAATCTATAGCTTTAAGATCAATATTAAATATATCCCCCTTAATATATCCAATAACTGGAGGTTCATGATTTCTAAACCATTTAGCGAGTACAGTAGGTTTTATATAAGCTGGTGAGAACTGTAATGCGCAACTTTCTAGAGATTTGATTGGAAGGGAACCACTGCCAGCTTCTACAATTGAGTCTACAATTTTTAAATTAAGTTTATTAACTATATCTTTTGGTATTGATAAAATAAGTTTTTCACCCCGTCTATGGAGAACCTTTCGTGTAGTAATAAGCATTTTATAAACAAGGTTTTCCTTACTGGGAGAACCATTTGAATATCCTCTTAATATCTTTTCCATTAATGCTAAAGTTAGCTTGTCACATCTCATTGCTCTATACATAGGATTTCGGTGGATATTAGAAATAAGATTTTTTTTACCCGATATTATTCCGGCTTGAGGACCACCCAAAAGTTTGTCACCTGAAAAGGTTACTAATTCTGAACCAGCCTTAATAATTTCTTTTACAATTGGTTCGGCTGGCAATCCAAATTTTGTCAAATCAAAAAGAGCTCCACTTCCAATATCTACCAAGAGAGGTATTTTTTTCTTCTTACCTAATTTTTTTAGATCTTCAACCGAAACTTCTTTGGTAAAACCTTCTATTCTATAATTACTTGTATGAGCAAAAACAATACACCCCGTATTATTATTAATGGCCTGTTCATAATCCTTTAAATGCGTTCTATTTGTTGTGCCAACTTCTCTCATTATTCCACCACTTTTTTTTATAATATCAGGAATTCTAAATGAGCCTCCAATCTCAACAAGCTGCCCACGAGAAATAACAACCTCCTTTCCTTCAGAAAGAGTATTCAAACAAAGCATAAAAGCTGCAGCATTGTTATTTACAATCATTGAATCTTCAGCACCTGTAAGAGCATTTATTAAAGGAGAAACATGGTTTAATCTCTCACCGCGCTTTCCAGTCTCCAAATTAAATTCAACAGGAGAATAATTAGCTGTTGCATTTACTGCTTCTTTGGCTAATTTTTTTGAAATAGGTGCCCGACCAAGACCTGTATGAAGAACAATTCCTGTACCGTTAATAACAGGTGTAAAAGTAGACTTGCTCAAACGATAGATCTTAGATAAGATCCCATTCAAGATATTTTCCTTAGTTAATGAATTTTGCTTTTGACGATGTGAATTCCTTGTAGATGAAAGCTCTTTTCGAATAATATTCACTACCATCTCTCGCGGAAGATTGACATTTTTCCAATCGATCCGATCCAGGACCATACTCACGGAGGGAATGTCACGTAGACTCACAGAACCACCTCATATATATAACATATAAGACATCTTTATGAAAATCAAGTGAAACCATAATTCTGGGATATTCTATATTAAAATTATGTAATCCGCATTAAAAAAAATGAAATAATTGTGGCAATAAGCATTAATAAAGCAACAAATAGAAAAACTGAAGAAACTCCATATTGAACAGTTAAAATACCTCCTATACCAGAAGCAATAGAACCAACTCCAAAACTAAGAAAGAATGAAAAACCATAGCCTATGCCTCGAGTTAAAGAACTAGTATATTCAGCAATCATAGCATTGCCAATAGGTTGGTAGGTAAAATGAACAAAACCTAATAAAATCCCACTAATTAATATTATTGCACCTGAACCAAAATAAAAAATAAGTAATAAAGGAATATGCATTAGACAGGTAATAAAAAGGATCCTAGTTTTTTTATAATAATGTCCCCATTTTCCACCAAAATATTGGCCAGGAATTCCAGAAATTAAGACAATAGTTGTTGCTATCCCGCCAGCAAATATTTTATCATTAAAAAAACTAAAACTATAAGCATTATTACTGAAAAATACTGGCATATAGGTTATAAATCCCGTAAAAGCGAGACCGATAAGACTCGTAATAATATAATAAGTAACAAGAGGTTTCAATTTTGAATGTTTTGGTCTGATCTTTTCTTGAACATCCTCCATCATATTTTTTTCAGGAATTAGAATGGTCGTTAAAACCGCAAGTATTAACCATAGTAAAATCATGCTGAGATAGGCAAAACGCCAATCTAAAGTACTAGAAAACCAAGCTGCTAATAATGGTCCTACCGCAAGACCAAGACTACCAGCTATCCCATGAAAACCCATTGCCTTACTTGTCTGTTGAATCCTACGAGAAATAATTGTTAAACCAGCAGGATGATAAATTGAAGCTGATAAACCTAAAAGCATCATACCAAGGGTCATAATCCTAACATCATTTGCAAGAGCAATAATTAAACCTGATATAGATGCACCTATCTGGAAAAGAATTAATAATTTTTTTTCTCCAACTTTCTTTTCAAATAATCCAGCTGGTATTGATCCTAATCCAAACATAAAACTAGACAACATATACATCCAGCCAAGAGTATCTATACCAACATTAAAATAATCTTTAAGTGTTATAATAATTGCTGGAAAAATCAACATGCTGGCATGCACAGAAAAATGGGAAGCGCCTGTAAGTAAAAGAATTACTTTTGATTCAGAAGTCAAAATGTAACTATACTATAATAACAAGATGAATAAGAAAGTAAATCTAAATTTAAAGAGAGAAAGAGTAACTAACGTCTTTCCTTAATACGTGAAGCTTTACCTCTAAGTTTACGCAAATAATAGAGTTTAGCTTGACGAACTTTCCCACGACGAACAACTTCAATACTATCTATATTTGGAGAATGTAATGGGAAAATTCTCTCAACACCAATATTAGAAGAAATCTTTCTTACAGTAAAAGTAGCATTACTACCGCTTCCTTTCCTTGAAAGAACGATACCTTCAAATTTCTGCAGTCGTTCCCGGCCTCCTTCTACAACTTTTACATTTACACCTATTGTATCTCCAGATCGGAAATCAGGAATATTATCCCTCTCAAAATTAGACGACAATTCATGTGGCTGAGTCATTTTTTACCTCACTTCAATAATTCTTTTTGATAAATTTTCCATAGATCAAATCTGTTTTGTTTTGTTCTAGATTCCCGCTGTTCTCGTCGCCAAGTTTTGATTTTTTCATGATGACCACTTAAAAGAACATCTGGTACTTTCATTCCATCAATTTTTTCTGGGCGAGTATAGTGGGGATGATCTAATAGCTCATTCGAAAAGGAATCTGATTTGGCTGATTCTTCATCGCCTAAAACACCAGGAATAAGTCTAACTATTGAATCAAGGATTACCATGCTAGGCAATTCACCTCCCGTTAAAACATAATCACCAATAGAAATTTCATCTGTTACAACTGATTCTCTAACCCGTTCATCAACTCCTTTATAATGGCCACAAATAAATACAATACCATCTAAACTAGAAAGATCGCGAGAAGTTTTTTGAGTTAAGACAGGTGCTTGTGGAGAAGGAAAAATAACTCTTAAATCTGTTGCTCCTGTATAAAGCTCCCGAACCTTCTTAACAGCTTTGAATATTGGCTTTGCTAACATTATCATCCCAGCACCGCCTCCAAAAGGATAATCATCAATCTGTCTATTTTTGCCTTCTGCATAATCTCTCAAATTAATTATATGATAATCCACAATACCTTTTTCATTAGCTCGACGCAAAATACTTTCAGTTATAACTGATTCAGGAATAGCGGGAAAAGGAGTAATTATGAAAATCTGCATTAAAGATCCAACAATCCTTCCATTGGCTCAATAGTAATGGTTCTAGAATCAAATCTGATCTGCCGAACAATCTCAGGGACTGCTGGAATTAATATTTCTTTTCTTCCTGAATCAATGGCATAAATATCCTGTCCTCTAATAGGCATAATATCAGCCAATATTCCAATTGGCTTACCTTCTGTAGTAACTACAAGAAAACCTATTATTTCCTCAGGAAGAATTTCATCTTCATCAGCTGGAGTAAAAATTAATTTACCCACTAGATCTTCAGCATCTTCTCTACTTTCATTGCCTTGAACAGCATATCGAATGAACTTGCCAGTCTTAGCAATAGCTGAAAGTTGAAGAGTTTGGGTAGTAGTAGGATCATCACCTACATAAAGAAACTTCTCATTAACGTATTGCTCAAAACTACCATCAAAAGGATATACTTTTACATCCCCTTTTAAACCTACAGCCTTTATAACTTTGGCAGCTGGTTTAAGTCTCTTCGCCATTATCTTCAACAATTTCCATCATAGCACGCTTCCCACCTTGTTTAGCCGTTATTGCGGATACAATTGTTCGGAGTGCTATCGCTGTTCGACCATGGCGACCTATAACCTTCCCAACGTCGCCATCACCAACCCTAACTTCGTATACTATAGCATTTTCAGAATCAACTTCCGTTACAGATGCGTCATCAGGGCTATCAACAAGTTCTTTGATAATTTTTTCTAGTAATTCCTTCATAACATTCTCCTTGATCTAATTTATATCTCTAATTTTTTCCTGCATTTTTGTTATGCTTTCTAGTACTAATTAGAAGCTTCCTCTTTAGAAGACTCTTGAGAATCCTCTGGCTCTGAAGTACTATCTTCTTCTACAGATCCAGCCTCGGAAACAGCATCCTCTTT
>PAYY01000024.1 GCA_002715465.1 Fidelibacterota bacterium | reverse complement strand
CACATTAGTTTTTAGTATTTTTGTAAAATAAATTTAAATATTATGTTAAGCCACCGTAGCTCAGTTGGTAGAGCAACGCATTCGTAATGCGTGGGTCAGGAGTTCGATTCTCCTCGGTGGCTCAAGAATATAAAAAGTCTCAGTTTAATATAGTTTCAGCACAAACTACAAGACTGTGATTCAAAAGACTTTTACAATCCTTCTTAGCTTTGAAAGCATGTATATATCGGTATCTATATTTTTTAAGACCAACTGTTGTTAAAAGTTTTTCCAGAGTTTCTAATGAATGTTTTTTTCTATGAACATTTTCAAATTTTAATCGGATAAGGTTATAAATATTTTCCGGCAAAGCTGAATCACCCCGAATACGTTCCTGTGGAACACAGATAATTAAAATACCATTTTTCTTTAAAAGACCACATATACTAGTCAAAATATCAATTGGATCATCACGATGCTCCAGGACATGGGAAAAAAGAACATATTGATATTTTCCCTTTCGATTTTCATAGAAGTCATCTCCGATATGATGAAAATTTAAGTTTGGATTATTCCGACGACATCTATCAATAGACTTCTTTGAAATATCCGCACCTTGTACATGCTCTCCACCAAATACTGCTGCTAATTTTCGGGTGTAATGACCTGTGCTACATCCTAAATCTAGGATTAAACCACTATTACCTTTTCCTTTAATGGCTTCAACAATAAATTGTATTTCTCGACTTTTATAAGTAAAAAAATTCTGCCCAAGTAAAACCTTTGAACCAATAATACGCTGATAGAAAAGGTTGTAGATTGAATTACTATCAGAATCAGACACTATTGATCAAAATATATCAAGTAGTTCCACTTCAAAAAGAAGCGTCGCATTAGGTGGAATTGGCCCTACTCCCTGTGAACCATAACCAAGGTCTGGTGGAATAATTAGCTCTCTCTTACCTCCAACTCTCATTGATAGTACACCTTCATCCCAACCTTGAATAACAGAGCCTACACCAATTACAAAACCAAATGGGCTTCCTTTATCTACTGAACTATCAAATTTCATTCCTTTACTATCTGGTTGGTTATTATCATATAACCAACCTGTATAATGAACTGAAACACGTTGTCCTGATTGTGGTGAAATACCTTTCCCTTCTTTCACATCAACATACTTTAATCCTGATTCCGTTTCCACAAGATCTCCTGTTTTACTTCCGCAAGCTATAATAAATATCATAAGCGGTATTATAATTTTTTTCATGAACCTCTTCCCTATCTACTGTAACTGAATAACAAGTGTACAGTATTTTTTTTTTAAATGCACCTTCTATTTCATATAGTTGGTTTTAGATAACTGTCATTCTAAATTAAATCATGATGAGTTTGGAAAGTACATTAATGCCACCTCTTGCTGAACGTGTTAGACCAAAGGTTCTTGATGAATTTATCGGACAAGAGAGTATAATTGGAAAGAATAGTTTATTAAAAAAGTCCTTATTGAATGGAAACCTGTTCAGTTGTGTTCTATGGGGACCACCTGGATCTGGAAAAACAACTCTAGCTAGACTTATAGCAAAAAATTCTAATTGTAATTTTTTTCAGATATCAGCCGTGTCAGCTGGAGTAAAAGATCTTAGAAAAATCATAGACTCAGCAAAAGAAAATAATTTATTAATGAAAAAAACTTTACTATTTATTGATGAAGTTCACCGTTTTAACAAAGCCCAGCAAGATGGACTTTTACATGCTATTGAAGATGGCACCATTATTTTAATTGGAGCAACAACTGAAAATCCTTCATTTGAAATAATTTCACCTCTTTTATCTAGATGTAAAGTTCTGAAATTAAATAGCCTTCATAAGGAAGATTTATCTTCTATTCTTCAAAATGCTATGGACAATGATATTATTCTATCAAAAAAGTCAATTAATTTCGAAGAGGGTCTTAAAGAATATCTCATTCAGGTTTCAGGAGGAGATGCACGAAAGATGTTGAATGCTCTTGAGGCTGCGGTAGTTATCGCGGGAGAGGAAGGTGAAGCTTTGAACATTAATGAAAGTATATTATCAGAGGTATTGCAATCAAAAACCCAATTGTATGACAAAGATGGGGATTATCATTACGATACTATTTCAGCTTTTATTAAATCCGTTCGTGGCAGTGATCCCGACGCTGCCATTTACTGGCTTGCAACTATGTTGGAGGGAGGTGAGAATCCTGAGTTCATTGCAAGAAGACTAATAATTCTTGCCTCTGAAGATATAGGCAATGCTGACCCACAAGCCCTTGTTATTGCTAATGCTGGTTTTCAAGCTGTTCATACTATTGGTATACCTGAAGCTGCAATCATTCTTGCACAAGTTACAGTTTATCTTGCATCTGCAGTAAAATCTAATGCTAGCTACTTGGCTATTAAAGACGCTCAAAATGAAATTAAGAAAAAGGGAACATCTCCTGTGCCACTTCATTTAAGAAACGCAACAACAAAACTAATGAAATTGTTCGATTACGGAAAAAATTATTTATACCCACATGATGAAAATGATGCTTTTTTAGAAGAGAATTATTTTCCAGATAAAACTGACCCTAAAATATTCTACAAACCTACGAATAGAGGTTATGAGGATTTTATATCAAAAAGTCTAAAAAAACTATGGCCTAAGCGTCGACAATGATTCACGATTTATTATGATAAAATTTCTAATTATTGGAGTATTGATATCAGCCCTGCCTGCTCAAGAAAGTAACAGATTGAAATTGATTCACGCTGATCTTCTTGAAAATATAACAGATGAAAATGGTAAAGCAGTACAATATCTTACAGGAGACGTAAAATTTCAAAAAGGAGCTTCAACAATTACCTCTGAAAATGCAATATATTTAAATGGAGAGGGAATCGGTTCATTCACAGGCAATGTTCAAATGCAAGAAGAAGATCAGGTTTTAACATCGGATTCACTTAAAATTGATTCTAAAAATAATATTGTCACAGCTCGTGGTTCAGTCAATATCAAGGATGCTGAATATAGCTTAAAAACTAAACTTCTAATTTTCTATACTGAAACTGATAGTGGTATCGCAAAAGGAGATGTAGAATTTATCCAAAAAGGTCAGACGATAAATGCCGATCAAATCATTTATAAGAAAGAGGCAAACAATGCCGCTAGTTATAGAGCAGAAAAAAATGTAACTATTGTTGAAGAAGATAGAATTGCTACATGCGGTATTTCTATATATAATGCAATTTCCGATCAGTCTAAACTACTTGAGAACCCTTTAGTAGTTCAAGAAGGTCAACAAATTAGTGGCGGTGAAATCCACTTACAATATAGTCAAGACAAACTTTCGCTACTTACCATACCTGAAAAAGCTCATATTACATATAATAGAGAAGGGAAATTATCTACAGACTCTCTTTTCCAATTTTCCGATGATATGACAGGTGAACGATTAGAAGCGTTTTTAGAAGATGGGCTACTAGATTCTGTGCGACTTGAAGGAATGGCCACAACTCTTTACCATTTATTTGAGGATTCAATATATCAGGGAAAGAATATTTCTAGTGGAGATACTATTACACTTCTTTTCAAATCAGATTCAACAGATAATAGAAATATTAATTCTATTCATGTTGTTGGAGGAGCAAGAGGTGAGTACCAACCAGACTCAACAGCTGAAAAAATTGATGATTCTATAGTTTATCAGGCTGATACTATCCATTACAGCATTCCAGATCAACAAACCTGGCTGAGGAAAGATGTTGAGATTGATTACCAAGATACAGAACTAAAATCCGGGTTTGTAAATGTTTTATGGCAAGAGAATCTAATGAAAGCATCCGCTGGACCTCCAGATTTAGCAGAACCAGATACAAGTCAAAGACCTATCTTTTCTGAATCTGGAAGAGAACCTATGCGTGGAGAAACAATAACGTATAACCTCTCTACTGGTAGAGGAAAAGTTAAGCTAGGGACAACAAGGATGGATGATGGATATTACCGAGGAACAGAAATTCGTAATCAGGATAAAAAAATTCTTTTTGTTGACAAGGGAATTTACACTACTTGCAATCTTATTGATGATCCCCATTTTCATTTTGCCAGTCGAAGAATGAAGATGATATTAAATAATCTAATTATCGCGAAGCCCCTCATTCTTTATCTTGGTGGAATACCACTTATGGGGCTTCCATTTGCAGTTTTTCCAGATCAAAGCGGAAAACGCCACTCCGGATGGATTATGCCATCTTATGGACAAAATATTAGTCAAGGACGTTATCTAAGAGGGTTAGGATATTTCTGGGCGGTCAATGAATTTCTAAATAGTCGATTTTCATTAGATTTTTATGATAAAGAAGGTGTCGTATTTCAAAACTCTAATAGTTATTTCCGTCGATATAAATATAGCGGAAGTTTTAATTTTCGTTATAATAGAACTGTTGCTTCTGATGATATATCTGAATTTTTTTCTAACCCTGGAGCTGTTCGTTGGTCAGGATCATGGAGCCATTCTCAGAAATTGAGGAGAAATCAATCACTCAATATTAATGGCCGGTACTATTCGGATAGTTCTTTTAATCAGAAGCTTGGAATTCACAGAGATACAAGATTAAATCAAAGTGCTGTATCTAATGCAACTTACTCAAAAAGGTGGAAAACATGGAATGCTAGTATTTCAGCAAATATTTCAGAAACAAAAAATCTCATGGCAAAAAATAAAATTAATCCGGAATCAATTTATTATCAGAAGCCTAATTCCTTAGGAAGTAAAATTGTTGAAAGTACTAGTGTTTTCCCCACACTTAATTTCAGAAAAGGTCAATCACAGCTTTTAGGTCGTGGGGTCTATTTTTCCTATGGAAGTTCACTTAAGAACAGAGGGCAAAGATTTCACGAATCTGAAGCTTTAAATGATTCAACTTTTATTTGGGGAAATCGAAAAACAAAATTTGATAATAGTTGGGTTCACAATATGTCTCTTTCTGGATCCACTCGTCTACTTAAATATATTGCTATCCGGCCAAGTATAAATTTTCGCGAAGAATGGATAAGTAGATCTTTTAATGCCTCAGGTTCAGACACTCTTGGAAAACCTCTTAATAAAGAACTTGTAGATGGATTCAAAGCCCGACATATAGGAAATCTTTCTTTAAGTGCTAACACTAAACTTTATGGAATACTTCCCGTTAAAATAGGAAATTTATCAACAATCCGACATACCGTTACTCCTTCAATAGGCTTTAGTTATAGACCGGACTTTACTGAAGAAAGTTTTGGATACATCAAAAAACTAGAAGATGAAAATGGAAATTTTTATCCTTTCGACCCATTTAGTGGAACACTAATCGGTGCAACCCCTAGAGGTGAACAAAAAAGTATGAGTCTATCTATTAGGAACCTTTTTCAGGCTAAAATAGGGAAGGGAGAGAACGAAAGAAAAATAGATAATCTACTTACCTGGAACATGAGCACGAGTTATAATTTTGCAGCTGATCGTTATAATTTAGCGAAACTACGATCTACTTTTCGTTCAGGATGGATGAAAAAGTTAAATCTTGATTTTTCAATGACTCATGATTTTTACGAAACTGAAGTCATTAATGGCAATGCCACAAGATTGGAAACAATCCGAAAGAGTGATTTAGGATTACCCTTACCAAGAATTATTAATGTAAATGCAGCGACAGGTTTTAACATTTCAGGTAAACGCTTAGGACTTCCTGAATCTACTATTTCAAATGACAGCACTGAAACTGACTCTTCGGCCTTCCCTGATTTAATGACAGGTGGAATTAATAGACCTGGTATTTCTAGAAGAGGTATCAATCAAGGGGATCTTTGGAACTTAAATATTTCCGTAAGATATGCAGCAAATCGCCAAAATCCCGTTAACCCTAGAAATACATTTTGGATGAATTCTAGATTGTCTTTACAATTGACGAAATCATGGAGAATGCAATATAATGCTCGCTTTGACTTAATGAAAAAAGATCTTGTAAGCCATGATATAAATATTCACCGAGATCTCCATTGTTGGGAAATGAACTTCACATGGACACCTTCTGGTTTTGGTAGAGGGTTTTACCTTAGAGTCAATGTGAAATCCCCTACACTCCGTGATTTAAAATTTGAATCTCGTGGTGGTCGGTGGAGTGGTCCAGGTATTCCATAAAACAATTATTAATAACCCTAGATTAATAATAATGATTTAGTAATTTGATTAACTATTTTAGAGATGCAGTTTTTTAAATTATTAAGACAAAAATTTGAATTTTGTTTGAGATAGCCTAATATATTTTGAATATTAGGAGAGAAAGAAGACCATAAGTACAATGTTTTGCCCTAAATGTGAATCCGAATTTCATAACAATGTTACAAAATGTGAAGATTGCAACTTATTATTAGTAAATAATCTTCCTGATTTAGATCCTATAAAATGGAAAGTTGTAAAAGAATTCTCAGGCTATCTTCCTGCTGAAATGGCAAAAAATACCCTATTAGAAAATAATATTCCTGCATTCGTGAAAGGTGATTTTCTTTCAACAGCATATGGCGCTAAAGGATGGAACTCACCTGGAGGTAAAAACATACTGTATGTTGCTGCAAAGGAATTAAAGAAAGCCAAATTAATTATTGAAGATTTTTAATTAGGTTAACATGAAAAATTCATTTAAAACAATAAAAGGAACAAAAGACATTCTTCCTATTGAATCTCAACAGTGGAGAGAGTTGGAAAATAATATACATAATATTATGAAAAACTGGGGATATGGGGAAATACGTACACCTATTTTTGAATCCACTGGACTTTTTGAAAGAAGTGTAGGTACAGATAGTGATATAGTTTCAAAACAGATGTATACATTCATGGATCAAAGTAAAACTAGTCTGACACTTAGGCCCGAACTAACAGCTCCCGTAATTAGAGCTTATGTTCAACATAATTTGGAAAGGGAGGGCGCTATGACGAAACTATATTATATAGATTCATTATTTCGTCAAGAACGGCCTCAGGCCGGACGTCTTCGACAATTTAATCAATTTGGAGCTGAAGCTATAGGCTCTCCTAATGCAGAACAAGATGCTGAAGTAATTTCATTATTATGCAATTTGCTAGATAAATTAAATGTGAAAAATTATGAACTTGTTATTAATAGTATTGGATCTGCTAGTTCAAGGAAATTATATCGCACAGCACTTATCAACTTCTTATCACCTCTCAAAAATGATCTTTCAAATATTAGTAAAAAAAGACTGTCAGAAAATCCTCTTCGCATTTTAGACACTAAAGATGAAAAAGAAATAAGTATACTTAGTAGTGCACCTGATATTATGGACTTCCTAAACGATGAAGATTTAAAACATTTTCAGGATCTAAAAAAAATTCTCTCCCAACTTGGGGTTAGTTATAAAAGAGATAAAAACCTTGTTAGGGGGCTAGATTACTATACTAAGACAACATTTGAAATAATTAATAATAATTTAGGAGGTCAAAATGCTCTATGTGGTGGTGGACGCTATGATAAACTTGTTGAGAAGATTGGAGGAAAATCAACACCAGCCGTTGGTTTTGCTGCAGGTATAGAAAGGATACTGCTTTCAATTGGAAAAGAAAATAAAATAAACCACAATAAGCCCATAATTTATATTGTTTGTACTACGAACAATACCCGCAATACAGTCATTAACCTTGCTGATAAATTTCGAAAAAATGGATTGTCTACACACTTTGATACATTAAGAAGAAGCGTAAAAGCACAATTACGTGAAGCGAATCGTCTATTTTCTACTCATGCTATTTTTTTAGGAGATGAAGAATTGCCCAAAGAATCAGCTAATGTTAAAGATCTTGATTCTGGAGAACAAGTAAGTATACTTTTAAAAGACATTTTATCTCATTTCAAACCTAAATGACTTCTTATATTTTAACTATCGTAATGGTTATTAACTTTTAATCAGGTTTTTGTAATTATTATGTTGATAAATTAAATATGGCAAACTCTCAACTAATTATTGTCGAATCTCCTTCTAAGGCAAGAACTATTGAACGTTATCTCGGTAAGGAATTCAAAGTTCTTGCATGTAATGGACATGTCAAAGATCTCCCCGGTTCAAAACTAGGTATAGATATTGAAAATGACTTTGCAGTTCAATATGAAGTTTTACCTGATAAGAAGAAAGTTGTAAATACACTTAAGAAGTCAGCTTCAAAAGCTTCTTCTATTTTCATAGCTACAGACCCTGATAGAGAAGGAGAAGCTATTGCTTGGCACGTGGCCTCAGAATTAAATGGAAATTCAGGAAAAATATCTCGTGTCCTATTTAATGAGATAACTTCAGATGGCGTCAAAGAAGGGATGGAAGATCCTAGAAAGGTTGACCTAAATTTGGTTAATGCTCAACAAGCTCGACGTATAATTGATCGAATTGTAGGATTTAAAGTGTCAGAGTTCCTATGGAAGGTTCTCTATAGTGGACTTAGTGCTGGTCGAGTCCAATCAGTAGCCCTACGCCTGGTATGTGAAAGACATGAAGAAATCATAAAATTCAAACCAGAAGAATATTGGGTTGTAGAAGTAGAATTAAAAACAAAAAATGGTGAAAAATTTGTTGCTAAACTCAGAAAATTTGATGGCAATGATATAACCCTAAAAAACAAATCTTCAGTTAATGAACTTCTCAGAAAACTTGAAAATTCCTCATTCTTTATTGATTCCATAGAAAAAAAAGAAGTCCGGAGAAAGCCATATGCTCCATTTATTACAAGTACGCTTCAACAAGATGCAGCAACTAGACTGAAACTATCTCCAGCAAATACAATGCGTTTAGCTCAGAAACTTTATGAAGGAGTAGAACTAGGTGATGGTGAACCAACTGGACTCATTACTTACATGAGAACTGACTCAACACGCCTTGCACCTTCTTCTATAGAAAGTGCTCGTTCATTTATTGAGTCCCATTATGGGAATCAATATCTACCAGATAAACCAATAAATTATAGTCAGAAAAAAAAGAATGTTCAAGATGGTCATGAGGCAATTAGGCCCACAAATCCAAATAAAACCCCAGATACAATAAAAAAATTTTTAGAACCTTTAGAATTTAAACTTTATAATCTTATATGGTGTCGTTTTATAGCATCTCAAATGAAGCCTTCCGTCCAAGATAGAACTACCATTAGCGTTAAAGCAGACAATGCTGAATTTAGAGTTAGTGGATCAATTGTAAAGTTTGATGGCTTTAGAAAAGTATATCCGGCTATGGAAACAAAGGAAAATCCTACACTTCCATCACAAATAGTTGAAAAGGATGAACTTGAAAAAGATACATTTCTTCCAGAGCAACATTTTACAAAACCTCCTCCTTACTTCAATGAAAGTTCCCTTATTAAAGAGCTTGACAAGCTAGGAATTGGAAGGCCAAGTACATTTGCTGAAACACTGTCTCGATTAAATAAAAGAAAATATGTGTCAAAAGAAAAACAAAAGCTTATTCCTTCAGAAGCTGGATTAACTGTAAACCTAGTGTTAACACAGAATTTACCTGAAATTTTCAATGTAGATTTTACCGCAAGAATGGAAAAAGAACTTGATGAAATAGAATCAGGAGATCAAAACTATATTCATGTATTAAATGATTTCTATAAACCTTTTCATTTGTCCATGACATCAGTAGAAGAAAAAAGAAAAGATATTAAAGAATCTCTTACGGAAAAAACTGATGAAAATTGTGAAAAATGTGGTGAACCAATGATAATCAAATGGAATCGCAGAGGAGAAAAGTTTATCGCCTGTTCAGGCTTTCCTAATTGTCGGAACGCAAAATCTCTTGATAATGATTCAGAGCCCCAAGTGATAGAAAAACCTTGCCCTGATTGTGGAGGGCAACTTCAAATAAAACGTGGCCGGTTTGGTAGATACATCGGTTGTGATAAATACCCTGAATGTCGCCACACAGAATCAATTGGGACTGGAATCTCCTGCCCTCGCGAAAATTGCAAAGGAGAATTTGTGGAGAAAACAAGTAGACGAGGGAAAATATTTTTTGGGTGTAACAGATATCCAGATTGTGATGAAGCGACTTGGAATAGACCCATTCTTCAGCCTTGCAAAGAGTGCAATAATCACTATATTGAAGAGCGTTTTAATAAATCTAAAGGGACATTCTATCTATGTCCGAAATGCAAAACCGAGTCAGAACAAATTGAAGAAGTTGAAGATTAGTTTAATTGTTTTTTTACTTTTTCAGTTAGTACTTAGCCAGAGCAATATTACTAAAGAAGGCTTAATCTCCGAACTTGAAAATAGTCTAATGGCTCCTTGTTGCTGGAGTGGGACAGTTAATGATCATGGCAATCCAGAAATGGAAGAAAAAATCTCCTCTTTAGTACATGAAGGAAAATCAAGAGAAGAAATCTTTGATTATTTTGTAGGTATTTATGGTGAAAAAATTCTAGCAATCCCTGTTGCTAGTGGCTTTAATCTTATGGCTTGGATAGCACCAATTTTTGTGCTTGGAATTGGAACTTTTGTATTAATCAATTACTTAAAAATACAAAATAAACCAAAACAAATATTGAAAAACATAGATGAAGATATCCCATATAATGACCTAATAGAAAAAGAACTAAAGGCTTTAGAATGATTGCAGAAGAAAAATCAAATCTCTCTGATAACAAAGTGATGGACAAATTAGTCTCTTTATGCAAACGACGAGGTTTTATTTTTCAAAGTTCAGAAATTTATGGAGGCCTAGAAGCAACGTATGATTACGGCCCTCTTGGTGCTGAGTTAAAAAACAATGTAAAACAACTATGGTGGCGAGATATTGTTAAATCCCGATCAGATGTTGTAGGAATGGATGCCGCTATACTAATGAATCCTGAAGTATGGAAAGCTTCAGGACACCTCTCAGAATTTCATGATCCTATGGTAGATTGCAAAAATTGTAAAGCAAGATATAGAGCTGACCATATAGATTTAGAAAAAAATTGCCCTTCTTGTGGTATAAAAGACTGGACCGAATCAAGACAGTTTAATCTTATGTTAAAAACATATTATGGACCATCTGAAGATTCTTCTTCAGAAATCTATTTAAGACCAGAAACAGCTCAAGGAATTTTTGTGAACTTTTCTAATGTTGTAACTACATCCAGAGCGAAACTTCCCTTTGGTATTGCCCAAATTGGAAAATCATTTAGAAATGAAGTGACTACTGGAAACTTTCTTTTTAGATCCAGAGAATTCGAACAAATGGAAATGGAATTTTTTGTTAAACCTGATCAAACTAACCAATGGTTGGAATTTTGGAAAAAAGAAAGATTTCAATGGTATAAAAGTTTAGGTATCCGTGAAGACAGATTAAAACTAAGACCTCATGATGATGATGAATTAGCTCATTATGCAGCAGCTTGTTTTGATGTGGAATATCAATTCCCATTTGGTTGGTCAGAATTGGAAGGAATTGCAGATCGGGGAACCTATGATTTAGAGCAACATGCAAAACATAGCGGGAAAAAACTTACCTGGTTTGATTCGATTGAAAATAAACACACTACTCCGGCTGTTGTAGAAGTCTCGGCTGGAGTTGACCGTACAGTTCTAACTATTCTTGTTGATGCATACCATGAGGAAGAAGTCAAGGGAGACAATAGAGTTGTTTTGAAACTAAACCCAAAATTGGCACCTATAACCATGGCGGTTTTTCCTCTAGTAAATAGAGATGGAATGCCAGAAATTGCTGAAAAAATAGTTGAAAATCTTCGTGGTGAGTTTGCTACTTTTTTTGATGCAGGAGGGTCAATTGGTCGAAGATATCGAAGACAAGATGAAGCTGGCACCCCATATGGAATAACTATCGACTCGGAAACACTTGAGGATCAAACTGTCACCGTACGAGATAGAGATTCCATGAAACAGGAACGTATCTCAATAGATCAACTTCAATCTTATTTCCGAAATAAAATTTTGTAAATTACGTGGCTATTAGCCAAGTCTCTGTTATAATTCCTACCTTAAACCGTGTTGACACACTTAGGAGAGCATTAGATTCTGTTATTTCCCAAACATACAAAGCACATTCAATAGTTGTAATTGACGATGGTTCTACGGATGGAACATCCGATATGATAAATAAATATTATCCTCAAATCATTTTTATCAGACAAGATAATCAAGGGGTTAGTGCTGCAAGAAATACTGGAATTAATTCTATAGATGCTGAATGGATCGCATTTTTAGACTCTGATGACGAATGGCTTCCCAGAAAACTTGAAAAACAAATGACTAGTTTAAATAATAACAAAAAAATGAAAATTTGTCATACAGACGAAATTTGGATAAGAAACGGTATAAGAGTTAATCCAATGAAAAAACATGCAAAATCAGGAGGGTGGATTTTTCAAAAGTGTCTTCCCTTATGCTGCGTTTCACCATCAAGCGTTCTATTAAAAAAAACTATATTTGATCATGTAGGATTATTTGATGAATCACTTCCAGCATGTGAAGATTATGACCTATGGCTGAGGATCTCAATACACTATCCATTCCTTTACATAGATGAACAATTGCTTACTAAATATGGAGGGCATAATGATCAACTTTCAAAAAAATATTGGGGAATGGATCAATTTAGGATAAAAGCATTAAAAAAAATATTAAAAGATAGTTCCTTAAATAAAAGTGATCGCAAAGCGGCAGAAAAAATGCTTAAAGAAAAGATACATATTTTTTCACAAGGAGCATATAAAAGAGGAAAAAATGTTGATTAAAATGGGTAATTAATGATAGGAGTTTTAAATATAATTGTAGCTTTACCAGCTGAAGCTAATCCAATTATCAAATTTTTTAAGCTACGACCTATTGTTTCTGAACCTTATAAAATATTTGCTAGCAAAGATCATTCTATACGGCTAATTATTTCAGGCGTAGGAAAAATTTGTTCCAACAAGGCTGTTTCAATGATGGGGGAAAAATTTGTGCAAAAAAAATTCCAAGCCTGGTTAAATATTGGTATAGGTGGCCATATTAACAGGCCAATTGGAAGCATATTGGCCGCACACAAAATTACTGATAAAATATCAACTAGATCTTGGTACCCACCGATGAACCTTAACTTCCCTTTTGAAACAGTATCCATGTTAACTGTAGATAAAGAGATACATGATTACCCTGAGGAAGAATTAGTAGAAATGGAGGCATCAGGTTTTTATTCAGCTTCAGAGGTGTTTTCAACTCATGAATTAATACATTCCCTGAAAATAATTTCCGATAATAATTTGGAGAAAAATTTTGATGGAAAATCAGTTAAAAGGATGATTGAAAAACAATGTGAAAATATTCAATCAGTAGTTAATCAATTACTTCAACTATCAAGTCGACTTCAAGAATTAGAAGTCCCTTCTCATAAACTAAATGAATTTCTAATTAACTGGCATTTTTCTGTAACTCAAAAATATGAATTGGAAAAGATCCTAAGAAGATGGTCAGCAGTTCTACCAAATAAAGATCCATTTAAAATTGTTAATAATAAGAGAATAAGTAAAGATGTGATTCTTGCTCTTCATAATGAATTGGAGAAAACTCCTATGGATCCTACTTCACTTTGATTAATACTATCTACATCGAGAAAGCAGTTCGCGACCATGAACGAACAAATAAAATCCTAAAAAGGTTTCCTGATGCTCGTAGAATTTCTTGTGATCGGTATGGAGAAGTCTTTAATCCAAGACGTCAAAATTTTAGAATACAAAAACAGAATCCAGCTTTAATTATTGCAGAAAAATTCAAGAATTTTTTACTTCCGGCACCTGAAGGTTTTGATATAGGAGGGAATAAAAATTTTTATTTTTCACATATGTTGAATTGTCTTTATGATTGTCGATACTGTTTTCTACAAGGGATGTTTCAATCAGCAAACTATGTGCTTTTTGTGAATTATGAAGACTTTATGAAAGATATAGACAAAACAATAAATAAGTTGAAAAACGAAGAAACAGCCACATTCTTTTCTGGTTATGATTGCGATTCACTTGCACTAGAATCTGTAACAGAGTTTGCCAAATACTTCCTACCTTTTTTCAGAAAACGGCCAAGAGCACTTTTAGAACTTCGTACTAAAAGTCTTAATACTCAAGTTCTGCTACAATCTGAATCATTTAATAATTGTATAATTGCATTTAGTTTTACCCCAGAAGAAGTATCAAAAGTAACAGAAATTGGAGTTCCTTCTGTATCTAGTCGAATTGCAATGATGGAAAAACTTAGTAAAGCTGGCTGGAACATAGGATTGAGATTAGATCCTTTAATCTATCATGATAACTATAAAAGCAATTATAAAAAGCTTATCAGTAAAATTTTTTATAATATTGAAAATGAATCCTTTCATTCAGTATCTGTAGGTGCAATGCGATTTCCTAAATCTATTTATAATAAAATTGAGCGACTGTATCCTGACAGTAAATTATTAGCTAATGCATTAGAATCAACAAAGGGCATGGTTTCTTATCATAAAAATATTGAGCAAGAAATGATACAATATTGTAGGTCTTATATAGCTAAATATTTACCCACAGAAAAAATTTTTCAATGCACCCCTTGGGCAGATGAATGATTTTTTTTAAAAAATAACATATGTTGTCTTGGTAAAATATCAAGATTTCTTTCAAGAAAAAAACCTGCGCTCTTCATTTCAAGGACTATTTGTTTTTCTGTCATTTTGTGAAGAGGTTTAATCATCAGTTTTTTATCTTCACCTCTATACTCTACCAAAACTAAAATCCCTGAAGTTTTTAATTTATCATATATGTCCTTCATTATTTCATGTGGGAATTCAAGCTCGTGATAAACATCAACCATTAATAAAAGATCAATTTTATTCAATGGAAGATTTGTTTTTTTATTGCCTCCAGTAATGAATACTACATTGTCTATATCATTTTTGGACAATAAATCTTTGTTTATAGCGTGCATTTTTTCCTGAATATCAACAGCATAAACTAGACTGCATAATGGTGCAATTTTTCTAGTAAAAAAACCAGACCCTGAACCAAAATCAGCAACAATATCAGTTAGCTTAAGGTTTAAACTATTTACTACCATACTAGGATGTTCCTCTAATTCCCTCGAACTTCTCTCAAGCCAGCTGGCACCTTGATGACCCATCACCTTACTTATTTCTCTTTGAAAATAAAATTTTCCAATCCCATCAAAACTTGGTTCTTTTACAGTATAGATTTGGCTAAAAATGAAACTTTGGAATAAAATTATAAAATAAAAAAATTTCATTTAATTATGACTCATTTAAAGTTATTGAAAAATAGATGAGCGGTATTTTATCTTAATCCCAAATAGAATTCATTTTGTAAATATCTAATGAATTAATCTTTACAGTACCTTCCTCAACAAAAAAATCAATATTGTGATTATTTTTTTCAAAAACCTGGGATGAGCTCACATACATCCAACCATCATTAACAATTGTTTCAATTGAAGTTTGATCTAGAAAAATGTGGAGTTTCAGTCTTCCTTTTTCTGGATAAACATTAACTTTTTCATCATTACAGATCAATGTATTGGCACTGACTTTATATAAAACTTTTTTTCCCCTTAGGTTGAATCCAAATTCTTCAGCTTCAGAAACGTCAAAATCGCCCACTAACTCAAAATAATCACCTTTTATACGTTTTAATGGGTTGTTCCCAGCCCCTAAAGATAAATTTTCCCAGGACTTTTTCTGTCCACGTAGAGTTTTTAGCTCCTCTATAGGATTAATGTACATTCTATATCCTTCCTCAGATTCTCTAAGGGTCATTTCAAGAGGCAATGACATCTGTTGATTGAAGGGCATATTTTTATGACCAGATTCAAAACCAGGTCTATGATCACGTATCCATCCTATATTAACTCTTCGGCCATCTGGAGCATTACTAAATGATTGACCAGCATAGGAATCACCGTAATAACTATACATACTTTCGGTCTCAGGAGTAAAATTCTCCCCATCGAATTCTCCAACTCTGTAATTGCCATTACCTGTCCATATAATCCATTTCTTATTTGACCTATCACCATTAACAGGCAATTGAAACATGTCTGGACATTCTGAGCCGGCAGCACTATAACTACCAGTTTCATTCCAGTCCTTTAAATTACTTGAGTTATAAAGGATGTAATTATCATCCCGACCATTGTATAAACTCATCACCCATTTTTTCGTAGGTTCATACCAAAAAACCTTAGGGTCTCTATTACTAGGATATTGATATGGTAAAATTGGATTGTTTGAGTATTTTGTCCAATTTCGTCCCCTATCTGTGCTATAACTCAAAGCTTGAGTGGGACCTTTAGAAATACTTGTCGAGTGATCTTTAACTGCTGTATAAACTAAAACCATAGTCTCTTCATTCCCATTTTGAAAGCCAGCTGTATTACCGATATCCACAGCCCCAGAGCCAGAGAAAATAACCCCTTCTGGACCTGGTGGTATCGCCGTAGGCAATTCCTCCCAATGAATTAGATCTTTGCTTACAGCATGTCCCCAAGAAACATTCCACCAAAACCAATTATATGGATTGTGTTGATAAAACATGTGCCATTCTCCATCATAATACTGCATTCCATTAGCATCATTTAGCCAACCTCTTTTTGATGTAAAATGAAACTGAGGTCTAAGTTCCTCCTTATAGAGGTTTTCCATCCCTGGATATTCATCAGATAAAATAATATCATCGAACGCTTTTGCCTGGTCTTTATATAAAACCCCTTTAAGATGTAGCTCTTTACCTTGATAATTTGATAAATCTGTAAAAACCCAAAAATCAGGGTTCTGTGATAATTCAACATCCATAAATGTTTCTAAACCATCTTCTACATTTAAATAAACTCGACTTTCTGGACTCATTCTCATGGACTGTCTTTTTATTGGCCAAATAAGATATTTTTTATTTATAATAAACCACTTATCTACATTTTTCATAACTGGTTCATCACTAAAAACTATATGATCAATATTTATATGGCCTAAGATGAATTCATCGTCATCAATCATTTGATCGCCTATTTCAATATGGGCTTCTCGATTAATCAAATTAGATACATCCCATGTCCGCCATGTCATCATTCTATTCGTTCTACCTGTCGCGGATTTAAAAATTTTATTATCAACAATTAAATTAATATAAGTTCTACCGGGATGATTACCCCCACTTACTTGGAAAGAAATATATTTTTTTGAGATCTTAAACGATGGTGAAGTAAGAGTACCAGTACCATCATTGCCATCACTTAAATTATTGTCATTATTGCCTTCTTTTTTAATATTTACATAGCTTGTTAAAAATTGTTTTCCTTTATTTTTTACATTCCATCTTGGGTTGGCTCCGACATAGAATTTGTCTGTGTCAGTTGAATATGGGCCGTGATTAAAAGCATTTCCTGTAGCTTTCCATTGTCCATAATTATTACCTTCGAAATCCTCGAATATTATTTCACTTTTAGTATTATCCTCAGCATTTAAATGAAATCCAGAAATAAAAAGGAATAACCATAGAATCTTAATGTTCTTCATAATAATCCTCTTAATATTTAACATGTTAAAAATTATTAATAATCATCAGATTGACCTGGAGATAAATACCAATAGGCTACAGCTTGATAACGACAAAAATTAGGGCAATCTGTACATCCCCGTTCCTTATCACCCCATTTATCATCTTTATATTTTTCAATGACACCGGTAAATGATTTTTGAAATGGAATATTATCAGCTAAATGAAACCGACTGATGATGGTATGACCATTACCATCTATAGCTGTAAATGGCTGACTTGCAAACCCACTATCAAAAAGAGGGAAAGCTGGTTCAGCTGACCAGGCGTATCCAATATAATCCTCACTACCTGTCCCATATGTTGAAGGAAACTTTTCATTGTCAACATAGAATTTTTCATCTCCTTCTCCCCACCACCACCAGATTGTTCTGTTCCCATACTTACCATACCACCAATTAGTTGCTTCTTCCTCAGGCTCTTCCCATTCATTATGAATATGAAGCGTAACCCCGCAATATCTACCTTTTCCTTTTGTAAGTAGTAACGGCCAATCTATGTCTCTACCTTTATTATTAATTTCATTCCTGAACTTTCCGTTGTGCCATTTTGCATGAAATCTCAGTAATTCATCAGCATTTTTTTCTAAGGCAACATGATTTATTTCCATTGCTAACGTATGAGATTTTTCTCCCTGATTAATTAATTCTATTTTTGCACCCTTTGAAAAAGGCATATACCAATTAGAATAAAAATATCCCGGCAAAGCTCCAACTGGAAGAGTCCGGTTGGGATAAATATCTGGATAAGTCCCAAAAAACATACCTATGGGAACCATAACAGATTCTTTTTGATCATCATCCCAAGTAATCCTTATCCATATATTTTTTAATAATTCTTCTCTTTTTTCCTCATTATTGTAATCATGGATATCATACCTAATATTAAAATGGGTTATAGCAGAGTTACCTTTATATTGAGCTACCCTAAAATTCTTTTTTCCTCTTAGTCTTATATTTTTTCTATCAATAATTGATGTTAAATATTCCTTATTTTTAAACCCTCTATTACCTAAAACTCGATCAGCCTCAGCCAAAGCTATTGTATCATCTTTTCTATGGTAGCCATCGAATTCAGGCAATTGAACCTGCTTGTCAGAAAAGGTGCTGTATGTAATATGATAATAATAACCCCAACCTTCTTCAAGGACAATCTTACAGTGCTTTTTATATGGTATAGGTATAAATCTATTCCTGCCTCTAGAAAGAGTAGGCATCAAATTTGGTAAATTAACTGAAGGATATGCAGAAAGCGAACCCCAACTTTTTGGCGTCTCAATACCATCCTCGTTTATTTGATCAAAAAAATTCGAGTAAGTCATATCAATTATTGGTTCTGTACCATGATCAACATATATTTTTATATTACCACCTGCTAATGCGAGAGCACTCCATATTCTCCATATTACTCCCGGACCTTCTTTTTCAAAAATTACCTGATTATTACCCTCTTTTCGAATAAATCCGGTTCCATCTCTATTAGCATTCCAATTCTCATATTTATCTAGATCTGGGTTATATTTTGAATTCCTATCATAACTTGAAAAATTTCCAGAGGCTTCACCCACATGAGGTGGTGTGGCCAAATATTCAAAATCGTATAATCGTTTAATCAGATCAGGATAGGTTAATTGTTGTTGTGCTAACCCTGTGTTAAACATGAAAAAAAATGATAAAAATAACACTACTATATTTTTCGATTTCATTTTAGAGTTTTAACCTTTCCTTAATTGTTTGACTGAAAATTCAAAGGTGTTGGATTGGTAATCCAACCAGCTTTCCTAACCCCTTTTCCAAGAATAGATCCTTTACCTAGTTCATCTTCCATCTCTACCATATATTTTTTCATTTTTTTCACTATTATCGGATTTTCTAACAAAACATTATTTCTCTCACCTATGTCTTTGTCCAAATTAAATAGTTGAGCCTTATTGTTTATTTCTCGATACTTCCAAGGTCCAGAACGAACCGCCTCTAGTCTTCCATTAAAAAAATAGAAAAAGTTTTTATGTGGACTTTTTTCATCTTCCTTTCCAGATAAAATATTCCAAATATCCTTACCATCTATAACCCTATCATTTGGAATATCAGCCTTTGCTAGTCCCGCTAAAGTTGGTAATAAATCCATAGTAGTTGATAATGCGTCTGAAGTCTTGCCCGCTGGAATAGTACCTGGCCACCAGGCAATTGCAGGCACCCTCATACCCCCTTCAAATGTACTTCCTTTTCTACCTCTAAGTGGTCCAGCCGAGGCCAAACGAGTCCCAGGACCATTATCTGTAGTAAAGATAACCAAAGTTTTCCGTTCCAGATCAAGATCTTTAAGCAGATTAATAATTTCACCAACAGAATCATCAATTTCACTAATTGCGTGGGGATATAATTCATTCCTAGCAGTATAATTAATACTATTTTCTTCTTTACCTAATATAGTCTTCAAAGAATCTGAAACATTTTCCATGTACTTAGAAGATACATGTAATGGATTATGTGGCAAAGGATGGGGTATATAAAGGAAAAAAGGTCTTTCTCTATTTCTTTGGATGAAATCTAAAGCCTTTTCTGTAATTCTTTTGGTTAGATTATCAGCATCAGGATCAAGTTCAATAACTTTCTCCCCATCTAAAAGGGGCAAAGGAGGAAAATTCCACATTTCTGAATTACCTCTATTTGGATGGAAAGTATGAATGTCATGGCTATAAGGAATCCCAAAAAATTCATCAAAACCTTGACGTGTTGGCAGAAAATTTAACTGATCTCCAAGATGCCATTTACCAAAAATTCCAGTAACATAATTTTTTCTTTTTAATACTTCAGCAATAGTTATTTCATTAGGATTTAATCCCTTTGGATCCGCCGCAAGAGTAACAACAAATGGTTTATTGTTCTCTTCATTGTATATACCACCAGAACTCATATCTACCCTCTTAGGATAAGATCCAGTTAGAAGAGCAGCTCTAGAAGGTGTGCACACAGAAGCTGCAACATAAAAACTAGTAAGTTTTATTCCTTCTACAGCCAATTGATCAATGAAAGGAGTTTTTACATGTTTAGCTCCAAAACAACTTAAATCACCATAACCTTGGTCATCTGTAAAAATGACAATAAAATTAGGAGGATTTTCAGAATATTCTTTTTTACTGCATGATAAGAAAAGAATTAGAAAAAGAATAAATTTTATTTTAAACAAGTTCAGTGCTATTAATATCTAAAAAACTAGTAATAAATATAATCGAAGGTAGTTTTGCTGGTAGGCACTTCTTCAAGTTCTCCAAGCCTTAATTCATATTCATAAATAATTATTTCAATAATATTGTTTTGGTTATTGTATTTATATGTATATCTCCAATTAAAATGTTGCTTGGGGCTTTTTCTTGATTTCTCAATATTATTTCCTTTTAAATCATATTTATATACATATCTATCCATAAGCTCAGAGTTAGGATCTAAGTCCACATACCCTTGTAACCCTCCCAGCCACAATTCTTCTACTAAATTCCCTTTCGCATCATATTTGTATACATCCCTTTGCTTTAAATTATCGTTGATGTCATATGTTAATTGCTCTACAAGCTTATTATTTGAGTCATATTTATATGAGTATTTCCAATCCAGCACATCATCAAATTGATCTTCATTTAATTCCAATTGTGATTCATTTTTAAAAATGTCTTTTCCTTTATAATCACCTTTCGAATCAAATCTAGTTTGTTCAATTATATTCTTTTCAAAATCATACTTGAAAAAATATATCTCTATTAGAGAACCATCAGAATCATATCTTTCATGTTTAATCTTTTTACCATTTTCATTGTAGTTTGTCACCATTTTCATATATAGATAATGTTTTAACTGACTTTTTTCCTCAGTATATCTATACTCTAATTTTGTTTCGGTCTTTATTCCCTTCTTTGAATCTATGTCTCCAATTTTCCCTGAGGAATAGATTAGAGAGGTGATAGAAAAAAGAAAGATGATAAAAAAGAATGATTCTTTTATTGATTTGTATTCTATAATCATAAAAAAATTCAACTAGGCTAATAATTCCTTCACAATATTCCCATGAACATCGGTAAGCCGATAACGCCTACCTTGAAACTTATAAGTAAGTTTTTCATGATCAATTCCAAGAATATGTAATAAGGTTGCTTGAAAATCATGAACGTGAACAGGTTTCTCAATAATATTATAACCAAATTCATCTGTAGCTCCATGAGTATAGCCTTTTTTTACATTTGCACCTGCCATCCAAATAGAAAAACATCTTGGATGATGATCTCTTCCATAATTATCCATAGTTAATTTTCCTTGGGAATAATTAGTACGACCAAACTCACCACCCCATATCAATAGAGTATCTTCAAGCATTCCTCTCTGTTTTAAATCAAGCAATAACGCAGCAGAAGCCTGATCAGTTTGTTTGCATTTATCTTTAATATTATCTGGGAGGTTATCATGATGGTCCCATCCACGATGATAAAGTTGGATAAATTTCACACCTTTTTCCGCAAGTCGTCTCGCCATAAGACAATTAGCAGCATAGGTTCCTGGAATTTTTGAGTCAGGTCCATAGAGATCAAAAACGTGCTCTGGCTCATCTGACATATCTGTTACTTCAGGAACAGATGTTTGCATGCGAAAAGCCATCTCATATTGAGCTATTCGAGCTTCTATTTCAGGATCATGAAATTTTTCATATTGTTCCTGTTGTAATTTTTTCGTGTATTCTATTTGTTCTCGTCTTGCGTCTGATTTAACCCCTGGTGGGTTATTCAAATATAGAACAGCATCTTTACCAGCCCTAAATTGAACCCCTTGATGCTGAGACGGCAAAAAACCATTTCCCCATAAACGGGAATATAATGGTTGACCTCCCATATTCTTTGTAAGCAAAACGACAAAAGAGGGTAAGTTTTCATTGTCCGATCCTAAACCATAATCCAACCAAGACCCTATCGCAGGTCTACCTGGAAATTGCGATCCAGTTTGAATAAATGTTGCTGCTGGATCATGATTAATTGCGTCTGTGTACATTGATTTTACAAAACATAATTCATCAGCAATTTTTGACTGATGTGGCAAAAGTTCACTCATCCATGCACCAGATTCTCCCCATTTTTGGAAAGAAAATTGTGATCCGGCTAAAGGGAAAGATGTTTGTCCCGCCGTCATTCCAGTTAACCTCTGACCCTGCCTGATGGACTCTGGTAATTCATCGCCATTCATCTTATTTAATAAAGGTTTGTAATCGAATAAATCAAGTTGAGAAGGTGCCCCGCTTTGAAACATATAAATAACTCGTTTTGCTTTTGGTGCAAAATGGGGAGACCCTAAAATACCTTTACCCAATTTCCTTTTAGAATTTGAAATTACATTTCCTAAAAGTGCAGGATTAAAAAATGATGCTAGACTTACAGCTCCTAATCCATATGCGGTCTTTGATAAAAATGATCTTCGATTTACTACGCAATCATAGTTATTACATTCACTCATTTATTATAGTCCTCTTTTTATAAAAAATTACCTTATTCATCTTTTCATATATGCTTCATCATGATTAATCATTGTACTTGCAACCATAGCCAAAGCAGCGGTGCGAGTGGTATCCAGTTTATTATCAAACGGGGATTCCCCAACTCCTAATAATTCTAAAGCCATATCAGGATTCTTTGCAAACCTAGAAAATTCCGTGTCATATTGACTCATTAATACATTAATCTCATTTATGGTCGGCTTTCTCCCCGTTAACAACCTAAATGCATAAATGGTTTGATCTTTAACGTTGTCGCCACCTTCTTTTTGGATTCTCTCTGCTAATACTCTTGCCGCCTCCACAAACTGAGGATCATTCAGTAAAACCAGAGCCTGTAAAGGTGTATTCGTTATTTCTCTCTTTACTACACATACCGAACGAGGCGGAGCATCGAAAACTGTCATCGCAGGATGAGGAGCTGTCCTCCTGATAAAAGTATACATACTACGGCGATATAAATCCATACCTAAATCAGGTTTATAAATTGCAAGAATACTTGAAAATTCATTTTTTTCTTTCCATAAACCTTCTGGCTGATAGGGCTTTACACTTGCTCCTCCTATCTTACGATTTAATAAACCACTAGCAGCTAAAGCATTGTCTCTAATCATTTCCGCCTGAAGACGATAACTGGGACTGCGGGCCAGATAAATATTCCTGGGGTCTTTTGATGCATGGTCTTCGGTAATAACAGAGGATTGCCGATAAGTAGCTGAAGTTACCATGTCTCTGATTAAAACTCTTAAATCCCAGCCAGATTTAATAAAATGAGTTGATAGCCAGTCAAGAAGCTCTGGATGGGTAGGTAAAGAACCCTGATTGCCAAAATCTTGAGGAGTCTCAACAATACCTCTGCCAAAAATCATCTGCCAATAACGATTAACTGTAACTCTAGCTGTTAAGGGATTTTCAGCATCGAACAACCACTTGGATAAACCCAATCGATTCTTGGGTAGATTTTCATCAAAAGATAGGATGTGTTTGGGTGTCCCAGGCCTTACTTCTTCAATGGGCTGATCATATTGACCTCTATCAAGAACAAAAGTTTTTCTGGGAGTAGACATGTCCTCCATAACCATGATCTCAGGTATATTCTCCAAAAGGTCGATATATTGAGCCTTGAAACCTTTAAGGTCCTTTTTTAGTGAAATATATTTTGAATCATTCCTATGCAAGTAATGATCTAATAATTGTTCTTTAGTTAGATCATTTATTTGATTATTGATAAAACCATTTTCATTATTAAATAAGGTTTTTACTTCTAAAGCTGTTACATAATTATGGAAAATATTAATGTTATCTAGGATTCCTCTAAATGATCCATCATCATCCTCTTCAAATATTTGTCCCCCGATAATTCCAACTCTGACCCCACGATCAGCCATTTTCCAAATCTTGTGACTGAATGGGGTGAAATTTTCGGGATCTCTTGTAACTGGTTTAATTGACTTATAAAGATTATCATTTTTGATAGTTGTCTCAACTTGTTGACCATTGATAAAAAGTTTTATTCCACCTGCTTTTAGAGAACCATCATAAGTAAAGAAGACGTGGTTCCAAATATTTTTTGAAACATGGATTTTAGATGAGACACTTATATAACTATTTGGTAGCGAATTGGTTAATTGTACTGATAACCTATTACTACTGTCTAGATAAAAAACCCATCCACGCCAAGTATCATTTTTCCCACCAATATTCCCTATAATGCCTTGATAACTACCATTGCTTTCTGTATTTATCCAACAACCCGCCGAAAAAGTATCATAAGAATCAAAGATCCCAATATTTTTCAACTCGACTCTATCAAAATCATCATCAAATCTAATTGCATTACCATTTTTACCTTGAATCAGTTCAACCCCTAAAGTTGCTCGAGACATAGAATCCCCATCAAGATACATCCCAAATGGATTGGAAATACGAACACTTACATTATTTCCAAACAGAGAATTTTTTCGGTATCGGTATTCATCCGTGCGTTCTTTTATAGTATTAAATGGATAAAAACCATCTGGATTTTCTAGTTTTATTAAATCTGAATTAACCTGTGTTATAAAATCAATATCTTTAATCTTATTTTTTCTTCTTACTATTTCATTTTCAATGTTTATAATTTTTTCTTTTAACTCCGATAACAATAGTTCTGTTTTATACTCTGGTAGTAAAAGCATTGGTCCATAATTGCCATCATCTCCTGTCATTCCTAATTCTTTTACATTTGCAAAAAAGGAAGACATCTCATAATATTCTTTTTGGGAGATAGGATCAAACTTATGGTCATGACAGGATGCACATTCCATGGTCATGCCTAAAAAAGCTGTGGCCGTGGTGTTCGTACGATCTTGAACATATTTTTGTCTGAACTCTTCTTCCACAATTCCACCTTCAGCTGTCATTTCGTGATTCCTTTGAAATGCTGTAGCAAGTTTCTGTTCTACTGTTGCATTAGGAAATAAATCACCAGCAATCTGCCATGTGACAAAATCATCGTAAGCCATGTTATCTTTAAAAGATTTAATAACCCAATCTCGCCAAGGCCACATGTAACGCCAACCATCAGCATGTAACCCATGAGAATCAGCATATCTAGCAACATCTAGCCATTCCATTGTCATTCTCTCAGCATATGCATCCGTCTCCAAAAGCCGTTCTACCAACTCATCATAAGCATCATCAGAATCATTCGAAAGAAAATCCTCTATCTCTTCAATCGTAGGAGGTAAACCTGTTAGATCCATAGTAACTCTTTTAATTAAGCGTTCCTTATCCGATTCCTCCGAAGGACTCAAACCCTGTCCATTTAATTTGGAGAAAACAAAATTATCTATAGGGTTAATTACCTCCCATTGACTAGGAAAATCATTGGGTATGTTTGGTTCCTCAGGAGATAAAAATGCCCAGTGATCTTTCCACTCAGCACCTTGAACAATCCACTTAGTGATCAGTGCTTTTTCTCTGGTTGAAAGGCTAAGATTGGACTCAGGATGAGGCATTTGAAAATCGGGGTCATTTGAAATAATCCTTTGCCATGCCACACTATTATCCAGATCACCCTTTACAAAAGCAAAACCATCAGATCCTTTAAGGCTGGCGAATACATCTTCTTTGACATCCAACCTGAATTCAGCCGCACGTGCATTATCATCAGGACCATGACATTGATAACAACGGTCTGATAAAATAGGCTTTACATGAAAATTGAAGTCAACCTTATCAGGAAGGGAATCATAAATATTTGCAATATCGTCAGGTATGTTTTGATCGCAAGAAATAAAAAGAAAAGAAAAAGCAAGCAATAAAGGATGTGATATAGTACTTCTTCTCATCTTTTCATCATCTATACTAGAAATGAAAACACACCGAAAATATTAAAGATATAAAAAAATAAAGTTTGTACATCTAACTATTTTACTCTCACTGTGTTAGCCAGCTGATTTTACACAACGAAATCCAGTATGGTTTAAACCTGTATCTTCACTAGAACTCATACGTCGAGAAACGCGGTAACCACTGCAGTAACTATCATTGCAGAGGAAGGACCCCCCCCTCATTACTCGCTTAACAGCTAATGGTTCTCTAGGATCCATGGAAACGTTAGGACCTTTAGGATTAATGCAAATTTCAGCTTCGTCCATACTGTAAGACTCATAATGATATAAATCTGAACACCATTCCCAAACATTTCCCGCCATATCAAAAAGGCCATATCCATTTGGGGGATAAGATTTTACTGGCGCACTTCCAAAATAACCATCTTCCATTGTGTTTTCATATGGAAAACCCCCTTGCCAAAAGTTTGCATTTTCACTTGATTTAGAAGCAGGTTTATCACCCCATGGATAAATAGGATTGGAAAGACCTCCTCTTGCTGCCCACTCCCATTCTGCTTCAGTTGGAAGTCGCTTTCCAGCCCAATTTGCATATGCAATAGCATCCTCCCATGCAATATGTACAACTGGGTGGTTCATCAATTTTTTGATATTACTTTCAGGTCCATTAGGATGCTTCCAATTAGCACCGATTCTCCATTCCCACCATTGTCTCTCATCATGTAAAGAAACTGGTAGATTAGTACCTTTGAAAACCACTGAACCAGCTGCAAGTAATTCATCTGGTGGCTTAGTTGTTCCAACTGGAACACTCTTTTTCATTTCTTCCCAATTAATACCTCGTTCCGCCAAAGTAATATAACCAGTGCTATTTACGAACTCTTCAAACTGAGAATTTGTTACTTCATGAATATCCATAAAAAATTTACTAACTTTCACTTTACGTCTGGGAAATTCATCTGGACTAGATTGATTACTATTACCTCCCATTTCAAAGGTTCCTCCAGGAACTAAAATCATACCGTCAATAATTCCTGAATTCGGATTTTTCTTTTTTTTAACACACCCAAATGATAAAGTAATTATGAAAAATAAAACAATATATTGAAGATAATATTTAATCTTTTTCAAGAATTAGTCCTTTATTTAGCAAAGATTAGATTCATACTCATGAAAGTTTTCTAGAAATGGAATAAAAGCCCTAATTAGAAGATACTTAAAAGCGTTATTATTTTCACTAAAAAAATTATAAATGAATAAAAAGAATATGTAATTGAAAGCAAAAACATACTTAAAATTTTATTAAATTTTGAATTTCCTCTTTGACCTAAAAAAATAAAGATTTAGTTTTTTTAAAAAAAAAAATTATAACCTTTAATCAAATTAAAATGAAACAAGCACCTAGTTTAAATGATATTTATTCAGCAGCAGATAGAATTCTACCTTATGCTCACATTACGCCAGTAATGACGTCTAGTTTCATAAATAAAATCACTCAATCAGAAATTTATTTCAAGTGTGAAAATTTTCAAAAAGTTGGGGCTTTTAAATTTAGAGGAGCGTGCAATACCGTCTTTTCTCTCACAAATTCGGAAGCCATAAAAGGTGTTGGGACTCATTCTTCTGGAAATCATGCCGCGGCAGTTGCATTTGCTGCTAAACTAAGAGGGATTAAAGCTCATGTTGTTATGCCAAAATCTGCTCCAGAGATAAAGAAAGAGGCTGTTGCTTCATATGGTGCAGATATAACATTTTGTGAACCAACTTTAGAGGCAAGAGAAATAACTTTAAAGCAAGTAATAAATAAAACTGGAGCCTTTGAGATTCATCCTTTTGATGAACCTAGAGTGATTGCTGGACAAGGAACGGCAACATTAGAATTACTTAAAGAGATTGAAGATCTCGATGCAATTTTAACTCCTATTGGAGGAGGAGGATTAATTTGTGGAACAGCAATTGCCGCTACAAAACTAAATGATTCTATTTCAATTATTGGCACGGAACCAAAAAATGCTGATGATGCCTACCAATCCTTTAAATTAGGGACCCTAATTCCCCAAATTAATCCAAATACCATAGCTGATGGCCTAAGAACTTCACTAAGTGAATTAACTTTTTCAATTATCAAAAAATATGTTGATGAAATAATTACTGTAACGGAAGAAGAAATAATTCATGCAATGCAAATAATATTGGAGCGAATGAAAATTGTTGTTGAGCCTTCCTGTGCTGTTCCATTAGCAGCAGTTCTAAAGAAAAACTCTAATCTAAAAAATAAAAAAATTGGGATTATTCTTACAGGCGGAAATGTGGATCTTCAAAAGTTATCATGGAACAAATAATTGAGTAATTTTAGCAAAATCATCTCGTAATTCTTGATCATAAATTAATTCATGTATCTAGTGGTTTTCATTGGTTATCCTCAAAATTATTTCCTTCAAAAGAATATTTAACTTATTAGAATTTGCAGATGAAACTGATATGACATGGTCATGGCTAATAGGTTTGGTAGAAACTCCTGCGGCATAATTTGTTAAACAAGATATTGTAAGAATATTCATGCCGAGTCTAGAAGCAGCTCTGATTTCTGGTACTGTAGACATCCCAACAGCATCAGCACCTAATTTTTTAATGAACTCAATTTCTGCTGGTGTTTCGTAAGAAGGGCCTAGTGTCCAAGCATAAATTCCTTCAACAAGTTTTATTCCTGAATATCTAGCTGCTTCAAATGCAATAGTAATAAGTCTAGTTGAATGGAATTTTTTACTTTTCGAAAGGATAGGAATTTCTGCATCATCTATATAAGTACAATCTAGATGACCAACCGAAACCATAAATGTCCCTGGGATGTTATCTTTTTTTATAGAGCCAGCAGAATTTGTTAAAATCAAATTCTTTACGCCAAGAGCTTTGAAAACCTTAATTGGTAAAATAATAGTTTCTAAATCAAAACCCTCGTAAAGATGATAACGTCCATTTGCAATGACAACTTTTTCTGAGCTAAAATCCCCTAGTATTAGTTCACCTAAATGTCCATCAACACTTGGCTCGGGAAAGCCTTGAATTTCATTATATGAAAACTTTATTTTTTCTTTTATATCTTTGTCTAATAGGGTTAAACCTGACCCTAACACAATTCCAGTAGTCGGAGTTTGTGTAAACTTCGATTTAATCTTGTTAACTATTTCATTTATACCCACAATCATATTTAACCAAATAATTTAAAGGGTAATTTACTATTATTATTGATTCACCTGAACTGATGGTGTAAGTTTTCAGTTAGAAAATAAACTATCAGTCGGAGAAAAATTTTTATGCAAAAAAATAATGATTTAAAACTTGTAGAAAAACTTTGTGATAGTCGTGATACAATTTATAATGAACTTGAGAAGAGAATCATCGGTCAGAAAGAAATTATTGAGCACATAATTATAGCGTTATTATGTAAAAGCCATGCCTTACTTGTAGGAGTTCCAGGTCTTGCAAAAACATTAATGATTAAATCTATTTCTCAAATTTTTGATCTTCAGTTTAACAGGATTCAATTTACACCTGATCTTATGCCTTCAGACATTACCGGAACAGAAATCCTCGAAGAAGATCAAAGTTCTAGTACACGCGAATTTAAATTTATTAAAGGACCTATTTTCGCTAATATAATTCTAGCTGATGAGATAAATAGAACTCCGCCTAAAACTCAAGCTGCACTTCTTGAAGCAATGCAAGAACATAGAGTGACCGCAGCAGGAGTTACATATTTATTAGATGAGCCTTTTCTTGTCCTTGCCACTCAGAATCCTATTGAACAAGAAGGTACTTATCCTCTGCCAGAGGCACAACTTGATAGGTTTATGTTCAGTTTAAATATTGATTACCCATCTCTTGGAGAAGAAATTGATATTGTAAAATCCACTACTTCTGGATTAGAAGAATTATTAAAACCCGTTATAAAAAAGAAAGATTTATTATCATTCCAAAATCTTATTCAGCGTGTACCTATAGCTGAAAATGTAGTAGAATTTGCTGTTAAAATAGTATCTAAGACACGACCGTCAAGCACAAGTCCAAAATTTATAAATGAATGGTTAGAATGGGGAGCAGGACCAAGAGCATCTCAATTTTTAGTACTTGGTTCAAAAGCTAAAGCAATTCTAGACGGGAGATCAACACCAGATTTATCAGATATTATTTCAATTTGCAAACCAATTCTTCGCCATAGAATAATTACTAGCTTTAATGCTGAGGCTGATGGTGTGAATACCGATCAAGTACTTGAAAAATTGATTGATGAATGTTCATAAGGTTAAATAAAGAACACAAACATATTTTCACTTTATCAACACAATTAAATATAAAATAGGATCTTAATTCAGATTGACTATCAACAAAAGAAAATATCTTCAACCAGAAATTGTCGCTAGCATAGAAAATATCTCACTCAGAGCAAAACTTGTAGTTGAAGGATTTTTAACAGGTCTACATAAAAGTCCTTATCATGGCTTTAGTGTAGAATTTGCTGAACATCGTTCTTATGGTCCCGGTGATGAGCTTAAGCATTTAGATTGGAAACTATATGGTAAAACTGATAGATATTATATTAAACAATATGAAGAAGAAACTAACCTCCTTTCCTATATTCTTCTTGATATAAGTAAATCTATGACTTACGCTAGCCATGAGATTGCAAAGGTTGATTATGGAAGTTACCTTGCATCGGCTTTGAGCTATCTAATGCTTAAGCAAAGGGATGCAGTCTCATTAACTCTTTTTGATGAAAAAACTCGTGGGTACGTTCCACCTCATTCTACACAAAGTCATTTAAATTTAATTCTAGAAAAATTAGATAATATTGAATCTGGAAATGACACAAAGATTTCTCCCACACTTCACGAATTAGCCGAAAAAATAAAAAAAAGAGGGTTAGTTATTCTCATTTCTGATCTGCTAGATGAGCCTGAACAAGTTCTTGCTGGCTTGAAACATTTTAGGCATAAAAAGCATGAGGTTATAGTATTTCATCTTATTGATCCTAAGGAACAAGATCTTAGTTTTTCAATCCGGACAAGGTTCTACGATTTAGAGACAGGAGAAAAAATAACAACTGAACCATGGCAAATTCGAAAAGCATATAAGAAAGTACTGGAAAAGTTCCAATCTAATTACGCAAAGGAAATGAGGAAAAGAAATATCGATTATATTCCTATTATTACAAATCAACCTTTAGATATAGTATTAAATCATTATCTAGAGAAAAGGAAAAAGATTTCCTAATTTTAATTTCCTCCTTTTGCTCTATCAAAAAGTTCTTGTCCTTCCTCTGTTCGCCCTTGTCTGTAGATAACAACACCTAAATTCCTTAATAGAGCTGGATTGTCAGGATCTTTTCGTAATGCTAGACCATAATAGTATTCAGCATCTTCCCAACGTTCCATCCCTTGATAAGCTTCACCAATTCCAATAATTGCTTGGGTATCATCTGGATTAAGTCTAAGAACATTTTGGAATTCTTCTTCAACCATCTCATAATCTTTCAACTGAAGATAGAGTACACCAAGATTAAAATGAAGATCTGGATTATCAGGTTCGACCCTAATTGCTTTTGTATAAGCAAAAACAGCACTTTCAGGATCACCCTGTTCATAGTATGCATTAGCTAGAATACTTGCCCCTATAGAACTAGAGGGATTAATTTTCAAACCTCTTTCCAAATATTCAATTGCTTGATCAAGATCACCATTTTCTTTAAAATTCTGACCCGCAGTAAAAAGCAAGTCAGGATCGTCTGGGTTAATTGCAAGAGCTTCTTCAAGAGTAGATTCTAACATCTCCTGATCTTTAAGTTGGATATAACATGAAACAAGAGTTTTATAACTTTGTGGATCATCAGGTCTAATAATTTTAGCTACACTAAATCCCTCTATTGCTTTAATCAAATGAAGCTCTTTATCTTCATTATTTTCAGCTTTAAGTGCCAAATTAAAGGCATCCGCACCAATATTGAATTCTCGACTCCAATGAATAGTTCTCCAAGTTTCAACAGACGATTGTATGGTTTGACCATCAGGAAGCTTATAGTTCGGATTAAGATCAAGAGCTTTATTGAACATTTCGTTCATTTCTCTCCATTGATTACTTCGACCATGTATTTCTTTACCCATTAAATAGTAAGCTTCAGGATCTTCAGGAGTTACTTCGATTGCAGCTTTAAGCATATCTTTAGCCTTCTTCCAATCTTCTTGCTGAACATATAGTCTAGCTGAAGTAAGTTCTTCACTTGGACAACCATAAAATACTAGGACAATAAAAAGAAAAGTAATTGTTCTAATAAAGAAATTAGACCGCATTTTTTAACCCTCCAAAAAAACCTTTTATTAAATTTATTAGATAATTTAATTCCCACTTATAGGGGATTCAAGCCAATTAAAAGTTGCTTTTTAATTTTTTTACTCTATTCTCAAAAGAGTCTTCAGTCATATTTTTTAACCCTTCTAGGCCAAACCCTTCAACGCAAAAGGATGCAGCGGCATTTCCCCAGATAATACCTTCTTCTAATAGAAGATCATTAGAAAGAGCCGCCATCAATCCACCACCAAATGTATCTCCTGCGCCTGTAGGATCGATAATACCCTCAATGGTATAACTAGGCACATAAAAGAACTTATCTTTTGAAAATAATGTTGCTCCTTCAGCACCTTGTTTAATTATTACATTAATAGGGCCCATTCTTTGAATGATTTCAGCTGAATCCTCAATTTTTTCCCGCCCAGTAAGCAGTTGGGCTTCACTTTCATTCACAAGTAATACATCTATCTTCTTTAGTACCTTATCTAAATCATTTCTAGTAGTATTTATCCAGAGATTCATAGTATCGCAAACAATTATTGTGTTATCAGAACTAATCTGTTTAATAACATCTAATTGAAGAGAAGGGTGAATATTGCCTAAATATACTAGTGAACTTTTTCTATTTGTTTCAGACATTTTTGGTCGGAAAGTTGCAAATACTCCTAAATCAGTGTAAAGTGTCGTCCTATCCTCCCAATTAGCATGATACTTACCTCCCCAGCGAAAACTGTTCCCATTTTTGACTTGTAGATCATCTATATTATTTGCATACTTTTTAAATAATGCAACCCCCTCTATTGGAAAGTCTGATCCAATAACACCAATTACACTAACCGGGGCTAATACACCAGCTGATCTTGTAAAATATGATAAGGAACCACCCAAAGTATCACCGTTCAGTCCATTTGGGAGCTCTAACCAATCAAGTGCAATTGATCCTACAGCTGAAATTAATTTTTTTTCCATAAAATTGATGGACATTTTAGCTTCATGAAGATCAATGAGCAAAACTATATTTTTTCTAAAAAAGATAATTGTTGTCATATTAAATGCATGCTATATTTGATGAAATAGCTCAGCGAAAACCTAAACATGGCATCAAAAAAATTTGCAATATTGTTAGATATTCATGGAAATCTAGAGGCATTAAAAACTGCTCTCTCGGTTGTACAGTCACATAATGATATTGATCAAATAATTTTTCTCGGTGATTATTTTTCTTTGGGACCAGCCCCCAAAGAAGTACTTCAACTTCTTAAATCAATTAAAAATCCTATTTTTATTCGAGGAAATCATGAACGTTATATTATAGAAAAACTTTGGACACAAACCAAACCCACTCTTGAAGGAATGAGTCCCGACGACCCCGTAGTCCAACAAATTGTAAAACACCAAGAATGGACTGCTGATCAAATTGGTACTGATGGCTTAGATTTTATTTCCCAATGCACAAAAATATCTCACAAAGAAACTTTTGATTCAACTCTTGTTGAGTTTACCCATGCTTGGCATGAGCGAGATGAGATAACACCTTCTTTGGATGAAGCAAAAGTCTGGCGTGAACATGCTAAAAAAGTCAATCCAGAAATAAATAATTTTATTCTAGTGCATGGACATATACATTTATTAAGAAATGAACATCATGAAGATCTAAAAATTTTGTGTCCAATTAGTACTGGCCTTCCTTTTGACAAAATTACAAAAGGTGCTATAGGTTTTCTTACTATAGGCGATAAATTTGAGTGGGAAGTACATCGTTTTGAATATGATCTAAATGTAACAATTAAACTGCTTGATAAGCGTCAGCCCCCATTCTACAAGAATCTTCAGGACACAATTAGATTTGCAGAGATTCGAAATGCCTCTAAATAGTTCAATTATATAAGAAATTAATCTCCATCCAGAAAAAATGATTTACCTTGATCACAGCGCAACGACACCATTAGATGAGAATGTTTCAGATTTAATGAACCAAGTAACTCAAGAAGAGTATGGCAATCCCTCAAGTATACACCAAATAGGTCAAATAGCACGGGATAGAGTTGAAAAAGCTCGTCGGCAAGTAGCAAATGCAATTAACGCAGAATCATCTGAAATCATTTTTACCAGTAGTGGCTCAGAAGCAAATAATTTAGTTTTATGGGACATAATTCAAAGAAAGGGTCAGCATGTAATTATTTCCTGGATTGAACATCCTTCCGTTTTTAATACTGTTAATGCACTTAAGCATTTAGGTCTATCAGTAACTGAAATAGGAGTAGATCGTTTTGGTATTATCAGCATAGATGAAATTGAGCAAGCAATTAAACCTGAAACTTCTCTAGTTGCAATAATGACAGCTAATAATGAAACAGGTACAATTCAACCAATTAATGATATTGCTGAATTATGTCAAAAAAAAGGAGTCCATTTACATACAGATGCGGTTCAAGCTTTAGGGAAAATTAAAGTTGATTTAAGGGGAAAGTATATTGATACAGCTAGTTTCTCGGCTCATAAAATTTATGGTCCGAAAGGTGTTGGAGCTCTCTACGTTCGAAAAGGAAAAAAGTTACATCCTTTAATTTATGGAGGTAATCAGGAAAAATCCCTTAGAGCTGGTACTGAAAATGTTGCCAGCATAGCAGGTTTTGGATTAGCATGTGAACTATGTACAAAAAACATAAAACACTTTTCAGATAGAATGGAAATTCTAAGTAACATAATAATTAATCATATTACATCTGAAATTCCTTCAGCAATAATTAATGGTCATCCTGAAAATCATCTACCAGGAGTTTTAAGTGTTACTTTACCAAAAATTGATGCACAGACATTATTGATTAAGCTTGATATTGATGGATTTGCAGTATCAACTGGAGCGGCTTGCTCTTCAGGAACCACTAAAATATCTAGAGTTCTGTTAGCCATGGGACTTTCAAATCAAGAATGTAATAGTACATTAAGAATTTCACTTGGTAAAAAAACAAATAAATTTGAAGTAGAGTCCTTTCTTAATTCATTATCTAATCATGTGAGTTTAATGGGAAAAAGCAAACCACTAGAGGTCACTTTATGAATCAACGTGTCTTGGTTGCAATGTCAGGAGGTGTTGATAGTTCAGTTGCGCTTATAAAGGTTATTGAAGAAGGTTTTGAACCGATAGGAATTACAATGAAGTTATGGGAAAGTTCTGATTCAGATGGTACACCTTCAACAGATTCATATTGCTGTTCAATAGAAGCAATTAATAATGCTAAAAGTGTTTGCAACAAGTTTAATGTTCACCATTATACAATTGACTATAAAGAAATATTTAGAAAAAATGTTGTTGATTACCTTGTAAACCAATATTTCGATGGAATGACTCCAAATCCTTGTATTCAATGCAATATTCATATTCGCTGGGGCGCACTTTTTCGTAAAGCAAATGATCTTGAGGCTAATTGGGTAGCAACTGGACACTATGCTCAAATTGATAAAATGAAAAATTTTGGGCCAATAATTCGGAAAAGTATGGATGAAAATAAAGATCAGTCTTATGTTCTATGGGGAATAGACCAAAAACTCATCAAGAGAACTTTATTCCCTATTGGAAACTTAAATAAAAAAGAAGTGCGAAAAATTGCAAAAAACAATGATCTAATTACTGCTAATATTAAAGATAGTCAGGAATTATGTTTTTTACCAAACGCTGATTATCGCCGTTTTTTAAAAGAATATGCCCCTAATCGTGCCAAATCAGAAAAGAAAGGTCTAATAATATCAACTGAAGGAGAAACTATAGGTTCTCATTCGGGTCTTTCTAAATACACTATTGGACAAAGAAAAAAATTGGGGATTTCTGGTCCTAGACCTAGTTATGTTAAAAATATGGACAAAACAACAAATACTATTACAGTAGCCCCTCGAGAAAAAATGTATTTTTCTAGTTGCCAAGTTTCTCAACTGAATTTGCTTGTTCCTATTGATCATTGGCCTTCAAATGAAATTGTGACGCAAATACGATATAATCATAGAGGTGTTATGAGTAAAATTGAATTAGAACCTAACGGAATTATAAATGTAAAATTTGATAATCCTCAATTTGCGGTTACTCCTGGTCAATCTGCTGTATTCTATTCTGATAACATCCTTTTAGGTGGGGGAATAATTGTTTCAGATTAGAATCATTGGAACAAAACGGACTTGACAATCATTGATTATAGAGGTTATGTTAGATTAAATTAATAGCAAAGAATATGATAACGAAATTATCCAAATTAATTGTTACCCTTTCTATAATAACAGTAACATTATTTGCCCAATTCAGGAATGATATTCCTACTGTAAGAATAAAGGATGCAATTATCCGAGATAATAGTGGAAATTCATTGTCTTCTATTTTTAATTCAGATCGATTATTTATGGATCATAGTTTTTCTGTTGGAATGGTTTCAATGGGTGGTTTTGGAAAAAGCTATGGTGCTTACTCAAACAAATTAAATTATGTTATAAATGATAATTGGTCAATTAATTCAAGAATTGACTTAATTCAACCTACTGGAACTTCTCTTTCTCAAGGTATAAACACCTTAAACCCCATGCTCTTATATGACGCTGAATTAAAATATAAAGCTGGGAATAATTTAAATTTTAGTATTTCTATGGATAATCGTCCTCGCTACTACAATAACTGGGGACTTAGCCCTTATAATGGATATTATAGCGGTATGTTTCGCCGTTGATTATCTAAATGGCCATCAAAGGCACAAAGAATACTACCAGACGTAAATCAAAAAAATCAAAGAAGGTTGAACTTCTTTCGGGATCTAACCTTTCTATCCTTTTACTAGGAATTACTTCAATTTTATTCTTAGGATCAATTATCAACAGACATATTAAAGGAGGAATGGAAATTCCTGATTTTAGTGTCAATGTCCCATCTCCTCTTAGCATGCCAAATTATGATACTTCAGAATTAAAGAATATTGAAGCTGAAGTTTTAAATGGCTGTGGCATTAGTGGTATAGCCCAACAGTTTACCGATTATCTCAGGAAAAATTATGTTGATGTAATTCGTACTGAGAATGCAGATAATTTTAACTATGAAGAAACTATAGTAATTCTTCGTCGAGGTGATGTTGAAAAAGTTAAAGAAATTGCAAGAATTCTAGCTATCTCTCCTAGTGATTCTATCAGAGTAATTGTAGACACAGATGAGTCACTTCTTACTGATGTAACTATTATAATAGGAAGTGACTATCTGGATATTGAGCCAATTCAAAGATTCCTAAGAACACAACTCTGAAAAAGCCTGACAAAACCTCAACGACTATTTACTCTTATGATTTAGCTAAACTTATCTCATCTTTTGTCATTAATAAAAAGGCTAAACACGTAAAAATTATTGATGTTCGAAATCTTACAGAAATAGCTGATTATTTTGTGATATGCACAGGAACATCTGATACACATGTAAAAACTATTCATGATGCTATTAGTGATGGAATGAGCAAAGAATCAACATTGTGGCAAGTAGAAGGTCTTAATTCTCTCAATTGGGTATTGATGGATTTTGTTGATACTGTAGTACATATTTTTCAAAAAGAACAAAGGGAATTCTATTCTTTAGAACGATTGTGGGCTGATGGAAAGATTGAAAGCATTGAATATGATTTTTCTTGAGATTAATTCTTTCTTTATAGATTTAGATAAAAAAAACTTTTGTTATGTCAACTTTTGAAATAAAACATCTCATTCTTAGTGAACTTAGGATCATAGTATCTACTTTTGGAGTAGAAAATCCTGAATTGAAACTTGATGAAAGTAAGCATCGTGATTTAGGTGATCTTTCTTGTGCGATCGCTATGTCCTTATCAAAAAAATTACGTAGACCACCATTCGAATTAGCTAATGAAATAAAAAGAATGATTAATCTGGACAAAAAGTTTTGCTCAAAAATCACTGTCTCTAATCCTGGTTTCCTCAATTTTACAATTTCTTCTGATTATATCTATAACCAGCTCTCAGTAATAACAAATGAAGGTCCAAATTATGGTAAAAAATCAACTTACTTAGGTCAAAAAGCCCAAGTTGAATTTGTAAGTGCCAATCCAACTGGGCCTCTAACAGTCGGACATGGTAGACAAGCTGTACTAGGAGATGTAATTGCCCGAATTCTTGAATGGCATGGATATGAAGTTGAACGAGAATACTATTACAATGATGCTGGGAGACAGATGAAACTATTAGGTGAATCGGTAAAAAGCCGATACCTCCAGATTATAGGGGAAAATGTAGATCTTCCAGAAGGAGGTTATGAAGGTGAATATATAAAAGAAATTGCTAAAGGAATTATTAATAAAAAAAATAAAACATATAATCGAGAATCAAGTATTGATGATTTTCGGAAGGTTGCTGAAAAAGCAATCTTTCTTGAAATAAAAAATACGCTTAATAAAATTCAAGTTCATTTTAATAATTATGTTAATGAGCAACGTTTTTATAATGAAGGAAGTATTGATGAGGTCATAGAAAAATTAAAAGAGAAAAAATTCATTTATGAAAAAGATGGAGCAATATGGTTAAAAACAACCAAATTTGGAAAGATAGAGGATACTGTTTTAGTTAAAAGTTCAGGAGAACCAACATATCGTCTACCTGATATTGCCTATCATAGAAACAAGCTTGAAAGAGGATATGACCTAATCATTGATATTTTTGGAGCTGATCATAATGATACTTACCCTGATATTTTATCTGCTTTAAATGCTATGGGTTATGATACAAAGAATATCAAAGTGATAATCCATCAATTTGTATCACTCTTGCGAGATGGTAAAAAAGTTAAAATGTCCACTAGAAAAGCGACTTTTGTAACACTTGACGAACTGATAAAAATGGTAGGTGTTGATGTAGTACGATATTTTTTTATTATGAGAAACAGACAAAGTCATTTGAATTTTGATATAGGACTTGCTGAAAAGGAATCTGATGAAAATCCTGTTTATTACCTTCAATACGCACATGCTAGAATCTGCAATATATTAAAACACGCTAAGGATACTGGAGTCCTTTTTTCTGATTCAATCGATATTTCTGTGATTGTTCAAGATGAGGAAATAGATCTTATTAAAGGCCTTATGAAATGGCCAGAAGTAATGATTGCAGCTTTAGAATCTCTTGAGCCTCAAACTATAGCAAATTATCTGCAATCTATTGCTTCAGATTTCCATCGTTTTTATAGTAAACATCGAGTAGTAACGAATAATAAAGTTTTAACCTCATCCCGATTATATCTTATTTCAGCTGTAAAAGAAATCCTTGCATGTGGTCTTCAAGTATTAGGTATAAGTCAACCAAAAAAAATGTAACTCTTAATTATGGATTCTTTAGAATACCTAGTTCTTTGTTTCTCAACTCTTTTTACGTTGGTAAACCCAATAGGAATATCTACAATCTTTCTTGCCCTTACCGAACGTTTTGAAGTACCAGAAACAAAAATAATTGTTCGCAAAGCAACTATTACAGGTATAATAACTCTATTGATTTTTTCATTTCTTGGGAAATATATTTTTCAGTTTTATTCAATTACACTAGATGCTTTTAAAATTATGGGGGGGATTATCTTCTTCAGGACTGGGCTGCGTATGCTTGAAGCAATTGTTTCAAGAACCAGGTCCACTCCTCAGGAACAACAGGAAGGATTAGAAATGGATGATATTGGAATCTCGCCAGTAGGAATACCCTTATTGACTGGTCCAGGTGCTATAACTGGAGCAATGGTGTTATCTGGAAAAGCTACATCAACTATTCATTATGCGATTCTTGTCGGTTGTATAATTCTTGTTATGTTATTTGCTTATTTCATGCTTATTGGTGCTAATAAACTTTCGAAAAGATTAGGAACTACATGGATACGTGTTATACAACGTATTATGGGAATTCTACTTATGGTAATTTCAATTCAATTTATTATTGATGGTGCTACACCTGTTTTACAAACTATTATTTCTTCTTCCTTAGAATAAAAATGGCGATTATTAATCGCCATTTTTATTCTGATGCATTTTCTTACTCTACAAAGTATTTCTTATTTTCCCATAGTTTGGATAAATAAAATAAATAAGGATCCTTATAGGAATACTAATGATAAGAAAAAAAGCTATTAGTAAGTTTGGAAGAATACATCTCAAGCTATAATGATGCTTAATGAAATATTTAATCATTGATATATGTGAACTTACAATCATAGATACACGTCTCCTAAAAATAGAGCTTCCTCCTTTATGATAAACAATAATATTAGGATAAAACATAATTATTAAACCTAAATCCTTAATTCTTTTGCAAAGATCTACATCGCTAAAAAACATGGGGAATCTTTCATCTAATCCATATAAATGATTAATAATTGATCGACGTATAAATAATGCGGCTCCAGCTGGTTGATCAACTATCAATTGAGTTTTATGATCAAAACTTCTCATTTTCCAACCTTGAAACTTTTTAAATCGATATAAACGCAATATTTCTATTAATATATTTGTATAAGTTGGGAATCTTCGACAGGAGTATTGAATCCTTCCATCTGGAAATCGAAGCTGTGGAGCAGCAACAGCAATTTTAGGATTTGAATTAAGTTTATTAGAAAGTTTTTTTATTATATCAACTTCAATTTTAGTATCGGGATTTAATATAAAAATATAATCTCCTTTAGATTTACTTATTCCTTGATTAACAGCTTTTGTAAAACCAAAATTTTTTGAGTTCTTTAATAGAATAAGATTCTCCTGATCATATTTTAAAATTTCTTCTACAGTTTTATCTTTGGAGTTATTGTCAATAATAAACACTTCATTTCTTCCAGAATTCAGACAAGGTTGGAGTGAATCAAGACAAGCTTTAATCTCTGATTGGGAATTATAAGTTACAATAATTACTGAAACTTTGGGTTTTATGTAAATCTCTATTTTTCTAATCTTTTACTTATAAATTTTAAATCTTCACTTTGGATCATTCTTTCAATACCAAACCACCATAGGTTTGTTTTTCTTTCACCCCAATTAAATTCCAGATTATCAACAAATTCATCTTCATAATAAAAATTGAAGTTAAATTTTTTAATCTTAAACTTTATTTCTAATCTGTATTCAAATTTTACTTCAGGCCAAATGTTAACCTGACGTTCTCGCCATTGCTTCCTCATTATTTGTACCCATCTTCTTTTTTCTGGGTCATATACTAAAAAAGGCCTCTCTTCAAATATCAATGCTGTATTATCAATTACACCGTGTCTCTCATAATTAAAAGCTGGAATAATTGAAAAGTTTTCTCCCATATAACCAAAATAAATAAAAAAATCATCAGAATCAGGTCCGCTATGCGCACCCCACCATCTCCCATTGTAACTATTATAATCATAGACTTCTTTACTATACCAAGTACCTGGAACCCGTTTAGTCCAAAATTTGGATTTAATCAAAGATATATATTCTAAGCCACCTACTAAATTAGAATTTCCAAATAAACCATATTTACGAAGACCTATTATACTAGCACCTGAATGATCTGGTTGTCTTGAAAAATCATCCCAATCCCAAGCATGATCATCTCTACCATATTCTACATATATTTTTAAGCCAGATCTAGGAAATGAGGCTATTAAATAGCCTACTAAAATTTCATCCCATAAATCAACCGCACTTTCTGGATTGTCAGGATCTTTTTGTTTTTCACTTAAGAAAAGGTCCCCAAATGGAAGCATCATTGCGTCTTTAAGAGATATATAAGACCAATTGGTTGGTTTAGCAGTTCCATGTCCGGAAAGATAGGATCTTGAAAAACCAAATGTAAACTGAGGGTTACTATAGAATGTTGTTGAAAAAAGAAGTGATGAAAAATAGGGCTTTCCAATATTCTTGTCATCCATAGGAGAAAAGATATATCTTATATCAAAACCAAATTTGCGTATTTTTTTTTCTCCTATCGTCCCAAAAGTAAAGTACCTAAATCCAGATGTATTATTTGACATCTGGAGTGAACTATGCATACCAGGTCCCCACCACATATTTGCATTAGAAATTCCAATACCTAGTCCAGAATAGTGAAGAAACAACTGAAATTCATTTATACCTGAGAAAACAACCGTAGAATCTCCATGTGGTTGGTTATCATTCTTTCTAGAGTAAATACCTTTTCTTATTGGTATAGAATATTGAAGATTTTCATTATTGAATCGGTATGGTTCAATTGTAAAGATCAATAATTTGCTTACATAACCAAACCTAAAAGACCTATAATTACTTATACCTTTACCAATCCATCGGGAACCACTATTCTCAAGATTAGGAGCACCACTATTTTCAAAATATTCACCCCTTGCAATAATCTCCCACCTACTATTTCCATTACCCTCAATAGATAAAAAAGAAGGACGCAAAATAAGCGGAGAAATTAAATCATTATTCTTATAAGAATCTTTTTCATACTTTAAAAGATTATAAGGATCGGCTTGGTAATATATCTGACTTTTCAAAAAACAGTGATTAATAAGAATAAAAATTAGTATGGTTTTGTATCCTAACCGCAAATAACAGAATAGATTAGAAAAATTTTTGATTAATAGCATACTTAACTTAATCATTATAACTAATGAAAATTTTTAAAATACTTTAAACATTTTGTGGAGGCGGGGAGAGTCGAACTCCCGTCCAAAATAGAAATTATTTGTACTTCTACATGTTTAGTTTGACTTTTTTATCTTACTTTGGATTTGGTGTCAAACGACCAAATTTCAAAGCCAGTCCGAAATTTTTCATCCTAAAAACGCGGACAATTCTTAGGAATAGTCTGCCTAATTGACGCTCCATTCTAAAACGGCAAACATATTTTAGATGGAACGGCTTATGCTTTAAGCGTAAGCAATGTTGCCATTATTGGCATCTGTGTTGTTTCCGGGATGATTAAACAGATTACCCGGGTTCTGTACATGCAACACAAAAAAAGTCATATTTTGTCGAAGCCAATCGCCCCCATTTTCAAATAACGCAACTGAAATTACATTTAGTAGTATACATAAACCAAATTTCAAAAAACCAGCCCTTCAAGCTTTCTCTTTAAACGGAAACTACTTAGATTGAAGCATGAAGATCATATGCATAGTACTGACCCTGCTTTTTTCTTGTCTATTTTCATCTGGTGGATTTGACAATGGAACTTCAGCTGGAAAAGGTCGGTTAGAACTAGATATTACATGGAATCCGTTTAATTATTTCAAGCAAGGTCAATCATATGCAGTTTTTAGTTATGGATTGCAAAATCGATTTGATCTTCATGGCTATTATTCAATCCATATCGAAGGGTTTCATACATACTATATTGGGTTATTTTATCAATTTTTTTCTTCAAATAAGTTAGACTTAGCTACAGCGGTAGGTTCAAGACAAAATAGGACAACAAAATTAAATGATATTTTTTTTCCGCAAATTTTATATACAATTAATTTTAATAATAATTATGCTATTGGAGGAAGTTTTGTTAACATAATACAATCAAACAATAATAAAGTGAATGATTTTCCTATTGCAATTGATATTGCATTACTAGTACCAATTGAAAAATTCTTTAAACTACCAAAAAATATTTCTGACATTAAATTGGCATTAGGTATGTTTAACCCTGTTACAAACTCAAGCATTGCAAAAGGGAAATTCATACCTACTTATAGCATAGATATTAAATTTAAAGGACCCTGAATTTATTTTTGGATTACAACTCTTGGGTGTATATGCTGTCCATAAAGACCCAAACAATAATACATTATTATTATCTCGCCCCATTTGATCATAGATACAGAAAATCCATTTAATTTGAGTAATAATAAACCTGAGAAAACTAAAATAATTAATAAATCGATAACAGACCAAAATTCAAAACCTAAATGTTTGCTATTTTCAATATAATTTGCAGTAGCAATAATAATAACTAAAATCAAACAAATTAATCGTATCAAACCCCATAATGTCATAAATGATAAATCTGTTGATTGAGAAATAAAGTACATTTGAACAACGCAAAAAAGAATTACACCCGTTTGTATAGATTCATCTTGATCACCAAAAATATAAAAAATAAATAGCATAAAAAGCCCAATTGGAAACTCAATTGGCAAATCTTTAAATATTATATTCATAGGAAATTGGGTAATAAGCGTTATCAAATAGATAAGTCCTATAATAGGTAAATAACGGACACGAAAAAGATGCTTATTACTGAACCTAGAAGTCTTTAAACGGGCAATCAGATTGGTTAGTCTCGAAGCTAAAGGAACATAAAAAGGTACTGGTGGAGTAAGAATAAAAATTATAATTACAAATAAAAATAACTGCATAGCTAAATATCCAAATCCATAAATAAAGAATAAAATAGCACCCAACCCTGTAATTAGAGTGACAAAAAAAATTGGTATTAGAGTTCCCATATAAGAGTTGGTCTGTCTAAAAACTAAATGATGAAGATGAATTGTATCAGCATTCATAGGATTCTGCCCACGAAAAATTCTGCTAAAGAAAACTCGTGTAGTATCCATAATTAAAAATGAGGAAAGAATTAAAAATGGAGTTATCTCTAGAATTTGTTTCCCCATTGAAAATTGGTGAAAAAGAAGAGGAAGACATGCTACATGGTAGCCTAAAAGAAGACTCCCTGAGTCTCCCATAAAAAATTTTGCTGGTTTACGATTGAAAAGTATAAAACCGAATAGTGAACCTAGAAGAAGTGTGTTCAATATAAGAAAATTATAATTACTACTAACTAAGCCAATTAAAATAGAAAAAAGAGTTAGTAATACCATAAATCCGCCAGCTAAACCATCCATCCCATCAATAAGATTGACAGAATTCAAAATACCCACAAACCAAACAAGAAAAACCACTACTAAGCCTATAGTAGAAAAATTAAGGGTTGTTGAAAAAAATTGGATTGCCGTTATATCCCCAAGAAAACGGTAAATAACGATTGATGAGACTACAAGTTCAATAGTTAGTTTTAAAGGCCATCTTATCGACCTATGATCATCAAAAGCGCCCATGATAAAAAGAGGTGTCCCTCCAGCTACATACCACCAAAGCTCTTTGGAAAAATCAAATATAAATAGAGATATAATATATACTATTCCAAGAGCCAATCCTCCAGTTCTTGGTATTGGATTAATGTGGATTTTTCTTTCATCTGGGATATCAAGTAGCCAGTTTTTACCAATTTTTAGAACGACGGATGACGCCGAAATAGTAAAGCCTAGAGTAAAAACAAAATAGCTAATAGGAATGATTACATTTTCACTCATGAGGATAGGAATCGATTAATATCTTTTAAAATGGAGTCTACTACTTTTTCTTGATCAAATCTATCTTTTACTATAACTCTCCCTTCAAAACCCATTGTTTCTTTTTCTTGTTTTGTAAGAGACAGAAATTGTGTAATCTTATTGACCAAACTTTTAACATCACGTACCTCACAAAGGAAACCGTTCTTGCCATTTATTACAACCTCCCTACAACCAGTAACATCAGTAGCAATAATTGGTCGAGCCATAGATGCAGCCTCTAATAATGTCTTAGGTAATCCTTCACGGTAGGACGGAAGAACTATACAACCAGCCTTTTCAATATAAGGACGTACATCTACTGTCTCTTCATAGAATTCTATAATTCCTTCTTGAACCCATCCATCCACCTGCTCTCGACTAATTACAGTCCTATTTTTTACGTCTAGGAATCCTAAAATTTGAAATCTTGCACTTGGAAAATCTTTTTTTATCTCTCTTGCAGCTTCAACAAATTCTCCGATACCCTTATCCCATATTAATCGTGCAATAAGCAGGAAAACATCCTCTGTTGCATTTGAATAAGGCCTCGGAGAAAATTCTGTTAAATCTATCCCAGTACCAGGAATTAATTTTCTTTCAACTGATTTGGGGATAAGCTTTCGTTCTTCAAATAATTGCATATCATCACTATTTTGAAAAAATATTGAGGATGCGTTTTTTTGAGAAATCTTATAAAGATATTGTACTAAAAGAGTAATCCAATTAGTTCGAATAAAAGCTGTACCTAAGCCTGTAATATTATTTATAAAGGGTATTCCTAAATTGGATGCTGCTAAAGAGCCAAAAATTACCGGCTTTATTGTATAATGCATTACTAACAAAGGTTTCATATCATTATAGATTGATTCCAATTTGTGTTTAAGGCGAAAATCGGCTATTGGATTTAAACCCTGATTTTCCATCTTAAAATCGATAAACTGACATCCTATATCTTCAAGTTTAATCGAAAATTCATCCCTAGGAGCTAAGGCTAGAACATTGTATCCATTGTTTACTAATCTTATGATGAGACCACGTCTAAAATTAAAGAGATACCATGAAGTATTGGAGACAATTGCTATTTGACTTTTCAATATCTTGTTGGCACTATGGATTTATTCCATATAAAATTCTTAAATGCATCCTTTCTTCGTTTTAATTGGTCCTCACTATGTAAAAGAAAAAAGAAGTAAACAAAATATACTACGATAAATGGAAACTTATACCTAACAGCACTACCAAAATTAAATACAACTAATCCATTAATTGTCATTGAAACAAATAGGAGACAATTTAAGAAAAGAATCTTCTGTTTAATTTTTTCATTATTAATCTTATATCGATTCACTATTATGATCATGAAGAAAATAAAAATATTTTCTAATGACTGTATCAGTTGGAAAGGATTGCTAACCTCCCAGATAAGGGGCTTTAATAACATATAAAGAAAATATTTTAATACTTGATATAAAAGAACAATGCCTGTACCAAGGGGTTCATAGTAGGCATCAACATTCATCTTTGCTATATAATCCCAATCATACATGTATTGATCATAAAACAACGCTAAACGCCAAGTTTCAAGACGCTCATAAAGTTGTGAAACAACTGGCACCTTATCGGGGAAAAAGGCGCCCGCAAGAGTAAATATAATTAGAAAACCATATCGGAGTCCACCCGCATTCTTTAAATATTTAAATAGCATAATTGATGCAACAATCATTAAATAGTTCTGGAATTTGAAAATAAGTAATGGAGAAGAAAATAATAACCCCCATAAATATTTTTCTCGAACTATTATTATATAAAGACTTATTAACATAAAAAAAAGAACTAATGTATCTCTTAATGCTAGAGATGAATATAAAAGTAGGCTAGGGAAAATAAGGAAAAAGTAATCGACTTTATTATTTGATAGCTTATATTTTCTTAAAAAAAGAAACATTGCCAAAAAAATAAGGAAATTAATCATTGCCAAAGATTGTACAGAATTAATGAAAGGAAATGGGATTGCTGCAAAAATAAGACTAGCAAACCCCATTTTCGGACCATGTTTTTGAAAAGTATTCTTAGTCTGAAATAATTCAGATCTAATTGTTTGAGTTGCATCTACTTGGCGGAGTTGATCTCCAAAGTAATTCGGTGAAAATAATACATCATTCAACAAAAAAATCACTAAAATATGACAAAATAATAAAAATACTTTTAAAGGCTCGTTCCTCATTGAATATGCAACACCAAAAAATGCTATAGCAACAATGAATTGAAGATTAATTATATCGAAAATGAAATCCATTATGAATTTTTATTTGAATAAATAAAGGCTGTTATAGCACCACCAAGATAACCAGGAGCTTTAATTATATCTAAACAAAGTCCTAATAAACCAACAATCATCCATCGAAAAGGAAAAAGGAAATTAGGTTTTATCATTCTATTCAAAGGTTGAACAAGACCCCTATAAAGGATAGACAATGCGAAGACAAAACCAAGATAAATTTTTGTTATATGCGGAAAATACAAAATAGTTTCTTCCATCCAATTAGCAATAACAGCATTCCAGCGGTATACACCAAGAGTAAAAAATATAAATACTATAATTTTTAATATTTTAAAAAAGTTTGTTTCTATATTATCTCTAGAAATTATACGATTAAAAATTTGAATTGCTAATAATAAAAGAATGGAGCTAAGAAAAAAAATTTTAGTCACATTTGGTATATATAAAGGGTTAGTATCCCATCCTCCAATAAGATGGTTCCATTTTGGAATAATAATAGCGGATAGAATAAGAGCAAGAGTTAAATAAGCATCTTTTACATTACGTTGTATATTAATTTTCGATGAATGATATGAAGATATAAGATATTTTTTAATAGCGAAGGAAAATTTAGTTGGAAGACCTGTGTATTTTATAATAGGATTTGAAGGTTTATATAATTTAAAATTATTTTTAATTATTCGTTCTTTCCATTCTATATCCTCACCCATTCTAACATTCTCAATGAAAGAACCAGTTTTATAAAATATAGATTTCTTTATTAAAGTACCTGGCACTGTTTTATGACCTATATTTCCATAAGTAGCAGCTCCTATGTATCTTTGAAATTTATTTTTTGGCATTATTTTCGTAAAACCTATAATTATATCAGATTCATATTTCTCAGTAAAAGAAAAATACTCTTCTAACCATTGACAATTAGGGACTGTTCTAACATCTAAAAAAGCAATCCATTTTGAATCTGAAAGTTTAACTCCAATATTTCTAGCTTTACCAGGATATGCATTTTCATTTTCATAATAATAAATTATAGGAATATCACTTTTATAATTATTTATAATATTTGAATAATTTTTTCTCCCGGAATCAACTATTATAATATCTTTTGGTCTAAATGTTAATTCATGAATTTTTTTTATAAGTATTTTTAATGAATTAAATTCATTCTTTAATGGGATAACGACACTAATATCAGGAATAAAATTGTTATTTTTATTCTTCACTACTTAATAAAAAGTTCATGATATTTATTTAAGGTACTATTAATGTCAAATTTATTTTTAACTTTTTTTAATCCGTTTATTTTAATCTTTTTATAAATATTTTTATTATTTTTCAGCAAAAGAATATTTTTTATATAATTATGCAATAAATTGTTATCAGGGTTTATAAGGAAGCCGTTAATTCCATTGTCAATAATTTCAGATTGATAACCAACATTAGAAACTATAGTCGGAATTCCTACGGACATTGCTTCAATAATAACTAAACCAAAACTTTCTACAACAGACGGGAGAATCAATACATCTGCATCATAAAGAACTGAATAAATGTCATTAGAGTTATCTATAACATGAGTATTATTAGAAATCCCTCTTTTATATATATTATATTTTATTAAATTTTTTAAAGGACCATTTCCAAAAAGAATAAAGTGGATATCATTATAATCTTTAATTATTTTTTCAGAAATTTTTAACACCGACATTGGATTTTTATGCTCAGAAAAAATTCCGATAAATAATACAACAAAGTCTTTTTGGTTAATTCCTAATTTATTTCGAAAATTCAAATTAGTTGTTGTATCATTTAAATTATTAATTTGAGTTCCATTAGTTATAGTTATAATTTTATTTTGAAAATTATTTTTAGAATAAGATGAATAATTTTCTAAGAGATTTTTCTTTAATCCTTTACAAACAGTTATGCGAATATCAATGTTCTGTGCCGATTCATCTGCCGAAATAAAATCATTATCTATATTTATTGATGCATGTATTATATCATAAATTATTATTTTTGGATAAAGATTTTTTATAATCGGTGCAAGCTTATATCCAATTTTTGAATTTATAATTACTACGTATTGTGGATGAACAGTATTTAACAATTTTAATATTTTTTTTTCTTTATTAAATGAAGCTCTTATATCTATAAATATTGAAAATGAATTGAGAATTTTATTTTTCCAATCTTTAGAAATACCAAAAAATTCTGTTGCTATATAGATTGTTCTTATATTTAAATTTTTTAAACTTTTTCCCAATTGACTTGTAATTTTTTGGGAACCACCAACAATACAATCCGTATCAATAAAAACTATAGTTTTTTTACTTGTATTAAATATTTTTAATCTATTTAATTGTTTTTCAAAACTAGGATATTTATATATTAAAAAAGCCCTTTTTATAAAAAAACCCAAGTGATTAATCATTTTTAGTATAAAATCAATTAACATTTTTTATAGCTTTGTATTTATTAATGTTAAAATATGACTGAATTTTTTTACAATTCTTAAAGGAATCAGAATTTTACCAATACCAAAAAATATTCTTATTTTTGCAAAATTATAGGGTGAATTCCATATCTTTAATGATTTCATATAATAACTTTCTGCAAAATCATACCATGCCCTATTTATTGCCATAATATCACCAAACCAAATATAGAGCTTAGCTTTTTCCTTTAAATGATCATGAGATTTAATTAATAAACTCTTAAGTACTATTTTTTCAAAAATTTCTTTATACATTATTTGTGCTTCTTTTGTAATGATCTTACCATCTCTCATTGTGCCTTGATCTTTATGAGATCTATATTGAACTAAATAACTATCTACTAAACCTATTTCATAATTTTCTAATATTCTTAACCACATCTCATTATCTTGTGTATATAATAACTTTTCATTAAAAAGTCCTGTTTTTATTAAGCAATTTTTTGACAGTAAAACACTTGATCCATTAATATATGTTTTTTTCAATATTTCTTTTATCGCATTCTTTCTAGGATACCAATTTGATCTGTCTTTACCTATTACCTTACCTTCTTTATTTATTATTCTCACTTTTGTATAACATGCTTCTAAATTTTTCCTTTTTAAAAAGTTTAATTGTTCTTCTATTTTATCTTTTTCAAAAATATCGTCATGGCTTAACCAAGCAAAATAATCTCCTTTCATCCTTTCAATTCCAAAATTTAATGCTGATGAGACACCACCTCTTTTTTTAAAAAAATATTTTATTTTATTATTATATGATAATGCTATTTTTTCAACATACCCCCCATCATTAGATCCATCATTGACTACAATTATTTCTTTATTTGTGTGAGTTTGATTTAAAGCACTATCTATAGCTTGTTCTAAAAAATTAGAACCATTATAAACTGGTATTATTATTGAAACTTTATCTTTAAAAGGATAAAAATTATTTATAGCTATCATACCAAGTTTGAAACATTAATATATTCCAAAGCTGATGACTCCAATTTCCTTTACCTTCTATGTGATTTTTCCATAAAGATAAAACTGAGTCTTGGTTAAAAAATCCGTCATTTTTTAATTTTTCTTCATTTAAATGATCAAGAGCCCATCCCTTTAAAGGACCTTTCAACCATTGATTTAAAGGGATTGTAAAACCTCTTTTAGTTGTATTAAATAATGACTCTGGTATATGCCTATATAATACTTTTTTCAGAACACTTTTACCTTGTCCATACTTTAATTTCTGATTAATAGGTATCTTCATTATAAACTCAATTAATTCATGGTCAAGAAATGGGACTCTTGTTTCTAAACTTACACCCATTGATGCCCGGTCTACTTTTTGTAAAATGTCATCTGGGTGATATGTCATTAAATCTTGATAAATCATTGATAAAATTGGATTTTTAAAGTCTTTCCAATAATTATTTACATTAACTAATTCATTTTCATTCAATCTATAATTCAAATAACTATCTGGATTTTGAATTATTGAAACTATTCTATTATATATATCTGAATAGTTATCTGAAGCCTTCAAAGCCCATGCCATTTTTTGAAATTTTTCTTCTGGCATCGAAATTTTATAATTACTTGGGATAATTGGTTCTATTGTTCTATATAAATTTTCAAGCCTTTTCGTCGAAAAACTTTCGATAAACTCACCAGATTTCCTTTTTAATAAACTTGGAATATATCTGCTATAGGTCCAAAATCTTTTTGCAATAATATACCTATTATATCCAGCAAACAATTCATCTCCTCCATCTCCTGTTAATGCAACCGTTACATGCTTTTTAGCAAGTGATGCTATAAGATGTGTTGGAATTTGTGATGAATCGGCAAACGGCTCATCATATAAAAAGGGTAGCTTATGTATTATATCTCTTGCTTCATTTGAACTTACATAAAGCTCCGTATGATCTGTGCCTAAATACTTAGCGACTTTTTTCGCATAATGAGCTTCATTAAAATCCTTTTCTTCAAATCCAACTGTAAATGTTTTTATTGGATAGGTTGATTCTAATGACATTAAAGCGACTATTGTAGATGAATCTATACCACCTGATAGAAAAGCCCCTAACGGAACATCAGATACCATGCGAGACGAAATTGTTTTTCTCAAACGGTTTTCTAATTCATCACAAACTTCTTTTTCAGTACTTTTTATTGGATTTTTTATTCCTTTAATCATCACATCATATAAGGACCAATATGTTTTACAATTAAAACTATCCGTTGGTTCTTTAAATACTATATAATTTCCAGGTAGAAGTTTTTTTATACCCCGATAAATAGAACTAGGAGCTGGGACATAACTAAATCGTAAAAATAAAGCTAATGAATTTTTATCAATTTTAGGTTCAAATATAGCGTTTGCCCGAATAGCCTTCAATTCTGAAGCAAAAAACAGGGTGTTATTCTGGACACCATAGTAAAGTGGTTTTTCACCAATACGATCTCTTGCAAGCCATAATAAGCGTTTTTTTCGATCCCAAACAGCAAATGAAAACATCCCATTAAATCTTTTTAGTGAATCTTTAACACCCCATTGTTGAAATGACGCTAGCAAAACTTCTGTATCTGAATTACTTTTAAAAATGTGATTGTTTTTTTTTAAAATAGATCTAAGATAATTATAATTATACACTTCACCATTATAAGTAATAACAAAACGACCATCAGAAGAAACCATTGGTTGGTGACCAGCCTCAGAGATATCAATAATAGACAATCTTTTATGACCTAAACCAATACCATTAGAGGAATCAATCCATATTCCTGTATCATCAGGACCACGATGATGGAGAGTCACCACCATTTTTTTTAAATTATTTTTTAATAATTTTAGATCAAGATTATTAGATTGATTCCAATAGCCTACAATACCACACATGATTTTTATATAGATTTAGATAAAATCTTTAATATTTTTGGTGCAATCATTTCTAATGAATAATTCTCTTTAACTTTTTTTTGCCCAGCTAACCCCATTGATTTACGCAAAGCTGAGTCATTTTTTAGTTTTTTGATATATTTAACCCAATCAAAAGAGTTATTTGCCAAAAACCCATTGATTCCATGATCTACAATATGATTATTGATACCTACTGGAGAAGCTATAACAGGTATACCAGATGCCATGTATTGAATAATTTTAAAGCCACATTTACCTCTTTCCCATGGTGTATCTGGTAAAGGCATAATTCCAATATCAAATTTGATTAAATTAGAATTTTCAGTCTCTTCTAACCAAGGAATTATTTTAACAGGAATATCTTTTAAATCAGAAGAATTAGGTCCAATGGCAACAAATTCAATATTAGAATCAGAACAAATTTGGATTATAGCTTTCTTAGCTACTTTAATATGACGCGCTGTTGAAGGGGAACCTATCCATCCAATAGTAAATTTATTGTTGGAACTATTTTTCTTAGATAAATACTTTTCATGATCAACAACAGTGGGTATTACTTTTACGTTATTAACACCTTTTTTTAATGCGTAATCTGCAATATAATAATTTCCGGCAACAACAAAATTTGATGATTTCATTATTTTCGCAATTTTATTCTTATAAATTTTACGTATTAATATATTTGAATATTGATCATAGGTGTGGAAAACAGGATCATCAAAATCAATCACAAATGCTGAAAACTTTTTTAAAAAAAAGTTTTCTAATATAAAAGGAAACCAAGGGAAATTTTCTTTCTCAATCCAAATTAAATCATAATTATTTGCAGTTGTTAAAATGATAATCCTTTTTATATATGATTGTAATATAAATATAATTTTTTTTATCGTTTTCCCGCTATATATATATTTTAAATAATTATTAGATAAAAGGTAAGATACCTTTATATCAAAATCATTATTATTGAGATATGGTATAAATTGATAAAAACGATATCTACTGCTCGCTCCTTTATCATCAAATCTTGTAAGAATTAATATTTTTTTCAAAAATTTATATTAATTTGAATATATAACTCTTTAATTAGCATATAATTCTTTGAATTTTAATATTGTGTCGCTTAATCTAAACTTTTTGCGAACATATTTTCGAGAATTGATTGAGAATTCACTACGAATTATTTCGCTCGATGATAAATACAAAATTCCTTCAACCATTTCATCAATATTTTTATTTCCTACAAGATATCCAGACCGAAGGTGTTGAAACAATTCAGAAGGTCCCCCACAATCGGTCGCAATTAGTGGAATCCCATAGTAAAGTGCCTCCAAGCAAGTCATAGAAAAGGACTCCGATTCAGAAAAATTTAAAACTATATCATAATTTTTTATTAGTCTTTCTATGTCTTCTTCAAATGAATTAAATGAAACATATTCTTCTATATTCAATCTTTTAGATAATTCAATTAAGCTATTTTTATACACTTTATTTTTCATTAAACCCATATCTCCACCAACAAAAGTTAATTTGATGGTACTGTTAATTCTATGAGCTTTTGCAAATGCTTCTATTGCGTAATTTTGTCCTTTACCATTTATATAGTTACTTAAATACAATAAATCAATATTTGATTTATTGTTTAATTTTAAAAATTTTGGAGCCGGATATTTTTCATTATCTAATGGCATATCATAAATAACTTCACATTTTGTATTTGAACTCAATTCTTTTTTTATTGCATATGACATACATATAAAATTATTAGATAAGTTCTCGGCCACCCACAGCCAAAACTTTTTTAATAATCTAGGGTATCTATTGGGCAAAATTCTTATGTGTGTAATTAATTTAATCTTAGGGAAAATTAGATGGAGTATTAAACCAAGCATATTATAAAAATCATTAATATGTATTACTTTCACTTCATATTTAATTGCAATTACAATTAACTTTACTGAATTATAAATTAACATTGGAAAATAAATTAAATTTTGAAGTGGCCTCCTACTTAATTCTAACAAAGGTAATTCTATAACCTTAAATCCTGAAGATTGCACATATGAAATTGCACTACTATTAACTGGAAGAATAAAAATAAATCTATACATTTTTGCCAAATTTTTTGAAGTTGATAAAATTGATAATAATGCACCAGTTTGTGCTATCGAATTATCTATAATGAGGATAGTTTTTTTATTTAATAATCTTGTAATGACTATTTACTTATAATATAATCTCTAACATCCATAATAATTTTATCTATATTTTTCTGTGGTTTAAAATTAATTAAATTTGATATTTTAGAAATATTAGGCAATCTTCTTTGCATGTCTTCAAAATTTTTCCCATAAACCTCGTTATAATTCAAAAATCTTATTTTTGAATTACTATTAGTTAACATTTTTATTTTATTCGCTAAATCAATAATCGTTATTTCATCATTAGAACCAATATTAAAAACCTGTCCTGATGATTTATTTGATTCCATTAAATTAATTAATCCAGATACAACATCATTAACATGTGTAAAACACCTACTTTGCTTACCCGTACCATATATTGTTAAATCATTATTATTTAAAGCTTGTTTTACCAACCTAGGTATTACCATACCATATTCACCAGTTTGTCTAGGTCCTACAGTATTAAATAATCTAACAACAACTGTTTCTAAGTTTTTTTCAGTATAATAATTAATTGCTAAAAATTCGTCCATTGATTTTGATAATGCATATCCCCATCTATTACTAAATACTGATCCAAAAACTCTATCATTATCTTCACTAAATGGAACATTATTATTTTTTCCGTAAACCTCCGAACTTGAAGTAATAAGGACTTTTTTATTTCCTTTTAAGGCAGATTTTAAAACATTCTCTGTTCCCACAACATTATTCTCCAATGATTCAAGAGGTTTATCAACAACTAGTTTGACACCAACTGATGCACCCAAGTGATAAATCATATCACACTCTATAATTATCTCATTAATTTCATTATAGTCACAAATTGAACCTTTAATAAATTGAAAATCAGGTTCTTTGATTAATTGTGAAATATTATCCATTGAACCAGTACTTAGATCATCAAATGCTATAACTTTTTTGTTTTTTTTGATTAAAGAATCACATAAGTGACTACCAATAAAGCCCGCACCCCCTGTAACTAAAATTGCCATTTTTTTAACCTCTAATTTTTATTAATGGATCTATTATTTTGAATACTCTTTATACATTACCAATTAGATTTTCCCATCTTTTATAAATTTTATTTTGATCAAATTCAATCATACGATTTTTGCCCATTTTAGAATATTCATTTCTTAATTTTTTATCTGATAACATTTTTATGATAGTTTCAGACCAAATTTTAATTTTTAATTCCAATAAATCATTCGACAACATCGGCAATAAAATTCCATATTTAGCATATTCAGGTTTAAGAGTTTGATTAATACCATTATTAATAGAGTTTGGAGAAAGGATTTCTCGGGGGCCAGTAGGGCAGTCAGCAGAAATAACAGGAACACCACTTATCATAGCCTCAGCAAGCACATTAGGAAAACCTTCCCAATTTGACGTTAAAAGAAATAATTCTGAACGGGCCATAAATGCAAACGGGTTACGATGATAACCTAAAAAAAAGATGTCACTGTTTCTATCATAACCATTTTGAATAAAATTACATGTTTTAAGCCCTAGATTTTCTGAGTCTTTAATCAATTTATTTTTTAAATATCCATCTCCTAAAATTAGCAATCTAATATTATTATGACTTTTAACTTTACTAAAAACTTTTATTAGATTAGAATAATTTTTTTGTGGATGTAAACGACCAGCAGCTATTATCACAGGTTTATCAAATATTTTATTTAATGGATTTTTAATTGTTTTATTGGATTGATCCATTATTTTATTAATATTATAAAAATTTGGTATAGAAATGATTCTATTTTTATTTGATCTAAAATATTTTTCCATTTCTTGTTTTAATTGATTGGTAACTGTTACAATAAGATCACTTCTATTAAAAAGACTAGGGATTAAAACCTTTTTTCTTAATAGACCTTTAATGCCAGAAATAGTTTGATCATTGTATAATGAACCTCTAATTGTAACAAAAACCTTTTCTTTATATCGACTTAACACATTCAAATAATTAGATCCTTCAAGAAAACTAATAGAGATTTGAATTTTTTCTTCTTTTTTTATTTTTTTAACTTTATATATTTTATAAGACCATAGTAAAATTTTATGGAAAACATTTTTAGAAATTGGAATATTTAAACTAATTATTTTACCTGAATTATTATATATAGATTTAACTGAAAGATTATTTACCAATAAAAATACATCATTATTATTGCTAAGAATATTACTTAATTTTGAAATAGATCTCTCTGCTCCTCCTTCACCAAATTGTGGAAGAATCAATAAAATTCTTTTCTTTTTATATTCTCTTTCAATAATAAAATTATTCTTATTATTAATTAATATTTCAGAATAAAAATCATTATATGATTGTGTACAATTCTTTATAGAAAAATTATTATACGCATTTTTTATAATTTTTTTCATTTCATAATCTTTTTTTAATTTTTTTGGTAATTGTTTCATACTATTAATTAATTCATTTTTTGATACTTCACCTCTATTTATACTAATAATTTCCCCAGCAATTTTATCTTTCCAGGTAATCATTGATTTTATCTCACCAATATCAGTACTAATAACTGGAATTCCACAAGATAAATATTCAATAATTACTGTTGGCAAGCTTTCACCATATGTTGTAGGCAAAAGTCCAATATCAAAAGTATTGATCCATTCTATAGTATTCCTCTTATAACCTAAAAAATGGATGTTATTGTTTTTATTATATTTTGTTTTTAATTCATTTAAATACTTACTCCATCCAATTAGTACTAAATGTGCTTGCTTATCTAAATTCATTTCTAAAAAAGCTTTTATTGCAATCTCCCAACCTTTTTCAGGAATTCCTCTTCCAACCATACCATAAACTAAATCATCACTCTTTATACATAAACTTGATCGCAATTGAAATTCATTGCTTGGTCTTTTTATAGCAAATCCATTATAAATTTTCCTTGTTGGAATTTTTGCTTTTTTAAATAAGACTTTAATCTCACTTTTTTTAAAAATATCTAGATTTTTATTTGATAAAATTGATATTCCATTAATTCTTTTTACAATTAATTGAACTTTTTTAAAATAATTCCATATTAATTCTCCATTAAAATTTTCAATATTTTCCATAAATGTTTCATAATTTCCATGCATAGTAATTATTATTGGAACTTTGAAATTTTTTAATGCTTTAGAAAAAATATAATCTGATTTAAACATATTACTATGAATAATATCAAAATTATGCTTTCTCATTATCATCTTAATATTCTTTTCTACAAATTTTTCACGAATTGAAAAATCTATTTTTAATTTATATAGAAGTCTATCAATCTTTTTTATAGTTTTATTGAAATGAATTTTAGGGTATATAATTTTCGCATCAGGAAAATGATAATTCACCAAATCCCAATCTATATATTCCTGATAATGACTATATAAATATATATTATTTGTTTTTTCTAATTCTTTACCAATGTTTAATGTGAATATTTGAGCTCCACCAATTCTAAAATCTTCACATGCTAATAAAATTTTCATTATTTTATATAATTTTCTTAAGTCTTTTCCATTTTATTATTGATTTAATTATAAACTTAACAAACCGATAATCATTTAATATGTAAGTATTTAATTTTGAAAAATAATATGTTTTCAAAATCCATATTCCTAAACCTGCATACCCATTACATAGTTTTAACCAAATTTTATTTATAAAAATTCTTATTTTTTTCCTATCATAATAATTGGTTCTATCATTCCCATCAATAACTTTCAACAACCATCCTTCTGTTTCTAAAATTAATTTTTTTGATTCTTCTTTTCTTAATTCAATAATATTCCTATGCAGACTCAATTCTTTATTTGTTGGTTTTATATTAATTTTATTTAGTTGTCTAGTTATTATTGTATTTGCTATTAAACTTTGCTCTTTCTTTTTTTTTTCAGCAATTTGATTTTCATGAATTCTATAATGAATTAATACTTCTGGAATATTGGCAAATATATAAGTATTGATTAGCCTTGCAAAAAATTCGAAATCTTGTGCATATAATATTGATGGATCATATTTTACTTTTCCATCTGAAAAGATTTTTTCTCTCATCATAACAGAAGAATGGCACATAATATTATTAAATAAAAGATTGCATTTTATTTCATCATGATTAACTGGATATTTTCTAATCTCACCAAAATTTTCACCAATAGTTTTCGCCCATGATCCACAAATATCTATATCTTTATTTATATTCATGTAATTCACTTGTTTTTCTAATCTATCTGGAAGACTTATATCATCCGCATCCATTCGTGCAATATATTTTCCTTTAGAAAACTTCAGTCCAATATTTAATGATTTCGTTAATCCTATATTTTTTTTATTAGCAAAAAATTTTATTCTTTTATCATCATAAGATCTAATTAATTCTTTTGTTTTATCTTTTGAACCATCATCAATAATTATAAACTCGAAGTTTTCATAAGTTTGGGTAAGTATACTCTCAATTGATTCTTGTATATATCTCTCGCCGTTATAAACTGACATAAGCACCGTTATCACTGGATTAGACAAAATTATATTTTTATTTTTTGAACCAATCTTTTGTTCTCTAAATACCAATCAATAGTTCTATTGATACCTTCTTCTAACTTTATTTTAGGTTTCCAATTAATTAATTTTTTTGCTTTATAAATATCTGCCCATGTTTCCTGAATGTCGGTTTTTGGAAAATTATTGTATTCAAACTTTGCCTTTTTATTCATCCGTTTTTCTATCATTTTTATTATTGTTAATAATGATACAGGATTTTTCCCTCCTCCCAAATTTATTATTTCAAAGCCCACCTTTTTTAAAGCCTTTATTGTTCCTTCAGCAATATCATCAATATATGTAAAGTCTCTTGACTGTGTTCCGTCCCCATATATTTTTATTTTTGAACCTTCATCGATCCATTTTATAAATCTAAAAATACTCATGTCTGGCCTACCAGCTGGTCCATAAACTGTGAAATACCGAACAATAGAAATATCTATTCCATAAACTGAATGAAATGAATAGGCCATCAACTCTGCTCCTTTTTTTGTTGCCGCATAAGGAGAAATAGGATTATTCACTGGTAAATTTTCCTTGAATGGCATTTTTTCACCCGCATAAACTGATGATGTTGATGCAAGAACAAATTTTTCTATCTTAAATTTTTTTGAAAGCTCTAAAAGATTCAAAGATCCCTGAATATTTGTAGAAACATAAATATTAGGATTCTCTAAACTATAACGAACACCAGCTCTAGCTGCTAAATTAATTATTGCTTCGAATTTATAATCTTTCATAATGGAATTAAGATCTTTTACATCTTCTATATCTATATTATAGAAATCAAAACCATTAACACTATTCAATTGAGATAATCGATATTCCTTAAGATTTACATCATAGTAATTATTAAGATTGTCTATGCCAACTACTTGGAATCCGTCACGTAAAAGAAATTGGGCTGTCTTTTGCCCTACAAAACCTGCAACACCAGTTAATAAAATTGTTTTCAAATTTGTTTTTCTCCTATAGCATAACTACGCTGAGCATTTACTCTAATAATTTTTAAACGATATTTTCCACTAGATTCAAGTTCTTTTACAGCTTTAACTATACCTGGATAAAGAGTTTCGTGAAAGTCATCAAAAAAAATCATATCCCCTTTCTTCTGACGGGGAATTAAATATTTAATCTCAAAATTGACATCATCATAATTATGCGAACCATCTAAGAATCCAAAATGTACACGGTTAAGCTCTAGTCTATTTAAGATTTGATCTGACTTACCTTCTATAAACCATATATATTTTTCAATAAGTTTTGAATATTTTTCAAGTAGTTTTGCTCTCGACTTCTCTCCATCTAAATCAGAAATGCAATTCCAAAACATTGAAACATTATTTGGCAAAGGATCTATAGTAACAATCTTCCCAGATTGATTATTATCTTCTAAGGCTTTCGCCATACATAATGCTGAAAATCCTCTTGCTGTACCAGATTCCAAAATATTTATTGAATTAGATCTATGATTTTGAAAATTTTGACTTAATACAGAATAAAGGAGTCTACCATGTTGATAACATATTTCTGATTTTTTTTTAACTACTTGAGTAATAAGTGCTAATTTATTGAACCATTCCTTTTCAATAGAAAAACCAGTTTCTTTTTCAAAATCATCAACAACTAAGTATTCTTTTGATTTAGCTACTTCCCATATGGAAAGATAAGTTTTACGGTCAGCAGAAGGTTTTTTTCCAAATGGATAATTATGAAAAGAATTTTCATTTGGATTGATAACAGATTTTTTAATTTTATTTAAAATATCATTTAATGTTGACATGATTGCTATAACTCCAATATTTATATCAAATCTCGATAAAGATCAACTTCCATATTAATAATATTATCTAGAGAAAAATTATTCAAAACAAACTCACGGGCATTATTGCCAATTTTTTGAGTAAGTTCAGGATTAGATAAAAGACTATTAATAGATTTTTGTATACTTTCTGATTCAGTATTACATAAAATTCCATTTTTACCGTCTTCTATTATTTCCCTAATACCTGGAGAATTAGCCCCAATAACAGGCATACCACAAGCCATAGCTTCAATAAGTGTTTTTGGATGACCTTCATAAAATGATGGTAAAATAAAAATAGATGAATTATTCATAATTTCAGGAAGTTCACTATTAGAAATTTTTTCTACCCATGTAATTTTGCCATTTGAAATTCCTATAGCCTCTTGAACTAATTTTTTTTGTGGACCGTTTCCAATTATCATCGTTTTGATTTGTGTAGATTTAACTGCTGATATAAGAGATTGAATATTTTTTTGTTTGTTAAGCCTTCCCACATAAAGAAGATCAAATTCTTTTTGTCTATTAAAATTAGGAGTGAATCTATCAACCTCAACATAATTAGGAATAACTAAAGTTTTATTCGCAGCCTTTGGAATACGATTAATTATATTGTTTTTCATCTTATTGGTAGTTACAACAACTCGTTTTGAAGAATTAATAACTTTGTTTTCGTACACTTCAATTTTTTTAAAAGAATTTTCTCCATTTTGTTTTGCAAACTCTGACCACATATAACCAAAACGGGCAATTAAAGGTTTATTCCAGCATAGAGATGATCGTAAGGCTATATTTGCCCCTTTCATTTGATTAGTTTTAATTATATGAGAATCCATTAAAATCTTCTTGTGAATTCGATGAAGAAATTTTTCATATATATAATTAGGAAGATTGAAATTATTTGACAAAATATTAATCCCAGGTAAAACCTTAGAATAATCACTTTCAGACGAATCTCCATAAGTAATAAAATTGATTTGTACTTTATGATCTTGCAATTTTTTATATAATGCAACTTCTCGTTCAAACATACCTATTTTGTCCCATGATTTTAAGGACATACCCTTTGAAAAAAATAATGATAAAGTCAATGATTTCATTTAAGCACTTATTATATAATCAAAAAATAATTCGCGATTTAAAAGAATATTGTCTCTAAAAGACATAATATTTTTAGTTAAATATTTAATTAGTTCAGGATTTTTTATTTTATTAAGAAATTTAATAAATAGGTTTTTGAATAGTTCGTTATCATATGTTTTTAAAAGAGAAGAATAAGAATTTATAGAAAATGGGTCGGCATTTAAATCATGGTTAAAAGAAGACACCCCAGGGAAAATATCAATATAATGTTCATTAATATTCAATTTTATAAATGGAGGAAATTGCGTAATTGGCTTTTCATCGACAGCAAACGGCGTCCCTAAAGATATCATTTCTGAAACTTTCCAAGGAAAAATTCTATGTGGTATCGTATTTACAATTCCAATTTTTGTTTTCATGATTAATTTAGAGTATTCATTAAATCCAAGATATTGAGAATTTTTGGGATAAAACCAGGTTTTATCTTTAGTACTTAAATTTATATGGCTTTTAATTTCTTTAGATGATTTTAATAGATTAAATGTTTTATAACGAATAAAGGAATGATCAAAAGCAGATCTGTAATTTTTTTGATAACCTTTTTTCACAAAATTTAGTGGAGAAGTATATAAACTCATTATTTGGCATAAATCAAAATCAATATCAAAACTATTATTTTGAGAAAATTTGTAAAATCGATAAATATCCCCAACTGAAAAGAATGGTTTAATTTTATCAAAATGATTCATTTTATTTTCTTGACTTAGGACTCGCTTTATTTCTATTTCATTATAATTATCTTTAAAATATTTTCCACAAATATCAAGAGCTTCAATATCAATTTCTTGTATATGATCACTTTTGTCAAAAAAATATAATTCACCATTTATATCAGCCCACATACTTACATGTGACCTTGGTTCCATTTTATTTTTTTTTGGTCTGAACTTCCAAAATTTAAATTTTATATTTCCTACTGATAAAATTTCTAAAAGATATTTAAAAAATGGGTCATTAATCGAACCATTATATTCTCCTAATTTGAATAACGGAGCATATATAAAATTTTTATTTTTTAACGTAAAATTTTTTATGTATTTCATGATATAAATTTTATAATTAATTCATCTCGTTTTTTACATACTAAAGTTAGAATCAAAATTCATTTTAAAATGATTCCCAATTAGGAATAATCCTTTTTTAGTAAGATGATTGCCATCAGAATTATACAAATAATTATCATCAATCTTTCCAAAACAATTATTTTCATCACATAGAACTCCTCTGGGATCATACATATAAACTTTTTCATTGTTCTCAGAAATAGTTTTTATTATATCTGAATAAATAATTGATTTTAGATTTTCTTCCTGTTTTTCTAACAAACAATTTTTTTGATTATTAAAAATAAATGGTCTAGGTGGCATACAAGGTCCATTTAATTCTGGAAAGTCTAATGCTAGGATAATATTTTTATTCAGTGATAATAAATAATTTATTGTTCTATTAATTCCATATTGGAAAACTTTAATTGGATCATCATGATCTAAATTTTCATCTTCAATTAATATCCTAGCATCTAAATATTGATTGTAAAAACAAGTTATAAGTACAGTACTGAAATCCTTTAAATTTTTTATTTCTAAATAAGAATTATTAACCCATGGTTGGCAATCAGTTTCTTGCTTCCAAAGTCTTGTAGGATGACGGCTTGTGTTTACTTCTAAAAAAGGGAAACACGTACCTTTACTAAAAACCTTAATATTAGAAAAACCTGATAGTTCTAAACTTTGATATACTTGTTGAGCATGTGAATCACCAATTACAATTATTCTTTCATTTGTAACTATATTATTCTTATTTATATCTTTATAATTTGTATTTTCAGTTTTGGTTAAATTATTACCCCGTTCAGGAAAACCTTCATTTAGAACTATTAAATAACTTATTAAACATAAACATATCATCAAGCTCATTAAACCACCTAAAATTCTTCTATTAATTATATTTTTTGACTTAAATCTAATTGGCTTTTCCAAATAATTATAGGTCAATACAGACAATAAAAAACTTATTATAATTAAAACTAGTCTAATCTCACCTGAAGGGAAACCATTCGATACTATATATGAAAATGATAAAATTGGCCAATGCCATAAATATAAAGGATAACTAATTAAACCTATATATACTAGGATCCTATTACTTAGAATTTTTTTTTCTACAATTGTTTTTTCACTAAAAGCAATAATTAGGAATGTTGAGAAAACAATTAATATATAAGGAATCATAATTACATGATCAAAATTATTATAAAAAAACATTACTATAATTATCAATCCAAATGAAACCAATGACAAAATATTTTTTATTTTTGGTTTTTGATTAATCCAAATTTTTACTACAGAATAATGATTAGAATTTAATTCTAAATCGCTAAAAATAGCTCCAGCCATTAACTCCCATAATCTTGTAAAAGGCAAATAAAAAGCTAAAGCAGGATTTGAATATGTTAAGTAACAATTAAGTACAAAAGATATTATAAAAGTAAAAATTATAAGTCTAAAAAATTTTGTCGATTTCTTTGAAAAAATGAATAAAGTAACTGGCCAAATTAAATAAAATTGCTCTTCTATTGACAATGACCACAAATGCAACAATGGCTTAAATTGAGCATCTATGTCAAAATAACCGATCTCATTGTATAATATAATATTTGATAAAAAAGTTACACCTCCAAAAATATGGACCCCTAAAGATTTGTATTCATCTGGATAAAGTATTAATGCACCAGTAATTGAAGCAAAAAATAATAATATTAATAGAGATGGTAATATTCTTTTAATTCTTCTGTAGTAAAAATTTTGAAATGAAAATTCATTTTTCATTATACCTTTTAAAATTATCTTTGTAATTAAATATCCAGATATAACAAAAAAAATGTCTACCCCTAAAAATCCTCCATTTAAATAACCTGGGAAACCATGATAAATCATGACAGACAATACTGCAATTGCACGCAGTCCATCAATATGTGGTTTATATTTTATAGCCCTATTTTTAAGCAAAATAAATGAAAATAAGTATTCTGAAAAAATACTTATATTGAAAAGTAAAATAATTGAAATTAATTAGTTAAAACTTTACAAAACCTTTCATAAAATCATCCCATAAGTCTATTTGATTAGTATAAGTATTTTCCAATGCTGTCTTCACACCTTCACTTATAATTTGTTCTATTTGGGATTTATTTTCAATTGCATATTTACTCCAATATGCTAAACCTTCATAATCTTCAGTTTCAACCATCCATGCATTTTTACCATGATTAACTAGGTCCATAGCTTGCCCAACTCTTGTAGTTACTAATGGTATTCCACTAATCATGGATTCAAGAATTGCTTTTGGTCCTCCTTCTTCTCTAGAACTCACAATATATAAATCTAGAGCATTATAATATTTTTCAATATCTGTATAATTATCTAATACAAAATGGAAATAAGGAATTTTTAATTTTTCAAGACCAGTTTTTATGTAACCTCGAGCTGGGCCAGTCAAAAGGATAAATAACTCAGGTATTTCTTCTTTTAAAATTCTAACGGTTTTTAAAAAAATATCTGGTCCTTTAATTAATTTTGGCTCTAATCCTTCTCCCCAACCATTGCCATCCTTTTGAAATGATCCTATAACTATTGCATTTTTTGGAATATTGAGTTTTTTTCTCATTTTTGATCTAAGATCTTTTGTTGTCTTTGTAAAATAATTTTCATTTATTCCTATGGGTATGCAAAAAACCTTATTTGCATCAATCCCTGTGTCAAGGATTATCTCTTTCATTTCACTATGGCTAACTTGAATTCTATTAATTTCTTTATTATTTTTTTTTATTGTATTAAACATTTTTCGAAAACCATTATCAGAATTTGGTTTTCCATGAAAATAGGGGAAAGCAATTCTATGATTTTGTTTTTTCCAATTATTTAAAACGTGATATCGACTAGTGTAGAATACTGATTGTTTGTTAGACATTTTTATATAATTTTTATCCAAAGTTGATATTTTTAGATTTTCACAAATTTTTTTTAGCTCTTTAGCTTCCCAATCTAAAACCCAATCTGATCCATCATTACATAAAATTAATTTTGAATATGGCAACCAATTTCTTGTTTTTATTTTTTCAAAATAATTAATTGGGAAAATATTTTTAAGTCTTGAACTATAGTTCATTTTATTTTTCTTTAAGAACATATTCTATAATTTTATTAATAGTTTCTTTAAGTGAAAAATTTGCCTTCCATCCTAATTTTTCTTTTATTTTTTTTGGATTTCCCATATTTACTGTAATATCTGTTGGCCGATATAAACCTTTATCAATTGTAACATGGTCTTCCCAATTCAGGTTAAAATATTGAAAGGTAATCTCCAAAAAATCTTTTAATGATTGTGATACTCCTGTTGCAACTACAAAATCTTCAGATCTTTTATTCTCCATCATTAGTCTCATCGCCTCAACATAATCTGGTGCCCAGCCCCAATCTCTAACTATATCTATATTTCCAAGATGAAGAGTGCCCTGTTCCCCCTTTGAAATAGTTACAGCTGCATTTATTATTTTTTTTGTTACAAATCTGTCTTGCCTAAGCGGAGATTCATGATTAAAAAGTATTCCTGAACATGCTGAAATATCATATGCCTCCCTATAATTTTTTACCATCCAATAAGCTGCGGTTTTAGAAACAGCATAAGGACTTAATGGATTAAATGGAGTTTTTTCATCAGCCTTTTCTTGACCAGTATCTCCAAAGCACTCACTTGAGCACGCATTATAAAATTTAATTTCTTTACCATAGAGTCGTATTGATTCAAGAATATTTAAAGTACCTAACTCAATACTCTCCATAGTTTCATGTGGTTGAGAAAAAGAAAGTGCTACTGATGACTGGCTGGCTAAATTATAGATTACATCAGGAGAAATCTTTTTTATGCATTGGAAAACACTGCCAAAATCATTAATTGCAACTGAAAAAAAACTAATTTGTTGTTTTATACCAAGTTTCCTCAAATTAGAAAATTCTTGAACTTCAGCATCTCTAGAAGTTCCAAATACTTTGACTCCTTTAGATAAAAGTGACTTAGCCAAATAAGAACCATCTTGACCTGAAATGCCGAAAATAATTGCTTTTTTTCTAGACATAAATTATCTTAGGGTTTAATTATTTTCCAGTCAGAACCTGAATTATTGAACTGAAAAATCATAGATAGGGCCCACGTTAATAGAACTGTACCATGAATATCACTTTCATTATATCCTTTAGATATTGGAAGACCATAATATGATTTTTGGGCTGAAGAAATATTATATGAAAAGCCACCATCCTTGTTGTGATGCAATCTAATCATATCTAAAACAGATATAAAATAATCCTTTATTGTATCCCGTTTATAATTAGTCCTTTGACAACAACGATGTAAAACATAGACGGCATCTACTAAATGACATCCATCTGATTTTGGCAACATACTAAGTGTTGTATCAATTAATTTTTCAGGGAAATGAATTGGTACATTTAGCCAATCTAAGGCTGTTAAAACCTTCATTGCTCCATTAACTAGCATACCATGATTTGGGATATCCCCAGAGAAATATCCACCTGTATCACTATCTACAATTGATTCAAAAAATGAACTAGTAGCATTTTGCAAACTTATTATTTCCTTTGTTGGAATTTTTCGCTTTCCTTCTAACTCCATAAATACTGTTAGAGCTGATGTTTGTCCTCCAGATGCCCAAGGTTTTGACCAATCAAATTTTTCCATGTATTCTACTATTTTTTTTTCAGAATTAGGGAATTGACAATAAGGAATGTCGGAGAATTCACCAATCTCTGCTAGTGATGCGATTGCTTGTTTGGTCTCAGCAATAATAGCTTTTTGTGAATTAGTCAAAAATTCATCATCATTACTAATAGAAAAAATTTTATTTAATAGTTTCCGTTTAGATATTTTTCTTCTAAAAGATTCAAGGTAATCAATAAGAAAAGTGTCAATGAATGCATATTTTTTGATTGGATCATAATTATTTTTTACATGATGATTTTGAAATGATTTAATATATGAAATCCATTTTTTTTGCTCCTCGTTTTCTAGTTTATCCCAGTGACCAAGCATGTAATAAATTTTTAAGGCAAAACAACTAAAGCCAAGTGAAACATTCTTGCCTTGGTATGTTACACCAGATACACATGGTAAATATCTACCGGGTTGAAGTCTAACTTCAAGTTTTGAAAGAAAGCCCAAGATTTTTTCATTTAAATCATTGGTCCAAGAGGGTAAAACCATTATGTATTATTGTGGAATAAGAAAAAAGATTTTAGGCATTAAAACGAGGTGTGATCCCTAGAAAAGTTTTTAATTTCCACAACCATAATGACCTTGCTTTTCTTGTTTCAATTAATTCATCTTTATTTTTTATCATATTATTAATTAGCTCTTCATATTCAATGCACATTTTTTTAAAACTATATGGGTATTTTATAAGTTTTTCATTCAAAAAATGATAATTTTTTATGATTTGTTCTAAAGCAGATTCAAAATCATCAACTCCCTTAAATGATTCTCCAAAACCATTACAATATTCTGGCAAAGCCCCACTCTCTCTATAAAGAATGGGCAATCCTGATAAAGCACCTTCAATGTGATGAAGTCCAGCGGGTTCATTAATTGAACCAGTGACATAAATATGATTATGACTTAACTCTTTTGCTAGATTTTCACCTGACAAAGGTTCTAATCGTTTTGAATTAATAAATTCAAAATCTTTTGGAATATTTCCTATATATGTGAATTCAATCTTATTTTTCCATCTTTCACTTTTTATCATTTGATCAAGTTTTTGATAGATATCAAAACCTTTCATCCAATTATTTGACCAGTGATGGGTAACAAGTTTCAATGGACTTATTCCATCCCATCGTGGTTTACCATCCCATGAAAAAATTGTTTCATCTGATCCATTTCTTATTACTAAATCATTATTAAATACTAATTTTTTTTCATTAAATATTTTATGTTGCCAATCCGAAATAAAAACTGTGTGATCTGCTATATTATTGGCCCACCAAAGTCTTTTATTTAAACCTGTAGTTCCTTTACGTTCATCACATTCGTGAATTACTTGAAGGACTAAAGCTCTAGGGTTTGAAAAAATTAAATATTTCAATATTTCTTTATCCCCATATGATATACTTCTAAGTGTAGTTCGGGGGTCAGCTAGAATTATCAAATCAAGATCTTTTGAGATTAAATCAAATTCAACTTTGTGACCAAGATTAATAAAATGTTCTGCGAGTGCACGATTTAATTGGTTCCCACCACCAAAAGGACCAGACTGAATATTACAACCTATACTAATTTTCATAAAAAACCTTTTCTATGCTTTAGGTTATTTTCTTCATTAATTATTTCTGTTAGCCTTTTCCCCATTGTTATACAATTATATTTTTGAATTACGGTATTATAACCATTTTTCGAAAGATTTTTTCTTTTTGTTTCATCTCTATTCAAAGTTTCAATTTTTTCCATCAAATCTTCACTATTCTCTGGTTCATAAAATAAACAATCAATATTATCACGAAATAACTCAGACAGCGTAGGTATTTTTGGTATTATTAAAGGAGATTTACATGAAAGAGCTTGTAATGAACAGCTTAATCCAGGAGATTCATTCTCCACATTAATACTAGGGATAATCACTATTTTTGCCTTTTGGTAAAATCCTTTTAATTCATTATCAGACACCCAGTTATTTATTATATCAATTTTCTTTTTATTAATATCTAAGTTTCTTTTTGTGACAATTTTTAATTTTTGTGTCTTTGGAAGAGCTTTAATCAATGTATTAAAATCTCGATTCATATCATTCCCAACTGATAAAATATAATCATCCTTTTCTATAGAGTCAGATGGAGTCCAAAATAAAGTGTCAATTCCGAAATAACAGGTTTCTACATTTGTTGATCCAATATAATATTTTTTGGAAAAATTATTTTTTGCCTCATTTGATAAAGTAATAAGTGTGTCCGCCTGTCTAAAAAGAAATGAAATAAAACGTATAATTATTTTCCTAAGTTTAAAATATTTTTCTCTTTCTTGTAAACTCATTATTATACACCGAATTTTCTTTTTTTTCATTTTACCTAATGCTTTCCAAAAAAGAATACTTAAACTTATTGCATCGTTAACACAAAATATTTCATCTGCTCTATTAATTTGTTTTTTATAAAGTGGATATATTTCAATAGGGAATCCAATTTTTGTATATTTTGAAAATGGCCTTTCAAATATATTTGTTATCTTCCTTATACCAGTTCTTTTTTCTAACCTAGGTGCGTTGATAAAATACCGTTCTATTTTTTCAGTGTTTAAAGAACCTAAACCCCAAAGAAAATCAGCTGGACCATTAAAAGATCCATTCTCAGAAAAATAATCTGATAGTTCATCATGGCGGAAAATATAGAGAACTTTTTTTCCCTTTTTAATATTCTTCTTTCCAATTTCTTTACTTTTTATTAAATCATTTTGCATATTGATCTATAAATGTTCCAATCGTTTCTTTAAGGCCATCATGAAACAAGGTCTGAGCTTTAAAACCAAATTCCTTATACGCTTTAGTTGTATCTAACATCCTTCTAGGCTGACCATCTGGTTTTGTTTCATCCCAAATAACCTTGCCCTGATAACCAGTTAGATTTACTATTTTAGCTAAAAGATCCTTAATGGAAATTTCAAACCCTGCTCCTATGTTGACTGGTTCACTACTATTATACTTTTCAGTTGCTAGAATTATTCCATTTGCGGCATCTTTAACATATAGAAATTCCCTTGTAGGTGTTCCAGTACCCCAAACTACAATTTTTTCTTTTCTTTCAAACTTCGCATCAATACATTTTTTTATAAGGGCAGGTATTACATGTGATGAATTAGGATCAAAGTTATCTCCAGGTCCATATAGATTCACTGGCAATAGGAATATAGAATTAAAATTATATTGTTCTCGATAGGCTTGTGATTGTACAAGCATTATTTTTTTTGCTATACCATATGGTGCATTTGTCTCTTCAGGATATCCTTCCCATAAATTCTCTTCTTTAAATGGCACTGGTGTAAATTTCGGATAAGCACAGATCGTTCCAACAGCTACAAACTTTTTTATCCCAGCAATATATCCCTCGTGTAAAAGCTGAATACCCATCATTGCATTATCATAGAAAAAACTACCTGGATTTACTCTATTGGCACCTATTCCACCAACAACAGCAGCAAGATGGATCACAATATCTGGTACTTCATTTTTATACATTCTTTTTATATCTGCAATCTTTCTAAGATCATAATCATTATGATCAATTACAGAAATATGATTACAGTTTTTATCTTTTAGCGATTGTACCACTACTGATCCCAAGAAGCCTTTTCCTCCTGTCACAGCTACTCTTTTATTTTCCCAATAATTTTTATTGTTAAACATCTTTTTTTATTTTTTCATAATCAGCTTTAACCATTAAAGACACTAATTCTTCAAATTTTATTTTAGGTGACCAACCCAATTCTTTTTTTGCTTTCGAGGCATCTCCCTGAAGAATCTCAACTTCAGTTGGTCTATAATAATCAGGATTAATTACAACTCTTTCTTTTCCTGTCTTTTTTTCAATTCCTTTTTCATTCAAACCTTCACCTTCCCATTCAAGGTCTAAATCCAATTCCTTAAAAGCAATATCGACAAAATCTTTAACAGAATTAGTTTCTCCAGTAGCAAGAACATAATCTCTAGGCTTATCCTGCTGAAGCATTAGCCACATACCACGTACATATTCTGGCGCGTATCCCCAATCTCTCTTTGCATCAAGATTCCCTAAGGAAATGTGATTTTGAACACCAGCCTTAATACTAGCCACAGCACGGGTGATTTTTCTTGTTACAAAAGTCTCTCCTCTTCTCGGACTTTCATGATTAAAAAGTATTCCGTTACATGCAAAAAGATTATATGCTTCACGATAATTAATAATTATCCAATATCCATAAAGTTTAGCAACACCATATGGTGATCTAGGGTAAAAAGGTGTTTTTTCATTTTGAGGTACTTCTTGTGCCTTTCCATAAAGTTCACTTGTAGAAGCTTGATAAAATTTTGTTACAACTCCAGTTTCTCTAATAGCATCCAAAAATCTAAGAGTTCCTAATGCATCTACTTGAGCCGTATAATCAGGCAAATCAAACGATACTTTAACGTGGCTCTGAGCAGCTAAGTTATATATTTCTTGGGGCTTGACCTTTTCTATAATACGATTGAGGTTACTCGTGTCTGTAACATCTCCATGATGAAAAAAAAATTGATTGCGATATTTTTGATTATTAATTATATGATCTATTCTACCTGTATTAAATGAACTGCTTCGACGAACAATTCCATGGACTTCATAACCTTTATTCAGTAAAAGCTCCGCTAAATAAGATCCATCCTGACCCGTGATGCCTGATATAATTACTTTCATTATCTTTACTTCTATTTTAGTGGTTAATAACTAATAACATTATATTTTCCCAAGTGAAAAATTTAATAACAAGTTTAAGTTTGACTAGGTACTTTCAGATTGTAAGTTAGATTATCTTCTAAAATTCTCAAAAAGCATTAACTCTTAAAATATTTGAAATAATAAACTATCAGGAGGATTAAATGATTTTTATTTGGGTTGTCGGTGTAGAAGGTTCTGGACACCATATGATTTTCAATGCACTTTTCCATAAGTTTAAAACGAAAAAGAATTTTCTTTTTGAAAGTAATGGGAAAGGTCCTCTTGTAGACCTACATAATTCTTTTTCTAAACTATTTGAATCGGAATCAAGTTCAAATGAAAAACTTGAGGCGAAAAACAATATCCACCGTTTATTATCTAAATATAGAGATATTAGTTCTAAAGAAAAGTTAATTCTATTTGATAGGAATTCTCATCCCTATTCCAATCCAAGAGATACTTTAAGGAGATGGGATATTATTGATTTTGTAAACATTGTTAAGGAATATTCGACACCTAGACTATTAATCCTTTTGAGAAATCCAATTAATGCAACTTATAGTTGTATTAGGAGAAAAATGACTGACAATGTATATCTGCAATCAAAGATAATTGAAGATAATTTTATTTGCATTAATAATCAAATTCAAACAATCGATGATAAATCTATATATCGAATTTTAGACTATGATCATTTTTTTCATGACCCGAATTTTTTTATTAAATGTCTTTCAGATTGGCTGAAAATTAAAGAAGATGATCTCGATGGAATTAATTTGCTTCGAAAGCCTAGAACTGAAAATGATATCCCTACTGCAATCAGGGAACCCCTTAAAAACTTCTTTACAGATCAAAGAACTTCTCAATGGAGTTGGCTATATAAATGCGATAATAATTTTTCAAATTTTATTGAAGGTTAAAATCTATCCTATTACTTCAAAATTTTTTCTAATCTATGTTTTTAACAGTGAAGTGATACAGATCTAATTTCCTCACTTCCATTTTTTACAAAATTTTTCGCAATAAGATACTCATTCCTATCTAATCTTTTATTAAACCAATATTCCCTAAAGATATCTTTTGTATATTTATTATGCATCCAATGTCCATATGTCTCAAACTCTGAAAATGGTGACTTCAATGTTTTATTCAATAAAGACAATATTGTCTCAAACCAATTATTTTGATGTATATTTTCTATATCTCTCTTCATTTCTGAAAGTTTTTCTTTATTCATAATCATCTGATGCGCAACAAAAGATAATTCTATATCTGGTGTTAATTTCAAAAGTTTTTTCAAATGTTTAAAATAAGGATAATGATATTCATCAGAATGAAGTAACAACATTTTTCCTGAATGTTCAAAGACTTGAGGGGATGTTAATACTGTATCAGCATCAATCATGAAAATATGATTTGAACCTTTTAATATATCAGCAGATAATTTGATCAACTGTTGATAAATCCACCTTGATCTATCTAAACCTTTATAAGAAAAATCAATTTCTCTATAACTTATAGGCGAAATCACATCCTCATCAATAAATTTGCACTGAAATCTTGAGCACATTTCATCAATTATTGGATCCTTTTTGCCAATTAAAAATAGGTTATTAATTGGATGTTTTAAAAACTTAATTACAGATTCAATAGTCAATTCAATCATCATTAAATCTTTTTTTGCAACCAGAATTATAACATCCAATTCAAGATTAGAACCAAGAATGTTCAAGCCAAAAGTTTTAGGTGATTTTATATATTTATAATAACCCAAAGTTTCAAATTTTGAAATGATACTAGGCCAGTTTTCTGAAGGCATATTTTTACCATGAGGAGTTCTAACATAAATTTCAGGGTTATTTTCTATTCGTTGGATTCGTCTAAAATCATTAATTGATGATTTAATACCAATATGTTCAACATAGCTATCCTTAAGACTGAAATTCATTACTTTAAGTTTTTCACACCTTTTAGCCATTAATTCTTCAGAATTCATTTTTTTCTCAAAATAACCTAACTTGAGGAAGTCTTCTCTAAAATAGAAATTATTAGCTAATCCCATTTTATATTTTGTTACAAATGAACCATAAGGAGTATTAAAAGTACCTTTAATTCTATGACCAGGATCACTTGAATTAAACGCACTAAAGGAACCTAGAAGTTGAGCCCTGCTGTTTTTCTTTGCCCATAATGATATTTTCATTAATCGATCAAGCCATTCCTTATGGAAAATAATATCTGGATCAGACCATCCAATTATATCAAAATTGTCCAATTTCATTAAATTTCGCATAGCTTTATTAATAGCGGATCCAGCGAAAGAATCTCCTTTCTCTGAAAAGATCCGGTGTATTTTATACTCATGAGACCTTTGAAAATTTAATATCTCTTTAACATGAGGGTCTGAGCTTCCATCATCCTGAAGTAAAAAAGTAATATCATAATCATATAGTTTGGTCTGAAACAGTGTGTCTAGACAAGCTTCCAAATATTGAGGTCGCTCATAAGCTAGAACAGCCATTCCAATTTTATATTTTTTTGGAACTTCCCTTTTTAGTTTAATTGACAAAGGAGAAATAACATATATAATATCTAATATCTTTATAATAAATTGTCTAAAAGGCTTTGGAATAAAATAACTAATAATAAATTTTATAGCTTTTAAGCTTTTTCGAATTAACCTTATGATTAAATTTAGAAAAGAAGATTTAAGGTGTCTTCTTTTTATATATAACAAATTATAAAAAGTATGTTGTTTTATAGATTGAATTGAATTTGAAAATATATTTTTTATCGATTTTTGAAAAGCTAATTTTGATGCGTCGAGAAGATGCTTTTTATAAAAGATTAATGCCAATTCTGAATAGAACAAACCATTAAGCCCTGAAGACAGATTTGTTATTTCGGAATCAGAAAGATTATTTATAAACCATATATGTAATGCATCAACTTCCTTCTTATGAATCTCATTATATTGCATTCCACCTTGGTCATCGTGAACTCTATATTTTATTAGAACTTCAGGCATGTGAATAAATTCATACTCCTTTGCAAGCCTGAACCACATTCGATAGTCTTGAGTAGTTTTAAATTCCTCCTCAAAAAGCCCAACCTTATTAAAACACTTTTTTGGGATTAATAGGGAACAACCGTGAGGACCACTGGTCATAAGATAATAATAAAACTTTGAGCTATCAGGATGATTCAACCTTAGAACCTTATCGTTTTTTGCTTGAGGATAAATAAACTCAACATCTGTATAAAGAATAATATCATCTCTTCCATTTAAAAATTCTAATTGCCTTTCAATTTTATTTGGATAGTATAAATCATCATGACTTAACCATGAAAAAAAATCACCTGTCATTTTTTCTATACCAAGATTTAGAGCTGTTGAAACCCCACCATTTTCTTTATTGAAATATTTTATTTTTTCATTATAAGATAAAGCAATTTCTTCAGTACGGTTCATATCATTTGATCCATCATTAATAACAATGATTTCAATATTTTCATAGGTTTGGGCAATCGCACTATCAATAGCTTCACTAAGATAATTTGAACCATTATATACTGGAATTATTATTGAAACTTTAATATTTGAATTTATAATCGAACTTGAGGACCTAAACCAAGTAATATCTTGATTACAGTATCACTAACATTGTCTTTTAAATATTCTTCAGGGGGAATCCAATCACAATTTTGATTTACCACAGTTCTAACAGAATTTTGTATCCTATCTGAATCAACTCCACTAAGCACATTGCTACCACATTCAATAGTCTCTGGTCTCTCAGTAACGTCTCGAATCGTAATATTCGGAGTTTTCATTATGCAACATTCTTCCTGAACAGTCCCACTATCAGATAAAACACAAAATGCTTTTCTTTCTAACAGAATAAAATCAAAAAAGCCAAAAGGTTCAAGATACTTTAAATGATTATTTTTTGTATTGAGACCAAAAGATTTTATTCTTTCCTTAGTTCTTGGATGTGTACTTATAATTACTGGAAAATCATATTCTTTTTGTAATAAATCTAAAGCCTTTATTAGAGAGCACAATCTATTTTCAACATCTACATTTTCTTGTCGATGCATCGTTACTAAAAAATATTTTCTCGATTCTAATTTAAGTTTATTTAGGATATTTGATTGTTCTATTTGTGATTTATAAAAATTTATAACTTCATTAATTGGGTTTCCAGTAACATATATTCTCTCACCAGCTATTCCTTCTTTAATTAAATTTTGTCTGCTCCTATTTGTATATGGCAAGAGGACATCACTTGAATGATCAATAATTCGTCTATTTACCTCTTCAGGGACTCGATCATCATAGCATCTATTACCTGCTTCCATATGATATACTGGGATCCCAAGTCGCTTTGCAATAATTGCTGCAAGACTACTATTAGTATCTCCAAGTACAAGAAAACAATCTGGTTTCTCTTTAAGGAGAATCTTCTCCATTTTAGAAAGAATTATTACAATCTGATCACCAAAACTCCCTTTAGCATCTAAAAAGTAATCCGGATTTCTTACACCAAGTTCTTTAAAAAATACATCATTTAAATTGTAATCATAGTTCTGGCCTGTGTGAACAATAATTTGGTTACAGAAACCATCTAGCTTTTCGATAATTCTGCATAAACGAATGATCTCAGGTCTAGTTCCAAGGATTGTAAGAATCTTCATAAGAAACTATATTTATATTTTCCCAAATCCTTAATCATTTCTTCAACACTTGGAGGATTTGCAAAACCTACTGAATTCCAAATACGTAAGTTTAACTCCTGATTTTTCGTAGATAAAGTTCTATCTATACATTGATCAGCTTGTCTGGGACTAATTACCAAATTTTCACGGCCAAAATATCTTTTAAACATTACTAGCAATTCATATTTATTTACCTTATCTGATGGAATAAGATGATGTAAATGTCCAATTTCAAATTTATTTCTTATAATACTATAACATATTTTTGCAAAATGAAGGGTTGTGATTCCATTCCAGTCATGATTAATAAATCCATTTAGCCTTGTACCATCAGGTTGACCAAGAAACCATTGCAAAAGAGATAGGTTTGCTTTGAATTCAGGTCCAATAATTGAGCACCTAATATTAGAGACTACATCAGAATAACATTCTCCAAGACTTTTTGATTTACCATACACATCCAAAGCATCATGTAAATCATCCTCAACATAGGAACCTTTTTTTCCACTATATACACAATCTGTAGCAATTTGCAATATTTTTGCACCTTTTCTCTTTGCAATACGAGCAAGTAAATAAGGAAAAGAAGAGTTTATTTTTATAGCTCTTTCAATTTCAAAAGGTTTTTGTTCATTAATATAAGGTTTAATAACACCGATAGCATTAATTAGCCATTTGCTATCACCTATAACTTTGTCTAGTTCATTTTCGTTTGCGAGTGATACATCTAATATTTCCCAATTAATTTTTGGGAAAACAGATTTGCACTTGCTCATAAGTTCATTATTTCTAACTGTAGAAGTGATTGTAAAATTGGAATTTCTCGAAATAAAATCATTAATCATGCTACCAAGCATCCCGGAACCACCTAAAACAACTATTTTAATTTCTTTTGACATTTTAAATTTATTTTTCTTTGATTTCCCAGATATCCCATTGCTTTGAATCAAATCGTATATCATCCTTCAAGCTTTCTTCTAAGGAAGATGTTGAAAAAACCATAATTATTGTATCCTTTTCTAACGTCATCATTCCATTAGCATAACCAGAAGGAATTGAAAGAATAGATGGCTTTGTTGAAGATAAAACAAATTTTGATATATCTTTATTTTCTGAAGGATTATCCCAATTTTCAATTTTTATAGCTCCAATTATAGCACTACCATTTACAACAGTGACATATTTTCCTTCCTTTTTATGCCCATGCCAAGCCCTAATGAATGGAGATCTGTGATTCCTAACAGTATAAAATCTTTTCACTTGATCAAATTGAAAATCATTAACAAAACTTACAGTACCTCTTTCATCAATATGAATACCTCCATCTATCTGTTTAAGTTCCATAGTTTTCCTCCATAAATGCAGCATTATGATATACAGGATCATCAGAATTAATTATACGATTCTCTTTTATCAAGCTTTTAATTTCATTAATTCCATCTTTTATTGTAAAAGTAGGTGTCCAACCAGTTGATCGAATTTTATCTGTTTTCACTTTATAATTTCTTAAATCTTCAAATTCCATATCAGCATATTCTATTTTTACTTCATTTATCAGCAATGCTATTTCTTCAGCAATTTGATTTATTCTAAAATTTTTATATGATAGATTAAATAATCCAACTACTCCGTTTTTTAGACAGAAACTGACAGCATTTCCTACATCTTTAACATGTAATAGTGGACGCCACTGTTCACCGCCGAATACTGTTAAAGTTTCACCTTTAACAGCTCGAGCAGTCAATATATTTACAACTAAGTCTAAACGGATTCTAGAAAAATAATCTCCTAAACCAAATAAAGTGCCCAGCCTAAAGATTAGATAATCATTATGATTCTCAACAATGTATTTTTCAGCTGCTAATTTCGTTGAAGCATAAATTGATTGTGGATTGAATCCAGCTAACTCATCAATTAGATTATTTTGTATTCCATAAACTGAACACGTCGAGGCAAAAACAATCCTACCATTATAATTATCCACAACCCATTTTACACAATCTTCATTAACAGCCTTTGTCATAGCAGGATCAATAGCACATGCTCCATCACCCACAATAGCTGCTAACCAAATAACTACATCAAATTTGTCTAATATAGGCAAAAGTTTTTCTCGATCAAGAATATCCCCATAAACAAAATTAATATCCTTTAAATATCTCGTTTCATATAATAAGTTATCGTAGACAGTTACTTTATGACCATCATTTATAAGGATATCAGTTAAATATCCTCCTATGTAACCAGCGCCACCCACTACTAAAATATTTTTATTAGTATAATTTTTCATAGAATAGAGTAATAATATTCTATTACTTTAGAACGAATAGTTTTTCGATCAGCAATTTGTTTAACAAGTTTGTTATTTTCTATTACAGCGTTATCCACTAATGAATCATCAGACATAGCAAGTATTAAAGCTGTGGCTAATTCATCTGGATAAAGATTACGTGCGAACAAAACATTTTCTCTTTCTTTAACAACTGTTTTAATTGTTTCAAGAGGTGAAACAATCGGAAATGCGCCACACGCCATTGATTCATAAAGACTATTTGGGATACCATCAATTAGAGATGGAATTAAAACTACTCTAGCTTCTTTCATTAAATCAAGAACTTCCTGTCTAGGAATCCGATTTTTAAAAACGATACAGTTTTTTTTAATTTCTTCAGGAAGTCCAAGATAGCTAGTAAATACTTCAGAAGTCATTGCAAGAAAATAAAACTTGAAAAGATTTAAACTTCCCCAAGCTTTTCGAATGGACTCTAATACTGGGATCGCCTTTGACCAAACACTTTCATATGCTTTTGGCCAAAGAATAATCCGTTGTCGTTTTGATGGCAAAATTGAAGATGCATTAAGTTTCTTGACATCTAAACCACCTGTACCCGGAACAGGAACAATAGAGGCAAATTTCTCAGAAGGAACTCCTAATTCTTTAGCATATTTAATATTTATAATATTGTCAGAAATAATTTGATAGCAATCTTGTAGCACATTATAAATTTCATCTTGGTAATTAGAATCATGTCTACGCAATGTTAAATCTGAACCCCCTCTCAATTGCAATATCCATTTCCCATAATTTTCAAGTTTATACTTTTTTCGAACATTATAATAAAACATTCCTCCTTGAGAATCATATAAGCCGAGAGTATGAATGATATCAGGTTCCCATCTGATAATAATATTCTTTAACCAAATTTCTGGTGTAAGAAATGGTGATTCAATTCCAAAAAAATTAAATGCTGAATTAATTAATTCAAAAATACTTTTCCAAAACCATTTTAATAACCTCCAAAACATTGATCTATTAACAAGCCTAACACTAACTAATCTGTTTAGATAATAAAATGTTCTTCTCAATTTGCCTTGGTATAGGTTTTTGCAATAATCTGAGTTTACCTTTTTAAAGGGATATGTGTTGTAAGTACGAATGGGGAAATCATGTGATGGATAACCACTCGGCAATCCAAATAAACGTACATTAAAATTTGAATCCGTCAAAAGTTCAATCCATGCATGAGTATGAGTGCTTTCAGCAAGGCCAATAAATAATATCTTTGGTTCACCAGGATATTCATCTTTTTGAAATTTTTCAATCATCAATTACTTTTTCTTGGGTTGACTTATCTAAAACCTCCTTACACCAAAGTTCAATCATCATTAGAAGCCAAGGTTTAGCCCATCCTAATTCACCTTTGATATAATTATCTCTAACCTTGCTAATTTCTTTATAATCAAACCAATGCCTTTTTCCAATCCCATCTTTCGATAAACAATCCATAAATACATCTTTTAGTGGTCCATTTAACCAAGAATCAAATGGCATTCCAAAACCTCGTTTTGAACGTAAATCAAAATCCCTAGGAAGAAATGGTTTTGCAATATCCATTAAAATTCTTTTTACGCCCGTTGAACGGTAATTATCAGTAGTCAAACTAAGTTGAGAATTTTCATTCAATTTTGCTTTATCTGGAAGAGATAAAGCAATATCTGCTATAACTGTACTTAAATATGGAACACGTACTTCTAAAGAAGATCCCATTGATGTTGCATCAATATCCCTAAGTAACTGATTATTTGTATAGCCTCTAAGACATAAACCAGTTACCCGTTCAATTATTGATCCATCTTCAATTTCATCATTTTCTTGCAAATCTCGCAATTGATTTTGACCGATTTTTGCTTGGCTTCTTATTTCAGGTGCTAAGATAAATGACGAAGAATAAGGTCCATAAATTTCATATTGTCTGGCATATTGATTTAAAAAACTAGATTTTGACCGAAGAGCAAGCAACCTTTTACCAAGTCCTGTAGTTATAAGAGGATCAAAAAGTGGTGCACCAAAAAATCCTTCACTTAGATTGAGAAAGTAACTTGTTATAGATTGATTATTTCTCGATGTTTGAAATACCATGTTTTTAAACCATGGATAGCCAGCAAAAAGTTCATCTCCTCCAGTACCAGAAATTGCAACAGTAACTTTTTGACTAGCTGCTAAAGATACAAAATATGAATTTATTCCATCAACTGATGGTTGATCTAAAAGGGAAGCAATGCGATAAATTTGTTCAGCAATATCTCTTCCTCTAACTAAAACATGATTGTGATCAGTGCCTAAAAATTTAGCCGTATAATTTGCATCCTTAGTCTCATCTATTGCTGCACCTTCTTCTTCAAAACCAATAGAAAAAGTTTTTATACGTTGACCTGCTTCTTTAGCCATCATAGCAACCAACAAGGAAGAATCAAGGCCACCACTTAGGAAAGCTCCTAGAGGTACATCACTTACCATTTGAGATTTAACAGTTTTTATTAAAGAATCACTAAGGAATTCTAACTGTTCATTATAATTAGCATTACGTAGTGAAGGATATCGATTAACATCCAATTTCCAATAACGCTGGATTTTTGTGTTTCCTTGTTGAACAATTAAACGATGAGCGGGCGGGAGCATCTTAACTTTAGACAAAATCGTATAAGGTTGATAGATTGAACCATAGGTTAATAATAATCGTAAACCTATAGGATCAATTTCTGGATTAAATAGACCACTAGATAATAAAGCTTTCATTTCAGAGGCAAAAATAATTCTGGACTGTAGTTGGGAATATAGCAATGGCTTGACACCAAATTGATCTCTGGCTAATAAAAGTTTTTCTTTGCCAGAACCAGGCCTCTGATCATAAATACCTAAAGCAAAAATACCTTCTATTCGTAAAAGAAAATCATCACCATATTCTTCATACATTTTGAGAATAACTTCTGTATCTGAAGATGAATTGAAAGAATATCCCTTTCCCAATAATATCTTTCGTTCATCACGAAAGTTATACATCTCTCCATTATAAACTATCCAAATTGAACTATCTTCATTGCTCATAGGCTGATTTGCTTTTGATGATAAATCAATCACTGCTAATCGTGTCATCCCAAGAGCAATACCTTCTTCAGAAAAAATGCCTTTATCATTGGGACCTCGATGATGCATCGACCCAACCATTTTTTCTATAGCTTTATTATTATTTCGACCATATATGCCACAAATACCACACATATGTTTCCTTAATTTTGAAATTACACAATAGCCTTATAAACCCTTACCATCCAAAATCTTTGAAAAAAATTATAAAGGAATGACCTTAGGTTTAGCTCCTTTAATATCCTATTAGGTACTAAAAATAGAATATATATTAGAATTAATATAAATTGGGTGTTTCCTTCCAAAATATTTGCTTTAATAATTTGTGCAAGTTTTCCAGCTAGATCAAATTCAACCCCTTTAAGTTCATATTCATCTAAACTATGCTTAAAAACAAAGTGTCTGTAAGAATCAATCAATAATTTTACAGAGGATTTGGAAATAAAAAATGTGAGTTGATCTTTATTTGGTAATTTTCCTATCAAATGAATACTCTCTTGCAGAGGTTCATATCCTACTCGTTTATCTAGAAGTTGTTGCATAACCATCACTAATTCTTGAATATGAGTTTCTGAATCAACTTCTGTTGCATTGAAGTTATGTTTTCTTAACAAAAGTAAAGGTTCATCTAGAATTACAATACTTTTTTCCCCAATCAATCGATTCCAAAGAACATAATCTTCCACATGAAATTTAAACGTCTCTGGATAGCCATTTAAAGATTTTATCAGTTCAGTTCTAAACATTACGGAAGGATGTACTATCGGATTTCCCCATAATAGGTACCACTCTACTTCTTTGCCTTTAATTACATTTTTCAATATAGTATTTTTTTGCAGATCTCCTTTAGAATTAATTTGGTAACAGTTTGTACTCACTAACCCAAATTCTGATGATCGATCCATTACTTCCACTTGCTTCTCTAACCTACTAGAATAAGAGATATCATCTTGATCCATTCGTGCTATATACTTTCCTCTAGCAACGTTCAACCCAAAGTTCAGTGTTTTTGCTAAGCCTTTATTTTGGTGATTTTTCTTTATTCTAAGTCTCTTATCCTTAAATGTACTAATAATTTCCATAGACTTATCTGTACTGTTGTCATCAATTATTAATAATTCAAAATCGGTAAATGTTTGTTTGAGGATACTTTCTATTGCCTCTTCAATATATTTTTCTCCATTGAATACAGGCATCAAAACCGTTACCTTTGGAGGTGTAGTAGTTTTCACATTTGCTATTTATTATTTAGAAGAAAATAATTTGAAGTTTTCATTATAGGAAATCTCAATATATTCTTTCAAAGAATCTTCCCAGTTACGCATTATACTTAGCCCTTCTTTTTCCAAACGAGCATTAATCAGTCGCTCAGATGGTGGTCTAGGAGCGAAAAACTCTTTTTTGAAAAAATCGGAAGAAACTTCGGTTATTTTTATTTTATTTTTAAGATCTAGCTGTTTTAATAGCTCATGAGCTACATCTAATCGGCTAGTCACTCCTTGGCAAACCATATTGTAAAGACCACTTTTACCCTTTTGAATTAGAAGTTTTACATTACGAGCAAAATCATGCGTATAAGTAGGAGTTCCCAATTTATCGTTAACTATATTTAACTCTGAAACACCATTTTCAATTTGTTTTATTAGCTTATAAATAAATTTCTTGTCTTTTGTAGGACCTCCTCCCATCATCCAACCTGCTCGACAAATAAGATAGTGTTTTGAATTCTCCATTAAATACTTTTCAGCTAAAAATTTAGACTTCGCATAATGACCCATTGGGTTTGGCATATCTGATTCATCATAAACATCCTTTTTTCCATCAAAGATCCCAGCCGTACTTATAAATAAGAGAGGAATATTTAATTCCTTGGCAATAGTTAAAGCATATTCAACTGACTTTGTATTAGTTACATACGTATCATGGTGGTTCTTCTCACAATATTCAAGGTCTGTATAAGCTCCTAAGTGAAAAAGATAGTCTGGAGAAAATTCAATGACCTCATTTTTATATGACTTAAAATCTCTGAAATCTAGAAATGAAATCCAATCCTCATTAGTATTAATATCACTACATTTAAGATTATATTCACTCTTAAATTCTTTATAGAAAGCATCACCGAGCATACCACCACATCCAGCAATGTAGATTTTTTTGTTTGGCAAAACCTTCTCAAACATAGGCTCTATCTTTTATTCCAATAGGAGTTAAGAGTTAGCAAATTTTTCCGCATCCTTAAGAAACATTTCCACGGTTTCTTTCGAATATGGATGAACAATCATTCCCTCCAATATTTTAGGAGTAACTGTTACTATATGTGCACCAGCATGTAACCAATCAATGACATTAAATATTTCACGAGTAGATCCAACAATGATTTTTGAATTAAGAGAAAAATCATTAAGAATTTTTCTTAATTTTTTTATTTCATCTTTTGAATCATATCCCATATTATTTATTCTACCGCCAAAAATAGAAATATAAGTTGCTCCAGCCATCGCTGCCAAAAAACACTGTTGCGCACTCATCATTGCTGTAACATTAATCCTTATATCATGCTCATTCTCTAAACTATGAATTACTCGTAAATTTTCTAGCTCACCATTTGGTCCATGTATAGTAATTTTTACATTTATATTATCAGCCCAATTTGAAAATTCTAAGGCTTCACTAATCATTTTTTTTTCATCATTATTTGTTACCTCAACAGATAGAGGATAAGGATTAATAATCTCAGCAATTTGGATTGATCTATCGCGAACACCTCTCATCCCTCCTTTAACTCCTTCTTTCACCAAAATAGTAGGATTTGTCGTAACACCTCTAATTAAACCCATCTGGTAAAATTTTTTTATTTCATCTAAGTTCCCAGTATCCAAAAAGATGGCCATTTTCATACCTCCATCATATAAGAATTAATTAATATTCCTAAGCTCTTCAATTAAATTAATAGTTGCCTGAGTTTCCATCTCCATTCTTGACTCACGAGTAAAAGTAGCAATATGGGGCGTAAAAAGAACAGAATCAAATTCTAATAACTTGCCATAATATGGTTCCTCTTCAAAAACATCTAGACCAATAGATCCAATCTTACCAGATTGAAGTCCCAAGTAAATGGACTCTTCATCTAATAAATTTCCTCTACTTGTATTTATAATAATTACACCTTTCTTCATTTTTCGAATTTCATTTTTCCCAATAATTGGGAATGTATTCACCTTTGATGAAGAATGTATTGATATGATATCTGAATTAGTAATTAAATACGAAAGTGTAACATAAGAAAATTTATTTTTTTTCGACCAATTAGTATCAGGTTGTATATCATATGGGAGAATATTTCCACCTAGATTTGAAATGGTTTGACAAACTATTTTTCCAATCCGTCCGGTACCAATAATACCTACATTTTTATTTTTCAAATTTTCCCCTACAATCCTATTCCATTTTTTCTCTTTCATAAGGTTAGTGTGTTGATGTGTTTTTCTCAGAAGACCAAATAACAGTGAAAGAGTCAATTCTAATACTGGCTGAATCACTACTTCAGGCGTATTTCTTATAGATATTCCGTTCTCTTTTGCAAATTCTAAATCAATGCTATCAATACCAACTCCAGCCCTACTAATGCATTTTAGTTTATTTAAATTCTTTAACACATCCTGATTATAAGTCTCTATCCCAGCAATTATTCCTATAGAATCTGAACACATATTTTTTATTTCAAATGGATTTAAACGTTTTCCTGTTTGATTAATTTCAAAATTGTAATCACTTTTTTTAAGAATTTCAATGGGTTCAGAGCCGAACTCACAAAAGGAAGATAATGTAACAGAAATTTTTTGACTCACTTAAAATTTAGAATTGATTTAAGAATAGTGTTTTGATAATTGTCTTGAGCCAAAATATTTTTAACCTTGATTTCTTCATGTGGATTATTAATACCTATATATCCTTTAGGGAAAGGTACAGAAATAAGAGGAATGTCATTTTCAATTATTCGAAATTGATCTATTGAAAACAATTGTTCCATAGGAGTTCTAGGAAGTTTATTATAATTCAATAAGCTTTGACGATTATAGGCGATTATACCTAGAATCATCCTTATTATTTTAAAACTATGTACTTTTTGTGCAAAGGAAAAGTCCCTAGAACAAAAAATAATCCTATCAGATTTTGAGACTATACATTTTACAATTGATTCATCAGTAATATCTTTATTTCTATTTATGGAACTAGTAGCATTCCAGTACTCTTCATTAGGATGATTTTTTATTGAGTTAATTACTCTCTTCAAATTATCAGGTAATACTAGAATTTCATCACCTTGAACGTTTATTATATGAGTACAATCAATTGATTTTGCAGCTTCAGCAACACGATCACTAGCGGCCAAATGTTGATTTGAAGTCATTATAACTTCTCCTCCAAATTCTTCAACAACATCTTTAATTTCTATATCACAAGTTGCCACAACTACTTTGCAAAAATCCTGACATAACATAACACGTCGCCTAACATGTTCAATCATGGGTAATCCATTGATATTAATCAAAGGCTTGCCTGGATATCTACTGGATGCCATTCTAGCCGGAATAATTGCTGCAATTTTAGAATCAATCATTGAGGCAATACCCCACAATCAATGTTTATACATTGACCTGTTATAGATTTTGCTGAATTAGAAGCTAAAAAAATACAGCAATCTGCCACATCACTATCGCTTGGAAGACGTTTGAGAGCTGTTTCAGTCTGAGTAAACTCGCTAAGGTAATTTGCTGTGCTTCTCCCTTTACTAGGCGAAAATTTTGTTTCTTCCAATGCTTCAATCAAACCATTTGTATCAATATAAACTGGACAAATTGCATTTACTCTAATTCCTTTTGAACCTAATTCTTTAGCTAACGATTGAGTAATTCCATTAACAGCAAACTTAGTAGCGCAATAAACTGAATTATTTGCACTCCCTCTTTTACCCGCTAGACTTGAAATGTTTATTATTGAACCACCTTGTTTTAAATGCTTTGAAGCTACTTTACAACCCCAAAAAGTCCCTATTAAGTTAATCTCAATCATATCCCTTAATAAAAAATCATCTACTTGATCAATAGGAGACCATTTTGAAAATCCAGCGCAATTAATATAACATTCCAATGACCCTTTATTCTCTAAACTTTTTTGGATTAAATCCTCATGATCTGTTTCGTTCCTAACATCCATTTTAAAATAAACTAAATTTGGATTTTCTTCTTTTGCCAAACCTTCCATATTCCTCGATCCAATAACAACTTTATAGCCAGCTGCTAGGAATGTTTTAGCAATCCCTGCTCCGATTCCTCTTGTACCTCCCGTAATTATAACGGTTTTCATATATTAGATGGTCATAGCTGAAAAACCCCCGTCAACAGGGATTTCAGCTCCTGTTACAAAAGTTGATGCATCTGATGCTAACCATAGTACTGCTCCACACAATTCTTTAGGTCTTCCATAACGAGCCATTGGCGTGTGGCCTAAAATTGCCTTTTCCCGATTATGAGTAATGAAGTTTTTCTTACTCCATTCTGTTGGAAAAAAACCTGGCCTTAGTGCATTAACTCTAACTCCTTGAGTAGCCCATTCACGTGCTAGATTTTGAGTTAAGTTTTTTATTCCAGCTTTAGCTACAGAATAAGCAAAAGCCTTAGAAAGAGGAGGTCCTGCTGAAGCTGAACTAATATTGATTATTGAACCTGAGCCCTGATTAAGCATTTGTTCACCAAAAACTTGGCATCCAAATAATGTTCCTTTCAGATGTACAGACATAATTTTATCCCAATCTTCTTCATCTATAGATAAGAATGGTGTTGGTGCATTTATCCCAGCTCCATTTATTAGAACATCTACCTTCGAAAATTCATCCAATATTTTCTTCAAACAAACTTTAAAGTCCGCTTTCTTGCTTACATTCATTTCTAAGGCAATAGCTTTTCCCTGATCATTAACAATTTTTTTTTCTATTTTTTTAGCGCCAGATAAATCCGAATCTAATATTGAAACTGAAGCTCCTGCCCTGTGAAACGCCATAGCCATTTCACCACAAAGGTGACCGGAACCTCCAGTGATTACAACAATCTTATTTTTAAGCGAAAATAATTGGTCTATATAATTCAAAATTTTCTCTAATATATTCTAAAATATATTTAAAATTTGAAAAAATAAATTCTCCAGTTTTTTTTAATCTCCTATCAGGATCTAAACCTATGAAATTCACTCCCAAAATATTAGCCGCTTCTTGATCCTCTGGGCTATCTCCAATATAAATTGAATTTTTTGGGAGCCCTTTTTCCATACTAATAATTCTTTTTAGTACACAAGCTTTGTTTAATGGAGCACCATAAACTTTTTTAAAGACACCTCCTAAATGACGACCAATAATAATTTTTTCTAATTCATTCTGTGGAGTAGCAGAAACTAAATAAATAGGTAATTTCCCCTGAAAATAATTGAGGAATTCTTGGGCACCTTCTACCCAAGGACAATCTATTACGGCTTGGAGAGTTAAATGAGAAAATTTATCCGCTAAATTTTCATACAAAACATTATTGCCTTTTTCATTTAAAATTTCTTCAACAAAAAAACGGAATTTTTCATGACGATCAATATTGTTCTTTAGCCTATGCCAATCAAGCATAGTTTTTTTATGTTCAGGCCAATTTCCCAAAATAGTTTCGAAGGCTTTATCTTTTATCCTATTCGATTGAATTAAAGTACCATCTAAATCTAAAGCTATAAACTTAAGTGATAATTTTCTCATCGAAATGTTTTAATCATATCTCTTATTTTTTCACCCCATTTCCAAAGAATAAAAACATCAGAAGCAAGAATTACAAAACTATAACCATCCTTAAATGCTTGTTCTATGCTTTTTTGGGAAGGATCAATATCTTGTGTGCCGCATGCTTTACCATGAGATTTGCATACATCTACAACTCTTTTTCCTGCTGCTTGAACTTTTGGATGATTTATTTTTCCAGGGATATCTAAAGACCCAGATATGTCATATGGACCAATCATAACTCCATCGATTTCCTTAAACTTCAATAATTCATTAATATTTTCAACGGCTTGAATTGATTCAACCTGAATAATCAAAATTGAATTCATATTCCATTTAGATGAATATTCTTCAAAATCATGACCATATCCTTGGGCTCTAGCTATACCATATCCCCTTTTACCTAATGGAGGATATTTTGACCATTCAATTAATTTCTCAATTTGATCAGGTGTTTCCACATTTGGAACAATCAATCCATCAGCACCTGAATCTAATAAACGTTTTATACTTTCCTTACAATGAGTTGCTATCCTTGGTAAACAAAGAATATCATTAGCATGACAAGCAGCAATGATTCTTTGAGATTGTTCTTGACTTATAGTACTATGCTCAATATCTATACCTAAAAAATCCACATTGCTGCGAATAAGCATTTCTGTAATCTGAGGGTGACTAATAGAAGTCCAAGCGCCAAAAAGATTAATTCTTTTTACTAATTTTTCTTTAAAAAGTTCTCTCATAAAATTATTTCATTAGTATATTTTACTAAATCCTTCATTAAATGATGTTGATGGTCTATAATTTATTGTTTTTTCAAGCTTATCAGAATTGCCAAACCTTTTTTCAACTTCAAAATCGTATCTATGGCCTGGAACATCACATTTTTTTATTTCAGAAGAACTATTGAAAAATGATTTTATAAATTTTGCCAGTTCAAATATAGTTAAATCTTTCCCCCTTGCTATATTGAAAACATCATTCCCATTATAACCATCTCCAAGAGATACCATAGATTTTATTACATCATCAATAAAAGTAAAATCACGGGTTTGATCTCCAGAACCAAAAACTGTAATTGGAGCATTATTTAAAGCTTGATCAACAAATCTAGGAATTACCATTCTATCATCTTGTCTAGAACCGTAAACATTAAATAATCTTACTGAAATAGTATTTAAACCTTCTTCTTCAAAAGTTGAAGCTAGATAAATTTCACAAAATCTTTTTGCAATCGAATAACTTGATCTCGGAGAAACTTCTAAATCCTCAGTAACTGCTTTCTCCATAATATTTTTACCATACACACCACTCGTTGAGGAATAAATAATTTTTTCAACCCCACCTTTTATTGATCCATTAACTATGTTCTTAATTCCAACAGCTTCAACATCCATAGTTTCAATAGGATTCTCTGCCACCACATCAACACCAAGAACAGCAGCCAAATGATAAACTAAATCACACTTCTTACATAACCTGTAAATTAAATCCTCATCACGAATATCCCCTTCTACTAAATCTATATCACCTAAAACATCTTTCTCTATTTTGTTCCCACGAAGAAGATTGTCAAGTACAATTACATTATCTCCTCTTTTTACCAGATAACTACTAAGATGTGAACCAATAAAACCCGCTCCACCTGTAACCAAAATATTCATGAATATCTCTCCTGTTATTTTTGAGGACTTAAATCATCAAATAATTGATTGAATTGATTAGCTGTTTCGGCCCACGTCCAATTTTTTGCTGAATTAATACCATCCTCAATTAATTTATTTCTCGTGACTTTTCCTTCAATTAAATCAACAATATTTTTATACAGACTGTCATCATCCATCGGATCAGAAAGGAGTGCATTCTTTCCATGAGTAGCATATTCTGGAACAGCTCCTACTTTCGTAGAGACTACGGCACAACCAGAAGCCATAGCTTCCAAAGGTGTTGAGGGGAAACCATCACAATAACTTGGGTATACAAAAATGTCGTTTTTACGATATAAATCTCTTACTTCAATTGAAGACAAATCTGTAAAAAAATTATCACATACTTCATTATATAAACCAATATCAGATTGTTGATGTCCAAAAAGAGTAAGTGTTATTGTTGGATAGTTTATCCTAATTCTTTTAAAACATTGTAAAATACTTGCGGCTCCTTTAACCCACCAAGCTGGTTGAAAATAGCCAAGAATATTCTTCACCTCTCCTTTATTTAATTCAGAATTAGGGCTAAATAACCTATCAATACCGCCATGAATAATTGAATTAACATTAAATCCATAATTTTCAAGTTTTAATGCAGTTATTGTTGAAGGAGCAATAATTACGTCATTAGAATTATAGGCTTCTAAAATATTACTTAAAGGGAAATTGATACCATTACAAAACAAATAATCTGCTAATGACCAATGAATTCTTTTTATATTCTTAGGGGTGACATTTTTTAATTCATGATATTGCCAGACTGATTGATAAATAATTAAATCAAATCCTTTAAGCATAGATTCACTAATAACCATAGGATAATTTTTTAGGTGAACTCGATTATCAAGATCAGCATTAAAAAAAAATTTTTTCTTATTTTTATTTTTAATAATAGATGATATCTTGGCTACTTTATTCCTTTTATATTTTGATAAAAGTTTGGAAGAATAAAATTGAGCTAAAGTATCATTAAATCCGGATGCTAATAATTCATTTTTTATATATTGGAGCTTAACTTTATCATTTGTTTCTCGCAAAACATGATAAGTTGTAAAGTGCTTAACAAGAGGATAAAGAATTGTCACGTTATGATTTTCACATAGGTTAGAAGCTAATCTAACCATCATTTTTACCCCACCACCTACTGTTCCTGAGGTTAAACAACATATTTTCATGTTAAAAAATTATTTTCTCCAAATTTTATGTTTAACATTGGATGTTTTAAACTTCATCTTCTAATCCATACTTGATTACTTCTTTCCTCAACTTCAGATGATAGATAAAACCCAGAATGAACTAAAAAATTTTCACATTCTTTATAATTAATTGAATCTCTAGATATCTCTATCAATAGTGTTCTAAGATATTCTTTTTTGAAAGTTTCTTCTGCACCAATAAAAATATTATTCTCACCTCCATCAACATCTATCTTCATGCAATTTGGCTTTATTCCCGTGCTCTTACAAAAAAAATCTATTGATATTTTAGCAATACCTTCTCTCCATATCACTTTTTGATCTTCAAATGTCTTCTCAATTTTTTTTGTGGAAACCGAATGCATTGCTGAACCTGGTGTGAAATCTTGAATATTTAAATAACTTATTTCTTCTTTATCTCCTAAACCAATTGAATAAGGAATAATAACTTCTCCTAAAGAATTATGTATAATATTTTCTTTTAATAAATGAAGATTAGAATATTCACACTCTATAGAAATTACTTTAATGTTTGAATATTTTTTTGCGGCATATATAGAATAAACCCCCACATTAGAACCAATGTCAAAAAAAATATCTCCTTCTTTTATTTCATTATCTATCCAATCAAGTGTTTCTGGTTCCTTAGCATCAAAACTTTCCCAACGATAATTTGTAATCCAATTTTCAGAGCTAAGTGTAAAATTTGCACCTCTACAATTAACCTCCTTTCTTGGAACTAATATCTTTGCAAGCTTTTTTTCCTCTTTTGTGCGCTGTTTTTCATTAGCCAATGATTTTTGTAAATTTGAAATTATATTATAATTTTTATATAGTGTTTTTATAAAAGCATATATAAAAATTTTATTTTTTAAAATTAAAAAAGAACAAAAAATTATAAAAAAAATGGTTAAAATTATATCAAAATTCATCTCTCATTACTTTCGATCTAATGATTCCCATTTATTTGACATTACCATTATTCTAGGGTCCGTAACTATCATGTGCCAAATTACTGACTGCCATGACTCTGCATGTGGAGTTATAGTATCGTTGCTTTGAGTAGGAATAACAATACAAGCATCAGCCATCTCTTTCGTATAACCTCCATCTCGACCAGTAATACCTATTATTCTAGCCCTTACCTTTTTAGTATATTGTAGTGCTTTTACAATATTTACACTAATATTATTTTCTCTATTTCCACCACCTACACTAAAGACAAATACCACATCTCTATTATTTAAATTACTACACTTAAGCCAAGGGGCATATACTGTATCCCAACCTTCATCATTAGTTCGGGCTGTTAATTCTGCAACATTGTCATTAGGAGTATAGGACTCTATTCCACCAATTTTTCTAAAATCATTTACAGCATGGGTACAATTAGCCGCACTACCTCCCACACCAATAAAAAACAATCTACCTTTTGTAGTTTTCAAATCAATCAAAATAGTAATTATGTTTTCAATAGTATCTAGATTTATTGATTTAGCAATTTTTTCTACTTCTTCAAAATAACGTTTAGCGTATTTCAATTTTCACTCCCTAATTATTTAATTTTTTTTTAATACTAGTCGTCCAAATGTTCCCAAACGATTAATTTGAAGAAAATCTTGAAATGATTGAACTAATGATGGATCTTTTCTATCTCTCAAGATATAATTAAAAAATGGGTGAACCTCTATATAATTCAATTTATCTATTACATTTGGTATATCTAATACTCCAGGCGTACTAAACTCAATTACTTCAAAACCTCCAATGTTATCCAAAAGAGTTTGTAATCCTTCAAAGGAAAACAGATTCATTCTTTCTGGAGGAACAAAAACTTCTGACTTTTCTCCAAGTGACTGTACTTCAAAACCACTAGATAATAAACAAGTAATAAAACACAAACCCCCAGGTTTCAATCCCTCTTTAACAATTTGAAGCAGATTCGCAGGTTCAGGTGACCTATCTAAACTTTCGAACAATAGGGCTATATCAAACGAATTATTAATAATATCATCTGATAATAAACATTCTCCAAAAATATTTTTATCTTCCTCGATATTAAATAATGGTTCTACTAAGTTATATTTTATACTTGAAAATTTTTTATTCACTTCTTTATAATAACCCCAATGATTCGGAAGAAACTCAGCAATTTCCAATTTTTTTTTCAGACCAAATTGAGAAATAAAATTTTCAACCCAATCCAATTGTGGTAAAATAATTTTTTGGATTCGAATATTTTTTGTCTTTGGCCATAGTTCTTTTAACCAAAATTCTCTAGCTATTGATTTAGAATAAAATAATCGAAGTGTTTCCATATCAGGTCGAGGAGAAAGATAAATATTTTCCATTGTTTTACTTACCCTATAAAACATACCCATTTTAGAAAAAGAATTTTTTACTGATCTTTCACCACTTACCGGACAAGATGACTCTTCTAAAGATAATGGTAAAATGAGTTTGAAAATATCTTCCGCTAATAAATCTTGATATTTTAATAATAAACTCTGTGGCTGGATTTCTCTTTTATTTAGATCGCTGTGAACAACAGCCCTTTCCATTATATTAATTCCTTATAGTAAAGAGGAAAATCACTATCTTGATAGGCTAGATGCACCAACTTCATAGCATTATATGCATCTTCTGAATTACTTCCATTTACAGGCATATTATTTAGAATCGATGTTGCAAACATATCTACTTCAATCTCCCAAGACAAATCTTTATCAAAATAAATGGTTTCCTCTGAAGGATTACCCACAGCTTGTGATATATCTTCAAATTCACGATGCCCAATAACCAATTTTTCCCTACCATAACTTCCAGTCTTAGATAGCAACCCTTCAATTTTCAAATAACCTTTATCAAGTATAATATTTAGTTGAAAAACATGCTTCCAAAAAGTAGCTGATGAATGTAAAACTGCAAGCTTATTATCACCATTTTTTAGAATAACAACTGCATTATCTTCTACATCAAAACCCCAATAATCGTTGCTTAAAAAAGCCTTTGCCGATTTAAACCCACCCATAAACAAATTGAATAGATCAAGCATATGTATCCCTTGATCTAATAAAATACCTCCTCCTGAAATAGAAAAATTGTTTCGCCAAGATTCAGAAAAATTCTTTCCTCCAGATTTACCATAAAGCCCTCTAAGAGCTACCACGCTCCCCAACCTATTAGAATCAACAATAGATTTTGCTTTTATTATACTTGGATGATATCGATGGTTAAAACCAAACATCAATTTTGTTCCGGGATTATTAAGCTCAGCGTTACGAATAATTTTAATATCATCTAAAGTTTTTCCTGGGGGTTTTTCACAAAAAACATGCTTCCCTCTTTCAAGACAATTTACTGCCAGTTCAGGGATAATATGATTAGGAGTACATATAAAAACAGCTTCTACTTCACTGTCTATAATGTGTCTTGGATCTGCAACTAATTCACAATCCTCTTTTAATGGGATTTTTTCAACTCTATTATCACAGATTTTTTTTAGCTCTAGATTTGGATGTTTATTGATCATTCGGTGACGAATTTCACCCATATATCCATAGCCAAAAATGGCACAATTAACTTTTTCCATAAACTAAATATATACTAAACAGTAAAAAATTTTCCTAGATTCTGTTTTGTAATTGGATAAAAATATCGATCAAGATACGATTTAGCCTTTCTTAATTCTAACATATACTCACTATTATTCATTTTGTATATTGAATTAATGATGTCAATTAAGGGAACTTGTTCAGAACATTCCCATTTTAGATTAGATAATTCAAATAAAGGATCATAAGAAAATAGATTTCCCATTTTATATCTAATAAGTGGTATACCCATACTTAAAGCTTCTAATGCAACAGTACTCCCCCAATAAATTAAAATGTCAGTTTCCAAAAGATCATCAATAACAAGTGAATTTTTGCTGATTGTCACATTTTCAAAATCTAAAACATCAAAATTAATATAATTTTTAATTGTTTTATATGGCATCACTGGATGAGCACGAATTCTCAAATTAATATCATCTAAATTAGCCAGTTGATCTAAAACATAGTTTACCATTCTCACAACAGAAGGGGAACCTTCTAAGGCCAATAAAATATTACCTGAATTGGTTCTTTCTTTTGGTTTCATTTTATAGAGATATTCATAACGTAAAGCACAAGCAGGAGATACAATCCCATTTTTAAACCCACTTTGCCTATTAATTATATTACTCGTTATCTCACCTGTTGTAAAAATTCTATCAGGAATAGGACCTATACTAACCTCATCTTTACTTAATAGGACACCTGTATCAGCATCAGGAACTATTGAATGTTGATATCCTATAATTTTAGTAGTTGAAGAAAATTCCCTAAGAGAAAGAATTGCCATTCTTTCCCAAGGAATATTTTCAAATGTATAGAAAAACTTTTTAATATTTATTTTATTTAGAAGCCTTTTCATGCTTTCATAAAAAAGGTAGGAATTCAATGTAAACCGGCTCCTTTTTAGTTCAGCCGAAACAACAGGAGAAATATTGACATCATAAAGAAAAGTTGGTTTAATTTTAATTCTCCAAAAAAATAACTTGAAAATGGAAAAAATTACTTCCCTTCGATTCAGTAAATATTCCCAAGGAATCAAAATTTGATCATTGCATCTATTTATGCTTCCAATAATTTTATTATAATCACCATGAAGGTGAAGTAGCGAAATGATTTTTTCTCTTTTTGATAGGAAGGAAGGTAAATCACCAAAGAAAGGATCCTTCAAATCATTGCCTTTAGATGATTGTATAAATGAATTTGAATATACATGAGTTTTAATAACAGTATAATCAAAATCCTTATTTAATCCATTAAAATAACTGTGGTCGTAGGCCTTTTTTATGGTTTTAATATTATTTAATATGACAGTCGCTTGACCAATAATATCTTTAAAAAAATAAAACTCATTAATTATTACTTTTTTTATTTCTCTTACTTTTCTTAATAAATTAATAATAAAAGAGAAAAAAATATTATCTGGAAAATTTCTAGTACTTAAGAAGTTTTGTTTCTCACTATTTATGAAATCCCTCAAAGCTTTGAACAAAATAAGATTTGGAGAAAGGATAAGAAGTGTATCGTAATTTGCTTCCTTAATTATCTTAATAGACCTAATGTATTGGAAAAGAAGTATCGGCAAAATAGAAGATATACGGTTCTTTGAAGCAATACTTGTTGCCCACCATTCTTTAGAATTAATTCTTTTCCCCAAATTCCCTAAAAGGTTAATATAATTCCATTTAAATCCATTTTTATCAATAGTCTCTTCAGATATTTTCAAAAAACCAGATTTTTCTAGCTGTTCAGTTGATAAGAACAAATTGTCACTAAAATCTAAATAATAATTTTTCTCATCAGGTTTTATATGATTTCTATTGAACATATAAAAATCATGCAATGAAAATGCAATGGCTACTTTAGTCAAATAAGTAAGTACTTTATGGTTTTCTTAACAAAATAAGATCATGACATCCTTCAGGATATGTCTCAATACAACCTTCATTATAGCTAAGAATCTTAAGTTGAGTGGATTTTTCCCAATTATCTAATATATATTTTTTGCTAATTATCGTGATTCCATACTCTGGAGTTTTTGGGTTATCAACGATATAATGATAAGGATTATTAATTTCAAATTTTTCATAAGGTTCATTTAAACCATAATTCAACAAATTATCTGGACTAAATATTTTGGCTCTCCTAACAAATTCATAAGATTTTACCGAATGCAACATCAATCCACCTGGTTTTAATATTCGCCCTAACTCATTTAGCCAAGCTATATGATTATTTTCCGCTAGATGTGTAAAAACACTATATGAATAAATGAAATCAAATGCATTATCTTGAAAATCAATAGGAGGAACAGTTCCATTTTGAATAAAGTTTCCCTTTGGAAAGTCTTGCTTACATTTCTCTATTTGTTTTTCAAGAACATCTGAGCCATAAATCGAACTTGAAGGATTTATATCAAAAAAATATTTTATAAGACGACCATGCCCACAGCCAAATTCTAAAATCTTTGGAAAGTCAATTAAAGATCTATTGTTCTGATTCAAAACTGATTCATATTTTTGAATTTGGTTAATGGCATATCTAGTACTATAAGGTGGGTTTGGTTCATTGGATGATTGCTCTTCAATAAAAGAAGTTTTGTTAATTAACTCTTTAATTTTAATCATTTTACATTAAGTCTCCATTAAATGAAAATTTGTTTTTTACCGCTGATATTTTATCATACCCCCATTTTTTACAATATCTTTCAGCTGCATCAGCTAAGATTAAATCCCTATCTAATCCATCTGAGAATCCATCTAATATCCATTTAAGATAAGTTCCCATTCTATTGGCTGCTTTTCCATCACGAAATGGGTCAAGGTCAGAAATAATCTCTGACCAATCCCCGAATTTTGGTAAATCACATTCTCTTTTAAAATATTTAATTAAGGCGTCAAAAGCAGAATCCCAATCACTAAAAATAACTTCCCCTAAACCTAACTGATCCAACATGCTATCCCGAACACCTTCGCGGTTTATAAGTAGAGTTGGTATCCCAGAAAGAGCACATTCTAAAGCAGCAGTTCCAGCGTGAAAATGAGCATGAATAGCTACATCTGAAGCAAGGCCTGCTAAGATTGGTGGAGTATTAGATCGAAAGTCACCTGCTTCTGCACAGACATAACATCGACCAGTCGCAATCCCTTCATCTAATAATCGAGTGACATCACCCAAACGTTTTCTAAGAGTCAAGGGAGATTTTGGTTTAAAAATAACACCAAGCCAAGGCATCTCTAAAACTTTCTGTATAATAAACTTATAATTTTCTTTTTGCAATGAATGTCCTGTATGCCATTTATCATCATCTAAAGAATTTTCATCAAAAACTGTTATTATTTTTTTTGCACCTCGAGATCTAATCTGTTCTGATAATTTCAAGGCGATATTATTTAATTTTGAAGGAGCATAATCCTGCAAATATCCTGTCGTTATATAATATGATATATCCGACCCTTGATTTAGTTCTTTCTTTACATCACTATTTGAAAATCCAAAAACAAGATCCTGTGCTGTCATACAATCTATTAAAGGCATACCATCAAAAGCCATTTGCCAAACTGCTGAAATACCACCAATTTCATTGATTGCATCACCAATTGCAATGTGTGCACTATCATATTTATACCATGTCAAATAAATTTTTACATTAAACTTTTTAAAATAAAGAATCCAATTTTTTTTGATTGAATTATAATGGTTAAGTTGATCCTTTAGGAAATGTACTTCTTCATTATACAAATGATTATTTTTAGGTAATGATAAAATAAATGGTTCTTTAATTGGTTCCTTTATTCCATATTGTTTTGTTGAATAATCCTTTATCACTTCTATCCCCAATTCTTCTGCAAGATGTGCTTTTTCTTCATTAATTGAATGACCGACTCTACAATTTATATTTTTTTTGTCTAAATCAGACTGGATCCAAAAGAAAAAGTCAGAATAAAAACCATTGTTATCTAAGTTTGTGTCCCCTTTTCCATAAAATGTGATTTTCGATGATTTTTGTGAAAAATTATGGTTAATGGTTTGAATACTATTTGTCTCATCTAATTGATATATATATTTATTATTTCCCTTTTTTATCATTTTTTTTACAAAAAATTTTCCATTAGAAATTATCCTATCGAGAAATTTTTTCTTTTTAAATTTCCTTTTAATACTTATTAATCTAATACCCATAGAAGAAGCGTAATCATAGTACACCTTTTCCCATGGTCTTGGGCTAAAAATTAACAGAGATTTAGTTTTCTGTGAGGATTTCATATGCCAGTAAACTACCTGGATTATATATAGTGATCTAGCCGCTGAATCTTTTGTAGAAATTTCGCCAGATACAATTCCTTTTTTTATATATGATAGTGCTCTATTCGTATCCCAATTTTTTTGAAAAATTGCTCGAAAAGCTTTACTGTTAATCACTCTTTTTTGGAACCAAAATAAATCTGATTTATAAATTCGAAATCGTAATAATTCTTTATGATTATCACGAATATCTTTCATCTTAAAAGACATTCGTTTCATTGGAATTCCAACAAATTGGCAAAAATACCTCGCAAAACGCTCACCCTTAATAGTAGATTCGAAGAAAAAGCACCCTTTAAGTGAATCTCCCGAAATTTTTGCTAAAAAATAATATTTGATTAACTCTCTAAAACAGACTCTTACTGTTAACTCTTCAACATAAAAATTCATAAAAATTATAGTTGAGCGATAATTACTTAATTATAAGGTAATGGTATTAATACTTAAAAATATTTTTGATAATTTTCTATTTTAGTTCTTAATGAACTGTCTGAAATTTTATTAATAATTTCTAAGTCTCTTGGTTTTATACTTTTGGAAACAGAAGAAATAATTTCATCAGTCTTTTCTCCATATTCCAAACCTAAAAATTTACATAAATCATTAACCATGTCCGAAGTTCTATCTAATAAATCATCATAATTAATAATAAATAATTTATTTGAAAGAAGATTAATTTTCTGCATCATACAATCATAATAATAAGCACTTTTATCTATCTCATTATAATTTTTCCACTTTTTTATATTATTAGCATCTACCCAAAAAGGTGCTTTACTTTCACCTATAATTAATTGAGGGAATATTGCATCTGCTCTGATTAATGATTCATCAGAAAACCAGCCTTTTTTCTTTATAGAATTAAGTACATCAATAGGATTCCTCATTGTTATAACAAATTTGTGATCTGGGTAATACTGCTTAAGCTGAGAAAAATATATTAATATATCTGGCATTTTATAGGCAATAATATGATCCTTACTCATTTTTTCAAGTTGCTCTTTTGAATTTTGCCCTGACCTTCTTGAATCAATATCTTTCTTGGTTTTTACATCATAGATGAAACTGAGTTCATTATTATTATAATTAAGATTTCGGCCAGCCAATGAATTTATCAAAAAATCTTCATACAAATATGTTTCATAAAGTAACATCCACTCCTTTTTATTAATAATATCTATCAAGGGGAATAGAGAGAAAAGAGTCCCTGGCTCAAAACTGTATTCTATATTTTTTAATGAATGTATAACCTTTCCTACAATGCTTGTACCACTTCGAGCAATCCCACTAATTACAATTGATTGACTACACTTTTTGGAGACATCTGATTTAAGATAAAACATTAAGCTAAAATTTAAATTATTGTTTTATTTAACTGGATGAGATAATTCCCATTTAGAACCATTTTTTCCCCAAAGATGAGGTAATCTCCAGCTATCAACGACTTCCCAAAAATGATTTTCTGAAATATCTAAATATTCTAAGAAATTCTTAAAATATTTTTTCGGAAACTCTCCTTCATAGCGCTTCATTAATGCAATTCCTTCATCTCTAGTAATATGTCCATCTCTTATTTCGTGAGCTGCATCTTCCATACATCTACCTAATCCAAATTTTATATATCTCATATAATAATGAAAACCATCCATTTTATCATCAATACTTGCATATTTTGAATAGGTTCCCTCTGTTCTTTCAGGGTTCGGCTTAAAACCTGTATGCTCAACACAATAATAATAATTTTCTTGAGGAGTCCATTTGTGAAAATATGAATAAAAATATTTCCCATAGATTTTTGCTTGATCCATTTCTTCAATTGTTGGTGGTTCATAAAAAAACAGATCTGAATCACAATAGTCATTTTCATTAAGGTAATCTTTATTTTTTAATCCATATTCAATAAGTTCTTGGAAAGTTACTCCTTTGAAAAATTGTCTAACCCATTCACTAACCGGTTTATATGGTTTATCTGCAAACCCTGGATCACCGGCATATTCAGCCTCCCCATTTTCACCATAAAAAACCAAGGGTATGTCTAATTTTACAGCTAGTCTAAATGGATAAGATAATTGGCCAAGAACAAAAACATGAAAAGCATCACCTAATTCTTCAAAGCATAATCTTGCAAGTTTTCTTTGTAGCTTACCATTAGGAGTACAAAGTAAATTAGTAAAACCTGAATGAATATTTTCTTGTAGATTATCCCATCCTATATTGGTGTAACTAAGTGGCGCCCAAGTAACAGTTAATGGATTCATATTATACTTGTAACGTAACTGATGGGCCACAACACCCGAGTCTTTTCCACCACTACTTGGGACAATCACATCCCAATATCCATCATTTCTCCTATATTTATCCAGTAGTGCTATTAACTCTTCTTCTCTAGCATCCCAGTCTACTTCATTCTTCTTATAATCAGCATTTAGGCAAGCACTGCAAATACCTTCTTCATTAAATATTATTCTTGGACGTTGGTTTGAAGCAACGCAACGTTTACACCATATAACCTTTTGAGGTAATTGCAAAACTTGTTTCTCTAAATTACTTCTTTTGAACATAATGATACTCTCCACTAAAAAAATCTTTTAAAATATTTAAACCTCTAATACCACTTTTTTCTGGATGAAACTGACAGGCAAAAATATTGTCATACTTAACTGATGAACAAAATTTGAAATCACCAATACTCGTCTCAGTAAAAATATGGTTTGAATTATTTGGTTTTACAAAAAATGAATGTACAAAATAAAAATATTTTTCATCATATAACCTTAATTTTTCTGATGGTTCTGCTAAATTGGGATTATTCTCTTTATAACAATTTATTCTATTCCACCCAACATGCGGTAGTGGATGATCATCAATATATTGATCAAAATTTCTTACTTCTCCACTAATAATATTTAATCCTTCACATTCTCCAAATTCTTCACTTTTTGAGAATAGAAGCTGTAGACCTAAGCAGATACCCATAAATGGTTTGCCACTAGAAATAAATTCTTTAACTATTTCTGTCAATTTTAAATTATTAAAGTTTTGCATGGCTTCGGGAAATGATCCAACGCCTGGCAAGATTACTCCATCTGCTTCAATAATTATTTTTGGATCAGAAGTTATTGTACTTCTATACCCAAGATAATTAAGAGCATTTTTTACACTAAACATATTGCTGACTTTATAATCAATAATTGCAATTTTCATATTTAGATTGGACGACACAAAAAGCTGTTATTGTTAAGGGTAGATTTTATGGTTTTTAGATCTATTGGAGATATATTACTATAAGTGCGATTACTTTTTAAAAATTCTATATTCCCTTCATCTTCAAAAACAAAAGTATTCCTTATTTTTTTATAATAATGATAGTGAACTAAGGAAGCCATTGCAATACCACTAACTTTTAATTCATTTAGTAATTCAATAACATGTTCTATTTTACCTATACCTCCATGTACTACAAGGGGAATATTGATTGCTGAAAAAACATTTCGTATTAGTTCTATATCTAAACCTTTTCCAGTTCCTTCTTGATCAACAGAAGTTAAAATTATTTCACCAGCACCTAATTTTTCTACTTCCCTAGCCCATAAAACCACTTCTCGACCAGTCCGGTTCCTCCCATTATCAGTAAATGCTTCGTAAGTACCTTGTGATTGTTTAATGGCTTCTATAGCAACAACAATTGTTGACTTTCCAAATACTTTTGAAGCTTCTACAATTAAATTAGGGTTTTCATGAGCCGCAGTGTTTATAGAAACTTTATCAGCACCAGCTCTTAATACAGAAGATATATCATCTAAAGATCTTAAACCTCCGCCAATAGTTAATGGAATAAATACCTCTTTTGCAGTTTTTGAAATTAATTCATGAAGACTATTTCTTCCATAAAGACTTGCTACAATATCCTGATAAAAAATTTCATCGGCTCCTTGTTCGTAATAATAGCTCGCAAATTTTTCTGGTTTTCCTAAGACTCTCAAACCTTCTAAGTGCATTCCTTTAACAACATTAGGTCCTTTTATATCGATGCGAGGAATTATTCTTAAAGCTGAAGACAAAACGATTTCAAGTAATTGGACAGATGTTTACTTTTTTACCCTTAATTTTTGTCAAATGGCTATTAAATGCCTCTATCATTGATTGGTGTAAAATAAATGATTCACTAAAAGGGGTAAGGTTTGAATCGGAATGAACAAGTATGTCTTTTACAATTTGTTTTGTGATCTCACTTTGCATTGGCAAAACAAATTTTGATGCACCTAATTCTAAACCTTCTTTAGATAAAATTTTCACAAAACCAAGATCTTGATTAATATGAATTTTTCTTTTTTCAAATTCAATAATTATTTCAAAAGGTTTATTTTTTCCTTTTTCATCTACTAATTCGAGTTTGTCACCGCGGTTAGAAAAAAAGTTTATCTTTCCACCTATTTCAATGAAAGAATTCCTTTTTGAATTATAAATTTTTTTGTCAAGGTTAGAAATGTCAAACTTAAAATGAACCTGATCAGATAAAAATGATAATAAGTCTAGCATATGTATAGTATTTGAAGCCAAACCCCAGTTACTTCCCTTTACGAACATCCTTATTATAGATTGATCAGGAATTTCTTCTTTTAATTTTAAAAAAAAAGGCATTGTTCGCCTTGGACAATTAATCCAAGCTTTAATTTTACCTTTATTTAGCAATTCAATAATTACCTCAAAATCTTCAATAGTTTGAAAGACTACTTTCTCTAATATAAAATTTTTTATATTTCGTTGGCTTAATAATGAAATTAATATTTTTTTTCTAACATCAGCATTAGTTGCAATAATCCCTAGATCAAATTCATTGCCTAATTCATTAATATTTTGGAAATAATTAACTTCATGTGAAAAAGTATTCTTTGGCATTTTTTCAAAACGATCTTTTGCAATAGATAAAGCATTTAAATTAGGATCAACAACAAAAATTTCAAGATCAGTATTAAATCTTGATAATCCTTGTAAATACCGTGAACCTAATTGCCCAGAACCGACTAGAAGAATATTATACAAAACAACTTTAGTATTTTAACTTAATAGAATGGTTAAACAAAAAGCTGAACTCTGCAAGGGAACCCAGATACTATACCTTTATTCGGCATATTAATGGAACGAGATCTAAATGGATAGTCATAACAAATATCTATTTTATCAAAGCTATTGAAATGAACAAAACTCGGTAAATGTCTAGGAAATGAGTCTTCTTTTTCTATTATTGGGAACAATATTGGTCCAGTCTCTACTTGCCAAATTTTATGTTTTGGTTTTATGTTAAAATGACATATGGGAAATTCAAGAATCATCTCATAACCCGCTAATTTAAAAAAAATTTTCGCTGAAAAATGACTACTAGAAAAAAGAGCTTTAATATCATCAAATGTTTCGACAATTCTTGCTTCTTCGTTTTTTATTTTTATTTCAAAATCTTCAAATATAGTTTCATCATAGTTATCTAAAGTTTTTTCTTGTTCAGGAATTTCATAAATAAATGAACGGAAAATACTTTGTTCTGAAATTGAACCGGCTAACTGGAACATATATGATGGAATTTTTAACAAATCTTTCTCTACATACATATTACCAGCTAAAACGGATTGTCCAAGACCAAAAGATTCTTTTTTCCCCCCGTTGTCAATATTTTTATAGACAAGAAGGGAAATTAAATTAAAAATTCCTTTGCTTTCACTATTCCAACCAAGAGTAGAATTAATAAAATCAATCCTCTTAGTTTTATTTAAAGTTAACATTTATAAATTATAAGAAATGATCTAATTGGTATGATAGCTTATACTATTGACCATCCACCATCTACTACTATTTTTGACCCTGAAATATATGAAGAAGCATCCGATGCGAGAAATAATGCCGTTGGTGCTATTTCTTCAGCTCGTCCCAAACGTTTCATTGGTACTTTTTGAGAATATCTTTTAAGAAAGTTAGGATTCTGAGTTTGACTTTTCCCTGCAACATGTCCTAATAACCCCCCCGGAACTATTGTGTTTATTCGAATATTGAATTCACCATAATAAGAAGCCATCTGTCTAGTAAGATTTGTTATACCTCCTTTTATAGCAGAATAGGTCATGTTCTCACTCATGTTAGTATCTTCATAAATCGTTAGATCTTGACCAAGAATACCATAAATTGAACCCAATTGGATAATGCTACCACCCCTATCTGATTCCTTAATGGCTTCTGCTGCCAAACGTGCTAGCCAAGCATAGGAATTAAGGTGAATATCTATGTTTTTACGAAAAGATTTCAGCTTTACTTCTTTAAATGAACTCTGTCCCCAATCATCAGTTTTAGGATAGGAACAGTTAATAAAAACATCTGGTGATCCAAATTTATCCACTAGATCAAAAAAGTTTGATTCTAGATTATTCATATCTGAACAATCAAAATTTCTGAAAGAAACCTTCAATCCAAGTTCAGATAATTGTTCAATAAGAACATCTCTTTTTTTCTTTTCTATATCAAGAATAATAGTTTTAGCACCTGCTAAAGCAAAAGCAGTAGATACTTCTCGACCTATTAGCCCCAAACCTCCAAATACAAAAGCAGTTTTACCATCTAGACGAAATTTTTCAAGATAATTAATCATTATAGTAAAGACTTCTCTGCAATAAATTCCACAAACTCCCAATCTAATTCTGTATCAATATCCACCGAACGTTCCTCAGGCATAATGTAGAGAGATGTTCGTTCAGTAAAAAGAGTCTTACTATTCAAAATGGCCTCTCGCTTCCATATGTAGATGGAAGCATTCATATCGTAAACTGGTGGAGCATCTTGTCTACATACAAGTGGAGCATCAAATTCCTTTGCTTTATAAATACGACCATTGACTATCTCAACCATATTGAAATATGGATTTTTCCGACAAGGACTGGCTGTGATAAGAATATCAGCATTCTCATCTTTAAACTGCTTAAATGCCCTTCTGATATCTTCAACTTTGCGTAGAGGTGATGTCACATCAAGGTCGATTTGCACATCGAATGTTTGTCCATAGTACTTTTCTGATTCTAAGAGAGCATGACGAATAACAGGGAGTTTGGCTGCAGAGTCTGTAGCCATTTCAGGGGGACGTAAAAACCATGATTCAGCACCATACTGCTTGCCCATCTCAGCAATTTGTTTGGAGTCAGTAGATATAACTACATGTTTAAAGAGACCGCTTTCCAAGGCTTGTTCGATGGTATAAGCCATCAGAGGCTTCCCACGAAGTAGACGTAAGTTTTTTCCAGAAACCCCCTTTGAACCATCGCGCATACATATAGTACAGAGGATTTGATTCATTTTGGCCAAAAACGGATCTTGTCTATAAGTTGCATAGTTTTTATACCTTGATCAAAACTACAAATATTAGATAAATCTCCATCAAGTATTGCACGATGTTGAGCTTGAAAGGTCGTATTTCGTGCAAGTTTTGGCCAAGAATGTCGTGAAGTTTTACAATTAAGTGTAATACTAAGAGTATTAGCTATTAAATCCCCTTTTATACTCACACCTTCACCATCAATATTAATCTGTCTGATAGAATCATGAGTGAAATAGTTCAAACCAATCTGAATCTTAACATTATCGCGAGTAGAGGCTGTTAGCATTAACAAATCATCACTGTCAATTTCAAGGTTAGAAACTTTTTTACTAATAACATGCTCAACTTGTAAGGTCCCTACTAACCATTGAATGTAATCTAATTCATGACTCAAATCCAGCAATACGCCACCGCCCAAAGCTTTGCTTGCGCTGGAAGTTTCTCGATAATCTCGGTCTGGCCTCCAATCCGGCAAATAAGAACCGCAGAAAGCATGGATGCTCCAGATTGTTTTTCCCTCAATAGCCTCTCTTATTTTATGGATCAGAGGATGGAAACGTAGGTTGTATCCAACATAAACCTGATTATTTATGATTGTTAAATCAAACATTGAATTAAATAGTGGTTTTTCCACTAGGATTTTCTTCGCTTCAAGATACTGATCGAGAAACTTGAGCTGGGAATAATGATCGGATGTAGGAGAAGCAATGACCACATAATCCGGGTTTAAATGAGGAATTTCTTCCATTGATTTAAGTGTTCTATAGTTGAGACTATCCTGATTACTGAGAACGGAAACCTCTGAAATATCTTCTAATTGAGTTAGAATTTCCGCATGCCTTTTTCCAATAGATCCATGGCTTATGACCAAAGCTGAAATGTCCACCTATAGTCTCTCTACTATCTTTTGGTATTCAGCCCATTGACCAACGTCAATCCATGCATCATCATCAATGGGATAAACGCCGATTTTTTTTCCATCTTTTTGCACATCTTCAATAAGGTTGGTAATGTGATAGGAACTATCTTTTGGTATAAATTCGAGCACATCGGGATTCAAAACATAGAGACCCGCATTTACAAGAAAATCATACTCTGGCTTCTCATTGATGTTTTTCAAATGGCCTTCATTATTCAATTCACATGTACCATAGGGTATAGTATAGTTTTTCATTGATGCCACCAATGTAATATCATATTTATTCTTATTGTGAAAAGAATAAAGGTCTAGGTAATCAGCTTTGATAATGATATCACAATTAGTTACCATAAAGGGCTGGATCAACCTACCTTTCAGAAATTTAAGGCTCCCTGCAGTACCTAGGGGTTCCTGTTCCTCTAAAAATTCGACGGAAAATTTTGGTTCTAATTCTTCAAAAAAGGCCTTCATTATTCTAGCTTTGTAGTTGATCGTAAGGATGAAATCTTTTACACCTACATCTGTAAAACGCTCAATAATATGCTCAATCAACGGCTTTTCATGAATAGGCACCAATGGTTTAGGCAACACCTTAGTAAATGGCTCGAGGCGAGTTCCTTTCCCTCCAGCCATAATAACAACAGGAACATCTAATTTTTTTTCCTGTCTTTTTTCACTTTTCTGGAATACGGTTTCCCAGAAGAGAACGTCAACTAGTTTACCTCTATTATTTACCACAGGGATAAGATCAAATTTGTTTTTTGTGAATAGTTTTTTTACTTTTTCAAGATTATACTCCCCTTCCACAAGCACCGTTGGTTTTTGTTGGTAAATATTTTTAATTGAATCACTTATTGAAGCACCCTGTAAAATTGCTTTCCGCAAATCACCATCACTTAATGTCCCAAGCAGAATATTATCTTCATTAGTGATAACTAAACATTTTTCACCTGTTTTCGTCATTTTTTTCATTGCGTCATGGATAGATATATCAGCTTTAATATTTATTTCTTTATAAATTGTGAAACTCCTTTTTTAACTCCGCAGGAATCTTATCATTTTTCAAAACCTCTATAATTTTTTCAGAAGCAGAACCATCTCCATAAGGATTGACAACAGTAGACAATAGCTTTTGAAAATCTTTACTGTAAAGCTTTTTTATTCCTTTTAAAATAGATTCTTTTGAAGGGTCGCAATCAATAATACTTTTTGATTTAAGCCTGCCTTTCTGCCTATCACCAATATTTATTGTTCCTATTTTGAATGAAGGAGCTTCTAAGAGCCCACTAGAAGAGTTCCCAATCATACCATCCACAAATTGGAGTGTGGACAAATAATTCAACCTTCCCATAGAATCAAAAACTACATAGTTTTTTGAATTATTTGATACGAATTGATGAATCATTTCTTTAATGACTCGCCCAAATGAATCTGCATTAGGCATAGTAAAAATTATTAAACAATCCTTCAATTCAGTCAAAACCTCTAATAATTGTTCGAAATTTTCTTTAGAACTATTCTTCTCTAAAGTTACTGGATGAAAAGTGACTAGTAAATTTTTTTTTAAAAATCGAACTCCGATATTTGCCTCTAATTCTCGCTTAGAAAGAAATTTGGTTCTTTTTATTGAATCCACACCAAGGCCACCTACATTAAAAATTTGTTTAGGATTTTCTCCTAATTGAAGAACCCTTTTTTCATATTCTTTGGCTGCAACAAAATGCCACCAAGCCATCTTAGTTATCGAATGACGAATAGCTTCATCAATCACTCCTTCTGTCGATTCTCCACCATGAATATGCGCAAATGGAATTCTTGCAAATGTTGCCGCTAAAGCTGCAGAAAAAACTTCAAATCTATCTCCTAATACAATTACTATATCAGGGGCAAGATCATTTAAAGCATCAGAGAAACCAATAAGACCTAAACCAGTGGATTTTGAAATAGCTGAAGGAGTATCCAATGACAAAAGCATTTCTACTTTTTTATCAATTTGAAAACCATCTTTTTCAATTTCTTTATATGTGAGTCCGAACTCAGTTGATAAATGCATACCTGTTGCAATAATCTGCAATTTGAATGCTTTATCATTTTCTATATCTTTCATTAACCAATATAAAAGCCCGTATTCAGCTCTTGTTCCTGTTACTATACAAATTTTTCTCTTTTTCATTGAATTAAATCATTCTCATAATAATTTTCCCCCGCAATTGATCCTAATATTTCATCCCATTTCATAGGTGAAATTCCTGTCCCAGGTCTTTTAACTGTTATATTTTTTTCTGAAAAAAATTCTCCTTTTTTTATCTTTTTTTTTGCAACAATTGATTTTCTAGCAATAACAATGTTTTTCTTCTCACTTTTATTTGGGGTTTTTTTCCCATCTCCTGTTGCTAATTCAATATTTCTAATAGCTGAGACCATAGCCTGTAATTCTTTTGGCTCTAAACTTGCAGAATGGTCAGGACCTGATAAATTCCTATCAATAGTAAAATGCTTTTCGATAACTGAAGCACCTAAAGCTACTGCCGCGATAGCAACTTCAATTCCATTAGTATGGTCAGAATAACCCACCTTTACATCTAATTCGTTTCTAATTGTTTCCATCGCCTTAAGGTTTACATCTATCATAGGTGTGGGATATTCCGTACTACAATGTAAAATTGTTAGTTCACTCTTTTTTAAACCACCTTCCAATAAAATCTCCATAGCAATTCTGACCTCTTCAAGGTCCGCCATTCCTGTTGACATAATCACTGGTTTTCCCATGGAACCTATGTATCGGAGGTAAGGCAAGTTTGTAATATCTCCTGATGGAATCTTAAAGAAAGGAATATCAAATTCTAAAAGCAAATTAATGCTGTCTTTATCAAAAGCTGTAGACACGAATGGGATTCCTTTTTCTTTACAATAACTGTGCAGTATCTTATGATCACTTTTGCTTAATTCTAATCTCTTAATCATATCAAACTGAGATTCACATTTGTCAGTTTGCAGTTTTTGATATTCAGCTTTTTCAGCATTTTTGGTTAGCAATGTTTTTGCTTTAAATGTCTGAAACTTAACGAAGTCTGTATCAGCCGCTACAGCAATATCTACAAGTTTTTTTGCAATTTTAATGCTGCCATTATGATTAACCCCTGCTTCAGCTATAATTAAAGTTTTGTTAAGCATTATTATCTTTCTGGATTATATTCAAATCTAGATCCATATAATTCGATATAAGGAGCAGGCTTCCCTTTATAATATGTTGCTCTTATTCTTTTTCTGATTTCATCTTTACTCATATTTGGACTTATCGTAGCTAATTCTTCAAGTTGAATCCTTTTATAAGGTTTTCTTTGCCAAGTTTCTGTAGAATCAGGCAAAGTTTTATAATTAAAAATAAAATGCATAACATCTTTATAAAGTTTTAATTGAGCATTATATGTTTTTTGACTTAAAGTTTTTACGGTTTCATTATTATCCATTTTAAATCTTTTTACACCAATGATTTTCCCAGTATCTACTTTTGCTTCCATAACGTGCGCTGTTACACCAAATTTTTGAGATGATTCATAAATTGCAAAATTAAAACAACCTATGCCTGGATATTCTGGGGGTCCGGGATGAAAATTGATGTTCCAGTTTTTAGTTTTACTTAAAGTATTTGCAGGTATGATCCAAGGCGATATATAAGAAATAAGAATGTCATATTTTCTAGTTAAAACCTTTTTTGGAAAAGGATCATTAATACTTCCGTAGTATACTTCAATTGCAGGCGCAACATTTTTTGTAAATGCAATAGCATCTTCAACTCCTGGCTTTTCTCTTTTTGTAAGAAAACAAATTTTCAATTTTTATTAAGACAAGCGATGACTTTATTAAATTCAATCGATGATAAATTAGTTGATGATGGCAAACAAAGTGATTTATTTATTAGGTTAATAGCATTTTCAATTCTAAATGACTGACATTTTTTATAAGGTTTCTGCAAATGATTTAATCTCCAGACAGGGCGGGACTGAATCCCATTTTTTTCCAACCTCGTAATCAGACCATCTCGATCTAAACCATATCTCTCATGATTGATCTGAAGCAAATTCAGCCAATAGTTGTTATCAGCATATTCTGGACTTTCCACAAGAGTCAGCCCTTTAATGTTTTCTAGAGCTTCAGTGTACTGGCGGATAATTTCTTTTTTTCGTTTCAGAAACTCAGGCAACTGTTCTAATTGGGCAACTCCCAGTGCAGCCTGAATGTTGGTTAACCGAAAATTATAGCCAATTTCATTGTGGACATACCGAACTGGGTCATCCTTAGCCTGAGTTGTTAGATAGCGGGCTCGTTGAGCCAAAGAATTATCATCAGTGAGAATCATACCACCACCACCGGCAGTAATAATTTTGTTGCCATTGTAGGAAAGACACCCAAGCTGTCCAAGCGTACCTGTATGTTTTCCCGAAAACTTCCCACTTTTGTAACGAGTTCCCAGACTTTCTGAGGCATCTTCTACTATGCTAATATTGCATTCTTTACAAATAGGGATCAACTCATCGAGCCAAGCAGCATTTCCGAAAACATGGACTGGGATAATTGCCGCAACTCTTTGATTGGTATTCTTGTTATAGCTATTCCCATCTTTAAAAATTGTCTCTTTCTTTATAAACTCAATAGTCTTCACTACATCAATATTATAGTAATCATCAACATCCATAAATACAGGATCTGCTCCGTTGTATCGAATAGCATTCACTGGTGCAATAAAAGTTAATGTGGGTACAATAACTTCATCATTAGGTTTTACACCAGCTAATTTCAAACTAACCTGAATAGCTGAAGTTCCATTAACGCATGCAATTGCATTTTTTGATTTAGTATATTCTGCAACACTATTTTCAAAAAGACTCACATATTTTCCAGCCGAGGACACCCAATTAGTATCAAGGCACTCTTTTACATATTTCCATTCATTCCCAGAAATATTTGGAACGGAAAGTGGAACTGAATAATCAGCCACGGGCAAACATTTCAGCTAATTCAATTGTCATAATCGACTGAGACAAATCCTCGCCAGGACGATTGAGTTTTCCAGTCTTAATTAAACTGGAAAAATTTTCCATTTGGCGGTAAAAACCAGGCTTAAACGTTATATCAACATTATCTGGTATTATTTCAGATTCTATTAAGTTCGTATCTATGAAAACTCCTTTTTCTAAAGGTTTAAACTTAACTGTTACTCCATCCCCAAATAATGTTACAGACCATCCTCCAGGAGAATACCAATGAGATGTATAAGTACCTAATGAACCTGATTGAAACTCCATTGAGGCTACAAATTGATCGCCCTTTTTTTCTTTAATTCTTTTTGTCAATACATTAATTTTTTTCACTTCACCACCAAAAAATCTTAAGAGATCAATTGTATGGGTACTGTTCGCATATATCCAATTTTCAAGGACTTTCTTAGGTATTACACCTCTTGAGGTTTTCCAAAACCTTTCATGCCCTTCTACCGCCAGGCCTAAAAGGTCACCTTGCTTTTGAATAATTTCTTGACCTTTCATAAAAATGGAGTAGTACCTCCGATTATAACCCACCATATTTTTAGTTTCATATTTTTCAGCTAGTTTTACTAAGCTTTTGAGCTGACTTAGTTTTAATGCGGGAGGCTTCTCAAGAAAAATAGGAAGACCTAAAGGTAAAAGTTCCTTTGCAACACCATAAATTTGATCAGCAGATACCAAAATTAATATACCATCCATTTCACAATTTTTTGTAAGGTCACCAACTGAATTGTAAACATCCTTTATTCTAAAGGTTTTAGCTAATTCTTTAGCCTTTGATAAAGTCCGGCTAGTAATACCTATAGGGTTTAAATCATTAAGAGCTTGAATAACCTTTAGGTGTTCTTTAGCAATTTCCCCAGCACCAATAATGCCGAGATTTACTTTAGACATGATATAATTTTGGCTTATTCAATTGTGGATTTTCTTTGAACCATTCAACCGTTTCTTTAAGACCTTTTTCAAGATTATAGCTTGGCTTCCAAGAAGAATTTTCTAATAATTTTTTGTTGCTACAGACTAATCTTTCAACTTCACTATTCTCTGGTCGTATCCTTCTTTTTTCACTTTCTATGGAAATATTTTTTTCTGTAAAAATCATAATTTTTTTTGCTAAATCTCTAATTGATATTTCACTATTCATCCCAACATTTGTTACTTCTCCGAAAAAATTGTCTGATCGAAATATGCTCAAAAAGGCAGAACAAGTATCTTTTACAAAAGTAAGATCCCTTGTTGGATCAATATTACCAAGCGTTAATTCATTAGAGCCACTGAATATCTGTGTAATAATTGTAGGAATTATTGCCCTTGATGATTGTCTTGGACCATAAGTGTTAAAAGGTCGAACTATTTTTATAGGAAGATCAAAAGATTTATAATAACTCAATGCTAAATGATCAGCAGCTATCTTCGATGCTGAATAAGGCGACTGACCAATTAATGGATGATTCTCATCAATTGGGGTATATTGGGCCGTACCATAAGTTTCGCTGGTTGATGTGATAAGTACTTGTTGAAGGGATTGCTTCTTAGAAGCTTCTAGTATATTGTAGGTACCTTCAACATTAGTACGTATATAAGCCAATGGTGAAATATAGGAGTATGGAATACCAATTAATGCCGCTAAGTGAAAAACAGCTTCACAATCTTCCAATGCATTTGATACAGAATCAAAATCACGAATATCGCCCAAAATGATTTCCATTTCATTTTTGTACTTTGATTCCTCTAGCCAACCCCAACTATTGCTAGGGTTATAACGATCAAAAGCCACTACATCCAAACCTTCAGTTACACAGCATTCGGCTAAATGGGATCCAATAAATCCAGTAGCACCAGTTATAAGTATCTTTTTAATAATTAATTAGTTCCTGAAAGTTTATTTGTTGAGGAAATGAAGACAGTTACAATCAGTTCATTTTGCAAAAACTTTCCCCTCTCTATTATTAGCTATTTTATTTTTTGACATTATTTAATATTGAGGAAATTTGAATAATTTTTTCTTCATTAAGATCAGGATAGTTTCCAATATACCAGCCAAAGTGGTGAATATGCTCGACTTCAGGATATTTCTCCCATTCTTTATCCTTAATTAATCCTTTTAGGTACGGCTGTCGCATCTGGTTCCCTCCACCAGCATTCCCCCTACGAAATTCAATCCCATTGGCAACCATATGTTTTTCTAATGCATCACGAAGTTTGAAGTCTGGCTTTTTTAAAACAAGAGGAAAGGCATAGTTGGAACTACCTTCTAATACAAAATTTTTTCGGAAAATATTGTCATCTAATAACTTAAGAAAAAGCTCAAAATTTTTATTTCTTTTTTTATTATTTGAATCAAGCCTTTTTAATTGATTCCTGCCAATTATAGCGCCAATTTCTGTATTTCGAACATTATATGCTGGAAAAGCAAAAATGAAGTCTGGGTTTAGGTCAGGAAATTCATTATAATATTTATTTTTTACTTTTTGACTATCAGCTTCACGTACCATTCCATGAGATCTGAGCATGCGTAGTATTTGATAAATCTTTTCATCATTGGTACATATCATTCCCCCTTCTATTGTGCTCATATGATGAGCATAATAAAACGAAAAATTAGACATCAAGCCATAACTACCTAGTTTTTTACCTAAAAAACTAGAACCATGGGATTCGCACACATCTTCAATTAATGGAATATTTCTATCTTTAAGTTCCTTCAGAAGATTTGCTGTTAAACCATTAAAACCCTGAACATGAGTTAAGAAAACAGCTTTCGTATTTGCATTAAGGTTTCTTATAACTTTTTCTTCATCCATACAAAGGTTTCGACGGTTAATATCAACGAAAACTGGCTTAAATCCATTTTGCAGTACAGAGGCTATATCTGAGACCCAAGTTAAAGGTGGCACAATTATTTCACCTTTTCCAAAGAGCTCTTTCATAACAGCCATTGTCAATTGATTTGCTGAAGAACCTGAGTTAACAAAAACACTATAATTGACCCCTAACCAATTAGACCATTCTTTTTCAAAGGCTTTGACTTGAGATGACTGTGTTAAAATTATTTTATCATTCTTTAGATAATCAATAACAATGCTTAAATCAGATTTTGTGATGTTGTTTTCCATTAAAGGATGATTAATTAAACTATTCATTCTTTACCCTGGATCACCATTCCCATTCAGGTTCAAAAGCATACATTTTACTATGCTCAACAATTATTGTCGATCTACCATCTTCTCTATTTAATGCATGTTCATATGCTGGATAAACCATTGTAGAGTTAGTCAATTCAACTACTTCAATTGTATCACATAGCAATCGGAAAGCTTGCGTATAATTACCCTTATGCTGATATCCAGGATCGAGGGGCTTGTCCGAACCAACACAAACTTTAAAAATAATTTTTGGTAGAGATTCTTTCATCAAATATGGGAATTTGTCTACGTGATTCACTATTTGATTACATGCTAAAAATGCGAAATTAAATCGGGGGTAAATACATATGGGGATATGACCTTCTAAAGCTAATCCCAAACAGAAACCAGCTTGAAAATCTTCCGCAACCGGCATTTCAAGCTTTTTGATTACTTCTAATTCTTTTACTTGATGAGTGACAGCAGTGCCTGGATATTCTATAGCTTGACCAACAAAAATTGTTTTTTCATTTTTGGCAAGCATATTCATACTTCTCTTTATTTCACTTAGATATTTTGTCATACCTAAAACTCTATAAACTTTCCAACTCCACTATGAGGCCAGTCACTTTTAAATTGATAATATTTAATATCAAAATTTGTTGCCTTAGCGATTGATTTTTTCTCTAATAAACTCTCAAATAAAGATTCAGCATCTTGGTTCCAAGCATTTTTTGTAGGGGTACCAACTGACTTTTTATTATCTTCAATAATCCATGTTATTGGAAGATCAAAATTAATACTATATGTTATTGATTCATTTGCTATACCTGTGAATGCTGTCATATCGCCTATAAATATCCAAACTCGTGGACCTTTAAGACCTTTAAGTTTTTCTTTTTGCTTTGATGCCCATGCTACACCTGTTGCAATTGGACAGATTCCTCCAACAATTGCTGAAGTGAAAAAATTATATTGTGGAAAAGTCAATGTTATCGAATTTCCCTCAATAATCATTTTCTTAACTTCATCAGCTGGGATTCCTTTAAGCAGAGCGTGTAAGTGACTTGCCCAAGTAGAAAAAACATAGTCTTCACTATTAACACCCTGAAAAATCTTAATTAATTCTGATTCATTATTATTTCTTAAATGAATAGGTCCATAAATTTTTTTCTCTTCATAAATCCTAGAGATTTCTTCTTCGAAATCTTTTAGAAATTTAATTTTTTTCTTAAGATCCCTAGTCAAAATAATATTTCTTCCTTCTCGTCAAAAAAATTAGTCCCCTAATATCTTTCTCTTTAATCTTATTTTTGTCATTTGAGTAATGTTTTCAATTGCTGGAGCACCAAACTTTTCATTAATCATTTTTAGAAACCTAGGGTTCTCAAAATAGGTATGAAAAGCATAGTCTCTAAACCTCAATATTTCTTCCGCTGAAAGAAATTTTGTCTGTGATGGTAAATGTTCATACGAAAGGAAACCATATTCTTCGTACTTACTAGGAAGATCCCAACCTAAATTTTTTGCTTTATTATAAAGAGGGCTACCTGGAAGAGCTGTAGCGCAATACATATTTGCATTTTCTGTGTTCAGCTCAATAGCAAGATTCAATGTTTCTTGAATGCTATCATAATTGTCATTACCCAATCCAAAAATGTAATTTGCTCCAACATTTATACCCGCTTCTTTAATCATACCTACTACTTGGCGAATGTTAATGTCTTCAAATTTCCCTTTAGTTACCTCTCTTCTAATTAATTGATTACCTGCTTCAATTCCAGGTGCGAGCCAATTAACACCAGCTGCTTTTAGTTTTTCAAGATATTTTTCTTTAATAGTATCAATTCTTGTATACGCCCAAATATTAAAATTATAATCTCTTTCAATAATTAAATCGCACAAGGTCAAAAAATGCTTAGGATTTAACACCCACATTTCATCTGCAATTTTAATCTGCTTTACACCTTGTTTAGCCAAATAATCCAACTGTTTAATTGTGAATTCTGGATCCCAAAATCGGAATTTATTAAAATTTGCAGAGGCCAAATTTGAATCATTATCCGTACGATTAATTATATTAATCATGCAAAACTCACACTGATAAATACACCCTAATGAAGTATAAATACTTGCGAAAGGGCTCCTATCTAAATCGTGATAATTTGAATGCCAGCTACTAGTTCTATATTCTTTAAGGGAAGGCATCAAATCATACGCAACGCCAGGCATATCATCCTCTAACTTTTCTTGAGGAACAATTCCAGAAGGTTTATTTATATGTATATTTCCATCATTATCTCTAAAACAAATACCATTAATTTTTTTTAAATCTCCTTCCGTCAAATCACTACTTAAAGTATCTATTAATGCATAAACCCCCTCATTAGTAAATCCAATATCAATAAACTCATGCGCTATAAGAGTTTCTTTTGGTAAGGCGTTAATATGTGGCCCAACAAATCCAATTAAATTATTAGGCTCTTTTTCCTTAACCCATTCCGCACTTTCAACAGCTCCAGCCATCGCAGCAGTAGAGGCATTAGGGTTTTGTCCAGTTACTACGAATAAAATCAGCCTGGGATTATACTCTTTAATTATTTCTGTAAAATCTTCTCTGTTGGGCCTTTCTATTTCCATATCATAAATAACTACAGTAAATCCAGCTTTTCTTGTTGCATTGGCTAAGAGTCCAGCCCAAATATTTGGTTCTTTAGCAGAAAAATCGTTTGCTAATTTCTGATAAAGGTTCCTGGCTGAAGGAGCAATAATCATTATATCTAGTTTCTTCATGATATTTTTTTATCCATTATTTTTTCAATATTCCGAACTATAATTTCAGAATTTGGTGGAAGATTATCTACTGAAGGATGAAATCCGGCAGTTTTATGTTCCAAACCTAAAGCATGGACTTTACTAGTCGATTTAATCATTAACCTATGGGCTATACTACTTGCTACACCCTCAACATAATCATCATCCAAAACTAAACCGCCAAATTTTGAATTATTTAAACACTCTATCCATTCTTTCTTTTCATTAAAAGGTTTAATCCATAATTGATGAATAATACTAATTTTATAGCCTCTATTAGTTAATATTTTTCTAGCTTTTTCTGCTTCAAAACGCGTAATTGAAATAGGAAACAAAACAATATCTGAGTCATCATATATAACGTCTTTAGTTTCATCCATATTATCATAAGACATTCTATGTTCAGATATATAATACACATCATCATTTAACATAAAATTATCATAAGAAAACTGATATTCTTTTGGAGTCATTGGGGCCAAAATTTTTGTTCCTGGCATTCGATCAAAAATTGAATGATGAGATGAACCAGCAACAGGTCCAATTCCACCCTCCATAGCTATACTTCTTACGAGAATAGGGCAGGGCACACCCCAAATTTCTTTAGACTTGGAAGCATAATTTATTATCATTGGAGCATTATACCATTGGAAGCCTTGGTATCGCACAACATATATTGGCCGAACACCCGTTAAACCTGCGCCAACAACAAAACCACCATTAGCCACATCTGATGTTGGGATTTCAATCATTCCATCTTTTTCATATAGCTCTGGCAAAGTTCCTCCAACCCAACCCACAGCTGTCAAGCATTGACCAAGACATACACTGTTTTCTTTCTTAAGGTGTATTGAAGTGATATTCTTTATTGTTTCTCTAACTGTTTGTCCCATAACTCTGAAATTAGTTTCTTCGTTTGATTATGAACTTTTAATGCTTCATCACCTAAACTTTCCATTTCATCTAAGTATCTATCAAAAACATCTTCATTATCTATACCTGCTCCCGCATGCCAAAACTTTCTCACTGTATTAATATTCAAAAGAATTGGATATTCAAAAGTATTTTCCATGCTTTTCTTTATATCTATTGGATCATCTGATATATTAAATGACTCGACACCAAATCCCTTAGCAACCTCATCTAATTCCCAATTTCTTCTGACTTTCTTCTCTGTTAGAATTGATAAATTGTTATCTTCAATTACAAAAAGTATTGGCAATTTTTTTGTTGCGGCCCAACCTATTGCACTAAACACATAATCCTCTTCACCAGCTGAGTCGCCACAAAAAACAATTGTAGGTTTTCTAGTTATAAAACAATGCCCTACGGCTATAGGTACTTGACTTCCCATTAAACCATCATGTCCAAAAATATTTTTTTCTTTAGATTGTATTGAAGCTGATCCACCCATACCATTTGCGCACCCAGTTTTTCTTCCAAGCAATTCATCAATTAGCTCGATTATATTACCGCCAAAGGCTAAATAGGTTGAATGTCCTCTATGTTGAATAAAAATGTTTGGATTATATTCATTTTCTGTAATTGTGGAAATTGAAGAAGGTATATACTCTTGTCCTGCAGAAAGATATACTGGGAATTGAATAAGATTATTTTTAACATGTTTGAATGTCGCTTCTTCAAAATTCCTACAAAGTGCCGCTTTGCGAAAAACCTCTAGCCTATAATTTTTCACAATGTTTTTCTTATAAAGTTTAGAGAATTTACCCAACTATCAAATCGATACGCATTATCATCAATGTAAAGTATAGCCCTAGGTTTTTCATGAGTAATTTCAGTAATATATTCCAATAAACCATATTTTTCTAACCATTCAGTTACAAGCTCTTTACCTGTTTTATTATTAACTAAAGGCCTATCAGGTTTGCATTTAGCAGAAAAAATAATAATATTAAAATCCCTAGACAAAAATTTGACAGCTTCTATAGCCCCTTTTATTGGATCCCCATAACATGTTCCATCATGCCAACCTTTGCTCCAATCATGTATAACTCCATCAAAATCAATTGCTAAATTTTCTTTGTCTTTTTCAAACCCTGGAGGGAATGGATTATTTTTCATCACGCGTTATTTTCATAAAAGTGGTATTTGGGACTACTCTAGGGAAAAGAAGAGCTAATTTCATTAGAACTCTACCTGTAATTACATCACCAGCTTGAGCAACAAACTTCCCGTCATTAGTAATTATACCACCATTAATAAACATAATATTTTCATCAGGAGTATTTATTGATAGTTTGTTCAAATCAGAAATCGTTAAAAGATGAATTTTGCAATTGCAAAAATAATATTCAGACGAACCTCCATTATAGGGTTCTTTAATCCATAAACAATCATCTCTCTTTGGTGCCTCAAAAGTTTCATCCTCATATGGCGATCCCTCTCGTCCATATTTATCTTCTAATCGAATCAAATCATGTTTATCAACAGGCGTTTCAATTTCAAAAACATGGGAACCTTCTTTTGAAATAGATCGTGTAGAATGGAAAAGACCTTTTCTAATCATTGTTTTAGAAAGTGGCCCTGATTTAAATGTATTACCTAAAAATGAAACTTCAACTTCTCCATCCAAAACTATCAACCCAGTAGTTTTATTAGGATGGCAATGCATTGATGTCTCATTATCATGTTTTATAAATAAATACCAGAGTGCAATATTTTGATTTTGGTAAACTAAATACTCAAAGCCCCATGGTTTCTTTACTATCGTTTTCTTATAGTCTCTTCTTTTTGATCTCTTAAATTGAGAATTCATAAAATTAATGGGTGGGGAATTAAGATATGTTGATTAAGTAGGTTAAATATCTAATTGAATAGATAGAATATGCAGTTTTATTCTAAAGACCCAATACTTGAAATCGAGATTTCCAATATTCTGAATTCATTTTTATTTCATTCGCTCTATCATAATAATCTTTGGCTGTATCAAAATTAGATAATTTCTCTTCTACAACACCTAAAAAGTAAAATGGGGTTGGATTATCTCGAGTAATTCTATTACCAATATCCAATAAGAATTTTTTCATTTTAATTAATTTTTCATTCGCCATTTTCTTTGACATTAATGGTTCATAGTTGATCTTATAGTCCATATTAAACCAGATATCATCCAACATATCAGCATCTGGAACCACCTCTAAGTCTCCTTCGAAATGATCAGAGAATTCTGATTTAACACTTTTCTGACTGTCCTCAATATCTTGCTGCTTACCTGTTTGGGACGAACCATAATTAACTTTACTAGTATTTGTGATACCGTCATCAATGATTCCATCCCGAACCATTTCATCGTAAATATCTGTGGAGGGCAAAGGCGCTAAATTAGAAATTGTATACCAATCCAAATCCATTTCAACTGCTAAATCAATTGTTTGTTTTATTTGCCCTAAAGTTTCAGAAGGGAACCCAACCATCAAAAACCCTTTTGTAAATATCTGTGGGTATTTATTTAATATTCCTCCAGCACGAATATAATGTTTTACACCTGAGGGCTTTCTAATTGATCGTAAAATTTCCGGGCTCCCTGACTCGACACCAACATGCATACCGATGCATCCTGAATCAGCTGACGCATGTATTAATTCATCCGTTATCGCTGAAGCGATAACTCCATTTGAAGCATCCCAAGTAATATTTAAATTTCTTTTTACAATTT
>PAYY01000023.1 GCA_002715465.1 Fidelibacterota bacterium | reverse complement strand
TTGTTAGCAACGAAGCTGATGCCTATGGATATGCTGCTGAGAACCGTCATATGGTTCAGTCTTTTCTGAAAGGAGAAAGACCAACTGAAAATTTTGATGATGGATTAAATGTAACGGAGTTACTTATGACGGCTTATATGAGTGTTGAAGAAAATAAAACCATTCCTTATCCACCACCAGGTCTATATTCTTATAAGCCTCAAGTAGCAAAAGGTGAATGGAATCCAAAGGAGAAAAGATGAGAAGCCTATATTTTCTATTAATAATATTTATTTTTCAATCATGCGGATACAATCTTGAGAAAGAAGGGTTTGAGCGTATTTTAATAGAAAATGATGGGGTATACTCTAAACATGGTTGGAATCATTACGGTCCAGGTTACTTTGATCTAAATAGAGAAACAGGCGTGCTTACTTCATATGGAGGCATGGGACTTTTTTGGTATAGTTTGCGAAAGTATAAAGACTTTGTATTAGAGCTTCAATATAAGTGCTCTCAACCAAAAACTAATTCTGGTGTTTTTATAAGAGTTCCAGATTTTGTTACAAATGATGAATATATCTATAATTCTTTTGAGATTCAAATTGCTGATGATCAGGATGGAATTCACAAAACAGGTGCGGTTTATGATGCTGAACCACCATCTATAGATGCTTCTAATCCAACAGGAGAATGGAATCATTATCGGATTACATTTAAAGGTAATCGTATTACTGTAGAATTAAATGGAAAAGAAGTAGTGGATTGGGAAGCTAAGCCTAGTGGAAAAGTTCAAGATTTTTCCAAAGAAGGTTACATTGGTCTTCAAAATCATGATTGGGAAACTACAGTTTCTTTCAAAGAAATATATATTAAAGAACTAAACTAATTTTTTTCAACTATCTTTTCCAATAGATCTTGCATTCATACCAGAGCTTTGCAGTGAAATAAATTGATTAGATTTGTCCCTTATGAGCAATAATGCTTCAACTTGTGGTAAATCTTCAATCAGCTTCATGCCTTCATCGACATTCATTATCATAAGAGCTGTAGCTATCGCATCTGCATCTGTACAATTAGGTGCTATTACAGTGGCTGATGCTACTCCTGTTATTGATGGATATCCTGTTCGAGGATCAATTTCATGTGAATATATCTTCCCTTCAACCTCAAAATAATTTCTGTAATCACCAGATGTTGCCATAGCCTTGTTCTCAAGATTTACAATCCAATCAAATCCTTCTAATATATCTCCTGAAAGACTAGGCCTTTCTATCGCAATTGTCCAAGGCTTAGATTTGGAATTATTTCCCTTTGCACGAACTTCTCCTCCAATCTCTACCATCATATCTGAGATATCCTGTGAAATGAGGTATTTATAAACAGCATCTACACCGAAGCCCTTAGCTATAGCATTAAGATCAATACTGATAAACTTATCTAGTTTCTTTAATGTATGATTTTCAATTAAAATATTTTTACTCCCAACATGTAAAAGTCTTTTTAGAATTGCTGTGGAATCTGGGAAGATATCAGGGAACCCTTTTCCTCCTGGACCAAATCCCCACAAAAATAGTAGAGGAAAAATAGTAATATCAAATGCCCCATTTGTTTTCTCTGCCCAGTATACCGATCTATTAACAACGTAATGAAATTCTTCTGAAACAGGAATTGATTTAGTAGACTCTAACCTATTGAAACTAGATATTTCACTATCAGGAATATAGGTAGACATTTGTCGATTTATTTCTTTTAGTACAGAATCAATCCCTATTTTGATTGTTGTCGGCGCCTTTACATTAGATTTAGGTATATATTTAACTTGATATGTTGTTCCCATTGTTACGCCTTCTAATCGAATGGGATCCGATGGAATAGAACATCCTCCGATTAATACCATTACAAAACTCAGAAGGTTTAATGATGTCTTATCAGGTTGCATTATATTATTACACTTAATGGAGGTAACAAATTATGAAAGAATTAATAGGAAGAAGAGCTTTTGTTAAGCGTTCGGTCGGTATTGCAACCGGTATGACCATGATGGGTCTTAGTAGTATTGGATTAAATGGATGTTCCACAAAAACTCCTTTTTCAATTTCACTTGCTCAATGGTCCCTACATCGAGCACTTTTTGATGGAGATATTCAAAATCTTGAATTTCCCAGAATTGCTAGGCAAGAATTTGATATTGATGCTATTGAATATGTGAATGTTTTTTTCAAGAATAAAGCAGAAAATGAGTCTTATTTAAAAGAGATGAAATCTCAATCTGATAGTGAAGGAGTAAAAAACTTATTGATAATGTGTGATGGAGAAGGTGCTTTAGGTGATTCAAAGAGTAGGGCTCGAAAAAAATCTGTCGAAAACCATTTCAAATGGGTTAGAGCGGCAAAGTTTTTGGGCTGTCACTCCATTCGAGTAAATGCGCAAAGCAATGGTACATATGATGAACAAATAAAACTCGCAGCTGATGGCTTGCGTTCATTAACTGAATTTGGCGATAAACATAAGATTAATGTAATTGTAGAAAATCATGGAGGTTTGTCCAGCAATGGCGAATGGTTAGCTGCTGTTATAGAAAAAGTTGATCACCATCGATGTGGGACCTTGCCAGATTTTGGAAACTTTAGAATTAAAGATGAAAATTGGTATGATCGTTATAAAGGAGTGGAAGAACTAATGCCATATGCAAAAGCCGTCAGTGCAAAAAGCCATGAATTTGATGATCAAGGAAATGAAATTAACACGGACTTTTTTAAAATGATGAAAATAGTTATAGATGCAGGATATAATGGGTACGTGGGAATTGAATACGAAGGAAGTATGCTTTCTGAGATTGAAGGTGTTAAAGCAACTAAAAATTTATTAGAAAGAGTTAAAAAAAACTTAAATAAACTTTAATGGTATTTATTAAATCCAACCCAATATTTTATATAGTAATAAAGCAAAGTATTCATAGATTGCTTGCGTTGAAATAGAAAGATTCTCTACTTTAGGCATTAGTGTAAATGGATCAAATCGGGTTTGTTTTTTGGGGATCCTGAAAAGCTTCGAATTAAATGTCGCTGTATTATAACCAAGCTTTTTAAATACGGCTTTTGAACGTCTCATGTGTAGTGAAGAAGTAACTAAAGCAATATTTTTTACATTAAGACTATCCATTATTTGTTTTGAAAAAATTGCATTCTCACGTGTATTCTTGGATTGAGACTCTGATATAACTCGATCTTTTGGGACCCCAAATTCAACCAAAAAATCTGTCATACGATCCGATTCTTTTTGTTTTTCTTGTAGTAGTTCACCGCTACCACCAGCAGAAATGATAATCGGTGCGACACCTTTTTTAAACAATCTAATTCCAGTTAGTGACCTTGCGGGATCACCACCTAGTATAATAATAACATCTGTTTCTAATTCAGATGAATCAGTTATTTGTAAGGGGCGAACTAAGATTTGTGTTATAGGAATAATACTGAAAAGATAAAGGATCAAAAAACCGAAAAAGAAAGTAAGTTTAAAAAGCTTTCTATCCCTTTTTCTCTCAAAAAGGAAGGAAATTAGAAGTAAAAACATTCCGAGTGTAAGAGGGTAGATACCCCAAACTAAAATTTTAGATAGATAATGATACATTTATTATTTTTGTCCTAATCAACGATTAGGATAATCTAATAGAATCTTTTGAATACTGATCTAATTTTAAATTTGATTTCGGATATTTATTGTTAAGATAAAATTCCATATTGAGATCAAAAATAATCCTCCTGATTCTCGTCCAACCTCGACGGAAGAATTTTTCATAGAAAACTCTTCAAAAAGATCAAGAAAATTCACTGTACTATCTAGATCAAAAAAAAGAATCAATCCCCAAATAAAAGTAATCAAAGAAAATATACCAAAAAGTTTCCAATCAATTGTAATCCTTGAATGATAAGCAGCTGAGAATGAAGTTGCGGATCCATAGATAATGACCCAAATAATTGGATCAGGGTCATTAAATTGTAAAATGGCACTTAATCCAAAAGCTCCACACATAAAAAGGTTTATGTAACGTATCATTTTATTTTATGATATCTTTACAGTGAGTATCCTATTTTAGCTTGAAGATACCTTCCTTGAGAGGGGTATAAAAACTTCACGTTCTCTTGTAGTAAAGGATCAAAAAGCATATAGCCACCACTATTATACAGCTTATTCATGATATTAAAGATATCAAAACTTAGACTAAAACGATCTAACTTTAACTGTAACTTACTGTCAATAGCATTATATGCTGGTAAAGAAGCTGTATTAGCATCATCAAGAAAAGCTTCTCCAAAAAGACGATGAGCAACTACAAAATCTATGATGGAATTAACCTTAATTGTGAATCGGTTAGTGTATGTAATTCTAGGTATATTTTTTAATTGATTTCCCTTATTCTCACCATCACCAAACGTTACATCCATAATATTAAAAGTACTATTTAGGCGAATACGATTGGCTAAGTATAGGCCGAAAGAACCTTCAATTCCACTATGCATACTCTTACTTATATTGCCATATTTAAAAGTAGCCATATCGAAATCAATTTCATTTTTTATATCCAAGTTGTAGTAAGCTAGACTAATTTCTCCTGCAATAGCAGAAGATGGGAATCCAAATTTCTGATAAAGTCCTAGATCAAGATTTGTTGATTCCTGTGGTACTAATGAAGGATTGGAATAATTGATTTCTTGATAGTAGAAGTTAATTATTCGGGTGTCATATAGTTGATCAAGTGAAGGTGCTTTAAAAGCTTTAGACCAATTGATGAAAAAATTTCCTTCAAAGAATTGAGGTTCAAGATATTGGTAATGTAATCCAACTCTTGGTGAAATATGATTTATTTTTGATTTATCTTGAGGAATTTCATTGACCTTTCCGCTATTTTCAATCAAATCAAAATGTGTACCTAGAGTAGCACCAATTTTTCTGTTAAAAGCATGTTTTCCCTCTACATAAAAACCCCATTTAGAACGTTGCCCACTTCCATTGGAAAGTTGACTTGTTTTTACAATATCATAATATTTGCTATTAAAAACACCAAATTCGGTTTCTACTCCAGCAATAAATTTCGTATTTTCAAAATCTTGCTCATACTGGGTTTGACCCCACAAAATTTGATTGTCTTGATCTTCTAATTGACTGTCACCCAATTGTGAAGTTAATTGAAGAGTTCGAGTCTGGGTCTGATCGTATGAACGCATACCTGCTCGTACTGATAATTGATATGGAGGAACCTTATTATTTTGTTTTTCTGAGGAAATGAAACTTATAGCAAAGTCTAATTGCTCTCTTAGTTGATTGTCATTAGAAAACATCATGTTACTTTGCTTTCGGTTTTGCTTAAGCAATTCTTCAGTGAGAGGTCCTGCTTCATCTTGATTTAAACTGCTATAATCAAAATTCAATCGTAGTTTTCCAATCGGAAGACTATTATTCAGATAGCTCGTACTAATTTTATTATTTTCAAATTTGGAGTGATCTCTAAACCCGTTGTTTTGAATTAGATTCGCATTTAATTGCAGACCATGATTGCTAAATCTAAAACTTTGGCTAACGTTGATTCCTTTATTACCGAATTGCCCTCCTATGATATTTAAGTTAGTATTTTTATTTAATTCGTCAGTTTCTGTTATAACATTAATTACACCTCCGATTGCCATATCCCCATATACAGCTGAGCCACCTCCTCGAGTAATTTCAATTCTTTTAATGTTATCAATAGGAACTAGGCTCCAGTTTATCAATCCTGAAGTAAGATCATTGATTGGGATTCCATTTACATTAAGTAAAATATATTCTGCTTCCCCTCCTCCATAAAATCCTCTAATGATTGGAACTGGTTTATTTCCTGAGGCATCTTGATTTACGAAAACAATTCCAGTTAAATAGTTTAATGCTTCAGCTAGGTTTTTAGATGGGATAGAATTTAATTCTGATTCTGTCAAAACAGCTGTTGCTGACGTTGATTTTTTTAAGACCTCTTCTACTCTATCACCAACAACTATAATCTCATCAAGGATATATTGCGATTCATGTATCATTTCCTGATCAGATTGAGCTATACAAATGCTACTCAGGAGAATTATATTAAAGAGAAAGTGTTTAAATAAAGGCAAAGATTTTTTTTGATTAAATGGATAATTTAGTTTAAGATCATTTTTTTTGACCATAATAGGCATTTTTACCATGTTTCCTTTCATAATGTTTATTTGAAATATGATCAGGGATTGAATTTGATTTTGGATCTAGCTGGGTTGTCCCAATGGCCATTCTTGCAACCCGTTCAAGTATCAGCAAATTATTTACAGCATCACTTGGTGAATTTCCCCATGCAAAAGGTGCGTGACCTGAGACTAAAACACCTGGCATTTCGATAGGATTTAGTTTTGTAAACCTTTCGATAATTACATTGCCCGTATTGCCTTCATAGTCTTCTTCTACTTCATTAGGAGTCAAAAACCGAGCTAGTGGAATTTTTCCATGAAAATGATCTGCATGTGTAGTCCCGAAACAGGGAATTTCTTTACATGCTTGGCAAAACATCGTGGCGAAAAGACTATGACTGTGGGCTACACCTTCTATAGCTTCAAAAGCATTGTAGAGTCTGACGTGAGTAGGTGTGTCAGATGATGGTCTAAGGTTTCCATCAACTACATTGCCATCAAGGTCAACTATAACCATATGTTCAGGTTGTAAATTTTCATAATCAACACCACTTGGTTTAATAGCAATTAAACCTTCATCTCGATCAACACCACTTACATTTCCCCAAGTAAGAGTTACAAGATCATATTTTACGAGATCAAGATTTGCTTTACATACCTTTTCTTTTAATTTTGTAAGTCTATCATTCATAATTAAATCTCCAAATCATATTGATCTTATAATTAGGAACGTTGCTGATCTCGAATCTCAAGGAGATCTTTCATAATATTATGCATACTTCCAGACCATTCACTGGTTCCAAACGCATCATGGGCTTTACTATATAGAAGGTAAATTTTTTGATAGATTTCATGATTTTTACTATCTGGTTCATATGTTTTCTTTATAGACGTTAATACTGATTGAGCCGAAAAGGTGTCGTTGAATTCACCAGCTGAAATAGCGCCAAAAATTGACGCACCTAAAGCTGGTGTCTGGTCACTTCGGGATATTCTCATTGGCCTTCCAATTACATCAGCATAAATTTGCATAAGCATCGGACTTTTTGCAGCTAACCCACCACAATTCACTACATCGTTCACTTTTACACCATAATCCTCAATACGATTAATTATTGTAAGAGCCCCAAAAGCCGTAGATTCAACCAAGGCACGGAAAATTTCGTGGGGAGTGGTATGTAGAGTTTGACCAAGTAATAAGCCACTTAATCGCACATCAACGAGTATTGTTCTATTTCCATTATTCCAATCAAGAGCAAGTAGACCTGTTTCTCCGGGTTTCAAAATGACTGCTTGCTTTTCTAGTTTTTCAAACTTTTCATCTATACTTTTTCCATAATTTTCGGGGGTGAGATTATTTACAAACCACAAAAAAATATCACCAACAGCTGATTGACCTGCTTCAATTCCAAAGTAATTATTCATGACAGATCCATCTACAATACCGCAAACTCCTGGAATATCATTAAGTTTTTGTTGATTGTTTTGAACCATTATATCGCAAGTACTTGTACCAAGGATTTTGACTAAAGTACCTTCTTTGATTCCAGCACCTACAGCCCCCATATGTGCATCAAAGGCTCCCACAGCTACGGAAATACCTGACTTTAACCCTAAGCGATTGGCCCATGCTTCACTTAGGACTCCAGCAGATTCCTCTGAAGAAAAAGCTTCGACAGAATAATTTTCTCGAATTTTACATAGAGCTGGATCAAGTCTTGATAGGAATTCAAGATCAGGTAGACCACCCCAATCCTTATTGTACATAGCTTTATGACCTGCAGCACAAATACTACGCTTGATATTATTTGGCTGAGTATGTCCGGTAAGTACAGATGGTATATAGTCACATAGTTCAACAAAACTAGCAATAGAATCAAATAGTTTTGGGTCAATATTTTTGCAGTGCAATACTTTACTCCAGTACCATTCAGAAGAATATGTACCACCGATTTTTGAAAGATATTGAGGACGAATATCTGCAGCTAAGTCTGTGATTTGCTTAGCTTCACTAAAACTAGTATGGTCTTTCCACAGCCAACACATAGCATTAATGTTTTCACTGAATTCAGGAAGGAAACTCATTGGAGTACCTTCTTCATTTACTGGTATAGGGCTACTACCAGTAGTATCTACCCCAATACCTACTATGGCACTTGCATCAAAATAGGGGTCGTTTTCTATAGCTTTTTCAATAGAGTTCGTGATTGTATAAGTGACACCATCTAAGTAATCTTTCGGATTTTGACGAGCTAAATTAGGATCATTTTTATCAACTAGAACTCCAGCTTCACCCGAAGGATAATTAAAAAGAGATGAGGATACCTCAAGACCATCAGAAAGATCGACAATTAATGCACGACATGAGTTTGTTCCATAATCTAAACCAATTGCATACTTTTTCATTAGAAGACCTTATTTCTTAAAGCGAATAAATTGAAATAATTATAGTATAAGTACAAAAAAAATGATCCTATATCAATTAATTGTTTAATAAAAAATCTGTTGTTTTTTGATTGAATTCATCGAGTGCTTCCCAATGACAAGCGTGACCAGTATCAGGAATTTTCCAAATTTTACTCCCTTTAATTTTTTCATGGAGAACTTCCGAAAAAGCTAGAGGAGTAAAAATGTCTTTAATCCCAACAACAATGAATGTAGGCTGACTTATAGCATTAAGTTGATTAATGGTATTGTGATTAATACATGCATCAAGTTGACCGTCAAAACCTTCTTGAGACTGAGGTTTTGGATTGTTTCTGGCGGCTTCTTGTCCTTCTATTAAACCATTAGAATTATTTTCAACATAATCAGTAGCAAAAATCCATAGTTGAAGAAGTTCCATAAAGTCACCTGGATCAGCTACACGACGTAGTTTTTTTAAATTTTCATATACTGTAGTAGCATATCGATCAAAACAACCCCATGTGCTTATCAGAACCATAGATTCTACTTTTTCTGGGTGGCGAAGGGCAAGTTGTTGAGAAATGGCACCTCCCATTGATATACCAGCAATTCTTGCTTTTTCTATTCCAAGAGAATCCATCAGACCAGCTGTATCATCTGCCATATTAGACGTTGAATAAGGTCCAACTGGTTGCTCAGATTGTCCAACACCACGATTGTCAATCATCACACATCTGAAATGTTTGGAATATTCATTAACATGTAACTCCCAAAGAGTACCGGGGGCTCCAAAGCCCATAATAAGGATGAGAGGGTCACCTTCACCTTTTTCTTCATAATGCATTTTGATTCCATTTGTTTCAACAAAGGGCATGATTTTTCTCCTTAATTTTAGTTTTCAGAAAGCTTTAGGAAAGGATGTTTGGGTTAACCAAGCTCTAAAAACAATAGCATTATAACTCTAATTCCTGAACCTCAAAAACAAAATATTTAGATTCCAATTTATTCTATAGTAGAATAATGATTTCGAATTTAGTATTTTCAATAATACCTGCATACTATATTGTTATAGCAGAATTAATTAAGGGGTTGACATGATCACAAAGAGAATTTCTACGAAAGCTATTTTAACTAGACTCAGATCTAAAATTTCTAACCGACAACCAATTATGATATCAAGTGCTGGAAGTGGACTTGTAGCAAAACTTTTAGAAGAAGCAGGTGCAGATTGTATAAACACATTTTCAGGTGCTCGTTTAAGGGCAAATGGTATGGGAACCATGTCAATGATGTGGCCAATTCTTGATTCTAACCAACAGACTTTAGATTATACTAGAGAAGATATTATGCCTGCAATGGCTGGCAAAGCTTTTGTTTGTGCATGCCTAAACTCTAATGACCCTCTCAAAGATATGAGAATGGTTCTTGAAGATTGTAAGCGCATGGGAGTCAATTCAGTTTCAAATATTGGTCCATCAATAAGCTATGTTGATAAGGACAGTGAGATTTTTAGGGTTTTAAACAGTTCTGGAATTACACTTCAGAATGAGATAGATATGCTAATTCTTGCGAAGGAAATGAATATGGTTACTATTGGACTTGCTTTTTCTGAAGAAGATTCAATTGAGCTTGTACAACAAGCTCAACCACATATTTTTTGTTATCATGCTGGGACAACAAAAGGTGGTAGGACTGGTTATGATAAAGGAATGACTATTGATGAAACAGCTGAAGAAACAGAGACAGTCTTCCAAAAAGTTAAAGAAATTAATTCAGACATTATTTTAGTTGGACATGGTGCAGCAATGGAGAATCCACCTGATGCCAAGTTTATGCTTGACAATACTTCAAGCCATGGTTTTTGGACTGGTTCATCAACTGAACGACTTCCTATAGAAAGAGCTGTAACTGAAGTGGCTGAAGAATTTGCTAATCTGGAATTTTCAGAGAGTTGAAGGAGGAAGAGATTATGTCAAAGGTTATAGCAATTCTTGCGACAATGGATACTAAAGGTGCTGAATCGGATTTTATTAGACAGGAAATTGAAAGTCTAGGGGGACATGCTATACTTATTGACGTAGGTGTAATTGGTAAAGTTACTGTGCCCATAGATATTTCTAACCATGAGGTAGCCAATGAAGGTGGTGGATCTATGGATGAAATTCTTAAAAATCCAAGTCGCCAAGATGCAACCCCTTTTTTAATTAAAGGTTCTATAAAAATAATAAATGAAAAATTACTTAAAGGAGAAATAGATGGGCTCATTGCTTTAGGAGGAAGTCAAGGTACAACTCTTTGCGCTCAAGTGATGCAGTCTCTTCCCTATGGTTTTCCTAAGGTTATGTTATCAACAGTTGCATCAGGAGATACGGCTCCTTTTGTAGATATCAAAGATATAACGATGATGTTTTCTGTTAGCGATATTCTTGGTTTAAATGATTTTTCCAGGAAGATTTTGGCTAATGTAGCGGGTGCGGCATATGGAATGGCATTAGCAGGTGCTAATCTTGAAAAAACTAAATCAGATAAGCCTCTCATAGGTATGTCTAATCTTGGAGTTTTAACAAAAGGGTGTATGATTGCTATTGAACGTTTCCATGAAAAAGGATATGAGGTTGTAGTGTTTCATGCGATTGGTGCTGGTGGTAGAGCAATGGAACAAATGATGAAAGAAGGATTGATAGGTGGAGTTTTCGATTATGCTATGGGAGAAATAGCAGATGAAGTGTATGGAGTCCTAAGGGCGGGTGGGCCTGAACGTCTTACTGTCGCTGGCAAACTTGGCATTCCACAAGTGTTGTGTCCAGGTGGGGCTGAACATCTTGGTATCCTTGTCCCGCCCAATGAAGTTCCTAATGAGTGGAAAAATCATAATTATGTTTTTCATAGCCCTGTTGTTTTTGTACCAAGGTTGGTAGGTGATGAGATTATAGCCGTTGCGAATGATATACTTACACGCCTTAAACACACAAAGGGGAATGCTATCTTGATGTTACCAACTGATGGTACTGGAACATACGGTCGTCCAGGAGGTGTTTTGCGAGACACTGATAGTGATGCAATTTTCTTTGATACTATACGTTCAGGATTACCTGATGCTATTGAATTAGTAGAAAGACATACTCATGCAGAAGACCCAGAATTTGTTCGTGAATGCGTAGATCGTTTGATTGGTCTAATTGAAGGAGAATAGATCTGATAGAAATATTTAATCATTTCGGAGAGTTATTAGATAGTGATTATTATGATAACGGTGAGTCTGTAGCAATTTTTTCTCATGGTGTAACTTCAAATCATCGTAGACCGTATTTAAATATTCTAAATGATGCACTTGTTGCTGAAGGTATCTCAACTCTAAGTTTTACCTTCTCTGGCAATGGGGAATCCGATGGAAAATTTTCTGACTCTACAATTTCTAAAGAAGTTAATGATTTGAGTGCGGTCCTTGATTTCGTAGAAAATAGACCATCAATTTTTATTGGTCATAGTATGGGTGCTGCAGTAGGTCTGAAATTGGCTTCAACTGATCAACGATTAAAAGCTTTAGTTTCTCTTGCGGGTATGATAAACGTAAAAGATTTTTTTGATAAACAGTTTGGCAATTTATCTATTGGTGATTTGATGTTGGGTAGAGAAGGATGTCCACTGTCACAACAATTGCTTGAAGATGCAAAAGAGATAGAGACATTAACTAATCTAGGAAGCAAAATAAATATCCCATTACTTTTTGTTCACGGAGATAAAGATGAATTAGTTCCAATTCAAGATTCTATTGATATGGAACAAGCTTCTTATGGAAAAACTCATCTAGTGACAATTTCTGATTGTGACCATAAATTTGAAGGACATTACGATAAATTAGTTGAAGCTGTTGTACCATGGGTTATTAAAAATTTTTGTTAAATATTCTTACTTAGAAATTTTGGAGATTTATTCATGAAAAGTTTGTGGATTGACTCAGAGGCAAAAGCCTTTTCAGGTAGTGACCTTGATATGCGGGTTTATACCTCAAGACTGTTAGGATCTAATGAAAATTTAGTTATGCATGGTGGTGGNAATACATCTGTAAAAAGTATAACACAAGATTTTTTTGGCAACGAAGTAGAAGTGCTTTTAGTTAAAGGTAGTGGTTGGGATCTAAAGACAATTGAAAAACCAGGCTTTCCCGCATTACGTTTAGCCGAAACTCAAAGGTTAGCAACATTAGATACCCTAACCGATACTGACATGGCTAGTCAATTAAGATTCAATATGTTAGACCAAACTTCTCCAGCACCTTCTGTAGAAGCTATCCTTCATGCTATTATTCCTTCAAAATTTGTAGATCATACCCATGCTGATGCAGTCCTTGTTCTTTCTAATAACCCAAAAGGTGAAAATATTATAGCTGAAGTTTTTTCTGACTGTTTGATTTTACCGTATGTAATGCCTGGATTCATACTATCAAAGCAAGTAAATGAGGCAATTAAGGATATTGATATCAATCAATTCAAAGGAATTATACTACATCATCATGGCGTTTTTACTTTTAGTGAAGATCCAAAGGAATCGTACGAAAACATGATTGAATTAGTTAATAGAGCAGAAGATTATATCCTATCTAAAGGAGTGATAGATCATGGAGTATCGCAATCAAAAATCAATCTGGAAGATTTAGCAAGAATTCGAAATGCTGTATCTATTTCTCGAGGATCTCCTCAGTTAGCTATGCTTGATTGTTCTGATGATGCCCAAGGCTATGCGATGAGAGATGATGTTTCAAAAATTTCAACGCGTGGTCCTATTACACCAGACCATGTAATTAGGACAAAAAGGATTCCAGTTATTCTAGAAAAAAAACCTAAAGATTCTATACCTGAAATTGGAATTTATGAGCAAGAATACAGAGACTATTTCAAAAGAAATAAACAAGAAAACCTAATTATGCTTGATTGTGCACCACGGGCTGGAGTATGGCTTGAGAATGGAACTATTGCTTTTGGTTCATCAACAAAGGAGTGCAATATTATTTCTGATATTTGGAGGCATACTCGTTGGACAATCCAGACTGGAGAATCGCTAGGGGGTTGGGAAGCATTGCCAGAATCAGATATATTTGAGTTAGAATATTGGAGCCTTGAACAGGCTAAGCTTGCCAAATCTGGCGGGATTCAACCTTCACATAAAGGTAAAATTGCTATTGTTACTGGTGCAGCTGGAGGTATTGGTGAAGCTACTTGTCGCTCATTTGTTGATGAAGGTGCGGTCGTAATTGGACTTGACATTAATAAAGATGTAGTATCTATAATGGGAGAGATTGGCGCTATTGGGAAAATATGTGATCTTACTAATGAGGAAGAAGTAAAAAGAGTCATTGAAGAGATTGTTATAACTTATGGTGGTTTAGATATTTTGGTTTGTAATGCGGGAATATTCTATAGTGGTGAAAATATTGAAAGAATCAGTCAAGACCGTTGGAATAAAACTATGAGTATTAATCTTGATGCAACTCGTTCATTAATGGCTAATTCAATTAAGTACCTCCGGCATGGAATAAATCCTTCAATCATTGTTATCGGTTCTAGAAATTATGAAGCACCCGGAGCTGGCGCCTCAGCCTATTCAGTCAGTAAAGCTGCTGTCACACAACTTGCTCGTGTAGCAGCTCTAGAACTAGCTCACGAAGGGATACGTGTTAATGTTCTTCATCCTGACGCAGTTTTTGATACTAAATTATGGACTGATAAGGCGTTAAAGAATAGTGCAGCAAGATATAATTTGACAGTTGAAGAGTATAAATGCAAAAACCTTTTGCGCGTAGAAGTAACTTCAAAGAAAGTAGGCGATCTAGTATCAGTTATAGCAAGTGATATATTTAGTGCTACAACAGGAGCACAGATTCCCATCGATGGAGGGAACGACCGAGTAATATAGATAATTTAAAGTAGATTCCTTACTGTGAGGTTATTAAGTCGGCGTGCCATATCTGAGATTCCATCCAGCATAAGTTGGTCATAACTTCTACCATCGGTGGTATCGACACCATGTCCTTTAACGCGCTCTCTCAAAGGAACTAGACCTTCATCAGCATGGTGGAAAATCTCTACTAAAACATATTCTAATTTTCCTGTTTCAGAACAAGCTCTTAAAAGAGCACTGATCCATCCATCATCTGTAGATAGACACCCTCGAGTAGTTGGTGAGGAAGCGTGGAAGATTCCAAGTTGGTCAGCTTGACCGATAGCATGTATAATATCAATATTTTCATCTATAGAAAGATCTGAATCACCACAATGGGCTGTATCGATCAATACTTTATAAAATTTTTGTCCAACACCTTCATCCATGGCATTAACGATATCCCATGCTTTCTGAAGATTGGTAAAAGTTTCAAATTCAATTGATCGAAGAAACTCTATGTGCCATTCTTTTATGCAAGAATTAGCAATATTCCCTTCAGAGAAAACCCTTGAGTGAAGTTTTACATTTTGTTCAATAGCTGCTTCATAAGCTTTACCTGTTTTAGGTAAAGCACCATCTTGCATCCACTCCTCTATAGAAGTAGATGAGCAGATAGAAATATTGTGTTTTTTTGCAGTCTCTACACCCGCTAACAGCATATCAGCAACAGCATCTTCATCTTTAGGATTCATGGGGTCAGCACCACCCACCATAAGAATAAATTGAATTTCCAATCCGATATTTCTTAGTTTACTTATTACTTCAGAAACATCATCTTCATTGAGGCCAGGAAAATATGAGAATTGAGTTGCATTTAATTCAATTTGAGAAAGTTCTTTTAATCTTGAGATCCCATTCACAATTTTTATTTCACCAGATTCAGTTCTAGGGAGTCGCCCATCTTCATTTGGAACGATGCCTCCAGCAAATGTTAAATGAGTGGCAAGAGTGCCAAGTTTAATATTTCCTTTAACTTTAAGTTTTTCTGCCATTTGATATCTTTTATTAGGATTAAAATTGAATTTTTTATTACCAGTTTAACTTAAGGGAGAAACAGATTTGTTATTATACTCCCTTAAGTTGAAACTAATAATATCACATTGATTAACTAACTATCTAATTCCAGCTTAGCCACTACTGTTACCAGCATGGTCAACAAGCTCAATTGGTTTATAACCACCTCTAGATCTAAAATAGAGCATTATGGCACCAAAAGCAATGACCAGAATTGCTGGGAATCTAGCCGCATAAGTCAGCACATCTCGCCCGGCCTGGTTATCTACCTTTGCAAATTCGTTCTTTACCCGCGTTTGTTCAGAAGAAGAAAGGGTAGAAATATAGGCATCCTTTTTTGCGGGGATTATAGCTTTATGAGACATACCAAGGAATGATTTGTCCTCTTCCGCAGCTGCAACCATTGCTGGGACTGTTTTTGAAACTCCAGAATGGATTCTTTTGTCAAAGGCAACTCCAAGAAGTTGACCACCAATGATACCAACCGATAGCAATCCTATAGCTGAAACAGTATTTAGAGTGAGTGCTCCACCTTCGGGATACCGTTCAGATGTAAAACCTAATATACAAGGCCAGTAATAAGTTTGACCTAGAGCATAAATAGTAAATGCACCCAGTATGGCAATTCCTGAAGCCCCTGATAATCCCCAGAGACCAACGGCTGAAAACAATCCACTCAAACAAAGAAGTGATGGTGGATTAAAGAATTTCAAGACATTACCTGCAAAAACTCTGAAAAATAGCATGATTGATGCTGAGAAAACCAAAGCAAATGCAGGGTTAAGTCCCATACCGCCAATAACAGGGGTCATTAGTTTTTGAATCCACTGATCAGTACCTAACTCGGCAGTTGCAATAGGGATCATTAATACACATAAAAGGAAAAACAAAGGTCTTCCAATAGATTTTGTATAGAACCCGAATGCACCACCTACGACAAGACCTAATATTACACTTAAGGTGAACCAATTTGATGGTGGTGTCCATGATGTTAAGTTGCCAATTTGGTTTCCAATTTCATAAATCATCATAAAGCCTGCAAGAGAAGCACTAAGGAATCCTATCTGTTTAAGCATCTCTATATAAGGAACACCTGCTTCGACTCGTTCATCAACGGGAAAAACACTTTCACGGAGCATAACACCATATGCTATAGCGGGAATAACGATCCAGAAAGCATGAATTCGCCATCCGTCAAATATGACAGAAGAACTAATAATTAATAATGTTCCAGCTACCAGGCCTGCTGGCCAAGCGGCATGAAGAATTGTTAACCATTTTGTTTTTTCTTTGGGATAAATGGCAGCACACATCGGATTAATTACGGCTTCAATTATTCCATGTCCAAGTCCTGCTAGAACTGCGAACATATATAGAGAACCATAGCTTTCAGCAAAGAATGTCCCAATTCCTGAGAGAACCTGCAGTGCACATGCACCATACATTGGCGCTCTATAGCCTGTTCGGTCTACAACTAAACTAAAGCCTATCATGGTTATCGCTATAGGCCATAAAGTTGCTCCAAAAACTTGTCCAATCTGAAGGTTGGTTAGACCGAGTTCAGTTCCGTAAACGCCTCCCATAGCTACACGAAAAGCAAAACCAAATCCAGCTGCTCCTAATGATAGAAAACTAGCCCAGAAAAGAATTGACTTTTCCTTTTCAGACAAATCAGATCCTTTAACAATTTCACTCATTTTGTACTCCTAACTTTTTATTCCCCACCCAGTGGTTGCACCCAGATATTTGAGAATCGTATCTTACTGGTGTCGGACTGGAGTCTTATTGGACCCTTGACGACTTTTGTTGATTCTCTAGATTTCTCAGGCTTCCAATCTAACACTGGTTTTTTTCGATTTTTTGCCCCACTTACTAATTTCTTGATATCTGAGTTACTTAGAGAATAATCAAAAAATCTCACATTTGTAATCTGTCCGTCAAATAATTGACCGCGAAGCGGTTTAGGTAATTTGGAAGCACCTACCCAGAATTGTTTTGTCGATTCTCCAATACGAAGAACATGCCCCTTAAG